>NZ_CAIWTY010000014.1 GCF_903915725.1 uncultured Rhodopila sp.
ATGGGACGAAGAACCTTGGACGCATCTATTTCTGCACGCGCTTGGTGACGAGGCCGCGGACTGGCTTCAGCTCCTCGCCGACATGGAGCGCGCATGGCTCCGGGCACGGGCTCTGGTTTCCGGCAGGCGCAGCAACTCCCGTGCCGCCATGGTCGTCGATATGCTCGCAGCCGCCCCCATCGCGTCCGCTTCGACACTGGCGGCGGGCCTCGACATGGCCGTCCAGAACGTCTCAGGCCTGCTGCAGGACTTCTGCCGCGCCGAGATCGCCGTTGAGGTCACGCATCGATCGAAACGCCGGCTCTACAGCCTCGCCACCCTCGCGCCTGTCCGGGACCGGGTGGCGCCGCCGCGGCGTCCCGAACCGGGCCGTGGCCGCGGCCGTCCGCCGATAGACCGCGACGATGACGCGCCATTTGTGCCCGCCCCCCTGCCCCCGCTGTCCTTGGTCGAGCGCCGCGCGTTCGATTACAGCGACCTGGACCATTGGATGGAGCACCTTGACCGGGCCATCGGGAAAATGAAGCGAAGTCTCGACACCCTGGCTCGATAACCGCGCTTAGGTCGAGGATCCTTGGGTAAAACACATGGGTTTGTCGCGTCATATCGCGTTGGACCGAAATTTCCGGTCGGATGTGGGCGCAGGCGGGCTGTTCCCTCGAACACGATGCGAATTCGGCCATGGATTGGTCTCCGGCAGCGTGACGGGCCGGGAGCGAAGAGCAAACCATAGACTCTGCGCTCTTAAGGTCTTATGAACGAGACCGCACGACCTGTTCCGGCTATTGCACGAGACCTTAATATGCAGTCCTCGGCCCTCGAGTCGCTTTCGCCGAAGCTGCGGCGGTCGCTGGCCAAGCTCGGCGGCGACATCGCAACCGCACGCCGAAAACGAAACCTGACCGTGATGATGATGGCCGAGCGCATCGGCTCGGCCAAGTCCACCTATCTGAAGGTGGAGAAGGGCGATCCCTCGGTTTCGATGGGCGTCTATGCAATGGCGCTGTTCGTCCTCGGGTTTGGCGACGCGATCGGCGACATCGTCGATCCGCGTCGTGACGACGTGGGCCTGTTGCTCGACGCCGAACGGCTGCCAAAGCGCGTGCGTCCGAAGAAGGCGCCGGTCGGACTATGAGAAGAACCATCCATGTCGCGATCGGGGACAACGCCCGCGGGCTCGGGACGCTGCGCTTCGACGCGCAGGGGGCGCGCGAGAACGCCGCCTTCGAATATGCCGCCGCGTGGCTGGCGGCCACGGACCGCTTCACGATCGACCCTGGCCTTCCCTTGCTGGCCGGCCCGCAATTCCATCGCAAAGAGCGCGGCGGATCCGTCTTTCATGGCTCGATTGCAGACACCGAACCGGATGGCTGGGCGCGCCGCGTCATCCTGCGCGACCACGCCAAACGGCGGCGGGAGACGAAACGTGCCGGCGCGGATGTTGAGAGCCGTCCCCTGAACGCCCTCGACTTCCTCCTGGCGGTCGACGATGCGAGCCGCGTCGGTGCGTTGCGCTTTGCCGATGAGGATGGCGTCTTCCAGCGCGCCGCCGAAGCGGGCCGGCGCACCGCGCCGCCGCTGATCGAACTTGGCCGCCTGCTGTCGGCGTCGCATGCGATCGAGACGCATACCGAGACGGCGGAGGATTTGCGCTACCTTCGAGGCCGGGGCACGTCGCTGGGCGGCTTGCGCCCGAAATGCACCGTGGTCGATGACGACGGCCGGCTGTCCATCGGCAAGTTTCCGAGCGTCGCCGACGATCACGCGGTCACCAAAGGCGAGATCCTCGCACTGCGGCTTGCCGCCGCTGCCGGTATCAATGCCGCCGAAGGTCGCCTGGTAGAGAGCCAAGGCAGCCCGGTGGCTTTGATCCGGCGCTTCGATCGTCTACCGGGCGGCGGGCGGCTGATGTACGTCTCCGCCGCCACGATGCTCGGTGTCGATGTCGCCGAGTCCGGCGAGCACGCCTATACCGAGATCGTCGATGCTTTGCGGATGAACGGCGCCGCGCCGCAGGCCGATACGGAGGAACTCTGGCGGCGTATCGCCTTCTCCATCCTGATCACCAATGTCGATGATCATCTGCGCAACCACGGCTTCCTGCATGTCGATCGCGGGCAATGGCGGCTTGCGCCGGCATTCGATGTCAACCCGTTCCCGGACCGGGTTCGCGAGTTGAAGACCTGGGTGTCGGAAGATGCCGGTCCGGAGGCAACGATCGAGGCGCTGTTGTCCGCCCTGCCCTATTTCCGGATAGCCGCGCCACGTGCCGGAGATATACTTCGAGAGGTGGAGCACGCGGTGGCGCAGTGGCGTCCGGTGGGGCGAAGCCTCGGCATGAGTACGCACGAACTCGATCAGTTCGCCGATGCATTCGAGCATGAAGAGCGGGCCGCCGCCAGGAAGGCGGGCCGATAACGCGGGTTCGCTCGGTCTGGAACCGCCTCGCAGACCGGCAGCCTCATGCACCGCCGACCAGTCCGGCGATGGCTTCCGGAGGCGGTAGCGATGGCAAGCGCATGGCTCGGTCAATTCGATCATAAACACGTACGCCCGTTTCCTCATAGATATACCTTGCATATCGGCCTGGTGCCCAAAGAGCGGCTTGTTGAACGGGATGCCCGGCGGGGCAAACACCCCGGCGTGAAGAACCCGCCCATATGCGCATCGTTGAGAGGCGGGGCGGGTGCGTTGATCGCCTTGTTGCCGGCCTCGCCAGTCGGGTTCGGCACGGGGGATGAACCAGAAACTCCGGACGTTGCGGCAGGCTCGCGACGTAGCCAGCGCCGGCAGCAGCGGCAGGCCGCTGGCCAATCCGGCGCCCGGTCGGCGATTTGCCCGTTCACAGGGCGCGACGAATGGCTTGCCCCATCGCTGAAACCAGACGAGCGTCAGGAATGAACCCCAGCTTATGCAGGGCCTTCAGCCGGCTTTCAAGATCGCCGTAAACAAGCGGCGCGTCAGTGTGTCCTGCGAGGTCCTGGAGTTCTCGGCCGATTGCCTGGATTCGTTCGATCCTGGCTTGACGGTCCTCCGGGCTCGGCGCCGCCTGTCCATCCCGGGCGTCCTTGTCAGCGTGCGCGATAACCCAACGAGCCAAGGCTTCGAACGCATCGGCGGCGCCGGCGATCAGACTGTAGCTGGTGCTGCGCCCGCCAGCCGGATCGCGAGCCAGAACGCCCTTGCGGGACAGGTCGTCGATGTCGCGAGCAGCCGTGTCCTGCGAACATTTGGCGAGCGCGGCGTATTTCGATGACGTCAGCTTGCCTTCGAAGCCGTTCAACAGCCGATTGACGACGAAACGCTGACGATCGTTGAGGCCGTCACCGGCGTGAGCGTCCCAGAACCGCGCCTTGCGCAGAACCGATGCCAGGATCGTCTCCGCGCCGACAAAGGCGCGATCCAAACATTGCAGAAACCAAGCGAGCCATTCGGTGACGTCGAGGTCGCCCTTCTGGGTTCGCTCCAGCGTCTCGTAATAGGCCTTCCGCTCGATGCGGATCTGCGAAGACATGCTGTAGAAGCGCCGCGGCGTGGCCTCCGAGCGGGTCAGCGCCATATCAGCAATGGCGCGTGCGATGCGTCCGTTTCCATCTTCGAACGGGTGGATCGTGACGAACCAGAGGTGAGCCAAGGCAGCGAAGATCACCGGATCGAGGCCGCCGCTCGTATTGAACCAATCGAAAAAGCTGAGCATTTCGGCCGCAAGCCGTTCCGCGGCCGGTGCTTCGAAGTGAACGTGCTCGCGGCCGATCGGCCCGGAGACGACCTGCATCGGTCCTGACGCCCGGGTGCGCCAGGCTCCAACGGTGATTCGGTTCATGCCGCTGCGTCCGGTGGGAAAAAGCGCCGCATGCCAGCCGAACAGCCGCTCCGCGGTCAGTTGTGCCCGGTAGTTCTGGGTGGCGTCGAGCATCATTTCGACAACCCCTTCGACGTTGCGGTCCACCGGCGCGAGCGCCCCGATGTCCATGCCGAGCCGGCGCGCGATCGACGATCGAACTTGCTCGCGGTCGAGCCGCTCGCCTTCGATTTCGCTGGATTTCAGGACCTCCTCGGTTAGGGAGTGCAGGACGGCTTCCGCGCGAAGCTGGAAACCGAGGCCCTCCATCCGGCCTATTAGCCTGCCCTGGTGATGCCGCACCGCGGCCAACCGCGTGGCGATTGCTTCGTGGTCCCACCGAAACCGCGGCCAGTCCGGAAGCTCATGGATGTAGCTCGCCATACTCCGCTCCTGTTGCGGAGAATATGGAGGTTAATCTCCGCATGTGCAAGATTCGATGTCCGCAAGGCATGCGGAGATAAAGACAGCCATTCTCCGCACACGGGAATGCTCCTGAACTTTGTGAGCGGGTGATCGCGAAGAGGGGCGTTGGTGCACTTCGACCGCTGAAGGATGGTAGGATGTTACCTCTCTGGTTCTGACCGCCCCGATGCCGCACAAACACAACCTCGATCGCCGTGACCATATCTCGAAGATGATGTTCAACTACACGTGCGAACACCGCTCCGTGGGCACCGGACCGACCGCAACACGACCTCCGGGATCCTCTACGTTCGTCGTCAGCCGCACTTTGACCAACCGCAATGGACGCAGCTCAAGCATCCAGCTTCGCGCACAAGGCCCGGCTGGCTGCACTTGGGACACAGCGGTCCGATCCGGGTAGCGGCTGTTGCCGCCGACGGCTGGATCGTCGACTTGGCGACCAAGGCTTCAGCCGGGGCCAGGAACCCGGTATCGATCATGTGCCGTTCAATGATGTCGCCGATAGCGGCGACCAGCGAACCGACATACCGCCCGTTGCTCCACTGGCCGCCGCGCGGATCGAACACCTGCTTCAACTCCTCGGCCACGAAGGCGACCTCGCCGCCGCGCCGGAACACCGCGCTGATCATCCGCGTCAGCGCCACGACCCAGGCATAGTGCTCCAGGTTCTTCGAATTGACGAAGATCTCGAACGGCCGGGCGACACCGTCCTGCTCGATGTCGTTGATCGTAACATACATCGCGTGTTCACTATCCGGCCAACGCAGCTTATAGGTCACGCCGGTCAGGCTGTCTGACCGGACCATCAGATCGTTGGTCACCCCGATCGACGCGGTCGCTTCGGCGGCTTTGACCTCCAGCACCGACCCGGTGATCGCATTCGGCCGGTACGTCGTGCATCCCTTGCAGCCGCTCCGGTAGGCGTCGAGGTAGACCTCTTGGAACGCCTCGAAGCTGATGTCCTCCGGAACGTTAACGGTCTTGGAGATCGCGCTGTCGACATGGCGCTGTACCGCCGCCTGCATGCGGACATGTTCGGCCGGGGTTAGGTCTTGCGCCGTCACGAAGCAATCGGGCAGCGGGGCTTCGTCGCCATGCAGCGCGCGGAAGCAGCGCAGTGCGTAGTCCGACACCTCTTCCTCAACACGCGAGCCGTCCGGCTGTCGCACCTTGCGCGTGTAGGCCAGCGCGAAGACCGGCTCGATGCCGCTGGACACGTTATCAGCGACCAGCGAGATCGTGCCGGTCGGTGCGACCGATGTCAGCAGCGCGTTGCGGATGCCATGCGCCGCGATGAACGCGCGCACGTCCTCGTCGAGTTCGCCGACGGTCTCGCCGGCGAGGTAGGCATCTCGGTCGAACAGCGGAAAAGCGCCCTTCTCCTGCGCCAGCCGTGCTGACGTGAGGTAGGCGGCGCGGGCGATCTGACGGGACCACTCCCCTGCCCTATCGGCGGCTTCGACCGAGCCGTAACGCAGCCCGGTCATCATCAGCGCGTCCGCCAGCCCGGTCATCCCGAGGCCGATCCGGCGTTTGGCGATGGCTTCCCGACGTTGCGCCTCGAGAGGGAAGCCTGATGCATCGACGGTATTGTCCATCATGCGGATCGCCACGGCCACCAGATCGGCAAGCTCCGGCTCGTCGATCCGGGCATCCGGGGTGAATGGGGCGTGCACCAGGCGGGCCAGGTTGATCGATCCCAGCAGGCAGGCGCCGTAGGGCGGCAGCGGCTGCTCGCCGCACGGGTTGGTCGAGTGGATGGTCTCGCAATACGCCAGGTTGTTCCGAGCGTTAATACGGTCGATGAAAATGACGCCCGGTTCGGCGTAGTCGTAGGTCGCCCGGGTGATGCTATCGAACAGCGCGCGGGCGCGCAGAACCTTGTAGGTCTTGCCGCCGAACATCAGCGGCCAATCGGCGTCGACCTCGACGGCCGCCATGAACGGATCGGTTGCCAGGACCGAGAGGTTGAAGTTCTGCAGGCGCCCGGCCTGTCGTTTGGCGGCGATGAAGTCCTCGATGTCAGGATGGTCGCAGCGCATCGTCGCCATCATCGCACCACGGCGCGCGCCAGCCGACATGATGGTGCGGCACATGGCGTCCCACACGTCCATGAAGGACAGCGGCCCGGAGGCGTCGGCGCCGACGCCCTTCACCGCCGCACCCTTCGGCCGCAGCGAGCTGAAGTCATAGCCGATCCCACCCCCCTGCTGCATGGTCAGTGCCGCCTCGCGCAGGTGGTCGAAGATGCCGCCGAGATCGTCGGGGATGTCGCCCATGACGAAGCAGTTGAACAGCGTCACGCGGCGGTCGGTGCCGGCGCCGGAGAGGATGCGGCCGGCGGGCAGGAAGCGGAAATCTTGCAGAGCCTCGTAAAATGCGCGTTCCCAGCGGGGCGGATCGGTTTCGGCGGCGGCCAGCGCGCGAGCGACGCGGTGCCAGGTGTCCTCAACCGTCAGGTCAACGGGCGTGCCGTCGGCAGCCTTCAGCCGGTACTTCGCATCCCAGATCTGGCGGGAAATAGGAGCGATCCGCTCGAGGGCGTATCCGATCATCGCATCGACATTCATATCCAGGACATAGCCCGATCTCCCGATTCCCGTCATGGCGACGGCGATGGCCGGCAGGATTCCTCTCGGCAGCGCTTCATAGGCAGGGTAATGACAACGGTCGCGACAGCGACAGGATCGATCGCTGAAACGGTATCGCTTCACGACGCGGGTCAGAACCTCTAGATTCGGCCCGGCCGGATTCGGAGGAGCCGACTTTGAGCCAAGCGGACGAACTGTCGCGCGTGAAGAGCCGGATCAAAGCGCTGACCGAGAAGACGGTCGCCAACGGCTGTACCGAGGCCGAAGCAATGGCCGCGGCCGACATGGTCGGACGCCTGCTTGAGCGCTACGCGCTCAGCATGGACGAGATTGAGATACGCACCGCTCGCTGCG
This sequence comes from uncultured Rhodopila sp., assembly GCF_903915725.1. GTDB lineage: Bacteria > Pseudomonadota > Alphaproteobacteria > Acetobacterales > Acetobacteraceae > Rhodopila. The sequence goes on from NZ_CAIWTY010000014.1 coordinate 7,213, forward strand.
TCCAGGCCGAGGTGCCGCTCGGCGGCCGTCGACGCAGGCCGATCGACGGGTGCGTCCCGACCATTGCCCGCTTCTGCGACTGCAAGGTCTGGCTTTCTCGCGCCGCTAACCCGTATCCCTTGGCGGCGGATTTCGATTGGACTCAGGCCGGCAGCCGCTATGTGTTTTTTGGCTTCGAGACGGACACCGCGCTCGCCACCTACCTGTTTGCCGTCATCGACCGGGCGATCATCACCGAAACCTCGGGCTTCAAGCGGAGCAATATTCAGTTCCGCGGTGCGCGCCTGCGGCAGGCTTCTGCCAGTTTCCAGCACGGCGTGGTGGCACGCGTGTCCGAACGGCTCGACACCATGCTTCGGGCACGGGACTCGACGGTCCGTGCCCAAAGCGCAACCGGCACCGCCCTGGTGGTGGCCAAGCATCGTGTGGTCGAGGACGCATTCCGCGAGACCGATGTCCGGCTGGTGAGCATGAGCGCGACGGGTCGGCGCGTGATCACGTCGGCATTTCGGGCCGGCCGGGCTGCGGGCGATCGGGTCAATCTGAATCGCCCGGTAACCGGCGATCCACTGAGGCAACTCGCCTGACGCGACCGCGGGACCGGCAGCGCCAACGGGTCTATGCGTGGGAGGAGCGCATCGTGGCGCCATGCGATCCAACCACCCTGCCCTACCCGGCTGCACAAGCGATGGTCGATGCGATCTGGTCGGACATGGGTTTGCGCTATCCTCCGGCGGTGGTGCCGCTCCCTCGTCAGGCGTCCAGGACGATCGGCCGCGCTGACCGCCTGTCGGTAGCGCTCCGCGAGGAGACACCGACGTGGTGCCTGCTCCACGAATTGGCCCATGCCATGACAAGCCACGCGGACGGACGGTCTGACGGGCACGGTCCGATTTTCATCGGTATCTATGTCTGCCTACTTGAGCGCTATCTCCGGCTTGACCTGCAATTCCTGGGCGCTTCCCTGCGGGAAGCCGGCATCGGATTTGTCCGCGACGCGCTACCGGTGTTCGTTGACCCTTGACGGCAATGGTGAAGATCGCGCTCGGAGGTTGCCACCTACCGATCCTTCGGACAAATCGTTCCTTGAGTGTCGGGGATTCTAGCGATGGCTTGTCTTGCCGCCGATCTGCTTCGGGGCGACGGGCGGGCGGCTCGGCTTAAGGATAACGCCTTGGTCGACGACTTCTATTTTTGCCTCTGGATAAACCGCTGTTGCCATTGCGAGAACCTTCACGAAGTCCGGCTTGAAGTGGTGCAAATGCTTATATGCAGGGCCATGCTGTGCCTTTAGCGCCGCCCATGTGACAGTACGAGGCGCATTAAGTGACCGAAGCCGATAAGCCAGCCAGATGTAGGCGTCCAGCGCTGCCGAGTTGTTCGCCAAGGCTCGGATTGCGGACTCTTCGAGTGGGATTGGATGCTGTTTCAGTGCCTCAAAAAACTGCTCGCTAAGCTTTGCGGACTCCAGCGATAGCCGACCCTGGCGTCCGCTCTGTGGCGTGTCGAGGAATATTGCCCGGTCGACAATGCTCTGATTGACAAGTCCGGTGCGGCCGTTGCCCGCGATGTGAAACGTGAGACGGCATCTACTCAGTAGTTCCGCTTGCTCGCGAACCGCTCTTCCGGTGTTGCCGCCCCAAGATACCCCGATACGACCCATCCAGTCACGCCAGGAATTGCCGAGCTCAACCTCGCGACTATTCGTACGGAGCGCTTGCGTCTGTAGATAAATCAAAATCAGCCGAGGATAGGCTCCGAACGGCACGCCGGCTAGCACCATCGGTCCTTCCCCGTCCTTGCCGGTTGGTCGGCGGCCTGGTTCCACCAGTAGCCGCATATTTCCTGAGACCACCTCCCAAGGTTGATCCATCGGGATGCGACGATGCGGCAAGGCACATTGTGCCCAACCTGCGTAGGCAAAGGAAAGCGCGTTGTCTTCGTCGGCCATGTAAAACGCCGCAGCTTCCAGAACGTCTCTGGGCGCGACGTTCTGTTCGACCGCAGCTCGCTTTCCGAGCGTCTCCAATAGATCGTGAACCTCTCCCATCGGTCCCCCAACACCTCTCGTGAGCTATGCTTGCTTGAAATCGTCCACCGTGTCGCTGGGGATTCTGCCGATGAGGCTATTAGGAAGATATTTGAAAAAGCTACTATTAGCTTGTTCGGTAGAATCCCCAGGATAACTAATGAAAAATGGCGGATTTCCGTGGATGGGTATCGCCAGACTCCCCACCCCTCTCGGCAAAATCCCCGGTCGGCGTGTGGATAGAAGTTCGAGCGACTCGGCTGCCCCCCGCTCCGGCGTATCGGCAGAATCCCCGATGGTCGAATCGGCGACTCCGGCCGATGCCGGAACCCGTGTTCAGCCTTCGCGGTGCCTTATCGGCAGAGTCCCCGCATGCAGATTTGGCCGATGCCGCCCCGTGGGCTTCAGAGGTCTATCGGTAGAGTCCCCAGTCCGAGTGGCGCCCGAGCCGTATCCTCGGTAGAATCCCCGGTGTCGGACAGAGGCTCAGGCCCATGGCCTAGATGCGCCGCGTTATCGGGAGAATCCTCGGCCAGAACACGAGTCGCGAGCCTCACGTAAGCGGGATCTCATCGGTAGAATCCCCACGCCGGGCGACCCGGAGGTGGTGGCTTTCGTTCCATTCGAAAGGCGTTGATTGCGCCGCAATACGCGACGCCCAGTCCTACGGCGAATGACAACGATCCGCGCAGGACCAACCAATCTCTTCGTTCGCGAGCTCTAAATTCGGCGCGGTGTGGCACTCCTGGAGCTGACGAAAGCTGAAGTGCGCCGAGCCAACTACCGAGGATTGCGGCCGCCAAAATTATCCTTTCTTCGAGGACTTCGCTTGCGCGACGTCGTCAATCGTATCGTCCGGACGAGCGATCGGTTTGGCCAGCCGCTCGGCGAGTTGCTGGACTTCACTATCCGGGATCGATGTTGCGAACCGAAAGACCCATTGGCCGCCGTTGCGCGTTAGTGTCCCTATCCGGCGGCCTCGATCCACGATATGCCGACGTTCGGGTATTGGGTGGCGGCTTCCTGCGCGTTCTTCCCCTCTTCCCTCCGCAGCGCGCATTAGCACGTCGATCTGCGCAACGGGATCCTCTATCGAACCGTCTTGGTTGGCCGACTGCCGATGAGCATCGAGAGCCTCGATTATCCGCTGAAGGGCTTCGGCGTCGTTTTCGATTTTTTCCATGATGCGGCGCGCGGGAACCACTGCTAGGCGTCGCGGTTCAATTAACCGATCAAGGATTTCGTCTGGGAATCTTGCTAGGCGGAGATAGAGACTGAAGGTCGAGGGATCTATACCAAATTGGCTGGCTATTTCTTTTGCAGCGATCTGGAGTTGGCGTTGGACGTCAGAGAACCAGCGGGCGCGCTCAAGTGCGGATACGTCTGCGCGACGCTCGTTCTCGGAGAACTGGATGCGAAGCATCGCCTGGTCATCTAGTTGCCGTACGCGTGCGAGGACGGATCGCTTTAGCCGCCGGCATGCTTCGAGACGGCGCCTGCCGGCGGCAACCTCGAAGCTGCCGTCACTCGTCCTTCGCACAGTTATCGCGTCGTTCTGTCCATTTTTCTCAATGTCGGCAAGGAGTTCTTCGAACTCCTTGCCGACTGTGCCGCCACGAAGGCGGTCGCGGGGCAGACGATCTGTAATCGCGTCTACCTGGAGAAAGACAAATTCGTCACCCTCTTCCGTGATCCTTTCACTGAGTGCGCGGGCTCGTTCGAGCTCCGCGACGAGTCCATGATTTGTGGAACTTGTCTGTGCCAGCTCGTTCTCGAGTCGGCTGATGCGGTCCCGCATGGTCTCTACCATCGAACCCAGTGCGAGCGCGGGTCTATGGACGCCTGCGCCGATCTGCGTGGCTGGTGCCTCCGCAACAGTGTGCTCGGCTGCTTCAACAGTGCCTGCCTCTATCGCTTGTTTCAGCGCGCCAAAACGGGACGGGGGTTTGGTCATGCACTAACCTCTCGGCTGCTAGAGGGCTCATTCGGTTCCCGGCCCCATCCTTTGCGTATTTCTCTTTCGATCGCCCGATTAACCGCGTTGGCGCTTGCCATAACGCGATTGTAAGCCGCTCGATCGGTTGTCGGTTCATACTCGTAGAGGGTCTCCTTACCGAAACCCGCGGTCCCCATGATTCGTGAGTGCAGAAATTCTCCAGGTAACACGGCATCCCCGAATCGCTCACGAAGGAGGTCGACCAGTGCTTCCTGACTACGGTCTGTCGGATCGTAAGCGGTGATCATCACCCTGGTAAACCGGGTGCCGAGGTCATGACCGAATGCGCCACGGAAGTCATCGACATAGGTGGCAAGATGGCCAAAGAACTCGCCAGTTGAGGCTAGGTCAGTCATGGTTGCACGGGACGGCACGATCAGACCGGTTGCGGCATGAAGTGCGATTGTCATAAGCATATTGACGTCGGGTCGCGTGTCGACGACGGCCACGTCATATTCATCACCAGTTGCCTTCAGAAATTCCTTGAGTTCATCGAAATACAACACGCTTTCAACCCGGCCGTTCACCGACCGTCTTGCCAGCGAATCTTCAGCTTGCGTGAGGATTGCCCCTGCCGGGACGATATGGATTGATGGCCAATAGGTCCGCTGGCAGAGTGACGATGCCGGTAATTTTCGCTCCATCTCCCGCGCGGCCGTCCAGGCGGTAAAGCTGTTGTCGAGACCTACTTCGGTTGACGGATCCATGCCGAACTGAGCGGTCGCGCTGCCTTGACTGTCGAGGTCGATCAGGAGAACGCGATATCCTTCCCTAGCCATGTATTGAGCAAAATGGACACTACTGGTGGTTTTCGCTGAGCCGCCCTTAAAGTTGGAAAAGACGATCGTGGCCAATTCCTCGCCGCGATTTATCCGCCGACCCGGAAGAAGGCGCAGGTCACCCGAATTCCCGGCCAACGATTTGCGGAGAATGAGGATATCATTTAATGTATGACGGGTGCGGGCGACCCCGTTTCGCTCTTCGGCGGCTCGGGCATGAGACGTTATGACGCTGGACTTTATGCCCAGCAAAGCAGCCACTTCCTGCGTGGAAAAAGTCCGAAGCCGCTTTCGCTTATCGGGCGCATTCTCCGTCTCGATGGCCACCCTTTGTGCGGACCTCAATACATCCGCAATCCGGCGATACATACCGACGCCGTCCCCATCGTGGTCCATCGGTCCCTCATACTATGCGTTTTGGGTTTAAGGCATTCTTGCGCGGAATTCGCCCGCGCTCGATCATGATAGTAAGGATACGCCGGGAAGGAAAGAGGATTCTGTCCAAAGTTGGATGCATCCAAGTCGCCCATCCGAAGCCGTGTCGCCAAAGCAAACAAACGACGACATACACAAAAACAGGACACCACCCAACTTGGATGCATCCAAGTTGGGTGCTTCCCGCCGTGCGAAGCGGCCACGGCGCTGATCGATCCATTTCCCAAGGTTGGTCTAAGCAGGAAGCTGCGAATATGCCTACCCCCTGCTCCAGCCCCTTTGCCAGGGGTTTTGATCCCCGATATACTCATGTCTTCGAAATGCGCTGCGAGTCCGATCCAGTTGACCGAGTACGATTATAGGTGCTGTGGGGATGGTTGCCATGAGGGCCTTGATCGTATCGCTTCCCAGATTCGATCCGGGATTTGGTCAATAAGCGATTCTCCCCTTAGATTCGCCTCGACGGAACCCAGGTGATCGCATAATCTGTTTGGCGCGCCTGCGAACGGCGACGACCCACGCGACAACAGAATGCTGTCCGGCATGATCATCTCTGCAGCCCGTAATGGCAGTCGTCGCCAGGCATCGCGTTCGCGGCGGGGGCCTCCGAAACAGGGTGGTCCCTGGCACGTCGGCCAGAACACCATCATCCGACAGGTTCGTCCACGGCAGCGGTTTATGCCGAGTGCCGGCTGGATCCCTACCGGCGTGTTGCATGCGGGCCAGACTATCGCGGATTTCACCTAGTGAGGACAAGATTGGGAGCGGTTCTGGCCGCACGTTGGGGCGGTATGCCCAAAGTTGCGCGGTAAGGCTCCAGCGCGGAGGAGCATAGCAGGATGGTGTCGACGATTACGGTCGAGCGGGCATGGTTCAAGCGACAACGTTTTTGAGACCGCGATCGATTGGCTGGTGCATTGGATCGGACGCCCGGCTGGCCGTATCACAGCCGGCAATATTCCGCACGCGGCGGTGCGACGATCGCCTTCGCAACCCGGCGAGAGTCAGCCTAGGCAAGATCGAAGATACGTTCGCCACGCCAGAAAGGTTGGAAACCGTGCCTCGGCAGTGACTAGCGGTCGCGCTCCGCAGTCGGGCATCGCCGGACGTGGAGATGGGCAGCCCAGGTGCGTGATCGCGGTTTACAGCACGCCGTTGAGCGGATGTCCCTCGAACGGGTCGCCGAGTTCGAGATAGACGTCGAGCACGGCGTAGCTTTTGTGGCGGCCGAGTTGCTTGAGCCGGGTGGGATGGATGCCACGCTCCATGCCGGTGCTCAATGCACCGCGCTTGAGGCTGTGGCCGCCGAGGACCTCCGGATCGAAGCCGGCGGCTTTGGCGCGAGCCTGGACGATGCGGGCGACGGTGCCGGCATTGATCGCGGCATAGCCGACGCGGGGCAGGGGGGTATTTTGACCGGTGCGGCCGCGCGGCGGAGTCTAGATCCGCAGTGCACGGTCGCGCAGGCCAGCGAGATCGGTTCCGATGGGAGCGAGGATCTGGCGCAGGATCGCCACGGTGGCGGCGAGTTTGCGGGCCGGCGTGTCCCCGGTTTCGGCGGCATGCCTTGTGATCCCGGCCATGGTTTCGCCAACGGCGGCCTCCGCTGTGGGCACCGGGCAGCCGGCGGCGACGTGCAGATAGCGGATGGCGGCGCGGCGCAGGGTCAGGGTGCTGACGCTGAGGCCGCGGCCACGCCCGGCGGCGAGGAAGGCGGCGGCGACGTCGGCGGCGCGTCCGGGCAGGCAGGGCAGGCCGAAGCGGTCGCACCAGGCGCGCACCCCGGCGCGGTAGGCGCGCCTGGTGTTGCCGGCATAGGCGCCGGCGGCGCTGCGCGCGGTGGCGAGGGTGCCGTCATGGTCCGGGATCAGCGCCGCGGCGTCGTCGTCGAACCAGTTGCGCACGGCCGCCGGCGGCCGGCCGAGCGGCACCGGCGGCAAACCGTCCGGCAGGGCAGTGGGCGCCGCCGCACCGGGCGGTGCGGCCGGCCGCAGGATCTCGCCATGCAGGGCATCCGGGGGGGTCGGCATGCCGCAGCGTAGCCGGTTCCATTTATGCGCGACCAGACAGATTATCAGGCATACATGGAGGCGGCAGCCGCATTGTTCCGCGGTGCAACTTTTACCGCTGAACTCCCTGCCATCTCGGTCAGTCCAAGCGCTCGGCTTTGGCCAGCAGATGCTGAACCGATGAACGATGCCAGCGTGTGCCGCCGCGCAGCGTGCGCTCGCGCATGGCTTCCAGTTGCGTGGCGATCTGCTGCAACGTCCAATCGGGTGATGCGGTCTTGATGCCGGCGACCAGGCGGATCAGCCGGTCCGTGCCGCCCTGCAGCGGGGCGCGGTCCAGCAAGCTGGCCTCGACGATGCCTTCCGCAGCAAGCCGCCGCACCGTGCGGCGCAGCCGCTCCACCGTCCAGACCGAGCCCGGCCGCTGGTTCAGCACCCGTGCGACATCCCCCCAGGGCTGGGCCGGACGCATCCGCCGCACGATCGGCAGCCAGGTGTCGAGCTGCACCAGGACGCCATTGAGCCATGTGGCGTTGCGCTGCGCCTGGATTTTGCGGATGGCCGTCGGATCGCCTGCCCGCAGGCCGGGATTGCCGCCGACGCGGCCGCGTTTGCGGGCCGCCAGCAGGCCGGCCTTGGTGCGTTCGGCGATCAGCGCCCGCTCGAGCTGGGCCACCGCGCCCAGCACCTGGAGCGAGAACATCCCTTGTGGCGTCGTGGTGTCGATCGGATCGCGCAGGCTGCGGAAATACGCCCCCTTCGCCGCCAGTTGCTCGATCACCGCGAGCAGATGGCTGACCGAGCGCGCGAGCCGGTCGAGCCGGACCACGACGAGGGTCTCGCCGGCAGCGATGTCGCGCAGCAGGCGGGCCAGCACGGGGCGGGATCGATCGGCGCCGGAGGCGTGTTCCTCGTGCACCGTGGTGCAGCCGGCGGCGCGCAGTTCGTCGGTTTGCGGATCGGTACCCTGCTCGTCGGTGGAGACGCGGGCGTAGCCGATCAGGCGGCCGGCGGCGCCGGTTTTCCGGGTTTTGGGCGGCATCGACGGACCATCCGTCGGGTTTCGGGCCGTTTGCACAAACGTAGAAGTCATATGTAAACGATCGTTTGATCGGGTGGCCGGTACCGGGTCCGCAACAGGCAGCCACTGCCCGGCCGTCGGCGCGGGGCAGGGGAGGGGACCAACCCGGCCGGCAGCGGCCGAAAATCCTCGCGTACCCAGGTGCCTTCGGCGCCGCCGATAGCCCCGGCATTGACCGGAAATCGGCCTACTCCGCCGATTCCCGCATGATCCGGGGCCGCGGTTCGATGGGAATTGGCCATCCCGCGATCTGGGATAGTCTTCCCCGGGGCGCCACAGCGGTCCGGTGCGACCAGCGGCAGGCCTTAAATCCTTATCACGCCTTTCAAAGCCTTGCCATAATCGGCTAACGCGTTTAAAAAGTTCGTAGAATCGACGCGGAGGGTGGGCAATCAGAGAACCGCAGATCGCAGCAGACGCAGAATGGCGTCCACGCCGACAGATGGTCAGTCCGAAGACGCAGCAGCTTCATGCGCTGGACCGGGCGGCATTCGCCCTTTGGCCGTCGGAGGGCATCGATGGTCAATCCTTGGTCGTGCCTATGACCTTGTCGACGATCCTGTAGACGGCCGGCGAATGCGCGAAGCTGGTTAGGAACCAGCAGGCGCCCATGACGGCAGGTCCGATGATGAAGGTCCTGAAGGGCATGTCTGTGGTCAGATACAGGAAGACAAAAAGGAGAGTGAAAGCGGCGATGATGGCATACCCGGCAAAGGCGAACGGGCTATCCCCGACCAAGTCGCCCTTGAACAACAGGCCGATCTCGGTGACTATCCTTAGCTCCTTGGCGGCCTTCACCAGGTTCTCCAAGTCGTCAGCTCCTTCTGTTGAAGTCAGGCGGCCAGCCTGCCTGTATGGCGCTATTGTAATTCGGCAGTCCGTCCGCTCTCCTTTTCTCTACGTAGTCGTCCGTCTCACGCCGTCCAGCGTCCGATCCGGGCAGGCGTGATAACGTGATAAAACGTGCGAAGACTTGAAAACATGGATGTCACCCGTGGTGGGGCTGAGGCGCGGCCTGTTCGAGCGGCCTTGCGGCAATCCAATTCGCAGCCACGCTGTTGCATCATTCTGAAGGCAACTCGCACGATTCATGGAACATAACAAAATTCGCCGAGTCGACGCGGATGGCGGTGGCGGGCACATCCCCATGCCGGGACCCTGTCGGCGAACAACCGGAGGATGGGCAGATCACGGAACCACAGATCGCGGCAGACGCCGCGGCGCCACGCCGACGAACGGTCAGTCTAAGGACACAGCGGCTCTATGCGGTGGACTGGGCGGCCTTCGAGGCTTGGTGCGCCGGGCAGGAGCAGCAGGTGGCGCTGCCGGCCGCTCCCGCGACGGTGGCCGCGTTCCTGGCTGCCGGCGCGCAAACCCTCAGCGCCGGCGCCCTGGGTCGCCGCGCCGCGGCTATCGGCGCTCAACACCGTCAGAGCGGCCTGGCCTCGCCCCTCACCGATCCGGCGGTGAAGGCGATCCTGCGCGATACCCGCCGTACGGCCGTGCCGCGGCGGCTTCCGCCGCACCGGCCGGCTACCCTGATCAGCATGGCGGCGCGCTGCCCGTTGGATCTGGCCGGCCTGCGCGATCGCGCCCTGCTGCTGCTTGCCGCTCAAGGGCTCGGCCGCGCCGCCCTTGTCGGCCTCGATGTCGAGCATTTGCGCTTCACCGCCACGAACGTTGAACTGTCCATCGGCAGCACGCGCGACGCGGGCGATGACGGGGAAACCCGGGTTGTCCGCCGCGGGGCCAGCCTTGCCACCTGTCCGGTGCAGGCGTTGCGCAACTGGCTGGACAGTTCCGACACGCGCTTCGGGCCGGTGTTTCGCAAGATCGACCGCTGGGGCAGCATCGAGCACCATCGTCTCGGCGCCGATGCGGTCCGCCGCATCCTGGCTCGGCGCGCGCTGCGCCGCACCCGCCGGTCCCATACGACCGCCGCCGCATGAGCCGCCGCACCAAATCCCGGCAGACGGCAGCCATGGAGGCTGCGCAGGCGGCGGAAACGCTGCTAGCCTGGCTGCATACTCAGCCCCAAACAGCCGCCCCCGATCGGCCGACCGATGAGGGGCCGGCTATGCCGCCGGACGTCCGGGCAACCATTGAGCAGGCCGGCACTGAGCCTGCGCCAAACACTCCGGTCCCGCCAAAGCCAACCGATACCGCCATCCCCGACGGTCCGGCGCCTGATCCGGACCGGCACGCTCCGCAACGCCTGCCACACCCCGATTGGCTGCTTCATCGGCTCTGTGTGAGCGGTTCCCCGGCTGATCTCGCAGCGTTCCGCGCCGCCGCCGAGGGCGCCGGGACGATTCCCTGGGAACTCGATCTTGAGCGCATGGAAGAGGATTGGTTCCACCTGCTGATTGTGCCGCCGGCACCAGCCGGCGCGCCTGCGCCGCCGCGCCGGCTCAGCCTCGCCGGCGCCCGCATCCTCGCCGGCCAGTTGCGGGAAGCGGTGGCGCAGCGGCACGCCCTGGCCATGACGCCGGTCGGCCGGAGCCGGGCTTGCCCATTCGACCTGCATGCCCTGGTTCCGGTGCCGGCCATCCTGCTGCAACGCGGCCCGGACGATCCGGCGGCGCTGGCCTGGCTGTGGCAGCACTGGGGCACGACCGCGGCGCTGCGCCACGTGGCGATCGACACCGAGGCCGAGACCGCCATGCGGCGCTCACTGGCGCCGGGGGAGGCGCCGTTCGCCGTCTCGTTCCGGTCGGCCGACTGGACGCCGTGGCGCGCGCTGGCCCGGATCGCCGCGGACTGGCCAAGTCTGCGCTTCGAGACGCGACCGATCTACGAGGTGCCGTGACCGACACCGCAACCAGCGCGGCTGAACCGGCCGATCCTGGCCAGGCGCTGTCCGCTTCGGCGGATCCGCCCGGCGCCGCCCCGCGGCTTGCCGTGGACGGCTTCGATGGGCCGCTCGACCTGCTGCTGACACTGGCGCGCGCGCAGCAGGTCGATCTGGCGCGGCTGTCCATCGCCGCGCTGATTGGAGCGTTTGGCGATGCGTTGCAGGCGGCACTCGCTGAGCGAGCCGGGGTGCGGCTTGAGCACTGGGCGGTCTGGACGGTGATGGCGGCGAGCCTAACCGAACTGTGGTCGCGACTGAAACTGCCGGCCTCGGCGCCCGAGGCCCGCGCCGCCGCGGCGGAAGCCGAGGCACTGCGCCGTCAGTTGACCGGCCGGGCGGAAATCGAGGCCGCCGCCACCTGGCTGGCGCAGCGGCCGCATCTCGGCCAGGACGTGTTTCGGCGTGGACAGCCGCTCTCGAACGCCGATGCCGCGTCCCGGGGCGGCGACCTGACGGACCTGTTGCGCGCCTGTCTGCCTGTCCTGCGCGTGCCGGACGCGCAGGCGGTCGCCCTCCGCCCGCGCCCGCCGCCGCTGTGGACCGCCACGGACGCAATCCGCCGGATCGCACGGCTGCTAGCTGAGCTGCCGAACGGCAGTCCATTGGCGGCCTTTCTGCCGAAAATCGACGCCGATGCGCCGAACCGGCCGTTACGGTGCCGTGCCGCCGTCGCCAGCACTCTGATTGCCAGCCTGGAGCTGGCGCGCGACGGCACCGTGGCGCTCGAGCAGGACGGCGACTGGATGCCGATCCGGATCGGCCGCCAACCTCGTGCCGAATCCGTCCCGGGCAGCGAACCACCGGCATGACCGGGAGGTACTGCGACTGCACGGCATGGATCATGAGCTCACAGTTCCTGATTCGTCGCAGGCGCGCGTCGAGTGCGGCGCTGCTGTGCCTTCACGGTTGCAAACCCCATGGCATGCCGTCCGGTGAGCACAATCGGCTCCACCGATGGCGATGAGGCGGAAACCGGAATTTTTTCAGGCAACCGGTAACCGGCCGCTCGATCGGCATTCAACCGGCTGTTCGTTGATCTGCACCGGCACAAGAACACGGCCCGAGCCGGCGCAGACCGGGCAAACGATGCGGCGCTTGCCACCAATCACGTCCGGCCGCCCGGCGAGGTAATATATGTCCCCGCTGCCACGGCACGTCGGACACCGCACCTTCGCGGTCGGAAACGGCAACGATAGCTGGCCGTCAGTCATCCTGGCGTCGGCCCGGACAAGCACCGCGGCACTGGGCGCCACCCCTGTGTAGATACCTCGATTGCGGTAATATCCATCACGGCAAAGCAGCACGTCGCCACAAAGGGAACAAATAGTGAAAAATGTGGATTGTCAACCTTCTTGCCAGCGATCCGCTGCGAAAACGGGCCATGGAGCTCGCCGCCTCGCTCCTGTGTGGACGGCCGCAGGCAAGTCTGGCTGAAATCGGCAACCGCGGCGCCGACCAGGGGAGACTTTCCCCTCAGACTTCCAGATCGCGGTCTATATTTCTCCAATTAGCGGGCCATTGACTCTCAATCAGCCGATACCGATAGTTTCAATTTAGATTCGGAAATGGCGGGAGGCCGCGGGCATGCCTGGCCGAAATCGGCGCCGATTTGGCGCGCATGGGTGTCACTCCGCGCAGCGGCAGCGCATGGGCGGAGTCATCGGTCAAGCTGCTTCTCGACCGCGCCCGCAAAGCCGGTCTCATCGGCGAAGAGCACGTGCAACGCCGGAGACGGAAATCCCCCCGAGCCGCCCGCATAGGACTTGATTGAGAGCAGGTCGGGCGAGCAGCTGTGGCCCCCCATCCGATGGTTGACGCCTCAACACCGCGCCACGGCAGGTTCGGTCCGGCAAGTTCGGCGCGATGCTACAGCCGCTTCTTACGAGGACGTAGCGGCGTCACGGTGGCGGCCGGGACTGCCGGCGACGTCCACCCGGCGATGGACCTGGCACAGGTCCGCGCGTTCTCGTTGTTGGCGAGGCCGGGAAACAGCCGGCGTAGCTCGACTACGGCCGATAACTCGCCTCCCTGCTCATAAGCAGCACGGATCGCGATGGCGTCAGCTTCGGTGACAACGAACATGGTGGGGAAGATGGCCGCGGACGCGGCGCCGGGCAAGCGCATTGAAGCAAAAGAGAAGGCCGCGCCGGAAATGAGGTCCCGGCGCCGGCTGCGACAAACCGATTGCCAACCGCATTGCTGTCAGCTATATTCCCTCCATGAAGACGGTCCGCTACACAACCGACGCCCTGAAAGCCCTCAGGCGGTACGGCACTGTAGCGGCGCGTATCAGGCAGGCGGTTGACGACTACGCGGCCAACTCGGCGGCGCATGCCAACAACGTCACGCGGCTTGTCGGTTCGGCCGCCAGCCGCATGCGCGTCGGCGACTATCGCGTAATCTTCGTCGAGACCGATACTGAACTGACCGTGCTCCGCATCGGGCCGCGTGGCAGCATTTATGAGGAAGGACGATAGATCATGACCATTCAGACTACGACCTCGCCGAACGGCGAGCGGATGGTGACCATGACCGCCGACGAATACCAGGACCTGATTGACGCCCGCGACGCCGAGGCCACGATACGCGCCGTCGCGGACGGCACGATGCCGGTGCTGTCCGGGGCTGACGTCGATGCCTACCTCGCCGCGCCGACGCCGCTGGCGTTCTGGCGTCGGCACAAAGGCCTTACACAGGTTGACCTGGCACGTGCCGCCGAAATCTCGCAGCCCTATCTGGCACAGCTTGAAAGCGGCCAACGGGAGGCGATGGTCTCGGTCTATAGCCGCCTCGCGGAGCGCCTGAACCTGCGCGTGGATGACCTGCTGGGCTGAAAGACCCGGCGGCGGTAGCCGCCGGATATCGTCAGTTTGCGCGCCGGCAGCACCGCAATTTTGTCGAGGCGCGGCAAAACCGCGATGTTCTGCGGGTTTTCAAACGGAGTAAGGTGCTAACTGCGAACGTTGGGGCATAACCGGGACCTTTAAGCCACCCTCGTTACCCACGGCTTTCAGTCGTATCTTTCGAGATTTGCAAGCCTCTGATTTCGTTGACCTCCTCGGCGCACCGAAAGTCTTGAATTCCGCACCCGAGCAGATCCGCTGTCCCCCGGAGGCATTTACAGACGGTGGTTGCCGCCGTGTCGGTTGCGGGAATTTGCTCCCGGCCGAGGGCGTACGCCGGCTCAGGTCAGGAGGCGGGGGCGCCACGATCGGAGAAGCGCCGCGAGGCGAACCTCTTGCTTCATGGCTCTGGCGCACATGCAGACAGGATCGCCGCCCTTCCAAACTTCAACATATTTCCATTTTTGCACTTCGCTCGTCGAGGCGCTGAAGTTGTTGCTCGCTCAGCACGAGGCCGACGTCGCGGCGCTGGAGGCGGGGACGGAAGGAGCGCCGCTGCCTGAGTTCAGGCGCCGTTGATTCTTTGTGATGGTGCAGTGCGGGGGGCAGGGTCCGAGCGTTCGATTGGCAGACAGGCAAATCGGAGGGACAGGATGCGGAAATCACGCTTTCTCATGACAGCGGCCGGCTTACTCGCTCTCTCGGTTGTCAGCGCGACGGCGCAGCCTAACAGTTCATCGACGGATAGAAACGCGACGATGAAGAGCGGCAAAACGAGCGAGCAAAGTAACGGCAATTCGATGAAATCGACCAAAAACGGCTATGAACAGAAACAGGATGTATCCGGGTCGGGCAGGACGCGGTCGGCAATCAGGCCGCCACCGGGTCGGCTGGGAAACAGTCCCAGTAAGTAGTTCTTGTGAGCCGTCTCCGGCTGCGGCGCGGCTTGCTGTCGCGCCGCAGCGGCGCCTGATCCGCGCCCGGAGATTTGTGTGCCTCCCCGCAGCTCTGTGATTTCACGGTAAGGCCACCCATTTTCGGCTGGATACTCAGCGATGCCGGGCGGCATGGCAGGGGACTCGCGTCCCCGATAGAAATGTCACAAAGGCTAGGCTGTTGTCATTCCGGCGTTCGGAGTGATGTGCGATGACGGGAGTGTTCCAGATGAGCGATCAGAAACTGACCCGGCTGCGTTGATGCCGCGGCGAGGTCGTGTCGGCTTTCCTCGGCTCGCTGTCTTCTCCCGTGATCGCAGTGGGGCCTTTCGAACAGGAACCGCATTGTGAAGGTCACCGTCGAAGTCGACTGCACGCCCGAGGAGGCCCGCCGGTTTCTTGGCCTACCCGATGTCGTACCCATGCAGCAGGCGGTAATGGAGAAACTCCAGCAGCGCATGGAGAGCGCCGTCGAGGCAACCACGCCGGAGGCGCTACTGAAGGCTTGGATGCCGATGACGCCCGAGCAGATGCAGCGGGCGTTCGCCAAGCTGTTCGGTGCTTTCGGGGGATTGAAGCCCGGTAAAAGGGGATGACGGGTCAACCCCTGCCAGTGAGTGTTCCGATGACCGGCGACAAGCGTTGTTGAGTTTGAACTTCTGAAGGCTGAATAGGCACCGACCGGACACAGCTCCAGCAGATCATCGCGGAGCTTCCCGAGGGCATCATCGCAGTCAATCCGGACCAGACGATTGCCTGGGCCAATGAAGCCGCGCTTGCGATGCACGGCGTCAAATCGCTGAAAGATCTAGGCGAGACGGTTGCGGATTACCGTTCGCGCTTCGAGCTGCGTTACCGCGACCGGCAGCAACTGTCGCCCGGCGACTATCCCATGGACAGGATCGTGGCCGGAGAGAGCTTCACGGATGTGGTCGTGGAAGTGAGCCGCCCGAACGGCAAGCGGCACGGGATCCAGCGCGTCCGTGGCTTGCTCGTAACCGATCCCCTTGAACGACCCGACTGCCTCGCGCTTATCATCGACGACGAGACCGAGCGGTTTGATGCGGAGGTTCGCTTCGAGCGCGCCTTCGCCGCCAACCCGGCGCCCGCTATCATCGCCCGGCTGTCGGACATGCGCTACGTCAAGGTCAATCAAGGCTTTCTCGAACTGACGGGTTATGTGCAGGAGGCTCTGATCGGCCGATCCGTGCACGAGATCGACGTGCTCGAAGGCGCGCTAAAGCGGGAGTTGGCTGTTGAGCGCCTGCATGCCGGGGCAACCATTCCGCAAATGGAGGCTTGTCTCCGCGTCGCCGACGGCAGCAGCAGAACCGTCATCGCGGCCGGACAGCCGCTTGAGATTGGCGATGAGGCCTGCATGCTGTTTACGTTTGCGGACCTGCATCCCCGTAAACAGGCCGAGGACGACCCTGCGCCAGAGCGAGGAGCGGTTCGCGGCCGCGTTTCGCATGGCGCCCGGACCGATGGCGATCATCGCGCTTGAAGGCATGCGGCTGCTGGACGTCAACGACGCCTTTACCGCTGCGACGGGTTGGCGGCGGGAAGAGGTCATCGGCCACACCGAAGCCGAAATCGGGCTATGGGGAAGCGGCTCGCTGCGCGACGAGTTGACGCAGCAGGTCAGGCAGACCGGCCGCCTGCGGCCAACCGACGTTCAGTGCAGGATGAAGGACGGGCGAACCGGCGACTACCTGCTTTCGGCGGAGACGGTCGCCATAAACGACCGGCGCTGTGTCCTGACCGTGATGCTGGACATCACGGAGCGCAAGCGGACCGAGGCGGATTTGCTTGTCGCGATCGAGGCGGTGATGCAGGACACATCGTCGTTCGGCCAGAAGATCGTGGAGAAACTGGCGAGCCTAACCCGGCACGGCAAGTTGGAGAACCCGGGGCCCGGAATCAGCGATCTGACGCCGCGCGCGCGGGACGTGCTCGGATTGGTGGCGCAAGGACTATCCGACGACGAGATTGCGAAGAGGATCGGCGTCAGTCGAAACACCGTCCGCAATCACGTAGCCGCGATTTATCGCACGATCGGTGTTCGCAAGCGAAGCGCCCTGGTCGTTTGGGCGCGCGAGCGAGGGCTTGCCGCCCCCGAAAAAGCCAAACCAAAGCAAAGACGAGCCAGGACCGGCTGAACTTCTCCAGACGAATTGTCACGGTACCCTAGTACAAACCCACTAAGGATTCGGCCTCTGGATTCCACAATTTGTAATCCGGATGCAGACAAACCTCCTCCGTGACCCGGTGTTGATCCCGCATCAACGCCGGCCGTCACGGGCGTTGCTCGAGAAATGCGGAGGCCATGGTTCATGGGTCTGTCCTCTTGCTAAGGTAATGACCTGGTTATTCCTCTGTTGTTCGAGGGAATCGCCATTTCGCGCCGCAGGGTCGAGACCGCGGTTGTCCGGGTTGCCACCGTGATCCCAACCCGCGGTCAGGTAGTCGATGAACCGCTAGTACGCGAGCGCATTGAAATCGAACACGTGCCTGTCGGCCGGTTTGTTGAGTCCGCTCCGCCGGTTCGTGAAGATGGCGACGTAACGATCGTACCGGTGATGGAGGAAGTGATGGTCGTCGAACGCCGGCTCTTTCTCAAGGAGGAAGTGCATGTCCGGCGTGTCCGGATCACTGAGCGGCACACCGAGACAGCCCATCTTCGAGAACAGGAGGCTGTCGTTACCAGAACCCCGGTCGGGCCGCGATCCGCACCGCCGACCGAGGCCCTTTAACCCTCACCACGGAGACCAAACCATGACTGACGAGACTATGGTTGCTGTCTACGATACAGCCACCCGGGCCGACGCGGCCATACGCGAGCTGGAGGCGGCCGGCATCCCCTCCGGCGGAATAACCCGAGAGCCGTCCGCGGCCGGCAGCATGGTAGGCCGGTCGGATCGGCCGGTGCGTGAGCAAGGTTTCTGGAGCAGCATGTTCGGCGGCGAACCGGATCACGG
The DNA here is from genome assembly GCF_903915725.1 of uncultured Rhodopila sp. Lineage (GTDB taxonomy): Bacteria > Pseudomonadota > Alphaproteobacteria > Acetobacterales > Acetobacteraceae > Rhodopila. The sequence continues at coordinate 25,152 of NZ_CAIWTY010000014.1, forward strand.
AACCGCCGTCTACGACCGTAGCATAGCGGGCGGGTCGCACGTGGTGACGGTCAAGGCTCCCGAAGCGCGGGCCGCACACGTGATAGACATTCTGGAGCGCCACAGTCCCCTCGATGTCGACGACCAGTCAACCGGCCTCGGGTTCGATGGGACGGGATGCACGACGACGACCACAGAGCGCGGAGCGACGCAAACCGGCGCCGTTCCCGGGCGGGGCGTGCCGACGCATGACGGCGAGGAGGCTACCCCTCTGGCCGAGGAACAGATCAACGTCAGCAAGCGCCTGATCAACCGTGGCACCACGCGCATACGCCGCTTCGCGGTGGAGACGCCGGTTGAAGAGAACGTCACCTTGCGGTCCGAGCGTGTGTCCGTCGAACGTCGCCCGGTTTCCCGGGACGCGCGGGTTGCCGATGCGGCCTTCTCCGACAAGACGATCGAGGTGACGTAGAGCGATGAGGAAGCGGTCGTCGGAAAGAGGGCGCGGGTCAGAGAAGAGGTTGTTGTCCGCAAGGTCGTCGCCGATCGCGTCGAGACGGTTCGCGACACGGTCACACGCGAGGACGTTGAGATCACTGGCGATGGCAAGCGCGACAACAACCCGGCACGCGGCGCCGTGGCGCCCGGCGGCCGCTGAGTTCTCTCAATCCAATCGCGATCGCGGCGCGCAGTCCGAGGCTACGCGCCGCGGCTGAACCGGAGAAAATCATGTCCATCATCGCCTGGCTTATACTCGGACTCATCGCCGGCTTCATCGGCAGCAAGATTGTCAACCGATCGGGCGAAGGCGTCCTGCTGGATATCGGCCTTGGCGTCGTCGGCGCGGTCGTCGGCGGCTTTCTGTTCTCGCTCGTTGGTTCGGCACCGGTTACGGGGCTCAACATCTACAGCCTGGTCGTTGCGGTTATCGGTTCGATCGTCGTCCTGTGGATCTATTGCGCCGTCAACGGCCATTACCGCATGGTCGTCTAACTCCGGATGTCGCTGGCATTCCGGTCAGCGATCGTCTGCTTGTGTTTTGCGGACAGGAGCCGCCGATGAATGACAGCCGGTGGGAGCTTCTGATTGTCGTGCTCCTGTCATCCGCCGCCTTCTTTGCGGGTTGGCACTTCGTCGGGCGACTTCTCGGCTAGCGGCCGCCGCGGCCGTGAACGAGGTAGAAAAGATAACCGCAACTTTGCGCTGCGCGAGCCCCGCCTGGCCGATTTCATCGTGCGAATCGAAGACCGCTGCGAGGGAGGCAAACGACGATGAGCTATCGGCTGCTTTTTTTGGATAAGAACGGGCTTCTGGTTGGAAAGGCGGCCGTGCATTGCCGGCGAGATGAGGAAGCGATCGCCGTCGCACGGCGCTATCGCTGCATCGCGGGTTATGGAAGGTTCCCGACCGGACTGAACGAAGCGACCAGGATTCCGAATGACCGAGACGCAAGCTGCATCAGGCGCTGACTTTGCGGCGAGTGAGCGGGCGTATATCCGCAGCGAACTCGACATGATCTTCTCGACCTTGCCGACGGTGGCGGATGGCTTCCAGCTCAAGACCTGGCGCGGCGGCCCGGACCGCGGCAAGCCGAAGATCTCTCCCGTGGCCAAGGGGCTGCTGGAGCGCGGACTGATGCGGCTGGACACCGCTGGCCGCCTGCCGCGCCTGTTGTTCACCCAGAGCGGGATTGCCGCACGCCGCGCCATGATGAGCGACCGGCGCTTCGCCGATCCGAAGAAATTCGCGCATGTCCGCCAGGAACTCGGCATCGATCCCGTGCCGGAGACGCAGGCCCGGCAGGATTGAGGATGCCGCTCCGATCCAACTTGCGTTACTGCGTAACGGCGGCGGTCTGCCAGCGGCGCGGGCAGGGCAGGGCGGGGCAAGATGCTGATAGGACCAACCCGGAACCCGGCGATATCCTCGGCCTTCTCGCGCAAGACACCGAGGCCCGGCAGCAGGAGCACGGAAGGAGATCGGAACGATGAAAACCGCCCGGGAGACTGTCGAAGAGTGCGCCATCGCCTGACAGTCGGGTCCGGCGCACATCGGGCATCAGCGTTGCCGATCCGGGACCGCTACCGCTTGCGCCGGATGCGCCGCAAGGGTGCGTCGCGCGATGCGCTCCCGTGCTGCGCACGCCCTTGCCCCGCCCCGTCTTCGCGGTTGCCGCGGGGTCAGATGGCAGGGTAGAACAGAAGAGGAACTCGCTACGTCGTTCCCATGCCCGGCCGACCCACAGGAGCGCGGAGCGATGAGCGAACAGGACCAGGAGATTGAGCAACTGAAGGCCGGCGTGAGCTGTGCCACGCTGCTGGAGCGGCTGGCGCCGGTATGGCAGCTCGACCGCGCGGAAAGCACCCGCCGCAGCCTCAAATACCGCCGCGGCGCTGGCGAAATTCTGATCGTCAACCACAACGGCCACGGCTGGTGGGACCCGCTGAGCGACTGCAAGGGCGATATCTTCAGCCTCGTCCGCCATCTCGATCCCGGACTGAGCTTCGGCGGCGCCTGCCGCCTGCTGCGCGACTTCGTCGGCATCGCCCCGGCGTTTCCCGAAGCGGTTCGCACTCGGCGCGTGCGGGGATCGCAGGTTCCCATTCCCGAGCGATGGGAGCGCTGCCGGCCGCTGTCACGCGGTTCACCGGCCTGGCGCTTTCTCATCGAAAAACGGGGACTGCCGGAGAGCATCCTGGTTGCCGCGCGGGCAGGCGACGCCGTGCGGGAAGGCCCGCGCGGCAGCGCCTGGTTCGTCCATCGTGACGGGGCAGGGGTTCTGACCGGGATCGAAATGCGCGGCGGCGACTATCGCAATTTCTCGGCCGGCGGCGGCAAGACGCTGTTCCGCCTGCCCGGCGGTCCCGGCCGCCTGAGCCGCGTCGCGGTAAGCGAGTCGGCGATCGACGCGCTGAGCCTGGCGGCGATGGAAGGCGCGAGGCCGGACACGCTGTATGCCGCAACCGCCGGCGGGATGAGACCAGGCACCGTCGCCGCGCTCGGGCAGCTCCTGCAGGATCTCGCGACCGGCCCGGCCGGACTGCTGGTCGCCGCGACCGATGCCGACACCGCCGGGCGCCGCTACGCCGCGCGCCTGGAACACATGGCGACCGAGGCCGGGGTCCGGTTCCAAGCCATCCTGCCGCCCGATGGGTTGAACGACTGGAACGACGCCCTGCGCGCGCGGACGCCTGTCCCGTAACGCCGCCCCGCAACTGCCCTGCCACGCTCTCTGGCGGCGTTCAGGCGGGAAGAACGAAAGGGAAATTGGACCAAGACGGGAGAAATAAGAACGCCTGCCGCATCGCGTCCGCCCGCCGCAAGGGACCGGCCTGCGGCCTCGCGCCAGCGCGCGCCCTTGCCCCGGCCAGCCGCGATGCGGGGCGGGGTGGATGTTCGAGGCATGAGGAAGCACCCCGATGAACATCCAGGATTTCGCAACCACTCTTACGGCCGTCATCCGCCATAACCGAACGCTGCTGAGCACCGGCCGGAGCGTCAGGGACTACCTGGTGCCGATGGCCTGGGGCGATCCCGGCCTCGGCAAGAGCGACATCGCCGAGGCCGTCGCCGAGGATCTCGGACTCGATCTGATCTACGCCGATCTCGCCACCCGCGATCCCGCCGAACTGGCCGGCATCCCCTGGGTGAAGGACGGCAGGACGATCCGCTGCCGGCCGGACTGGCTGCCCGACGCCGGCAGCGGGATCCTGTTCCTCGACGAACTGCCGCAGGCCGGCATCGCCAATCTCAACATCGCGGCGACCCTGATCCGCGAACACCGCATCGGCGAACACCGCCTGCCGGACACCTGGATGGTAACCTGCGCGGGGAACCATCTGCACAACCGCGCCGGCACGACGACGATTCCAAGCCACGTGCGCAACCGGCTGATGCATCTCGTTGTCGACGCGCATGCGCCCGGCTGGGCCAAATGGGCCAGCAGGCGCGGCATCGATCCGATGCTCATCGCCTACAACCGCTACCGAGCGCAGGAGTACCACCACAAGTTCTCGGCGACCGACAACGCCTATCCGACCCCGCGCAGTTGGACCGCCGGACACCAGGTGGTTCAGCTCGATCTGCCGGACCCGCTGCGGCGCGAATGCATGGACGGCACGGTCGGCCCGGCCGCGAGCGCGGACTTCGCCGGCTTCCGGCAGATCTTCGCCAGCCTGCCGGATGTCGATGCGATCATCGCCGATCCGGACACCGCCGCGCTGCCTGCCGGCGCGATGACCTCGTACGCCCTGATGGGCGCGCTGAGCTTCCGTGCCAGGCCGGCAAACTTCGCGGCGATCATCCGCTACCTCGACCGCCTGCCGGAGCAGGAGTTCGCCGTCGTCTGCATCGTCGATGCGACGGCGCGTGACGCTGATCTGACGATCACCGCGGCCTACCAGCAATGGGCCGCCGGGCACGGCGAACTGCTGAGCGGCCACTAACCGCCACAAGAGTCCAGGCGGAGGCGCTGACGCAGCGCCCCTGCGCCCGCCCGTCCGCCGCGGCCGACGGTCGGGGTTTCGTGAACAGTCTTGAGGCAGGGCCGCCGGGCCTGCCCGCATCCCACACATTCCAATCCAAATCCGGAGGCCTATCATGGACATCTCTACGCGCGCGCTGCTGGTCAACACGACCGTCCGCGTCTGGTCCGGCGAGAAGCGGGACAAGGCCATCACCCGCGAGATCTGCACAATGAAAGGTGCGGAGAACAACGCCGTCCGCGCCAACAAGAGCCTGCTCGGCGAGCACATCCACGGCGTGCAGACCGCCGAGCGCGGCGTCCGCCAGGCGGTCAGCGAGCGCACCCTGCCCTGGATGGACGACGGCACGCGGATTCTCAAAGGCGCGGCATTCATGGCGTTCACCGAAGCCATGGCCGATCCGACCCGCGCCTTCCACGGCGCCGTGGAGACCTTTATCGACGGCTATCCGGAGATCCGATACGAAGCGCGCCGGCGGCTGGGCGACGCCTTCCTGGAGAGCGATTTCCCGCCGCAGGCCCGGCTGAAGGAGCGGTTCGGCGTCAAGCTGACCTACCTGCCGGTGCCGAGCACCGCGGACTTCCGCGTCAACCTCTCCGACGAGGAGATCGCCGCGGTCCGGCGCAACGCCGAGGAGGCGCTGCGCGGCACGGTCAACGACGCGGTGCGGGCGCTGCTCGATCGGCTACAGGAGCCGGTGGCGCGGCTGTCCACCCGGCTGCGGCTGTTCCGGCGGGCGTCGAACGGCAAGGTGCAGCACCCGTTCCGCGACAGCCTCATCGAGAACGTGCGGGCGATCGTCCGGCTGGCGCCGACGCTGAACCTGCTGGACGATCCGCGCATCGGCGAACTGTGCGCCGACATCGAACAGCACCTGACGGCGCACGATCCCGAGCAACTGCGCACCTCCGCCCGGCTGCGCGAGAGCGTCGCCGACGAGGCGGACGCCATCCTGCGCCGGATGCAGGGCGCGTTCGCGTGAGGGGCGCCATGACACAGCTCCCCGACACCATCACCAAGGCCCGCGCCCGCCTGCTGGTGCGGGCGCCGTTCTTCGGATCGATCGCCCTCGGCCTGGTCTGGGTGAACGCGCCGGAGGTGCGCACCATGGCCACCGACGGGCGCCGCATCTGGTTCAATCCGACCTGGTGCGAGAAGCACGGCGTCGAGCGGATCATGGGCGTGACCGCGCACGAGGTGCTGCATGTGGTGAACAAGCACCACCTGCGGCGCGGCAGGCGCGATCCGCGGCTCTGGAACCTCGCCGCCGACCTGATGATCAACCGGGTGCTGGAGGAGGACGGCTATGTCCTTCCGCCCGGCCTTATGTTCGATCGCGAAGGCCGGTTCGCCGGACTGGCGACGGAGACGATCTATGCGCGGCTGATCGAGTATCTTGCGCAGAACCCGCGGGACCGGCCGGAAGACGGGCAGGATTCCGGGGGTGGCCCGGACCGGCATGGCCCCAGGTATGCGGATCAATCACCCGACCGCGGGGATGACGATGACGAGGCGGGAGACGGCGTGCCCCCGGCCGATATCTGGGGCGAGGTGCGCAACCTGACCACGGATGCCGGCCAGCCGATGACTCCGGCCGAGCGGGTTCGGGCCGAGCACGACCTGGATGTGCGCATCCGCCAGGCCGCGGCGGCGGCCAGGCGCGCCGGAAAGTTCTCCGCCGGACTGGGCGAGATGATCGAGGCCGCGGCCGATCGGGTTGACTGGCGGGACAAGTTCCGCATGAGCTTCGACGGCACCTTGCGCGGCGAGGTCAGTTGGGCGCGGCCGAACCGGCGCTTCATTCAGCATGGGCTGTATCTGCCCGGCTGGCGGCGCAGCGGGGCGGGACGCGTGGCCTTCGTGCTGGACACCTCCGGTTCGATCTCGGCGCGCGAACTGGCGGTCTACACCGCCGGCGTGCTTGGCATTCTGGAGGAGACCGGCCCGGAGCAGGTTGCGCTGATCCAGTGCGACACCGCGGTGCGCCACGTCGCTTATCTCGATCCGGGCGAGACGTTCGACCGGATCGAGGTTGTCGGCCGCGGCGGCACGCGGTTCCAGCCGGCCTTCGCCTGGATCGCCGCATCCGGCTTCGCGCCGAGCGTCATCGTCTATGCCACGGACCTGGTCTGCTGCGAGACCCCGGAGGACCCCGGCGTGCCGGTCATCTGGCTCACGCCGTCGCGTGGACGGGCAATCCCGTTCGGCACCATCGTCGAGGTGACGCTCTGACAATGACGGCGTTGGAAAAGCGGCACGAAGAACGCCGGGCCGGAGCGACTTGCCTCAGCCGATTCGTGACTGTGCCGGTCGAAGTCAGGCTCGCTGCATCGGCAACCAACTCATTCATTACATTCGCATACCCGCGTCCGATCGCGGGCGTTGCCGGCTCAGGTCGCCAGTCCGGCGACCTCGGACCCGACGCGGCAGGGCGCGCCGCGCACGAAGCCGACAAGCCACGTGACCTCGTCCACGTGGATTTGCGCCTGCGATCTCTGAAAGTCGAGCCGGGCCTGCGCGGCGCGGAGGAACATCTCCGCCTCGGCGTCGCTCATGATCCAGCGGCGGTCCGCCTTCCGCCACTGCGCCCGCGGGCAGACCTCGCGGCGCACTTCGACCAGCACGGGATTCCAGGCAAATCGGATCGACGCCACGACGCTGCCTCCTCGCATCTCGTTTCGTACGGAATCGTAGAGTGCTTGCAGGTCCGCACGCAATCCCGCCGATGAATGCACGAGAATCACGAACCCGCATGCCGCGTGCGGACCGGACAGCGCAAGGGTTCGTTGCGCGCCCGGGGCGCGCGCCCGCAGGCGATGCCTGCGCCCTTGCCCCGCCCCGGCCCGACGCGGCCGGCGGGGGTGGGTCTCGGATGACGAGATGCGCAAGGAGAAAACCTATGCCCGCATGGAAAGGATTGCGCCTCGCCGGCGCCGCCGCATTGACGGCTTTCGCGGTTTGGCTGGCACTCGCGGCTCCCGGCTTCCTGTCGGACCATGAGTCGACCGTCCGGTCCTTGACTTCGCTTGCGGAATAACCCGCGATCTCGCGATAGCAACAAAGGAACCTGAGCGATGGACCTGCGAACCCTGATCGGCACGCTGATCGAGGCGGCCGACAAGCACGCCGACACCCTGCATGAACTGTGCAAGGAGTCGTCGGACGACGGCGCACGCGAGAGCCACGACGCCTACCGGGCGGAACTGGATGAGACCAACGCCGCCATCGAGGCCGGCCGGGCATGGCTCGCCGGCCTCGCTCCGGAGCGACCAAACCGGATCATCGTCGATATGACGGGCGGGCTGTTCAACGGTGCCTTCGCAACGATCCCGGCGGAGATTCTGGTCATCGACAGCGACGATCCGGAGCATCCGCGGGCGGACGTTCCCGGCTTCGGGGACGGGATTTGGGCCGGACTGGAAGACGCCGACGTCGATCCCGACCGGGTTGACGCCGCCTTCGACGGCATCGCCTGGATCGACGGGGACACGGCCGAAGATGGCGAAGGCGAGATTCACGCAAAGCCTCGGGTTGCGGGATCTATTGTTGACAGCACCGTCCTGCGGGCGAGAGCCGATGCGCCGGCCGACACCTTGGGGAAAGTCCTGGCGGAGTTCATCAGTGATGTCGAAGCCGTCGGCATGGAAACGGTGAAGCAGGAATGGCCGGACCTGGCCGCAACCTTTGCGAAGGCGCGGGCCGCGCTTGCAGAGCATGCGGAGAGACATTTGCGAAGCTGACGCGCCCGCCACGGAGAAGAAACAACCATTGATCCCAAAAGTCCGTGCCGGCCGGTGACGCGCCGCGCAAGGGTCGGGCCGGGCGCAAGCGGCGCCCTTGCCCGGCGCGTCACCGGGCCGCCCGGGGGGAGGCGAACGCAGCGGAACAACGAAGCAGGAGGCCCCGATGGGCAGCAACCCGGAACGAACGCCGTGGAACGAGGACAGGGTTGGCGCGCTGCGGCGGCTCTGGGACGAGGGACACGCGACGGCCGAGATCGGCCGCCGGCTCCGGGTCTCCAAGAACGCCGTCGTCGGCAAGGCGCACCGCCTCGACCTGCCGGCGCGGCCGGACCCGATCGGACGCAGCGGCCGCATCCGGCAGCGGCCTGTTCCACTCCCGCGGCCGGCCGCGAAAGCGCCCGGCATCGAACGGCCGGCGGCGTCCGTCGCGACATGCGCGCCGGCGCGTCCGAAAGAAACGAATCCCGCTGCGGCAAGAGCCGCGGCGGTGCGGCAGCCCGCGCCGGCGAAACGACCTTGGGAGCCGTGCCGGCCGCTCAGAATCGGAACCGCTTCGTGCTGCTGGCCGATCGGCGAACCCGGCACGCGAACCTTTCGGTTCTGCGATGACCGGGCGCTCGCCGGAAAGCCGTACTGCGAGGAACACGCCAAACTCGCCTACCGGCCCAAGCCGTCAGGCTCGGACCGGGAGCGGGCGGGCGAGTGGCAGGCGAACACCGTGCCGTAGCCGCAGGTCCGCACGTGCCACCGCGACCGCGCTGACCTGACGACGGATTAAAGGCCGGCTCTTCAGGGCAAAGACCCGCGGCGAATGAGGCGAAGCCGACCGGCGCCCTCAGCCTGACCCTTCCAGGCACCCACCCGATAGCCCGGCGCCCCGGCCGCGCAACACCGGCCGGCTGTTCCCGCCCCAGTCCACCCCCCACAGCCGCCCGGCCGGCGCAGGTCCTGCGCGCGGGCGCCGGCGGCTGCCCGTAGCAGGAGTTTCCCCATGCCCGACGCGAGCCGATTCACGCTCAGCCTGTTCGACGCCAATTCCGCCGCCGGCCTGGCTTTGGACGGCGCCGGCGGAAATCTCGCCGGCTCCATCCTCGCCCGGGATGTCCCGGCACCGGCGGCGGGGGCATGGCCGGCGACGGCGGCGAAGGATCGCGAGGACGGGGACGAACAGCCGGTCCCTCAGCCGGCCGACAAGCCGCGCGGCACGAACTTTCATCTGGACTCCGACCGCCCGCTGGCACGAGGCTGGCCGGCGCGCGCCCGCGACAACATCGCCGCAATCCGGCTTTCAAAGGAGTTGGAGGAATCGGGGCGCACCCCGACTGCGGACGAACAGGCGCAGTTGCTGCGCTTCGTCGGCTTCGGCGCCTCCGACCTGGCGCAGAACTGCTTCCGCCGCCCCGGTGAAGAGACGTTTCGGGCCGGCTGGGAGGAGACCGGCGCGGCGCTCGAAGCCGCTGTCACGCCGGAGGAATACGCCGCCCTGCAACGCGCCACGCAGTATGCCCACTACACGCCGGAAACGATCATCCGCGGCCTATGGCGCGCTGCCGAACGGCTCGGCTTTGCCGGCGGGCGCGTGCTGGAACCCGGCATGGGCACCGGCCTGTTCTTCGCCCTGCTGCCCGACACGCTGCACGTTGCCTGCCAACTCACCGGCATCGAATACGACCCGGTCACCGCCCGCATCGCCCGGCTCGTGCATCCGCAGGCGCGGGTACGGTGCGAGGACTACACTCGCAGCACTCTGTCCGACGGGTTCGATCTTGCTATAGGGAATCCGCCGTTCTCCGACCGCGCGGTGCGGGCCGATTCCGCCACCCGCGTCTTGCGGCTGCGGTTGCACGACTACTTCATCGCCCGCTCTATCGCGCGGCTGCGCCCCGGCGGCATCGCGCTGTTCGTCACCAGCACCGGCACGATGGACAAGGCCGGCACAACGGCCCGCGAACATATCGCCGACATGGCCGACCTCGTCGGCGCGGTGCGCCTGCCCGAGGGAAGCATGCAGGCCAGCGCCGGCACCGGCGTGGTTGTCGACCTGCTGGTGTTCCAGCGCCGCGCTGCCGAACAGCCCGCGGCGGGTCCGGCCTGGATCGACTTGGCGCCGATTCAGCCGGCGATGGCGGATGCGGAGGATGAAGCCGGCGATCCCGGCGGCGACGCGAACCCCGGCGGACGCTCCATCGTTGTCAACCGCTACTTCGCCGAGCACCCGGAGATGGTGCTGGGCGAGCACGCGATGCGGCGCGGCATCTACGGCCCTGCGCCGGCCTACACCTGCCTGCCGCGCAAGAACGCGCCGGCCCTGGAGACCTTGCTGACCGCTGCGCTCGACCGGCTGCCCGCCGGCATCACCACCGCCTCCGGCGCGTGTCTCGCCGACGCCGACAGCGACGACGATGCCGGGACGACACTGAAAGCGGGCACCGCAGCCGATGGCGCGACGATCAAGGAAGGCTCCTACTTTCTGGGCAAAGCCGGCGACCTGATGCAGGTCATCGACGGCTCGCCGCGGGCCGTGCCGATCAAGTCCGCAGCGGGCAAGGACGGCAAAAGCGGCGACGGCATCTTCGCCCGCAACGCCAGGATCATCCGCGCCCTGCTGCCGATCCGCGACGCCGTGCGCGACGTGCTGCGCGCCCAGGCCGCCGATCAGCCTTGGGCCGCCGCGCAGGTCCGCCTGCGCATCGCCTACAGCCGCTTCGTCCGCGGCTTCGGGCCGATCAACCACACCGTCGTCTCGGTGACCGCCGACGCGGACAGCGGCGAGGAGCGGGAGACGCATCGCCGGCCGAACCTCGCCCCCTTCGCCGACGATCCGGATTGCTGGCTGGTCGCCAGCATTGAGGACTACGACCTCGAAACCGGCCTCGCCCGCCCGGGGCCGATCTTCCGCGAGCGGGTCATCGCGCCGCCTGCCGCGCCGCTGATCGCAACCGCCGCCGACGCCCTCGCCGTCACCCTCAACGAGACCGGCCGCGTCGATATCGACCATCTCGCCGAACTGCTGGACCGCGATCCCGACACCGCCCTCGCCCAGCTCGGCGACACGGTGTTCCGCAACCCGCTTACCGGCGCGCTGGAAACTGACGATGCCTACCTCTCGGGTTCGGTGCGCACCAAGCTTGCGATCGCCGAGGCGGCGGCGAAACGCGACCCGCAGTATGCCCGCAACGTGATGGCGCTGCTTCGGGTGCAGCCCGAGGACCTGCCGCCGTCGGACATCACAGCCCGCCTGGGCGCGCCGTGGATTCCCGCCGCCGATATCGAGGCGTTCGCCGCCGAGGCGATGGGCACCGCCACCCGGGTCCGCCACACCGTCGCGGTCGCCGCCTGGTCGGTGGAGACCGCGCCGTTCGCATCCACCGCGGCCGGCACGTCCGAATGGGGCACCGCCCGGCGCAACGCCGGCCTCCTGCTGCACGATGCGCTGAACAACGCCACGCCGCAGATCTTCGACACCGTCATCGAGGACGGCGTGGAAAAGCGCGTGCTCAACAGCGAGGCGACCGAGGCCGCCAAGGAGAAGCTGGCGAAGATCAGGGACGCCTTCACCGCCTGGATCTGGACCGATGCCGACCGCACCGACCGGCTCGCCCGCCTCTACAACGACCGCTTCAACAACCTGGTGCCGCGCCGCTTCGACGGCCGCCATCTCACCCTGCCGGGCGCCAGCAACATCATCCGCCTCTATGATCACCAGAAGCGGGTGATCTGGCGCATCGCCGCCTCCGGCGCGACCTACATCGCGCATGCCGTCGGCGCCGGGAAGTCCTACGCCATCGCCGGGGCGATCATGGAGCAGAAGCGCCTCGGCCTGATCGGCAAGGCCATGCTGGTGGTGCCCGGCCATTGCCTCGCCCAGGTCTCGCGGGAGTTCCTGCAACTCTACCCGACCGCGCGCATCCTGGTCGCCGACGAGAGCAACTTCGTCAAGGCGAAGCGCTCCCGCTTCCTCGCCCGCGCGGCGACGGCGAACTGGGACGCGGTGATCATCACCCATGCCGCCTTCCGCTTCATCCCGGTGCCCGCCGGCTTCGAGCGGGCGATGATCGCGGAGCAGATCGCCGCGCTCGAGGCACTCGCACTCGCCGCCGATGACGGCGATCGGATCACCCGCAAGCGGCTCGAGGCGATGAAGGAGAAACTCGGCGAGAAGCTGGCGGCGCTGCAAACCGGCCGCGACGACATGGTGACTCTGGAGGAGATCGGCATCGACCAGATCATCGTCGATGAGGCGCAGGCCTTCCGCAAACTGGCCTTCGCAACCAACCAGGTGAACCTGAAAGGCGTCGATCCGGACGGCTCGCAGCGGGCCTGGGACCTGTTCGTCAAGGCGCGCTATCTCGACCGCAAGCGGCCCGGCCGCGCGCTGATCCTGGCCTCGGGCACGCCGATCACCAACACCCTGGGAGAAATGTATTCGCTGCTGCGGTTTTTGGCGCCCGACGTGCTGGAGGAGCGCGGCGTGCATGCCTTCGACGCCTGGGCATCGGCATTCGGCGAGACCCTCACCGAACTCGAATTGCAGCCGAGCGGCGCCTACAAGCCGGTGACCCGCTTCGCCGGGTTCATCAACGTCGCCGACCTGATGATGATGTTCCGCTCGGTCGCCGACGTGGTGCAGAAGGCGGACCTGCGCGGCCTGCTTACCCTGCCGCGCATCCGCGGCGGCGAGCGCCGGCTGATCACCGCCGAGGCCAGCCCGGCGTTCAAGGCCTATCAGCGGCACCTCGCGGGCCGGATCGAGGCGATCGAAGCCCGAACCGGCAAGGTGCGCAAGGGCGACGACATCCTGCTGGCGGTCATCACCGACGGGCGGCACGCCGCGATCGACATGCGGCTGGTGCGGCCCGGCAGCGCCGACGAACCGGCGAACAAGCTCAACATGCTGATCGACAGCGTCCACTGCATCTGGGTTGAGACCGCTTCGCAAACCTACCGCCGGCCCGACGGCACGCCGGACCCGATCCAGGGTGCCGGGCAGATGATCTTCTCCGATCTCGGCACCGCCGCGGTCGAGGCGGCGCGGGGCTTCTCGGCCTATCGCTGGATCAGGCAATGCCTGATCGCCCGCGGCGTGCCCGGCGGGCAGATTGCGTTCATCCAGGACTACAAGCGAACTGCCGAAAAACAGCGGCTGTTCGCCGAGTTCCGCGCCGGGCGCGTGCGCATCCTGATCGGCTCGTCCGAGATGATGGGCACCGGGGTCAACGCGCAGCTTCGGCTGAAGGCGCTGCACCATCTCGACGTGCCGTGGCTGCCCAGCCAGATCGAGCAGCGCGAAGGCCGCATCGAGCGGCAGGGCAACCAGCACGACGAAATTCTGATCCATGCCTACGCCACGCTCGGCTCGATGGATGCGACGATGTGGCAAAACAACGAGCGCAAGGCGCGGTTCATCGAGGCGGCGCTGTCGGGCGACCGGACGATCCGGCGGCTGGAGGATGCCGGCAGCCAGGCGAACCAGTTCGCCATGGCCAAGGCGATTGCCTCGGGCGACAGCCGGCTGATGCAGAAGGCCGGGCTGGAGAGCGAGATCGCCCGGCTGCTGCGCCAGCGCGCGGCGCATGTGGACGACCAGCACGCCGTGCGGCGGCAGATCCGCGATGCGCGGAACGACCTGGCGCATGCCGAGCGGCGGATCGCGGCGGTCACCGCCGACCTGGCCATGCGCCAGCCGACCCGCGGCGAGGGTTTCTCCATCGACATCGAGGGACGCACGATCAGCCAGCGCAAGACCGCCGGAGCGTCGTTACTAACGAAGATCCGGCTTGCCGCGCGGGATCGCATTGAGCGCCGGTGGACCGTCGGCCGCATCGGCGGCTTCGACCTGACCTGCGATATCCGGCGCGGCCGGAGCGATGAGCGATGGAAGCCGGAACTGGCGCTGGAACGGACGGATGGCCCGCAGCCGATCGAGATCGACGGCGAGACGACGGCGGCCGGGCTGATCGCCCGGCTGGAGCACGCCCTCGATCGGATGGAGGCGGAGCGTGAAGAGCATCGCCGCCGCTTTGCTGACGCGAAATCCCGGCTGGCCGGCTACGAGCCGCGTCTCGGCGAGGCGTTCCCCATGCAGGGCGAACTCGACGCCAAGCTGGACCGGATCGCCGAGATTGAGGCCGATCTGGCCGCCACCGAGGGCGTGGCGTGCGAAGCCCGTCAGGAGAAAACCGGAGTTTGAATGACGGCTCCCGGCCGGAAGCGGAATGGCAGATCTGGAGCGATCGAGTTCAAAAGCCAGTCGTTCGTTTCGCCTGAACCGTTCGGCCGGTTTCGACCCAAATCAAACATCGAGAATCGAGAGACCAATCTTGCGCCGTCCTATCAATGGTTGTGCAGGGAACGAGACGGCACGTTCAGCCCGGGTTCTCCTCGGCGAATAGTCGGGCGAGCTTCAGCCAAGCTCGACGCCCGAGATCACCCGGCAATAATCGAGCAGGCGGTCCTGGAGTGCCTCGCGCCGCGCCGATGGGCTCAGCCGTCGCGGCTGTTGATGATAGAAGTAGCTCCCCGTCGCCTGCGCTGCCGGATCCCTGCTCGTCGCCAGCCAGGCCTGTGTCACGTGGGCCTTGGAGAGGTCATCAGGCGCATTCGCACCGCCCATTCGCGTCGGCACCCAACCCGGCTCGACGGCATTGGACAGCACGCCCGGCCAGCTCCGGGCTATACCAAAAGCAAGCAGCAGGTCGTGGAACTTGGTATCGGCATAGGCTTGCGAGCCGTTCCACGGACGGTGTTCCCATTGCGGGTCTTCGAGGCTGGCGTCGCCGACCTTATGCATGCCGGAGCTGAGGTAGACCAGCCGCCCGGCTCGCTGCATCAGCGCTGTCAACACGTAGGGAGCGAGGACGTTCACTGCCCAGAGCCGCGACAGGCCGTCCTCGGTCGCGACACGGTGCGGCTCGCGATAGCCGATCCCGACATTATGAATCACCGCATCGAAGCGACCGAGCGCGTTCGCCTGATCCGCGACGGAGCGCATGGCCGCAACCGTCGAAACGTCGCCAACGAGCACAGCCTCGGCTCGTGGCAGCGCGCTGCGGGCCTCATCAGCCCGCGCCTCGCTGCGGGCGTGCAAAACGACAGCATGTCCTTGGTCTGCGAGCAGCTCGCCCGCCATAAGCCCGAGCCCGTCCGCCGAACCGGTGATGAGGATCCTTGCCATGGTCCCATTCCTGCCTTCATGCACTTGCGAGCAAGCCTTGCAGCACGGTTTCCAGCTTCGTCGTGCCGGTGACCGCCTCGACGCTATCGCCCCCCTCGAACAAGAGCCAACCCTGGTTGAAGCCATCGAGCATTTGCGCGCGCGGTGCCGGGTTGCGCATGCCCTGAGAACGGAACAACGCTTCCCACTCCGCTCGCGGCACGGCCTGCGCGCGCACGTCCCGGCCTAGCAGCCGGCCGAAAGTGGCGGCGAGCGCGTTCGGCGACACGGGCGCCGGGCCTTGCAGTTCGATGATGCGGCGGCCGGTCCACCGTGCGTGCAGCAGCCGCGCCGCCGTGGCACCGATGTCGGCCGTGGCGACCATCGGGACCGCGCGGTCGAGCGGCTGCAAGAAGCTCCGGATCGCACCCTCGCGCGCGGACGCCAGATCCCATGCTGCATTCTCCATGAACCAGGCGGCGCGGACGAATGCGGTTGGTAGATCGAGCGTGCCGATCTCCTGCTCCATGATCGCAAGTTGATTGAGCAGGTTGGGCTGCGTCGCCTGCGCGCCCACCGTCGACAGACACACGATGCGATGCGGCCGGGTCTCAGCCAGCGCGTCGCGCACGGCGGCGACAATCGCGCGCGCCTCGGTGAAGCCGGGCGACGGATCGAATATCGGCGGGATCAGCACGAAAACGCCGTCAGCCCCGGCGAAGGCGCGGGTCAGCGAGGCGGCATCGCTCATTTCGGCAATCGCCACCTCGCATCCGCGCGCCGCCCACGACGCCGCCTTGACCGCGTCGCGCGCGACCGCCCGCACAGTCGCGCCGTCGGCCAGCAGCGTGCCGGCGACGATGCCCCCAACCTGACCCGTAATACCCGTAATCGCATACATCGACGTTCTCCTTCCGGAGGTGCTTGTGCCACAGGACCACTCCTGCAAAAAATGCGTTCTGGTCAGATTGCTCCTGACCGGATGTCAGGAGTGACGCGATGATCGATGCCCGCCTGCTCTCCGGGGTCGAGGTGCTGGTCGCGGTAATCGAGACCGGTAGTTTCGTACGGGCCGCGGAGGCGCTGGGTCTGTCGGATTCGGGGGTGAGCCGGGCCGTCGCACGGCTGGAGGCACGGCTCGGTGTGCGCCTACTCGAGCGAACGACGCGTTCCGTGCGACTCACCGAGGACGGCGGTCGCTTTTACGCGGAAGCGGCGCCTCTGCTCGCCCGGCTCGCGGACGCGGCGTTGGCACTCACCAGCGCGCGTCAGGCGGTGCGTGGCCGGCTCAGGGTGGAGATGGATCCCTTCTTCTCGCGACTCGTGCTGGCACCCCGGCTTGGCGACTTTCTGGATCGCTATCCCGACCTGTCGATTGAACTTATCACCACGGAGGCACCGGGAGACCTCGTCGCGCATGGCTTCGATCTGGGCGTGCGATTCGGCGAGCCGGCCGGCATTGGTCTGATCGCACGCAAGCTGCTCGAGACGCGTATTCTCACCGTCGCTTCGTCGGCCTATCTGGCACGGTATGGCAGGCCGGAGCGCCCCGTCGACCTGGCGGCCCACAAATGCATCCACTATCGTGACCCGCAGAGCCGCAGGCCATTTGCCTGGGAGTTCCGGCGGGCGCGCGAGGTCGTGCCGGTGGCAGTCTCAGGCGCGCTCACCGTTACGGATGTCGGCACCATGCTGGGCGCATGCCTCGCCGGCGTTGGTGTTGCGCAGGTGATGGCGCTGGGCTGCGAGGAGTTGCTAAGCCGAGGCGATCTCGTCGAGCTGTTTCCCGACTGGCTCGGCGAGACTTTCCCGCTTCAGGCGTACTATCCTTCGCGCCACCAAGTACCGCCTAAAGTCAGGGCGCTCATCGACTTCTGTCGCGACATCTCCACGAGCACGCGCTGAGCACTTCTCGCGGCCTTCTTGAACGAGCGCCATCGCTGCACTGTCCCGAATGACCGTTTTCCACCCAGCCCAGCCGTTTGCCGCCGCGCCCGCGAGTGGCCGCTTCGGAGGAACGGCGCCTCTCGTCTGAACGACCGGGATGGGCGCATTCCTGCCAGAATCACGTCGGTGAGGTCTGGCCGTTTGCCGATCGCTGGGCGGCTTCAGGGAAGCCGACGCAGAAGGCGGACTGCCCTACTCAGCATAACGCTTAAGCATGGTCACATTTGGCTGCGGCACGCCGGTGGCGCAGGGTCTTCGGCAGCGACCCCGCGTGCCGCGCCACCTCCGCTATACCCAGCGGGCCACCGTGACCCAAGTAGAAGCGGGTGGCGCCCCGATGCACCAGCCCCACCAACTCTTGCGACACTCGTTCCGCGTCGTCTTCGAAGGGCGGACGAATGGCGCGACCGGTGAACGCGATGCCACCGATCAGGATGCCCGAGGCGATTAGGTCGCCGACCAGCACCTCGTGCGATGCCAGTTCGACCGAAACCGAGCCCGACGTGTGGCCGGCCGAATGCCGAACGATCCCGTCGACGCCGAATTCCAACAGGCTGATCTCGTCGCCGTTGCGCATCATGAGATCCGGGACGAACCCTTCATACGGCTGATGCGGCGCCGGCGTCCTGAGGAACAATCTTCCGACCAGACCGGTCGGACAGAAGGTCATCGGACGTTTCCGACTGTAGAAGTCGGCGTCGGCCTCGTGCGCCAGGATGGGCGCGCCCGACAATGCGCGAAGCCGCGCCGCGCTGCCCGCGTGGTCGGTGTGGGCGTGGGTCACCACGATCAGCTTAATATCGGCAAAGGATAATCCGTGCCGGGCCAGCACCCGCCCGATCCTGTGTTCCGATCCGGGGATGCCGGCATCCACCAAGATGCAGCCCTGCGGGCGTCGGATCAGGTGCGCGTTGACCACACCGAGCGGCAGGATTGGGATCTGGATGATTTCCGTGGCAGACATGGCAGGCACCTTCAACTGTGATCCGGACGCTGCGACGTAGAGGGCGTGGCCGAGCCGATGTCGGCATGGCGGAGCCGGACGCTGGCCGCCGCCGCAGGAGAAAGCCCGCAGTATTTGCACTGTCGTTGCACCATCTCATCGCCGTTCGGAGACAAGATTCCGTCGTCGGCCAGCGACATAGCAAAGGCTCTGACCAGATTGGCGACGGCGTCCGGCGCCTCATAAGGGGAGAGATGCCCGACCTGCGGGAGCACATGGAGCTGCGCTCGGGCGAGGCGCGGCAGAAGCTCACGTTCCAGCACCTCCGGCGGATCGACCCGGTCGTGCTCGCCCGAGACCACGATGGCCGGAACCTCGATGTCGGCCAGGGCGGACGAGATGTCCTCCTGGCTTGTCGATAGCGGCCAGGCCTCCTTGGCGGCCGGCGCGCCGGCAAGGCTGTCTTTGATGACGGCTTCGAGATCCGCCTGGTCGAGGCCATCGGGTGCGAGCACCTGCGCGACCGTGGCGGCTACGCTTTCGCGCGTGTCGTACGCCCGCACCATTCCCTGGCGCACCGCGAGCGGCAGATCCAGCGGCACGGGTGGTGCCGGCGCGATGAGGGCCATGCCCACCAGCCCGCGCGGTCGCCGGCTTGCGATCAGCTGCGCGACCTTGCCGCCCATCGAATGTCCGACGAGGATGTATCGCTCCAGATCGAGGGTGCCGATCACGGCTTGCGCATCATCGGCGAGGTCGGCCAGGGCATAGCCAGTGGCGGGTGCCGCCGATCGGCCCCAGCCGCGCTGATCGAGGGAGACAGCGCGGAAGTCGGTCACCAAGCGATCGACGACATGCCGCCAAGTACGTGACGAGCCACCCCAGTAATGGAGGAAAACCAGCGCCGGCGATCCGGCGCCACGCTGCTCGACCTGCAGATCGATGCCGTTCGCTGTGAGTATCATCACGAGGTTCCTTGAGAGGAAGCAGTTTTCAGAAGAAGCGAGACGGCGCCAGAAGCTGGGCGCCGCCCCGGTGAGCCTGCCGTCAGCTGGCGGCCTTGAGGATGAAGTCGGCCACCGCAGGCGGCTGCGAGAGCATCGGCACATGGCTGCTGTTCACGTGCGCGACGGTTGCGTTCATCCGCGCGGCCATCCGCTCCTGCTCCGCCGGTGGGATCGCATGATCCTGGTCGCCGATGAGGTAGAAGGTCGGCCGGCTACGCCAGGCCGCTTTGCTAAGCTCGCCGCCCAGGGCTGCCCCGTTCACGGGCCCCTGGGTCGCAAAGACGATGCCCTTTTCGGCCTCGTCCAGATCTTGTGCGAACAGGTTGAACGCGCCGGTGTAGCTCAGCTTCAGGTAGCCTTCTGCGTCGGGCCGCAGTTCGGCACCCAATGGCGCGGACTGGAACTGTGAAAACAGCGCGCCCGCCGATTCGCCCGTATCCGGCGCGAACGCATCGACATAGACGAGGCGCACGACCTTAGGATCGTTGCCGGCCTGGCTGATTACTGCGCCACCATAGCTGTGTCCGACCAGGACCACCTCACCTTCGGCGAGCGCAATCGCGCGCTGCACCGCGGCCACGTCGGCCTCATAGCTGGTGAGTGGCAGTTGGACGGCCGTGACGGCTAGCCCCTTTGCGGCCAGAAGCGGAATCACCTTGGCCCAGCTCGAGCCGTCGGCCCATGCACCATGAACCAGGATCACGTTCGGAATTGTCGTCATATCAGCCTCCATCTTCGTTCGGCCAGTGCTGGCCCTCACTCGATGGGTAAGATCTAGGCTGTGCGGTTTGCGGCAGGAATGACATATATCCAGCCATTTCTGCCAAAAGGGGAGACCTGATGCCGCAAGCCAGTGTTCCACGGGCGATCTGGTTCGTGGTCTTTCCGGGGTTCGAACTGCTCGATCTCGGCGGCCCGCTTTGTGCGTTCAACCTCGCCAGGGATTTCCACCAGGTGGCCTATGAGGTTCGGGTCGTCTCGGTTGCGGGCGGGCTGGTGTCAGGCTCGTCGGGCATAGCGATCGACACCCTGCCGCCGGCACCGACCATTCACCTCGATACGCTGATTGTCGTCGGCGCGCCCACCACCGAGATCCTCTACGCCCAGAGCGAGACGGCCGACCTCGTCCGCACCGTCGCGCCGCGCGCGAGGCGCAAGGCGAGCGTCTGCACCGGCGCCTTTCTCCTTGCGGCCGCGGGCGTGCTGGAGGGTCATCGCGCGACGACGCATTGGCGCTACGCCGGGGAACTCCAGCGCCGCCACCCCGGGATCAAAGTCGATTCCGATCGCATCTTCGTTCGCGAGGATGACGTCTGGACATCCGCCGGTATCACCGCCGGTATCGATTTGGCGCTGGCAATGATTGAGGAGGATTGCGGGATCGAGACATCCAAGGCGATCGCGCGGGATCTCGTGGTGTATCACCGGCGCAGCGGTGGACAGTCTCAGTTCTCCACGATGCTCGAGCTGGAGCCCAGGCCCGGCCGCATCCGCGATGCGCTAGCCTATGCCCGGGCCCACCTCGGCGAACGACTATCAGTCGAGCAACTGTCGGATGTGGCGCGTATCAGCCCGCGTCAGTTTGCTCGGCAGTTCACCGCCGAGACCGGCGAAACGCCCGCTCGTGCTATCGAGCGCCTGCGGTGTGAGGCCGCGCTGCCGCGCATCGAAGCGACCACCGAGCCACTCGATCAAATCGCCTTCCAGGTTGGATTCGGCGACCTCGACCGCATGCGCAAGGTCTGCATCCGGATCTTCGGCCAACCCCCGCAGGCGTTGCGGCGGCGGTGCCGCGCCGAGAGGAACATAGGGCCGGCATCCGCCTCACATGATGCGACAACATGACCAATAGCAGCCTGTGGGCTCACGCCCAGCGACCTGAATGGCGGCAATTGGTGCGGAGCAGCCGGGGAGTTGACGAAAAGGCTTGGCCAAAGTCGCGTTCTCGACGGCTGCCGAGCCTGAGAGTCGCTGGTAGGTCCGCTCGGCGGTCGACCACCTTAGGCAGGTCGCGCCCCTGTCCTCTGTCACGGCGGCACGCTAGGCTGGGGTCATGTCAGAGTTAGATAAGCCGCTGCGCCAACAGATCGACGAAGGGATGGCGGCAATACGTCACCAGCTCGAGCGACTGCGAGAGGGACCTACCATGGGCGACCCGTCCGACGACCGGACAGTGATAGCGGAGCTTGAGGCGGAGTATCAGGCGCTCAAAGATGCGCGAACCGGTTTGGGCCCCCATGATCGCGCGCCCGATGAGGTCGACGGCGAGACACCCGATTAACTCCAGCTGATGCCCGCGGTGCACCCGCTGCCGGCATTTGAGTGCACGCCGGGAACGTCCGCTTCAGAGAAATGCGATGAGGCGGCTGAACGACGGTCGTGGGCGCGAAGGCGCCGGTGACGCACCCGGCGAACCGAGGCGTTCAAGCCCGGCACGACCGGACGCGGCTTCGGCTTGGCAACGGTTACCCCTGACCCGTCGGCCCGCTCGTTCACCGATCGCCACAGGCGGCAAGCAGGCGACGAGAGCGGCAAACGCGAAAACAGAATGAAAAGGGGGAACGGAAAGAAACGACAGGGCTGAGACGGCTGGCGCATCGCCGTCCGCCGCCGCAAGGGACCGGCCTGCGGCCTCGCGCTTTGCGCGCCCTTGCCCCGGCGGATCGGGATGCGCCGCGCGGGAGGAGTCTTCCCGGAACTCAGGGAGGACGGAACCCCAACCAGGCAGGAATCAGCCATGGCCGAACTCCGCAGCGTCGATCCGACCACCCTTCGGATCAATCCCAACAATCCCCGCCGCACCCCGGTGCCCGCGGCGATGGACGAGCAACTGCTCGCCTCCATCAAGGCCGTCGGCATCATCCAGCCGCCCTGCGTGTCGGAGCAGGACGGCGAGCTGATGATCGTGATCGGACGCCGCCGGGTAAAGGCCGCCATCGCGGCGGAGATGCCGGCGATCGACGTGCTGGTCTGCGACGCCGGCGAGGCCGCCGATGCGATGCGCGCGGTGGCCGAAAATTTGGTCAGGGCCTCGATGACGAGCGTGGACATATGGCGCGCGATCGAGCGGCTGGAGACGCAGAACTGGGACGAGCAGGCCATCGCCGACGCGCTCGCCCTGCCGCTGCGCACGGTCCGGCGCCTCAAGCTGCTGGCGCACCTGCATCCGGCGATGCTTGACGTGATGGCGCAGGGCCGCATGCCGAACGAGGAGCATTTGCGCACGATCGCCTCGGCCACGCGCGAGGAGCAGGCGCAGGTCTGGAAGAAGCACAAGCCGAAGAAGGGCCAGGCCGAGATCGCCTGGTATGAGATCGCCCGCGCGCTGGCCAAGCGCCGCATGCCGGCCTCGGCCGCGCGGTTCGGCGACGATCTGGCGAAGGCTTACGGCATCGTCTGGGAGGACGACCTGTTCGCCCCGGCCGGCGAGGACAGCCGCTACACCACCGATGTCGAAGCATTCTTCGGCGCCCAACAGGAGTGGCTGCAAAACAACCTGCCGGAGCGCGGCAGGCTGCTGCCGGTGGACGAGAGCGGCCGCGGCCAACTGCCGAAGAAGGCCGAACGGGTCTACGGCAAGGCCGGCAAAGGCGACCTGGCCGGGCACTACATCGACGTCCGCTCCGGCGAGGTGCAGACCATCGCCTATCGGCTGCCCGAGCCAAAGAAGGCGGGCAAGCCTGCGGATGGCGCCGCTGGCGGCAGCGGCGACGGTGACGAAAGCCCCCTCGCCCGCACGCGGGCGGAGGTGACGCAGAAGGGTGTCGCGATGATAGGCGATCTGCGCACCGACGCGCTGCACCAGGCGCTGGCCGAGACGCCGATCGAGGACGACACCTTGCTCGGCCTGCTGATTCTCGCCTTCGGCGGCGCCAACGTCAGCGTGGACAGCGGCAGCGACCTGCGCAGTGCCGACCGTCAGGCGATCTGCCGCTCGCTCACCGAAGGCGGGGTGCTGACGGCTGACATCGATATGCTGCGCCAGGCGGCGCGGCGGATGCTGACCGGGGTGCTGTCCTGCCGCGACAATCGCTCGCAAAGCGGGCCGTTCGCACGGGTCGCCGGCGAGACCATCGGCGCCTCGCTGCGGCTGCCCAACATGGCGACCGAGGCATTTCTATCGTGCCTGTCGCGCAGTGCGCTGGAAACCGCCGCTGCGGCCGAGAGCGTCAACATCGCGCCGCGCGCGAAAGACACGCGGGCGCGCATGGTCAAGCAGTTCGCAGGCGGGGTTTATGTCTATCCCGGCGCCCTGTTCAGGCTGACCGAGGAGGACCTTGCCAACGATGCGGCGGCAAGCCGCAACCGATACGTTCCCGGCGCCGCCCGGGGTGGCGATGATGATGACGGCGAAGACCCGGATGGCGGCCTTGAAGAGGACGTCGAGGCGCAGCTTGACAGGGACGGCGGCCCTGCAACCGCTGAAGACCCTCTGGCCGACGCCGCCGACTGACCCGCGCAACCCGCTCCGGCACTCCGGAGCGGGCTGCATCTCCCGACCGAGGACATCGCCATGACCACCCTCACGCCAGCCGGCGCCGGCACCGCCGCGCCTCCTGCCATGCCTTGCCACCGCAAACCCCCGGCGCCCGGGCAATTCGCATCCGCTCCGCGTCTCGACCGGAACCATCTGGTCTCCGGCATCGCCAGCCGCCGCCGGCGTCTGGCGGACCTGGAGGCCGCGATGGCAGCGTCCTGCGAGGCCGCCGCCACGCGCGGCGCGCCGCGCGGCATCCGGGTCGATGACCGCGCAACCTGGGACCGCGCGATGTGGCAGCGCTACCTCGATGCCGCCGCCCGGCTGGAGCCGGACTACGGCCCGCTGATGCGGCTGCTGCTGCGGGAGATCGACCGGTTGCAGCGCCTGCTCGATCTGCCGCTGGCGGCTTAGCGCCACGGATGCCGGCCCGGCGGTTCGAAATCCCGAAGCCGATGCCGCCGGCTGCAACAGGGAGACCGCGAAATGGCAATCGACACGTCGATGCCTGTTCTCATCGTAGACGACTACAAGACCATGCTGCGGATCATCCGCAATCTGCTGCGGCAGATCGGGATCGTCAGCGTCGCGGAGGCCGCGAGCGGCGCGGACGCGGTCTCGACGCTGCGCGGCGGCCGGTTCGGGATGGTGATCAGCGACTGGACTCTTGCGCCAATGAAGGGCTGAAGAGCCTGCCGTTGATCATGATCACCGCCGACAGCAATGCTGAAAAAATCGCCGCTGCCACGGCTGCCGGCGTATCCGGCATGATCGTCAAGCCGTTCACCGCCGAAATGCTCAGCCACACGATCGAGCAGGCGCTCGGTCGCGCCTGATCCAGCCGGCACCCGCACCAAGGATTTCGTCATGCTGCGCCAGTATCACGCCCCGCGGTTCCGCGGCGGCGACAATCCGCTGCGCGTCGGCGTCATCGCCGCCGGCAGCACCTACTACCTGCAAAACGAAGCGTTCTTCCGAGACCGCTACGTCGGCCGGGCGATCTGCCGGACGCCCTGGCTGGTCGAAGCGTTTCTGAACGGCACCGCCGGTGCCGCACGCCGCAACCCCGACACCGGCCTTTGGGAAAGCGTCCACCATGCCGGCCGGTCGGACATGGCGCGCGTGCGGTCGCTGCGCGACCGCCGCATCGTCCGCGAGGTCGCCGTCCGGACCCTGATCGTCCATGACGACCTCGGCCTTTGCCAGCAGCCGACGGCCTACCCGAGCCTGCCGGACACCGAGCGTGTCCGGGCATCTCGCGCCGCTCGTACCGTGGCGCCGCGATGGTAGGCCGCATGATGCCTCCGGGATCGCTTAGTCACCGGAGCGGCGAGTTCCGGCGGAGCTCCAGGGTCTCGGTCGGCAGCCGGCGAAGCCGCACGCCCGGAAGATTCGACATGGACTGCTGCGCCGCCGCGTGGCCTCCGCTTGCTTGAGCCATCCCGGGCGGCCGCCCCCCTTCGTCATGAGCATGGAGAAAACGCGAATGGATGAATGGGAGAAAAGTGTGGAAGCACGCCTGGCTCCGTGCCGGCGCCGTCCCTCGGTTACGCGCGGTCTAACCCGGTACCGCTCCCGCTTCCGCATCCCCGATTGGCTGCGCCAATCGCCTTCGGCTCGCCCCGCTGCCGTGTCGCTGCGCTCCCGCACCAGACCGCGGCGCTCGGGGGCGGGCGGTCCCGATCCCGGTTTCATCAGACCGCACCCGAGGGAA
>NZ_CAIWTY010000015.1 GCF_903915725.1 uncultured Rhodopila sp.
CATCAGGCTGTCGGTCTTGCCCGCCGTCGCCGCCTCGGTCAGCACCCGCGTCGTCTCCTGGAACGAGGCCGCGCTGATGAAGCTGTTGGTCTGCAACGACGCCTTGGTGATGCCCTGCAGCACCGGCATCGACAGCGCCGGACGCTCATCCTTCATCAGCTTGCCGTTGATCTGGTCGAACTCCATCCGATCGACCTGCTCCCCGGTCAGGAACGTCGTATCGCCCGGGTCGAGGATTTCCACCTTCTGCAGCATCTGGCGGACGATCACCTCGATATGCTTGTCGTTGATCTTCACGCCCTGCAGCCGGTAGACGTCCTGGATCTCGTTCACCAGGTAGTCGGACAGCGCCTCGACACCCATCACCTTCAGGATGTCGTGCGGCACGCGCGGGCCATCGACCAGCGGGTCGCCGCGGCGGACGAAGTCGCCTTCCTGAACCGAGATGTGCTTGCCCTTCTGGATCAGGTATTCGGTCTCCTCGCCCGACTCATCGTTCTTCACGATGATCCGGCGCTTCGCCTTGTAGTCCTTGCCGACCTTCGCGGTTGACGTTTCGCGCACAAGGTCCCGCGCCTTTGGCCGATTTGTCATGTCACCTCTATCAGCGTGTCCCCGCGTTCCATAGCCGCCAATACGTCCGGAAGAACCGCATCAAACCAAACAAGCAAATCGCGGCGCCTCGTGTTGGGCAGTCTGATCCACACAACCACCGGTCCCGTTTCGGCCATGTGTTTGCGCTGTGCAAAATCTTCGTCTTTCGTGACGATCGCCGCTCCCTCGCGCAGTGCGTATTCCCAGATCGCGGCGTCCGGCGATGCCTGCATCCCGCTGTCACCCACATGCTCAGCCGGAAGCCCCTTGGCGGTCAGCCATCTTGCGAGCGCCGGTGGCAACTGCGCGTCAACGAGAAACTTCATCAGGCGACGCGCAACACCGGATGATCGCTCTGCCGCGCCGCGTATTCGAGCGCCGCGGTTATGTCTCCGGCTTCTAGCAACGGGTAATCTTCAAGTATCTCTTCGCGGCTGGCACCGGCAGCCAGCAGATCCAGAACATCCCGAACGCGGATACGCAGGCCACGCAGGCACGGGCGCCCGCCACATTGGCCGGGGTCTACAGTAATGCGGTGGATTTCGCTCATGGGGCGTCTCCTGGAGGGAGCATTATCATAGTTCTACGCAGCCTAGGCGGTGTAGGCTTTTCCGTCGAATGCGTTAGACGGGCGAACGAGATTCGCTATGGGGGTCGGGCGCGCCGATCCTCTCTCCCCTTGGTCGCTCGTTAACAATGCTGCGGTGAGAATTGATGAGGCGGTTGGCATCATCGCAGCGGCTCTGGTTGGGGGATGCCTTGTCCCTGCCAATTGGCGAACTCATCCAATTTCGAAGCTACGACACTCCCGGTGTTTACGCACCACTGTGGGGCAACGTGACGCCCACGTTCGGACGCAGCGTCGATCGCCCGGTACGCCATTGCGAGCGCGTCACTGCGGGCGGCGCTGGGACCATCGTCGGTCAAATCCTTCCAAGAATCCGGCCAGAGTCGATCCGAAAGCTTTTGCACACCCTCGACTATAGTGATGTGCACCTTGTAGGACCAATGCTCGGAGCGGATTCCACACCGGACCACACCCTCTGCGAGCTCAGCCAGTTCCGTAATTCTGGCGGCCTGGGCTACGAAAATAGCCGACCGATCGTCAGTCGTCTCCGCTGCGGTTGTGCTGCCGCACGCCAGCATAACCCAAATTACGGCCGCGGCAATCCGTTGGTACTTCATAACCAAAGAAGGCCACAAGATTGAGAAGGAAGCAACGGCGTGCTGCCGCTTTCCGAGGCGAGCCGATGTAGGGCACCCGATATAGAGTGCTCACTCCGCATCTATCGGACGCCTGATATTCGCCAAAGCGTGCACCCAAGAAAAAGGCCGGCGGCATCCCTGCCACCGACCCCTAACCCTCAACGCCGCGGCAAAACCTACTCCGCCGCGGTATCCGTTAGCCGGGCATTCTCGTTCCACAGCGTCCGCTGATCGCGCCCCGCCGCAACAGCCCGCAGGCGGTTCATCACCGCCCCGGTGCCCGCCGGGATCAGACGCCCGACGATGACGTTCTCTTTCAGCCCCATCAGGCTGTCGGTCTTGCCCGCCGTCGCCGCCTCGGTCAGCACCCGCGTCGTCTCCTGGAAC
The DNA here is from genome assembly GCF_903915725.1 of uncultured Rhodopila sp. Classification (GTDB taxonomy): domain Bacteria; phylum Pseudomonadota; class Alphaproteobacteria; order Acetobacterales; family Acetobacteraceae; genus Rhodopila. Next base: position 2,188 of record NZ_CAIWTY010000015.1, read on the forward strand.
GAGGCCGCGCTGATGAAGCTGTTGGTCTGCAACGACGCCTTGGTGATGCCCTGCAGCACCGGCATCGACAGC
>NZ_CAIWTY010000016.1 GCF_903915725.1 uncultured Rhodopila sp.
CAGATAGCCCAGCCCCGCCGCCAGAGCGTGATCCGCCACATCGTCGGGGCTGATGACGGTGGTGGCGGCCAACCCCGCCAGCAGCAGCGGCAATGTCAGCACGTCGGGCAAGATCAGCGTCCGGAGGTCGATCCACGCCGCTTCGTCCTGGTGCCTTCATCAAAAAAAGTACTGGGCAGGATGCGCGCTTGGCTGGCAACAGATAACGACGCATGCAGCCCAGCCGGAACTGCTGCTTCGCATCGCTTGCTGGAGGCTCCCATGATCAACGCCCGCTGGCGGCCTCTGTTCGCCCGCCTGTTTCCCGGCTTTCTCGGCCTCGCCGCGTTTGCATCGCTGCTTTCCGCCGGCCTTGCCGCCCCGGCCCTGGCCGAGACGCCGTCCCTGCTTGACGCCATCACCAGGTCCGGCACGCTGCGCGTCGGCCTGACCGAAGACTATCGCCCGTTTTCGATCGCCGACGCCTCCGGCATCGTCGAGGGCATCGATGTCGACATGGCGAACAACCTCGCCATGTCGCTTGGTGTGAAGCTGCAGATCGTGAAGACGAGCTGGCCCACGCTGAAATCCGATCTCGAGACCGATAAGTTCGACATTGCCATGGGCGGGATTACCATCACCCTCGACCGCCAAAAGGTTGGGCTGTTCTCCACACCCGTGTTCTCCAGCGGCAAGACGCCGATCACCCGTTGTGGGGACGAGGTTAAATACGCAACGCTTTCGCAGATCGACCGGCCGGGCGTGCGTGTCATCGTTAATCCAGGCGGCACCAATGAACGCTTCGATAAGGCGCATCTGCATAATGGAACGATTGTTTCCTGGACGGACAACGCGACCATCTTTGATGCGCTGGCCCGCGGAGAGGCGGATCTGATGATCACCGATGCCGTTGAGACCCGGCTACAGGCGAAGCTGCACCCCGGCGTGCTCTGCCCCGTGCATCCGGATGCCCCGTTCGATCGTTCGGAGTTGGGCTACTGGATGCCGCGTGACGTGATCTTCGCGGCGTATATCGATCAATGGCTGAACCTGCTCAACCTCACCGGGCAGCATCAGACGATCCTCGCCCGCTGGCTGCCCTGACCACATGACCGCCTCCCTGACCGAGAGACTGGATGTCGCGGCGCGGGCTTTCCAGAGCGGGCAATGCTGAGATCACTTCATTTAAGAGAAAATACGTTATAGTCCCAATAGACGAGGTGGATTACCGGGGTCACCGTCCGTCCGCCCTGCACCGCGGGACGAAGCGCACGCCGTTGCGGGATAACGCAACCCGCAACGAAGATCAACACACTTGCGTTCGCTATAATCTATGATATACGCACCGCGTTTGTTTATTACCGCGCATGTGGAGACCTGAAACTCAATGGCCGATAACGAAGCAGGCCCCCTCCGACGCCGTACACTGTTTGCTGCCGTAGGCGCGACAGCTCTTGCTCTCACCAACCAGCCCGGCCGAGCCGCCGATGCGGCCACGTCGCCGAATCGGCACCTGCGGTTTGCCTACAACGGTACCGGAATCTGCACGGCAGCGATTCCCGTGGCCCTACACCGTGGTTTTTACGGAAAGCACGGCCTGGACGTCGAATTCGTCGCTCTGGCCGGCACGACGGATCAGATGTTGCAAGCGCTTGCCACCGATAAGGCCGATGCCGGCGGCTCGATGCTGCTGAACTGGATCAAGCCGCTGGAGAGCGGGTTCGACGTCAAACTGACCACAGGGCTGCATGGCGGTTGCACCCGCCTGCTGGTCAACCGCAATTCGGGCTTCACGGATATCACGCACCTGAAGGGTAAGACCATCGGCGTTTCTTCCCTTTCCGGTTCGCCCCGCCACTTCTTCGCTATCTTGCTCGCCAGGCATGGCATCAACCCCGACACTGACGTTCAATGGCGGGAGTTTCCCGGCGACCTGCTGCCGGTAGCCTTGCAGCGAGGCGAGTTGCAGGCCATTGCCGATTCCGATCCGTCGATCTGGCTTTCCCGGCTTCGCAGCAACGGCGAGCTCGTCGAGATTGCCTCGAACCTGTCGGAAGATTACGCCGCTCTGTCTTGCTGCACCTTGGGTGTGCGGGCCGAGCTCTATCGCGACGATCCGGCCGCCGTAGCGGCGTTGACGAGTGCCGTGCGTGAAGCCTCTCTCTACGTTGCGGCGAACCCGGATGACTCGGCGGAGATTTTTTCGAAATACACCCCGAAAGTTCCGGTCGACCAGTTGGCCGCGATGTTGCGCAGCCAAACGCAGGGCCATATTCCCGTCGGCACCGCCTTGCGCGATGAATTCATCAAGATCGCCAGCGATCTCAAGCTGGCCGCGATCCTCAAGCCTTCAACCGATCCCGTGAAGCTGGCACAGCGGGTGGTGGTTGATGTTTCGGTCTGAGCAGGATCGATCAGTGCCGCTGCCGTGACGGCACGCGGCTTCGCAAGGCGAATGGTGCAGCGCGCATCGATTCAGGCGTCGTCGTCGCTGATCATTGATGATGTCAGCCGCTTCGTTTTTGTCCCGAGTTCTGAGCAGTCGGTCGTCACGGTTGTTGACGGCGGCAGCAACGAGGTCGTCGGTGCGCTGGCCATCGGCTGCTCGCCTCAGCAAGTGATCATCAGCCGCCCGGAGGCAAAGCTGATCGCAACCGACGGCCGGAGTACTTGGTTCGTCACGCTGGACCTGCCTGGCCGCAGGATGGAGCGCATCAACCTGCCGCACCGGGCGGAACGCCTCACGCTTGGTGCCAACGGGTGGCTGTTGGCGGTTGCCGATTTGGCGGGCGGCAAGATTTCATTGTTTGATCTGCGCAGGGGCAGCCTGCTGCGCACGATCGACGGCTTGCCACCATTGCGCGACATGCTGTTTGTCGACCAGGACGGATATCTTTTCGTTGCCGCCAAAGATTGGACCGGCGTCGCCGTCTTTGACGTCAATACAGCCGTATTGACGCAATGGATCCAACCGTTTCGCTCGGCCGCGCGCAGCCAAATCGTCGCAATGGCTCGCACGCCGAACGGCCGGACTGTCGTGGTCCGGTTCGAAGGCGGTTATCCGCCCGGTATCATCGATGTTCAGTCTCGCCAAACGATTGCCGAGCTTGGTCGCATTGCGGCCACCGATGGTGTCGTATCCTCCGGTACTGGAGCCTATTTTTTCGTTCCTGATAACGCGACATCGACCCTGAACGTCTTCCGCGGAGACCAACCCGCGTCGGCGACGATGCTGCCTGCATCTACAGGCATGGGGGCGGTCTATAGCGCCTGGCTCGACAGTGTCGCCTTCGTTGCGAGCGTGCCACGCCGGCAGCTTCTGATCTATGATCTCGATCGGCTGCGTCCGGAAGGGACTCTCGACCTGGCGGGTGTCCCGCGCCAGGGTGGCGTGAGTGCCGACAGTACAAAGGTTTACGTTCCGCTCAATGATCCGCCAGCCCTGGCGATCGTCGATGGACAGTCACGCAGGGTCGTTGCGACTGTGCCGATGCCGGCCACACCGTTGGCGGCTATCGTTCCCGGTGGCTGGGGGCTATGCCACTGACTGCCCCCTCGGCCCGGGCGGGACTCAGTCGAGCCGCCGGGCAAGGGGCGCCCCTGAGCGTCCGATCGGGTTTCTATCACACTGATCTATGTTAGCCTCGACCCGCGCTGCCCGGCTTCGTCTGCCGGCGGACGCCACACGGAGGAACAAAATGAACAAACCGCAGCGCTTCGCTGGCGTGGTGCTTGTGCTCGCCGCCATTGCCGCATCGCCCGTCCGGGCGCAGCCGGTGCCAGCCGCCGTTCCTCCGGCGGCGTCCGACTTCGCGACCCTCGAAGCCGCCATGGGCGCGGCCAATGCACACCCGGGGGCGCGCACCGCGCCGGGCAAGGTCATTCCGGTTCCCGATACCACCACACCGGAATTCAAGGCGGTGATTGCCGCGCCCTATCGGGTGCCGGCCTGGAACGCCGATCCAAAGACGGCGGATGAATGGCGGGCACTGGTGGCCAGGCTCGCGGCGTCCGTGGCTGCGACGTTGCCGGCGCTGCGGGATCAGCTCGGGGTCAGCATCCGGCCCGCCGTCATCGGCGGCGTGAAAGGCTACGTCCTCGAGCCTGCCGATATCCCGCCGGAGAACCGCAACCGCGTCCTCTTCAACATCCATGGCGGCGGGTATGTCTACGGTCCGGGCGAAGCCGGTACGCTCGAAGCGACGCTGATGGCAGGCTACGGCCACTTCAAGGTGATCGCGGTTGACTACCGCATGCCGCCGGACGCGCCCTATCCGGCGGCCATGGACGATGCCATGGCCGCCTACAAGGGCGTGCTCAGCATGACCGACCCCGGGCATGTCGCGGTGTTCGGCACCTCCACCGGCGGCGGAATGACGCTGGCATTGATGCTGCGCGCCAAAGCCGAAAACGTGCCGCTGCCGGTGGCGATGGCGCCCGGCACGCCCTGGTCGGATCTGACCGAGACCGGCGACACCTACAAGACCAACGAATGGATCGACAACGTGCTGGTCAGCTACAGTGGCTATTTGACTCATGCGGCGGCGCTGTATGCGAACGGTCACGACCTGAAGGATCCTCAGTTGTCGCCGATATATGGCGACTTCCACGGTCTGCCGCCGGCGATCCTGACCAGCGGCACCCGCGATCTGTTCCTCAGCAACACGGTGCGGACGCATCGCAAATTGCGCCAGGCCGGGGTCGAGGCGTCGCTGCAGGTGTTCGAGGGAGCCTCCCACGGGCAATACGGCGCCCCAAACACGCCCGAGGCCAGGGAAGCATTCGGCGAGATAGCGCAGTTTTTCGACGCCCATCTCGCCAAATAGTCCTGCGCCGTCCCGGGGATCAGAGTTACACCGGCGGGATCGAGCCGTCGCCGCGCCGCGCCGCAACCGTCAGATAATACAGCACCACGGCGGTTGCGGTCGCCACGTTCAAAGAGTTCACCATTCCCAGCATCGGCACCGCGACCGCTGCATCAGCCTGGTCGATCACCGCCTGAGAAACCCCTTCGGCCTCGCCGCCGACAACGAGGCAGAGCGGAAATACCGGATCGAAGCGCTCCGGAGGCACGCTGCCGCTGGCGAGATCGGCGACAACGATCCGGCTGCCCTGGCGCTTCAGCGCGGCGACCGCCAGCGCCGCATCCTCGGCAAGCTCCCACGGCACCCAGCGTTGCGTTCCCCGGGCGGCCTGGAGAAACCGTCGATTGCGGATGTCGACCGGGCCACCGCAAATGATCAAACGCTCGACCAGCATGGCATCGCATAGCCGGAAGACCGCGCCGAGGTTGTAGGGCCGCTGCACGCCGTCCAGCAGGACCTGGATCGGCAAGCGATGAATGACGCGGAAGGCAACGCGGTCGAGCTTGTCGCTGCGGATCTCGGCGGTGGTCAGGACGCGCATGATCACACCATACGGGTTTCGTAACACGCTGGCCACCGCCACGGGGCAGGCAAGGGGACTCGCGACGCGCAGCTTTGGCCTTGACGGCATGATCGGATACGGATCACAACAGGTCCGCCGTCCCATACTGACCGGCCCCCGGGCAGACAAACCGTGGCGCGTGCAACACTGCCAGGAGGCCTGCCAACCAAGCGTGTCTCATCGCCGCCGATTGCTTGAGCGTCGGACCGGCGCATAGTCATCTGCCGGTGGTTTCCTGCCCCCGCAACCGATCTTCATAGCGATTCGCTTTCCGGTTTGCGGCATGGCGTGCATTCGCGCTACTAGAAGCCAATCCGACCGGAGCCTCCTGAATCGATGTCCGTGATGTCCGACCGCTGGATCCGCCGCATGGCGCAGGACCACGGCATGATCGAGCCGTTCGTGGAACAGCAAAAACGTGACGGCGTCATCAGCTACGGCCTGTCCAGCTATGGATACGATGCCCGCATCGCCGACGAGTTCAAAATTTTCACCAACATCGATTCCGCGGTCATCGATCCGAAATCGTTTTCTCCCGCCAGTTTTGTCGACCGCAAGACCGACGTCTGCATCATCCCGCCCAACAGTTTTGCCCTCGGCCACACGGTCGAATATTTCCGCGTCCCGCGGGATGTGCTGGTGATCTGTCTGGGGAAGTCCACCTATGCCCGCTGCGGAATCATCGTCAACGTCACGCCGCTGGAGCCGGAATGGGAAGGCCAGGTGACGATCGAGATCAGCAACACCACCCCGCTGCCAGCGAAAATTCACGCCCGGGAAGGCATCTGCCAGTTCCTGTTCCTCCAGGGCAACGAGGCCTGCGAGACCAGTTACGCTGACAAGGCCGGGAAATACATGGGCCAGCGGGGCACCGCCCTGCCGAGGATGTAAACTCTCAATGGATCGTATCCGTATCCGCGGCGGCCACCCCTTATCGGGAACCATAACCATCGGCGGCGCGAAAAACGCCGCCCTGCCGCTCATGGTGGCCGGTCTGCTGACTGACGAGCGTTTGGTGCTGACCAACGTGCCCCGTCTCGCCGACATCCAGACCATGGGCGTCCTGCTCGCCCAGCATGGCATCGCCGTAGAGCCGGTCTGTGACGATGGACGCACGCTGTCGCTCGGCGGAGCCATCTCCAATACCGAAGCGCCCTACGATATCGTTCGCAAGATGCGGGCCTCGGTCCTGGTGCTCGGGCCATTGCTGGCCCGCGCGGGAGAGGCGCGTGTCTCGCTGCCCGGCGGTTGCGCCATCGGAACGCGTCCGGTCGATCTGCACCTCAAGGGACTGGAGCAGATGGGCGCCCGGTTCAACCTTGCGAACGGCTATATCGATGGCCGGGTGGACGGACGGCTGCACGGCGCGACCATCGTCTTTCCGACCGTTTCGGTTGGCGCGACGGAAAACCTGCTGATGGCCGCGTCCCTCGCCGACGGCCGTACGGTTCTGACCAACGCGGCGCGCGAGCCCGAAATCGGCGATCTGGCCGCATGCCTGGTGGCGATGGGCGCGCGGATCGAGGGTATCGGGAGCCACTCCCTGACTATCGAAGGCGTTGAACGCCTGCACGGCGCGGATCACGCAATCATCCCCGACCGAATCGAAACCGGCAGCTACGCCTGTGCCGCGGCGATCTCCGGCGGGTCGGTTTTCCTGCGCGACGCGCGGCTGGACCATCTCGGCGCAACGGTGCGGATTCTGCGTGAGGCCGGCGTGGAGATTACCGCGCATCCTGACGGACTCATGGTCAAGCGCCTGAACGGGTTGCACGGCGTGGATGTGATGACCGAAGCCTATCCCGGCTTCCCAACTGACATGCAGGCGCAGTTCATGGCGCTGATGGCAGTATCCGACGGTGCGTCGATGGTGACCGAGACGATTTTCGAGAACCGCTTCATGCATGTGCCGGAACTGAACCGGATGGGTGCCAGGATCAACGTGCATGGCGCGTCCGCGATCGTGCGTGGCACACCGTCGCTGTCCGGCGCGCCTGTCATGGCAACCGACCTTCGCGCTTCGCTGTCGCTGATCCTGGCCGGCCTGGCCGCGCGGGGCGAGACGATCGTCAATCGTGTCTACCATCTTGACCGCGGCTACGAGGCGGTGGAACAAAAACTCGCCGCCTGCGGCGCCGACATCGAACGAATTTCCGGTTAATAAGGACAACCCTCCATGCGCATCGACGCCATCGCTATCGGCTACAACCCGCCGGAAGACGTCAACGTTATCGTCGAGGTCGCCATCGGTGGCGAGCCGATCAAATACGAGATGGACAAGGCGGCTGGCACGCTGATCGTCGACCGCTTCCTGTACACCCCGATGCGCTATCCGGGGAATTACGGCTTCGTCCCGCACACGCTGTCGGATGACGGCGATCCGATCGACGTGCTGGTTGCGAATACCCGGCCAATTGTCCCCGGCGCGGTGATCAACGTCCGGCCGGTTGGCGTTCTGAAGATGCAGGACGAGAGCGGCGGCGATGAAAAGATCATTGCCGTGCCGTCACCCAAGCTGACGCAGCGCTATGCGAAAATTCACAACTATTCCGATATGCCTTCGATAACGCTTGATCAGATCCAGCATTTCTTCGAGCACTACAAGGACCTCGAGCCGGGCAAGTGGGTCAAGCTGCTGGGCTGGGGCGATGCCGCTGAGGCGAAGAAGCTGATCACCGACGCGATCGAGCGGGCGAAGCACAAGGGCTGAACCCTTCCGATTGACAGGAAACAGGGTGAGTAAGGCGGCAATCAATACTTGCCCCTTTCACCCTGACGGCCCCGGAGGATCGTCCAGCTCCGGTTTGGACCTGATCCGCACCACGATCGGGCGGCCTATTGGAACTGTGGGCATCCGCGTGCCGCTGCGTCGCGCGGTGGCGAATCTCGGCCATGATCGGCTGAACCGAAGATCTGTCGGCTTGCGCGGACGTGGCGTCCGGCGATGCCAAAACCCTCTGGAACGCAGCTTCGGCTCTGTCCATAATAGGAACATGCCAGACGATCTATACGACCGCGATGTCCTGGCCTGGTCAGAACACCAGGTAAAGCTCCTGCGCCGCGCAGCGCGGGGGGAGAGGGTGAACGACATCGACTGGACGCACGTTGTTGAGGAGATCGAGGACGTGGGGCTGTCCGAACTCAACGCTGTGCATTCGCTTTTGCGGCAGATCCTGGTGCACCTTCTAAAGCTTCACGGTTGGCCGGGATTGAGCGCGTGCCGGCATTGGCGAAGCGAGATTGTTGCCTTCCAGTCCGATGCCCAACGGCGGTATGCGCCGTCGATGCGGCAGAGGATCGACGTCGAGGCGCTTTATGCCAGGGCTCTGCTGCAGATTGAGCCGCTGCGCTATGGCGGCGGGCCGCCCAGGCAAGCGCCCGGGACCTGCCCGGTTTCGCTTGATGATTTGCTGACGGCGGCATGCCGGGACTTAGAGGCGGCATTTCCGGCGGCATGCACGCCGAGTTAGGTGTCTATGCCCGCGCGAATAGCAAAGGTCTGCCCAGCCTGTGGCAGCGCGCGGTTCGTTCGGAACTCCTCGTGCAGCATCCAATTTTACCCGATGATATCGCGCCCGACCTCTACAGCGAAATCTTGAAGAACGCCCCCAGTTCCCCGATGATTCCGCGCCGGAAAGCCAGCACGCAGATCATGAAGATCACGCCCTGAGTCACCGTCACCCACGCGCCGAACTGCGCCAGGTAGTTCTCCATCGAGGTCACCACCAGCGCCCCCGCCGCCGGTCCGAACACCGTGCCAAGCCCGCCCAGCAGCGTGGTCAGCACAACCTCTCCCGAGGTCGCGGAATTCACGTCCGTCAGGGTGGCGATGCCGAACACCAGCGCCTTGGTCCCGCCGGCGACCCCCGCAATCATACAGGACAGCACGAAGGCGATCAGCTTGTAGTCGTCGGTGCGATAGCCCAGGGAGGTCGCCCGCGGCTCATTCTCGCGGATGCCTTTCAGCACCTGGCCGAAGGGCGAGTGGATGATCCGGTGCACCAGCAGGAAGCCGCCGATGAAGATTGCCGCCGTCACCCAATACATCGTCATGTCGTTGGACAGGTCGATCAGGCCGAACAGATAGCCGCGCGGCACCTGCTGGATGCCGTCCTCGCCGCCGGTGAACGGCGCTTCCAGGCAAAAGAAATACACCATCTGCGCCAGCGCCAGGGTGATCATCGCGAAGTAGATGCCGGATCGCCGGATCGCCAGGAAGCCCAGCACCAGCCCCAGCGCCGCCCCGGTCAGGCCGCCCAGGACGATCGCCACCGAGGCATCCAACCCCCAGAACTTCATCGTCCAGGCAGCGACATAGCTGCCCATGCCGAAGAATGCCGCGTGGCCGAACGACAGCAGCCCGACATAGCCGATCATCAGGTTGAAGGCGCAGGCGAAGAGCGCGGCGCACAAAACGCGCATCAGGAACACCGGGTACAGCACGAACGGGCTGACCGCGATCAGCGCCAGCATCACCACGAAGGCGATGGACTCGGCGCGTGAAAATCCGAACATCTCAGGCAGCCCTTCCAAAAAGGCCGCGCGGCCTGATGAGCAGAACGATCACCATCACCAGGAACACCACAGTCGCCGATGCCTGCGGGTAGAAGACTTTCGTCAGCCCCTCCAGCACGCCCAGGGCGAACCCGGTGACGATCGATCCCATGATCGAGCCCATGCCGCCGATGACCACCACGGCGAACACGGTGTTGATGAAATTGCTGCCCATATTGGGGTTCACCGAGTAAATCGGCGCCGCCAGCACGCCGGCAAACGCCGCCAAAGCGACGCCGCCGCCATAGGTCAGGGTGATCAGCCGCGGCACATCGACGCCGAAGGCCTGCACCATCGGCGCGTTCTCCGTCGCCGCCCGCAGCCTGGCGCCGAGCGAGGTCTTCTCGATGATCGCCCAGGTCGCCAGGCACACCACCAGCGCCGCCAGTACCACCCAGCCGCGATAAATCGGCAGATACATGAAGCCGAGATTGGCGGCGCCCTGCAGCACCGACGGGATGCGGTAGGGCATGCCGGAACTGCCATAGGCGTTGCGGAACAGGCCCTCGATCACCAGCGCCAGGCCGAAGGTCAGCAGCAGGCCGTACAAATGGTCGAGCTTGTACAGCCGGCTGATGATGGTCTTTTCCAGGATGATGCCGAAGATGCCGACGATCAGGGGCGCCAGGATCAGCGCCGGAAAATAGCCGATATCCAAATAGTTCAGCAGCATCCAGGAGACGAAGGCGCCCATCATGAACAGCGCCCCATGGGCGAAGTTGATGATGTTGAGCATGCCGAAGATAACGGCCAGTCCCAGCGACAGCATCGCATAGAATGCGCCGTTGATCAGCCCGAGCAGAAGCTGTCCGAACAACAGCGGGCCGGGAATGCCAAAGATTGTTATCATGGTTGTTTCCCGGCCACGCCGTTCCCCTTGTTGCTCAGGTCTTTACGAAGGCGCAGTGCCCGTCGGCCAGCGGCCGGAACGCCTCATTCCCCGGCGTTTCCACCACCAGCTTGTAGTAATCCCACGGTTTCTTGCTTTCGGACGGCTTTTTCACCTCGAACAGGAAGGACGGCACCAGATTGCGGCCGTCCTCGCGGATCTTGGTCTTGCCGAAGCAGTCGTCGTCAACCGGCATCGCCTTCATCCGGTTGACCGTCGCGACACCGTCCTTCTTCGCCTCGGCCGCGCCCATGTCGGCGACGGTTTTCAGGTAGTGCAAGGTGGCGGAGTAGCAGCCGGCATGGTCCATATTGGGATAGTTGTTCGGCGTCTTCGGCAGCACCCGCTTGGTGAAGGCGCGGGTGCGGTCGTTCAGGTCCCAGTAGAAGCTTTCCGTCAGGTTCAGGCCGTGCGCGACGTCCAACCCGAGCGCATGGACGTCGGTGATGAACATCAGCAGCGCGGCGATCTTCATCGAGTTGTTCAGGCCGAACTCATTGGCCTGCTTGATCGAGTTCACCGTGTCGCCGCCGGCATTGGCCAGGCCGAGCACCTTCGCGCCGCTGGATTGCGCCTGCACCAGAAATGACGAGAAGTCGGTGGTGCCGGGGAACGGATACTGCGCGGCGCCCAGCACTTTGCCGCCCGCGGCGGTGATGAACCCGGTGGTGTCGGACTGCAACTGCTTGCCGAAGGCATAGTCGGCGGTGAGGAAGTACCAGGCATCGCCGCCCGCCTTCACCATCGCCCCGCCGGTCGATTTCGCCAGCATGTAGGTGTCGTAGGTCCAATGGACGAAATTCGGGGAACACTGCGCCCCGGTCAGCGCCGAACTGGCCGCACCCGAGTTCAGGAAGACCTTGTTCTTTTCCCGCACCACCGACTGCAGCGCCAGCGCCACCGACGATGTCGGCACGTCCAACAGCATGTCGACGCCGTCGCGGTCGAACCACTGGCGGACAATCGATACCGCGAGGTCCGGCTTGTTCTGGTGGTCCGCCGAAATCACCTCGACATTGAGGCCTTTGGCGGCGACGCCGAAATCCTCCAGCGCCTGCTGCGTGCAGACGACGGAGGTCTTGCCGCCGGTCTGGGCGTACGGCCCGGACTGGTCGTTCAGCACGCCGATTTTGATCACCGGCTTCTGCGCCCGGGCGGGGCGGATCAATGGAAGCGTGGCGGCCGCGGCCACCGAAGTCAGAGCGGAACGACGTGTGAGAGTCATGGGATGGACCTTTATAACGTCACGATTGAGCCGCCGCCCGGCGCGGGCGGTCGGAACGGGTTGCGGGCCGGTGGCCGCTGATCATGGGATGCCCCCCTTTCGTCATGCCCGGTTCGTCCGGGCCAGCTGTCGCGGCAGGTGCTGGCAGAGGTGGCCCGGACAATCCCCCGGACGAGCCGGGGGAGGGCCATGACGAAAGGGGAAGGCAGCACGTTTTACTCAAACCCCCAAATATTCGTGCAGCTTGTCCATGCTGCTTTCGAGCAGTCGGTTCGGAATCATGTCGACGATCTTGCCGTGCTCCATCACGTAGTGGCGGTCCGCGACGGTGGAGGCGAAGCGGAAGTTCTGCTCAACCAGCAGCACGGTGAAGCCGCGATTCTTGATCTCCCGGATGGTGCGGCCGATTTGCTGCACGATGACAGGGGCGAGGCCCTCCGTCGGTTCATCCAGCAGCAGCATTTTCGCGCCGGTGCGCAGGATGCGGGCGATCGCCAGCATCTGCTGCTCGCCGCCCGACAGCCTTGTGCCGTGGGCGGTCTTGGCGCGCTCCTTCAGGTTGGGGAACAGCGTGTAGATCTCCGCGATATCCAGCCCGCCGGGTGCGACGATTGGCGGCAGCATCAGGTTCTCAGTCACCGACAGCGAGCCGAAAATGCCGCGCTCCTCCGGGCAGATGGCGATGCCGGCGCGGGCGATCTGGTTCGGCATCAGGCCGATGGTCTCGGCGCCGCGGAACTTCACATGGCCGCGGCGGCGGGGCACCAGTCCCATGATCGACTTCATCGTGGTGGTCTTGCCGGCGCCGTTGCGGCCGAGCAGGGTGACGACCTCACCCTCTCGGACTTCGAAATCGACGCCGTGCAGGATGTGGCTTTCGCCGTACCAGGCGTTCAGGCCCTGAATCTCAAGCATCCACTGTTCCCAGGTAGGCGGCGATCACTTCGGGGTTCTTCGAGACGGTGGCGTAGTCGCCCTCCGCCAGCACCTTGCCGCGGGTCAGCACGGTGATCCTGTCGCACAGGCCTTCCACCACGGACAGATTGTGCTCGACCATCAGGATGGTGCGGCCTTTGCGGATGCGCTTGATCAGATCGACGATGCGGTCCACGTCGCCATGCGCCATGCCGGCAGTGGGTTCGTCGAGCAGCATCATCTCCGGATCCAGCGCCAGGGTGGTCGCGATCTCCAGCGCCCGCTTCAGGCCGTAGGACAAATCGGCCACCACGGTCTCGGCGAAGCCCGACAGGCCGACATCGAACAGCAGTTCGCGCGCGCGATCGTCGAAGACCTTCAGCGTCCGGTCGGAACGCCAGAAGTCGAAGCTGGCCCCGCGGACGCGCTGCAACGCCAGCCGGACATTCTCCAGCGCGGTCAGATGCGGGAACACGGCGGAGATCTGGAAGCTGCGGATCAGTCCAAGCCGCGCCACCATGGCCGGCTTCATGCCGGTGATGTCGCGGCCCTTGAACGTGATCTTGCCGCGAGTCGGCGGCAGGAAGGACGTCAGAAGGTTGAAACAGGTTGTCTTGCCCGCGCCGTTGGGGCCGATAAGGGCATGGATGTTGCCGGTTGCCACGCGCAACGAGACGCCGTCGACAGCCAGAAACCCGCCGAATTCCCGCGTGAGGCCTTCTGTTTCCAGGATGGTGTCGTCTGTCACCCCCGGACGTCTCCCATTTTATATTGGATTATTGCTGCGGTACGTTTTGCATATACCGCCGGGTCATGCAAGGCCGCGACGAAGGCCGTCACGGGTATCGGTATCATGTGATGGCGCGATTCGCTGCCGCCATTGCACTAGAAGATTACCACGCCCCGAAGCCCGAGTACCACGGCATCGGCGGCTTTGCTTGCCGGGTTGTTGATGCCCGGAACGCCGCCGCCAGGACTGAAAATATACTGGAAGTCCGGTTGCAGTGTCAGCCACGAGGTCACCGCCGCCTGATAGGTCAACTCCAGGACCGTCTCGCCTGCGCGGCGCGGATACGCGGTTCCGCTGAAGAATGCCACGTCGCCATCCGCCTGGCGGGCGGAGTCGCTGATCCGGGCAAAGCCGACACCGATCCCAATGGTGTCATCGGGACGTCCGCGAAAAGCGCCTTTCCAGGTCGCGCCGGCATTGACGAACGCGCTCACCGGATTGCGGTCGCCGCTGCTTGCGGTGACCCGGGCGAACACGCCAACACCCTGGTCCTTGGTTCCCGGCTCGCGCCAGATCATCTGATCGGCCACCGCGTACAGGCTGTAGTTGCCGCTATGCGACAACGGCACGCCGCTGCTGGACGGATCCGCCAGAAGCAGGCCGTCGGCGCCGTAGCGCTGGTCCGGGAAGGCGTTGGAATTGTACCAGGCGCCAATCTTATAGGTGCCGGGCAGACCGGCCGCCTGATCCCCGGTGTTGATCGAATACTGCACCTCGCCGATAACGAAGACGCCCTGGTCGAGCACGAATGACGTGCCGGAGGCATTGCGAACCTGCGGGTCGTCCTGTCCCGCCGGCGCCGGACTGCCGCTGTAGATCCCGAGCAGGAACGCGAGGTCGTCCCGCGGCTGCAGCTTGAGCCGGCCGCCGAGCGCCGCCAGCGGGTAGGCCGGACCGCCCGCCGGAAGTGCCGTGGCGGCGAGTGTGGGCCAACCGAACGAACCGTTGATGAAGACGCCGCCATAGGTGGTGACCTGGAACTCCGCATCGGCGGCTTGCTGGCCGAGGCGCAACGACAGCGCCCCGCCGAGCATGGTCTGCTCATACCAGAGTTCGAACAGCCGCGACCCGGGCGTCGCCTCGATATTGCTGACAGTGTTGAGGTTGCCAAGGTTGCTGTCGGTGAGTCCCCGGCCATGGATCTGATACACGCTGGCCTTGAATGTGCCACCAGGCAGGCCGATGGCCTTCGCCGTATCGATCTGCAGTGCCGCCAGGGTGGCGCCTTCATAGATCGCGCCGGTGGTGTCGCCGGTGACGTTGCCGAACACCTCGCTGGTTTCCTGCAGGGTGATGCTGATCCCGGCGTCCTCCAGCTTCGAGCGGATGCCGCCGGGATCGCCGAGCAGGCGGTCGCGCTGCCAGATCCCGCCATCCACGGGCGCTACCAGCGGTTGTTCGAGCGGCTGCTGCGCGCGGCTCTCCGGTGCGCCCGGGAGTGAGCCGGCCGCGGAAGGACTCTGCGATAGTGCCGGGTAGGCGGCGGCGGACAACGCCGCCGCAAGCACCACGGCCCCTGCGCGCCTGCGGCGGCCGGCATCAAAGGGCATGCGGAATCGTCCCCTATCAGGGTTATGGTTGTCGTTGGTCGAAGCCCGGATCGCTGTCGCCGGTCTCGCTCTGGCTGCGGCGAATGATAATGCGAAGAATGGGATTGCCGCTGTGACCGTTTGGGATGAGGTGAGCTGCTAACGTGCATGCGAATGATTTGCAATCGCATTTCTACCCCACCCCATCCCGATGCGTTGATCCGTGACAGTCGGTCCGACCGCACCTATTTTCCGCGTGGAACAGTTCGGACGAGGCGGTTTGCGTATGCGGATGCGAATTTCGGCTTGCGGCGTCTCTCGCGATGAGAAGCCGATCGGCTCGTGCCGGCAGAGGATATCCGATTCGTGACCATCGGCCATTGCCGCCTTGTCACCTTGCTGTCCGCCGCCGTCCTGATGGTGTCCGGCTGCGATCTCGGCCCGGACTACCACCGGCCCGCTCTGGACATTCCGGAGGCATATCGCGCAACCCCGCAATCCGCGGCCGCTGCGTGGCCATCGGCGGACTGGTGGCGAGGATTCAACTCGCCGGAACTGGACGCGCTGATCGAGCAGGCGCGTGCCCAAAACTTCGATATCGCGGCGGCGGTCGCGCGGGTGCGGCAGGCGGATGCGCAGGTGCGGATTGCGGGCGCGCCGCTGTTGCCGGATTTCTCCGGCACCGGCAACGCAAGCTGGCAGCATGAGGGGCTGGGAACGGGCAGCAGCACCCGCATCGGCAGCAGCGTGGGCGGCCGCGGATCGAATGCCAGCATCGACTTGCACACCTACAGCGCCGGGCTGAACGCGACCTACGAACTGGATTTCTGGGGCCGCAACCTGGCTTCCCGCCAGGCGGCGGTGAGCTCGGCGATGTTCAGCCGGTTCGACCAGCAGACCGTGGCGCTGACCGTCGTCACCGACGTCGCCAACACCTGGTTCACCGCCCTGTCGCTGGCCGATCGGCTGGGGGTGGCGCGGCGGAATTTGGCCGACGCGGAGCAGGTCTTCGCGGTGATCCGCGGGCGGCTGGAGGCCGGCACGGCCAGCGCCCTGGATGTCGCTCAGCAAGAGGCGCTGGTGGACGGGGAGAGGGCGCTGATCCCGAATTTCGTCAGCCAGTTGGAGCAGCAGGTCATCGCGCTCGGCATTCTGGTGGGCGAGCCGCCGGAGCGGATCGCGGTAACGCCGGGGACTCTGACGGCATTGGATTTGCCGCCGGTGGCTTCGGGGCTGCCGTCCGAGCTGCTGGTGCGGCGGCCGGACGTGGCCGGGGCAGAGGCGCAACTGATCGCGCAGAACTTCAACATCAAGGTGGCGCGGGCGGCGTTTTTCCCGAGCGTCACGTTGACCGGCAGCGCCGGATACCAGGCGGCGGCGCTGAACCACCTGATCACGCCGGGCGGGGCCCTGGCGTCCTTGGCCGCCGGGCTGACCCTGCCGCTGTTCGACGGCGGCACGCTGCGCGGGCAGTTGGACCAGGCGAAAGGGCGGTATGACGAACTGCTGGCGGATTACCGCAAGGCGGTGGTGCAGGCGTTCACCGATGTCGATACCGCTCTGACGGCATGGCGCTATGCCAGCGAGCAGGAGAGGCTGCAGCGCATCGCGGTGGAGGCGGCGACGCGGGCCGCGACGATCGCCCGGGCGCAGTTGGGCGCCGGAACCGTGGACATTACGACCGTATTGACGGCTGAAACGACCCAGTTCAACGACGAGGATACGCTGGTGCAGGTGCGGCTGGCACGTGTCCAGGCGCTGCTGAATTTATATAAGGCCTTGGGGGGCGGCTGGTTGGCAGCGGATCAGCCGTTGCAGCAGCAGTTCCCGGGATTGCAGCCGGGGATCGCGCCGGGCGGGGTGGCATTGCCGGTGGGCGGCAATGTGAGGTGACGGGGGTGCGGCACGGCCATTGCGCTTCCGTCATGGCGGGCGCATGCCCGGCATCCACGCGTTTGCCGAGACCTGCGCCGGCAACGCGTGGATGGTCCGCCTGCGCGGACCATGACGGATAAACGCGGATGCGCCACGCCACGCGGTCAGGTCGCCCTTGATTAGAAATTAAGCTGCCCGCACCTCCCTCAGAAACGCCACCACCTGCGCCTTCAGCACCTCGCCGTTCTTCGACAGCTCGCTGGCCGAGGCCAACACCTGCGAGGCTGCCGCGCCGGTCTGCTGCGCGGCCTGGCTGACGCCGGTGATGTTGCCCGACACCTCCTGCGTGCCCTGTGCCGCCTGGACCACGTTGCGGGTGATCTCCTGCGTCGCCGCGCCCTGCTGCTCCACCGCAGACGCGATGGCGGTCGCCGTTTCGCTGACCTGGCCGATGGTGCGCGTGACGCTCTGGATCGACTGGGCGGAGATCTGCGTCGCTTCCTGGATCGCCTTGATCTGCTCGGCGATTTCCTCGGTTGCCTTGGCGGTCTGGTTGGCCAGCGCCTTGACCTCGCTGGCGACCACGGCGAAGCCCTTGCCGGCATCGCCGGCCCGCGCCGCCTCGATGGTCGCATTCAACGCCAGCAGGTTGGTTTGGCTGGCGATCCCGCTGATGATCTTCACCACATCGCCGATGCGCTCGGAGGCGGCGGTCAGGCCCTGCACCTGCTCGTTGGATCGCGTCGCCTGATGCACGCCGTCCGAGATCATGGCGCTGGCCTGGCCGACCTGGCGGCTGATCTCGCGGATCGAGGAGGCCAGCTCCTCGGTCGCGGCGGCGACGGTCTGCACATTCTGCGTGGCCTGTTCCGAGGCTGCCGCGACCGTGGTGGACTGCCGCGTTGTTTCCTCCGCGGTGGCCGTCATCGATTGCGCGGTCGCCTGAAGTTCCGTCGCCTGCGAGGTGACGTTGTTGACGATATCGCCCGCGCTGGCCTCGAACTTCGCTGCCAGATCGGACATCGCCTGGCGCCGGTCGTCGGCGGCGCGCTGTTTCAGCGCCTCCTGCTCGGCGCGCAGGCGGTTGACCTCCAGGGCGTTGGTCTTGAACACCTCCACCGTGCGGGCCATCGCGCCGATCTCGTCGCCGCGTCCGGTGCCCGGCGTGGCGGCCGACAGTTCGTTGCGGGCGAACGCCTCCATCACGACGTTCAAACGGCCGATGGGCCGGGACAGGCCCTGCAAACCGATCCAGAGGGCGGCGGCAACGGTGGCGACCAGGCCGGCACCGACGGATAGGAGCACGCTGCGGATGGTGTCGTTGGTCAGGTCGGTCAGGTCGTCGGATGTCTTGGCGGCAAAGGCTGTCAGGTCATCCGTCAACTTGACCTGCGCCAGCTCGGCGCTTTCGATCAGCGAATTGCAGCCTGTCTTGATGGCGGCCGCGGCGCGCATGTTGTCCTCGGCGCCGGTCGTCGCAGCCGCGGCACGCACCAAGGGATCGCAGGCGGTGAATGTGGATTGGGTCTTGGCGATCATAGCATCGATCGGCCCACGCAGTTCCGGTACCTCCTCGCGGATCTTGGCCATTTCAGCGAAATAGGCATCCCGGGCCGCGAACGCCGCCGCCAGAAGTCTTGCGTTGCCTTCGTCAGTGGTTTCCACGGCCACCTGAAAGGCATCCGACTGATACGTCGCGATATGCCGCGCAGCGCGGGCGGACAGCTTGGTGGCCGGATCGACCCGGGCGATGACGTCCGAATAGGCGTCGTCGATGCCCTTCATGCGAAGCGCAGAGAACCCTGCCGCGCCAATGGAGACGGCTGCGAACAGCGCCACGATCAGGGTGATCTTGGTTGTGATACGGAGATTTTCGATCTTCAGAAAGTTGGGCATGGACGGACCTTCGCTTCGCGCAATTGAAAACGGCGCGCTAATAGGACCGCAGAAAGGTTAATAAAGAGTTACGGGGAGCGGACATTTATTCAAAAATCAATCGCCGTGCATGCCGATCGGCGCTGGGGCTTTCATGGCAGCGGAAAACGTGCGGAGCCGCCTTGGCCGTTGGCGATTGCATCCTCCCAGAGCCTGCGTGTGCAGGTGGGCGCCGGATACCGAAACCAAGGCTTCGACAGAGCCAGCTCCCTAGGGAGTTGCTTACTGGCCCAGGGGATGACTTGCCTGACGCACCGGGCAGCCCCGCACCTACAACCTAGGCACGCTCGACCCCCGCGGCAATGGCCTTCCTCGGCGGCAGGCCTCAAAGCGCCGCCATGACGGGCTTGTAACGGCTACCGGCGGTCGTCTCTGCTATGACTGGCCAAACGGCGGTGCGTCCCGACATCGCCTTATGGTAAGGGAACGCCTGCGCAGAATGGATGCCCACGTGGATTCACTGACCCGAGAGCCTGTCCGCACCCGTGGCCGAAGCCGCCTGCGCCGTTGGGGCATGGTGCTGCTATGCCTGCTGGTTGTCGCGGCGATCGTCTATGCGATTTGGTTCTTTCCCTCCGCCCCAACCGCCAAGAAGCTGGACGCCAGCGCCAACCAGGCGATCCCGGTGCTGATCGCGGTGGCTGAGACGAGGGACATGCCGATATACCAGGACGGCCTCGGCACGGTGCAGGCGTTCAATACCGTCACCATGCGAGCGATGGTCGATGGCCCGCTGGTCACGGTGAACTTCAAAGAGGGTCAGGCCGTCCACAAGGGCGACGTGCTGGCGCAGATCGATGCGCGCACTTTCCAGGCCGCGCTCGACAACGCGTTGGCCAGGAAGGCCCAGGACGAGGCGCAACTGGCGAACGCGCGGCTCGATCTGGCCCGGTATCAGAAATTGGTGGCGAACGCCTATACATCGGCGCAGCAGGCCGACACCGCGAAGGCCCAGGTGGCGCAGTTCGCGGCCCTGGTGCAGCAGGACCAGGCGCAGATCGACACGGCGCGGACGCAGCTCAGCTACAGCACGATCATAGCACCGATCGACGGGCTCACCGGCATCCGGCAGGTCGATCCGGGCAATATCGTGCATGCGGTGGATGCCACCGGGATTGTGGTGATCACCCAGCTTGAGCCGATTTCGGTGCTGTTCACGCTGCCGCAGCAAGTTCTGCCGGCGGTGGCGAGTGCGATGGCGGAGGGTCCCGCGCCGGTGCTGGCTCTCGCGCAGGATGCGGCGGGCGGGGCGCCCAAGGTGCTGGATACCGGCACGCTGACGGTGCTGGACAACCAGGTCGATTCCACCACCGGCACCATCAAGCTGAAGGCGGCGTTTCCGAACGCGCAGCACCGGCTTTGGCCCGGCGGCTTCGTCAGCGTGCGGCTGCGGACCGAGGTCGCCAAGGACGCAATCGTCGTGCCGCCCTCGGCGATCCAGCGCGGCCCGCGCGGTCCGTATGTGTTTGTCATCGGCACCGACAACACGGCGAAGCGGCAGCCGGTGACAGTCGGGTATGAGGATGAGGTGGCATCGATCGTTACCGGCGGTTTGAAGGCCGGGGAAACGGTGGTGGTGGACGGGGCTTCGCGGCTCGCGGATGGCACCAAGGTGACGGTGGCGAAGCCGGATGCCGATGCGGCAGCGGTGCCGGAGCAGCCGGCCGCGCCGGGGACCAATCGGCAGCATGCGGGCGGGTAGGGACGTGGTTGGACGGTTGCCCTACGGGACGTGGCCCCATTCGTCGCTGCCCTTCTCGTCATGGCCCGGCTTGTCCGGGCCACCTATTCCAGCACGTGCGGCGATAGATGGCCCGGACAAGCCGGGCCATGACGACGAAAGACATCCGCCCCACAGTCTAAATCCGGCAGCCTTCGCCAACCTGCCCCACCTCTCGGCATGAACATCTCCGCGCCCTTCATCGCCCGCCCGATAGCCACCTGGTTGCTGGCCATTGCGATCCTGCTGTCCGGGCTGCTCGGCTACCAGGCGCTGCCGGTCTCGGCGCTGCCGGAGGTTGACTTCCCGACCATCCAGGTCGTGACGCAACTCCCCGGCGCCAGCCCGGAAACAACCGAGACGCTGATCACCGCCTCGCTGGAACGGCAGTTCGGCCAGATCCCGGGGCTGCTGCTGATGACCTCGCAGAGCGCGGAAGGCACCAGCCAGATCACCCTGCAATTCGCGCTGAACCGGTCGATGGATTCCGCTTCGCAGGACGTGCAGGCGGCGATCAATGCCGCCTCGGCCACATTGCCGGCGAATCTGCCCTATCCGCCGACATACTCGAAGGTGAATCCGGCAGATGCGCCGATACTCAGCCTGGCGCTGACCTCCGACACGGTGCCGATCGACGTGATCAGCGACGCGGCGGACACGCTGCTGCAGCCGAAGTTTTCCGAAATCGGCGGCGTCGGGCGGGTGACCGTGCAGGGCGGCATGCGGCCGGCGGTGCGGGTGCGGGTCGATCCGGCGCGTCTCGCGGCCTACGGCCTGGCGATGGAGGATGTCCGCACCGCCGTCGCCGCCGCCAACGTGAACGGCGCCAAGGGTGGGTTCGACGGGCCGCGGCAGTCCTTCGCGCTGGGCGCCAACGACCAGTTGGTAGACGCCGCGGCATACCAGAACCTGGTGATCGCCTGGCGCAACGGCGCCCCGGTGCGGCTGTCCGCCGTCGGCAGCGTCGTCGGCGGGGTGGAGAACGACCGCGTCGGCGCGACCTATGACGGCACGCCGGCAGTGGTGCTGGACATCCAGCGCCAGCCCGGCGCGAACATCGTCGAGACGGTTGAGGCTTTGAAGGAGGCGTTGCCGAAGCTGCGCAAGGCAATCCCCTCCGGCATCCAGGTCTCGATCGTGACCGACCGCACCGAGACAATCCGCGCTTCCGTTCGCGACGTGCAATACACGCTGGTGATGTCAGTGGTGCTGGTGGTGCTGGTGATCTTTGTCTTCCTGCGCAGCGCCCGCGCCACCTTCATCCCCGCCGTCGCCCTGCCGCTGTCGCTTGTCGGCACCTTCGGGATCATGCACCTGCTCGGCTACGGCGTGGACAACCTGTCGCTGATGGCGCTGACCATTGCCACCGGGTTCGTCGTCGACGACGCCATCGTCATGATCG
The DNA here is from genome assembly GCF_903915725.1 of uncultured Rhodopila sp. GTDB lineage: Bacteria > Pseudomonadota > Alphaproteobacteria > Acetobacterales > Acetobacteraceae > Rhodopila. Next base: position 22,241 of record NZ_CAIWTY010000016.1, read on the forward strand.
AGAACGTGGTGCGCTATATCGAGCGCGGCGTTCCCCCCCTCGAAGCCGCCTTCCGCGGCGCTGCTCAGATCGGCTTTACCATCGTCTCGCTGACCGTCTCGCTGATCGCGGTGTTCATCCCGCTGCTGTTCATGACCGGCGTGGTCGGGCGGCTGTTCAAGGAGTTCTCTGTCACCCTGTCGGTCGCGGTGATCGTCTCCGCGGTGATCTCGCTGACCCTGACGCCGATGATGTGCGGGCGGTTGCTGAAGCCGGCGAAGGACGAAAAGCCCGGCCTGATCGCGCGAATCAGCGAACGCGGCTTCGACCGACTGCTCGATGCGTATCGCGGCAGCCTGGACTGGAGCTTCCGGCACCAGCGCTTCGTGCTCGCTGTCGGCGCGCTGACACTTGTCGGCACCTTGGGCCTGTATGCGATCGTGCCGAAGGGATTCCTGCCGCGGCAGGACACCGGCGTTATCCTGGCGGTGACCGAGGCGGCGCAAAGTGCCTCTATCCAAAAATTAATCGAAATGCAGACGCGGATGGCGGCGATCGTCCGGCAGGACAAGGCTGTCACCGGCGTGGTGTCGTTCGTGGGCGCCGGAACGATCAACACGACGCCCAACACCGGGCGGCTGACCATCGCGCTGAAGCCCGTCGGCCAGCGCGACCGGATGGATGTCGTGGTGGCGCGCATGCAGGCGGCGATCCCCGGCATCCCCGGCATCACCGCCTTCTTCCAGCCCGTGCAGGACATCCAGATCGGCACCCGGGTCAGCCGCACGCCGTACCAATATACTCTGATGGATACTGACGCCGCCGAACTGGCCGCCTGGGCGCCGCGGCTGCGGCGGAAGCTGGCAACGCTGCCGGAACTGCGCGACGTCGCCAGCGACCAGCAGGATGAGGGGTTCCGTACCTTCATCAGCGTGGACCGCGACGCCGCGATGCGCCTCGGCGTGTCGATGCAGGCGATCCAGGACACGCTGTACGACGCGTTCGGGCAGCGGCAGATCTCCACCATTTTCGGCCAGTCCAACCAGTACCGCGTGGTGCTGGAAGCCGATCCAGGGTGGCAGGCGGACCCGGATAGTTTGCGGCTGCTGCGGGTGCCCGGATTGAACGACGCCCAGGTGCCGCTGTCGGCCATCGCCCGGGTGGAGCGGACGACGGCGCCGCTGGTGATCAGCCACCAGGAGCAGTTTCCGGCGATCACCCTCAGCTTCGATATCGCGCGCGGCTATTCGCTCGGCAGCGCCGTCGCCGCCGTGGCGCGGGCTGAAACGGACATCGGCATGCCGCAGACGATCAGCGGCAGCTATTCCGGCGACGCGGCGGAGTTCCAGTCGTCGCTGGCGGCGGAGCCGTGGCTGATCCTGGCGGCGGTGGTGGTGATCTACATCGTCCTCGGCGTGCTGTACGAAAGCTGGATCCATCCGGTCACCATCCTGTCCACCTTGCCCTCGGCCGGGCTTGGGGCGCTGCTGGCGCTGATGGCCTGCGGCATCGACCTGTCGCTGGTGGCGCTGGTCGGGATCGTCCTGCTGATGGGCATCGTGAAGAAGAACGCCATCATGATGGTGGATTTCGCCATCGAGGCGGAGCGGGCGCGCGGCCTGTCGCCCCCTGACGCGATGCGGGAGGCGTGTTTGCTGCGGTTCCGGCCCATCATGATGACGACGATGGCGGCGTTGCTGGGCGCGCTGCCGCTGGTACTGGAACGCGGGGCAGGGTCGGAGTTGCGCTATCCGCTGGGGGTGACGATCATCGGGGGATTGCTGCTGTCGCAGTTCCTGACGCTGTATACGACCCCGGCGATTTATCTTGCGTTCGAACGGCTAAGGCTGCGCTTGTCAGGTCCGGGGTCGCCGGAACCCGCAGCGGCGGAGTGAGCGAACCGCGATTTCGACCCCCCCTCGATTGGACCTACGAACATGAATGAATTGATTGCTGTCACCAAAGCGGCTGTTCGCGCAGCGCACTGGCATTCCGACCAGCGGCGGACAGGCGCGGCAAAGGAACCCTATGTTAACCACCTGCTGGAAGTTGCCGGCCTTGTTGCGGAAGCGACTGGTGGCGAGGACCTTAATCTGGTGATCGCCGCGCTGCTGCATGATTCGGTTGAAGACCAGGAGAGAAGCCGGGCCGAGATAGCCGCGGAGTTCGGCGAAGACGTGGCTGCGTTGGTGATGGAGGTGACAGACGACAAGACTTTACCGAAGGCCGAGAGAAAGGCGTTGCAGATTCAGAACGCACCTCACAAGTCGGCCCGGGCGGCCATATTGAAACTGGCGGACAAGACGAGCAACCTTTCGGCGCTTGCATTCAGCCCGCCCGCCGGCTGGTCGATGCAACGCAGGGCCGATTACGTGCAATGGGCTCGCGATGTCGTGGCCGGGTTGCCATCGGACAACGCTTTCCTGCACCGGCGGTTCGCCGAGGCCGTGGCTAAGGCCGAGCGGTCGGTAGTTTAGGTGTTCGGTTCAGTAATGCCATTCCGCATCCAATGTCATGGCCCGGCTTATAGGAAGAACCGGCTGTCGCGACACTTCTAAGTTTGGCGACAAAATTTTCGCGGCGACATGGGCCACGCCATATTGATTTTGCAAATGTCTGTCGCGGAAAGCAATACTTCGGCGAGGATATATGCGACGGATCACATCTTCATCGGTTATGCGCGTGTCCTGCAGGTGCCAGCGACACGCCAACCGGGACCAAAAAGCTAATTTCTTTCAGGGGGAATGAATGACGAAGCTCTCCATCCTCGCGACGGCCGCCATCCTGACGATGGCGTTCGCTGCACACTCCGCCGTCGCGCAGACCCCTCCGGCACACCCCAAGATCGTCATGCCGGATCACAGCATGCGCGCAAGCATGCTCATCGGCAAGAAAGTGCTGGACGAGCAGAACGGGGAGCTCGGTACTGTCGTGGACATCATGGTGAAGAACGGAGCCGTCGAACCGAAGGCGATCGTGGCGATCCTTGACCTGAATGCGCTCGCCACCAGGCACGTGGCGGTGCCATTGAGCCGCCTGAAGGTCGTGGACGACAAAGTGATGATGCCGGGGGCAACGAAGAAGACGTTGATCGCCATGCCCCTCTATGATTACGAAGGTGACAAGCGAAGCCACTGATTGTCGTCCTGACAGCGTCTCCGTCTTTATCATCAGCGCGGCGAAGGTCCTGGCGCAAGCGTGTCAGGTAGCGGCGGCGCCCCCAGGCACCTTGATCGGCGGCGGGATCAGTCCCCCAGCGCCCGGTCAACCGATCGGCCGGCCGATTGCGCCGGACCCTTCGGCGGGTCGAGCGTGTCCTGCACCTTCTGCCCGGCCTTATCGAGGCTGGAGCCGGCCTTCTCGGCCGGCCCCTCCTGATGACAGGCAGCCAGCGCCGCCAACATGACGGCGCAGGCAACAACGGTTAAAGTCTTACGCATGAAAGCCCCTCGAGCAAGATGAACCGCCGTAACGACAGCGGCCGTCGCCGGTTGCATCCCGGGCAGCCATGAACTTTTCCGCGTTTTTCATCGCCCGCCCGGTGGCGACCATCCTGCTGTCCATCGGGCTGATGCTGTCCGGCATCGTCGCCTACCGCTTCCTGCCGGTCGCGGCGCTGCCCAGCGTTGATATCCCCACCATGGTCGTGTTCGCCGCGCGTCCGGGAGCGGACCCGGAGACGATGGCGAACTCGATCGCCGCACCGCTGGAGCGGCGGCTCGGGCAGATCCCCGGCGTGACCGAGATCACCTCGACTTCCGCCGTCGGCAATACCAGTATCGTCATCCAGTTCGACATCGACCGCGACATCGACGGCGCCGCGCACGATGTGCAGGCGGCAATCAACAACGCCACGCCGGATCTGCCGTCCGACCTGCCGACGCGGCCGTTCTACCGCAAGTTCAATCCGGCCGATGCGCCGATCATGATCATCGCGCTGTCGTCGGCGACGCTGTCCACGGCGCAGATCTACGACGCGGCCGACACTGTCCTGGCACAGCGTTTGTCGCAGGCGCCAGGGGTCGCGCAGGTGCAGGTGAACGGCTCGGAAAAGCCGGCGGTGCGCATCCGGCTCGATCCGGCGCGGCTGGCGGCGTCCGGGCTGTCCGCCCAGGACGTCTACACCGCCGTCCGCGGCGCCAACGTGCTGCAGCCGGTGGGCGGCTTCGAGGGTGCCGATACGGCCGAAACCATCGGCATCAACGGCCAGATGTGGCAGGCCGGCCAATACGCGCCCCTGGTCATCAAGACCGCCAAGGGCGCCATCCTGCGGCTGTCGGACGTCGCCAGCGTGGTGAACGGCACCGCCAACACCCGCCTTGCCGCGTGGGACGGCAAACAGCCGGCGATCCTGTTGACCATCACCAAGGCGTCCGGGGCCAACGCCATCGAGACGGTGGACGGACTGAAGGCGTTGCTGCCGCAGCTGCTGCGCTGGCTGCCGCCGGACATCCAGCTTTCGATCATCTCCGACCGCACCACGACGATCCGTGCCAGCGTGCAGGATATCCAGTGGACGCTGCTGATCACCATCGTGCTGGTGCTGCTGGTGGTGCTGCTGTTCATGCGCCGCGCCGTGCCTACCCTGGCGGCGGCGGTGACGGTGCCGCTGTCGATCAGCGGCACGCTGGCGGGCATGTGGTTCTTCGGCTTCGCGATCGACAATTTCTCGCTGATGGCGCTGACCGTCTCGGTCGGCTTTTGCGTCGACGATGCGATCGTCATGATCGAGAACATCGTCCGCCACGCCGAGCGCGGCATGACCCCGCTCCAGGCCGCCATCGCCGGCTCCCGCCAGATCGGCTTTACCGTGATCTCGATCAGCGTCTCGCTGGTGGCGGTATTTATCCCGCTGCTGTTCATGGGCGGGATTCTCGGGAGGCTATTTCATGAATTTGCCATGACGCTGACCATGGCGATCGCGATCTCCGCACTGGTGTCGCTGACACTGACCCCGATGATGTGCGGCCGCTACATGTCGGTGGCGGAGCCGAAGGGTGGGCACGGGCTGGTCTGGCGCGTCATCGAGCGGGGGCAGGTCGCGGTCGAGCGATTCTATGCCCGCACCCTGAACTGGGCGCTGGCGCACCGGGCGTTCATGCTGCTGATCACCGTGCTGACGGTCGTGCTGACGGTCCGGATGTACGGTCTGGTGCCGAAGGGCTTCCTACCCGACCAGGACACCGGCATCATCCAGGGATCGACCATCGCCGAACCGGACATCTCGTTCGCGGCCATGGAGGAAAGACAGCGCGCGGCGGTGGACGTGCTGCTGTCAGATCCGGCCATCGAGTCCGTCTCCTCCAATGTTGGCGTTTCGAACGGCTGGTCCGCGGTGAACCGGGGCTGGATGACGATCAGCCTGAAACCGCGGGCGGAGCGGGGCGTGTCCTCTGCCGCGGTTATCGATCGGCTGCGCGACAAATTGGCGAAAGTCAGTGGACTGCGCACCGTGCTGTTCTCCGCCCAGGATCTGCGCGGCGGCGGGCGGCAGGGCGGCGCTCAGTACGAGTACGTGCTGATCAGCCAGGACCTGGCGAAAATGCGCTTTTGGGCGCAGGCGCTGGAGGATCGCCTCAAGCAGACCCCGGGGATCGTTGATGTGACCAGCGATCAGGACAAGGCCGGCCCGCAGGTCGACGTGGTCATCGACCGCGACGCCGCGGCGAGGCTGGGGATCAAGGTCGCCGACATCGACAACGCGCTGAACAACGCCTACTCGCAGCGCCAGGTCTCGACGATCTACGCGCAGCGCAACCAGTACACCGTGGTGCTGGAAACCGTCCCCCGGCTGCAGGCCGATCCGTCTTCGCTGGATCGCCTGTATGTCGGGGCGGCGGGGGGCAAGCCGGTGCCGCTGTCGGCTGTGGCGCGGTTCGGGCGGAGCACCTCGCCGAATGCGGTGAAGCACCAGGGCCCGTTCGCCGCCGCGTCGATCAGCTTCAACCTCGCACCCGGCGTGGCGCTGAGCACCGGCGAGACGGCGATCGAGAACGCGACGCTGGAGCTGCGGATGCCGGAGGATGTGCATACGGAATTCGCCGGCAACGCGATGTTTCTGCAGAAGTCGCTATCGACCCAGCCGCTGCTGATCGCGGCGGCGTTCATCTCGATCTACATCGTGCTAGGTGTGCTGTATGAGAGCCTGCTGCACGCGCTGACGATCATCTCGACCCTGCCGGCGGCCGGCCTGGGGGCGCTGCTGGCGCTGTGGCTGTTCGGCAGCGAGTTGTCGGTCATGGGCATCATCGGCATCATTCTGCTGATGGGGATCGTCAAGAAGAACGCCATCATGATGGTGGACTTCGCGCTGGAGCAGGAGCGGCAGTTCGGCAAGTCGCCGTTCGATGCGATTCACGCCGCCTGCCTGGAGCGGTTCCGGCCGATAACCATGACCACGCTGGCGGCGTTGCTGGGCGCTCTGCCGCTGGCGCTGGCGTTCGGCACCGGAGCAGAACTGCGGCGGCCGCTGGGGATCGCCATCGCGGGCGGACTGATCGTGTCGCAGATGCTGACGCTCTATACGACTCCTGTCGTCTATCTGGCGCTTGAGCGTCTGGCCGGCCGCCGATCGGCTGTTTCGCGTCCGGTGGCGGTGACGGATCCGCGCCCTATCGGCGGCTAGAGCAGTCTGACCAGCAGATAGACGGCGGCGACCCAGATCGGCAGCGACAAGAGCACGGCGACGACGATGCCGCGGATCGCGGGGGCGCGCGTTTCGGCTTTTTCGCCTGGCGCGGTGCGGTTTTCCGCCGCAGCCGTGAGATCGAACGCGGCCTGTGCCATGGCAGCCTCCATTTTTGCTGGCTCCAGAGATAACGGAACCGTGAGAGCGCGCCAACATGAATCAAATGTCCGCGAGCGAATCAAAAATGCCGGGTTTTTGCGCCCGTCGCGCAAGGTAACAATTTGACGAAATAAGTCTAGTTTCATAAATAATCTGATTAGATACCGATCGCCCGGTGATGGCCGCGGTTATCAAATACTTGTGAGCGAAGGGTGAGAGTCATGGTGAAGCTGTGGTCGGTGATCGTTGTAGAAGTATTTCTACCGAAACAAATTGGTTGCGTGTGCCGGGGTGCTTCGGGCACATAATCACTTATTCGTGAAGCCCGGCTGGTTCCAGCCGCCGCAAAAGGAGTCTTTCTGTGCAGCTACCTCGCACGACCATACAGACCCCGACTGGCCTTTCCTTCGATATCCCCGATCTGCTGCTGGTCCGGGCCTGGGCCGATTTCCATAATCTGCGCATGGAGATCGAGCTCGATATCGCCGCCGGCGGTGACGAGTATGAAGAATTGCTGAACCTTTCCAGTCGCGGCAGCGAGCGCCGCCGCTGGATGATCTGGCGTTCGCGAGACGGGATCGTGGTGCAGCCGATGATGGGCCGGAAAATGATGTTCGACGTCATGGCGGATGCGCTGGAGGTTCTGATCCCGGTTGAAGATTGAGCGTGCTCCGGCTGTCATGGTTGAGTGCGGTTTCGCAACTAGGCGGCTGAACGTTGCGGCCCTGAATGTGCGATCCTGGCATGCCCGGGTTGGTCCGAAGTCAGTGTCCGTATGAGAGTTCGCATGGCGCGCAGGATTTTTTCAAATGCGATGGTTCACCTCGCCCGGGTGCCTCGGAAGGCATCCGCAGCGTCTGGATCAATCCTCGCCGGTTTGGCTCCCGTCGGGTGCGACGCCCTGGCTACGCTGTTCGGCCGGTCCGTCATGGGTATCAAGGTTCAGCGCGCTGTTGATCAGCGCCAGATGCGAAAACGCCTGCGGAAAGTTGCCGAGTTGGCGGCAGCCGACCGGATCATATTCTTCGGCCAGCAGGCCGATATCATTGCTTAGTGACAACAGCCGGGCGAACATCGCGCGTGCCTCCTGCATCCGCCCCTGCAAGACCAGATTGTCGACATACCAGAAGCTGCACGCCAGAAAGACGCCCTCACCGCCGGTCAGTCCGTCGGCGGTTTGGTCCGTGCGGTAGCGGCGGATCAGGCCGTTGACCATCAGGTCGCGGCCGATTGCCTCCACCGTGGAGCGGATGCGCGGATCTTCCGGCGGCAGAAACCCCACCAGCGGCAACAGCAGCAGGCTGGCGTCCAGCGAGTCGGCGCCGAAATACGTCACGAAGCTGTTGCGGCTTTCGCTGAAGCCGTGTTGGCAGACCGTCTCATGCACCCGGGTCCGCATCGCCCGCCAGCGCTCCAGCGGCGCCGGCTGGTTGAACGCTTCCGCGGCGCGGATCGAGCGGTCCACCGCCACCCACACCATCACCTTGGAGAAGGTGAAGTTCTGCGCGCCGCCGCGCACCTCCCAGATGCTTTCGTCAGGTTGCTCCCAGATTTTTTCCAGATGCAGCATGAGCGCCCGCTGCAGTTCCCAGCTTTTGGACGACGGCACCAGGCCGAGCACGGTTTCCTGATAGATCGCGTCGATCAGCTCGCCATAGACATCGAGCTGCAATTGCGTGCTGGCGGCATTGCCGACGCGGACCGGGCTGGCGCCCTGGTAGCCCGCGAGCCACGGTACTGTCCATTCCTGGATCCAGCGCTCGCCGCCGATGCCATACAGCGTCTGCAACTGCGACGGCGACCCGGCGACGCTGCGCCGCAGCCAGGCACCCCAGGCCTGGGCTTCTTCCCGGTAGCCGGCATGCATCAGCGCCAGCAGGGTAAACGTCGCGTCGCGCAGCCAGCAGAACCGGTAGTCCCAGTTCCGCGCCCCCCCCGGTTCTTCGGGCAGCGAGGTCGTCGGCGCCGCGACGATGCCGCCGGTCGGGTAGTAGCTCAGCGCCTTCAATGTCAGCAGCGAACGCTGCACCTCGTCTCGGTAGCGGCCGCGGTATTTGCCGCGGCCGGTCCACGAACTCCAGGCCGCGTCGGTGTCGTCCAGCGCCTCATCGGCGTTCGGCGGCACCGGCACGTCCAGATGCGACGCCGCGTGGGTCAGAACGAAGCGTTTGCGCTGCCCGGCTTCAGCCTGGAACGCGGCGACCGTGGTCATGGCCCGGCCGTGCAGCTTCACGTCGCTTTGCAGCACCACCTGGTCCGGCCCGACGATGGCACGGATGCCGCTGCCGTGGTTCAGCCGCGTCACCCAGGGCACGGCGGAACCATATTCGAAGCGCAGCGACAGGTCGAAGCGCATCTCTACCGTGCCGGTGCGGCCTTCGACGATGCGTACAACGGAGTTCTTTTCCACCGCCATGAAGTCGATCAGCGCGGCGGTGCCGCCGGCGGTCTCGAACAGGGTTTCCAGCACCATCGTGCCCGGCCAATAACGCCGCGTGACCCGCACCGGGGTCTCGGCCGGGGCGATGCGCCAGCGGCCATTGTCCGGCGTGCCGAGCAAGGCGGCGAAGCAAGCGGGACTGTCGGAGCGCGGCCAGCACAGCCAGTCGATCGAGCCGTCCTTGCTGACCAGCGCCGCGGTATGGCAATCGCCAATCAGCGCGTAGTCCTCTATCGGCGGCGGATGGCGACCGGCGGTTGCGCCGTCCGCTCGTTCCGTATCGGCATTGTCAACGGCAGTTTTCGGGCCTGCGGGCCGGGCGGGCCTGCGACGGCCCGGCGCCATCAGTTGGCGCGTCCCCACACCCTTTGGCCGCCATTTCCAGGGCAGTAACAGCCGGCCCCGGGCGCCACCGGCCGATCCATCGGACAGACATAGGCCCCGGCATAGCACGTCTGGCCGGTGCCCGGCTGAGCGGCGGGGGCGGGCGCGTACGCTGGTGGAGGGGTGTAATAGACCGGCGGCGGCGGGTAGTACACGGGCGGTGGATAGTAGTACGGCGCCGGGTAGAAGCCCGGCCCGTAGCCATAGAACGGAACGCCCACGCCGATCCCGACGAACACGCGCGCGTCGGCCGAGGAAGCGGACAGACAAGCCGTTATGGCGCACAGGGCGACACCTGCCGCAAACCGGAGCATCCGGGAAGGGGAAAGGGAGTTCATGACGCGAATTCTGCCATAAGACTGTAAGTGCATTATGTCCGGTTTCGTGGCGTGTGAATACCGCAAAAACGAAACCGTGTTCCGGGCGGAGCGGGGCGGCTTTCCTTGGTTCGCTGACGGCGAGTCCCGCCGTCAAGCCATCCGCAGCAAACGCCCGATCCGCACCGCCAGCCGCGCCAGCGCCGGGGTCGTCACCGGGCGCAGAAGCCGCGGATCATACCCGGCGAAGCGGCGGTCGTTCTCGCTCAGGCAGATCGCCATCAGCCCCAGCGGACTGATCTCCATGTCGCTGACCGCCTTGCTGCCGGTCAGGGTGAAATTGTTGTCCGGCGCAGGCGCACCGCCGCCCTCGAGGTCTTTCGCCAGGCCGATGCGCTCCCGCGCCAGGAAGATCCAGGTCCGCACCACCCGAAGCTCGAACCGGATACGCTGCCACGGCCCCAGCCGCTTGCGGTGCCAGGCGAGCCAGTTGGCGAACAGCAGGATGTGCCGCGCCTCCTCCTGGATCACCGGCTCGAACGTGTCCACCAGCGCTTCCGGGAAGAAGCCCGACCGCCGGGCGAGTTCGAACAGCCCGAACGCGAAGAAGCTATCGATGCATTCGGAATAGCCGGTGACCAGGTAGCCCCATTCCGGGTCCGTGGGCTGCACGTCGGGCTGCTCCGGCGCCAGTTGGATAGCATAGGTGGAGACCAGATCGGACAGCACCTCCCGGTGGCGGCCTTCCTCCCAGCCGTTGCGGTCGATGGCATGCCGCCAGATCGGGTCGTCCAGCGAGCGGCTATAGGCGATCATGCGGGCGCGGGCTTTGTCCTCCGTCGTGACGGCGATGTCCCAAATCGGCAGGCTGACCAGCCGCTGCAAAGCCTCCGGCTCCAGCTTCGGCCAGTCGATCACCGACGGCTTGTACGGGTTGAACGTATCGCGGAACATCTGGCAGGCGGCGTCGCGGTGGCGGTCGGTGCCGATGGCCAGGTCGCCGGGATACGGCCAGGTCCACGTGCGCGCGTTGACGTCGGCGATGTCGATCTCGGCTTGGGTCGGGGGCATCACCGCTGAATAGGGTTCGGAGCGCGAGGGTTCAAGTGCGCATCAGCGTTGGCGAAAGCCGCTCCGCCCGGGGTATAGTTCGCTCTGCCACGGCGAATCGGCCGCTTGGATGGGAGTTTCCCGCGCCGGATGTTCGCTGACACCATGCACGACGCCCTTGGGCTCAACGACCCCGCCGAGGTGCTGCGCCGGGTTTTCGGCTTCCCCGGCTTTCGCGGCCAGCAGGAGCCGGCGGTGCATCACGTCGTGGCCGGTGGCGACGCGCTTGTGCTGATGCCGACGGGCGGCGGGAAGAGCATCTGCTACCAGGTGCCGGCGCTGTGCCGCCCCGGCACCGCGGTAATCGTGTCCCCTTTGATCGCCCTGATGGACGACCAGGTCGCCGCGCTCCGTCAGGTCGGCGTCAACGCCGGCGCGCTGCATTCCGAAGTCCATCCGGACGAGGCCCGGCTGATCAGCCGGGACCTGTTCGAGGGGCAGCTCGACCTGCTGTACGTCTCGCCCGAGCGGCTGCTGGGCTATGGCACGCCGGAACGCCTGGCGCATGTGCGGCTGGCGCTGGTGGCCGTCGATGAAGCGCATTGCGTCTCGCAATGGGGCCACGAGTTCCGTCCTGAATTCCGGGAGTTGTCGCGGCTGGCGGACCTGTTCCCCGGCGTGCCGCGCATCGCGCTGACCGCGACGGCGGACCCGCGCACGCAGCAGGACATCCTGGCGGCGCTGCGGATGGAGGGGGCGAAGGTGTTCGTCTCCAGTTTCCACCGCCCTAACCTGCGGCTGTCGGCGGAGCCGAAAGTCGGCGAGACGGCGCAGTTGCTGGATTTCCTCAAGGTGCATAAGGGTGCCTGCGGCATCGTCTATTGCGGCAGCCGCGCCAAGACCGAGCGGGTGGCGGCGAAACTGTGCGAAAAAGGCTTCCAGGCGCTGCCGTTCCATGCCGGCCTGGACCCGGAGCTGAAGCGGGACTCGCTGATGCGGTTCCGCTCCGGCGAGCCGGTCGTCATGGTCGCCACCATCGCTTTCGGCATGGGCATCGATCGCCCGGACGTGCGCTTCGTCGTCCACCTCGACATGCCCGACAGCCCGGAAGCCTATTACCAGCAGATCGGCCGGGCCGGGCGCGACGGCGATCCGTCCGATACGCTGCTACTGTATGGCGGCCAGGACGTCGCCCAGGCGCGGCACTGGCTGGCGCAGTCTTCCGCGCCCGAGGCCCGCAAGCGGGTGATGCGGACGAAGCTGGAAGAAATGGTCGCGCTGACCGAGGCGGTGACCTGCCGCACCAAGTCGCTGCTGACCTGCTTCGGCGAGACCCTGCCCTGCGACTGCGGCCACTGCGACAATTGCGAGGCGCCGCCGGTGACGGTGGACGCCTCGACCGAGGCGCAGATGGTGCTGTCAGCGGTGTATCGGACCAACCAGATCTTCGGCGCCGCGCACATCGTCGCGGTGCTGCGCGGCGAGCGGACCGAGGGCGTCGTGAAGCACGCCCATGATCGGCTGCGCACCTTCGGAGTAGGCGCGGCGCATGCCGGCACCTACTGGCGCGGGCTGATCCGCCAGTTGATCGCGCTGCGGGCGCTGGACGTGGACACCGAGGGCCATGGCGGGCTGTACCTGGTGGAAGAGGAGGCCCGGCCGATCCTGCGCGGCGAGGTAAAGGTCGTGCTGCGGCAGGATCGCCCGGCGGTGGTTCGGGTGGCACGGCCCGCGCGCGGCGTTGCTCCGGCGGCTGTCCCGGTGCCCGCTGCGGCGGCTCCGGGTCAGGCGGAGACGCTGTACGAGGCACTGCGGCTGTGGCGGCTGGCGGAGGCGAAGGGGCAGGGGATTCCGCCCTACGTCATTTTCCACGACTCGGTGCTGCGGGATATCGCAGCGATGCGGCCGGCGAGTTTGGATGAACTGGCCAGCATCAAGGGCGTCGGGGCGTCCAAGCTGGAGCGGTATGGGCAGCTTGTGTTGGGTGTGTTGGCGGCCCGGGTGCCGGAGGGGTTGGCGAAGCGGGGGTAGTGCTGATCGAGCCGCCGTATGAATTGTGACCGGCGGCTTGCCGCGAAAAGATTGCACCGCGAGGTGGTTTGGTCTAGCTTTGGTGTGTCGGAATGACTGACCGGATGAGACTGAGCATTCCCTGGCGGATCGGTTGATCCGTGTTCGCGCAAGGCGGACCGAGGCGCAAGCCGAAGCGGTGTCCGGATCAAGACTACGGAAAGGGCGCTTCGAGCGCCCTTTTTGCTGTTCAACGGCGCGTGGCGATTGGCTCGCCCTTATAGACCTTCCCGCAGAGCACGACGAAGCCCATCGATCCCCGCACCGCGGGCGTCCGGAGCATGGCGCCTTGCGGGTAGGCGCTTTCCACCACGAGGTTCAGGTCCTGCAAATGGCGCAGTTCCGGTGCGGCGCGGCGCAGTTCGAAGAAGATGTGATACTTGCCCGCCGGATCATCCACGGTTACCGAGTGCAGCCAGTTCCGCTCCTCGGCCGTTTGCATCACGGTCGCCTTCGGGTGATTCAGCGCGAGAATCAGCGCCGGCAGACGCTCCGACAGGTAGTAGCGGATGGGACAGAATGTCCTAGGCCTGCCGCCGGAATCGCGGATGACCGGCTCGCCGGCGGGATGGATATCGGCGTCGTATTTCGTCGTAAAACAATGCGTTGTGAAGCGGATATGGACTTGCAGGTCTTTTCCGGCGTTGCGGCAGCCGACCGCCATGCGGAACGGTTCCAGGTGGGGGAAGGTGTAGGTCCGGTCCCCGATGGCCAGGGGCGGGTGGTACGGCTTGGACATCGGGACAGTCGGTCATCCGGCGAGAGCGATGCGCTGGGGGCTTGCGCCCGGCCGACTGTAGGAGACATTTTCTTAACAATTGGATAACGGCCGCTATAGCTTTATCAATCAGGCTTCCGCGCCGATGCCAGCACGTAGTCGAACGCGCCATAGACCGTGTCCCAGTCGAAGCGCATCAGCAACCGGTAGGGTACGCGGCCGGCCAAAGGCAGCCTGCCCAGCAACGCCGGATCTTCCCGCAGCGCGGCGTGCCACCCCGGAAACACCTGGTCGCGGATCGAGGTCACCTCGACATCGCCAAACCCGGCCGCCCATAGCTTCGCCGCATATTCGTCGCGACGGTCCGCATTGGCCGGCGGGATCGAGAACAGCTCGGCGAAGCGGGCCCAGTTGAAGCCTTGCAGCGGGCGGCGCAGAGGGTTCCGCTCCGGCGCCGCGCGAATCACATCGGCCAGCACCAGCCGGCCGCCGGGACGCAGCACGCGGAACGCCTCGGCGAAGAAGCGCTCCCGCGTTTCGAAATGGAAGGCGCATTCCACCGCCGTGACCACGTCGCACGATGCGTCCGGCAACTGCATCTCCGTCGCGGAGCCCTCGCGCAGATCGACCCGGTCCGCCAGGCCCAGCCGGCGGATACGCTCGCGGCCGATACGCACCTGCGAGGGCGTGACGTTCAGGCCGATGATCCGGCGTGGGCCGAACCGCCGCGTCCAAAGGATGTCCTGGTCCGCGAAGCCGAAGCCGGCATCGACGACCTCATCCTCCGGCCCCATCGCCGCCGTCTCGGCCACCAGAGCGGCCAGCGCCTCGCACGCCTCATCGATCGTCGTGGCGGTCTTCCAATAGCCGAGGTTCAGATAGAAACCGCGCGCCGTGAACGCCCGTGTCGACAGCCAGTCATACAGTTCCCCCGGGGTTGCCGGCCGCGCTCGCCGCACCACGTCCACCGCCTTGCGCATAACCCCGACCGCCGTCATCCGACTCTCTCCTCACTGTCCGGGCGGACCATGGCACGTCCGGCCGCCGGTGGCGAAATTGGCATGGGTGGATGAGGCGCTGGCCGATGCATGGCGTTGTGCCGGAGGGTGGGGTCGGACCGTTCGAGTTCGGACGGCCGGGCCGTCAACCTGCTCGAGCCGTTCGCGAGTCGATGGCGCGGATATCCGGCCGATCGTTTGATGCCATTGAGTTTCGTTCACAAACGATTACAATCGTCCGCATGGCGGTCTCCAGCAACTTCGACTTTCTGGCCGTGCAGGACGAGCGCCTTTGTCGCCTTGGTGCGCTGGCGGAGCGTTATTTCTTCGATGATGCGCCCGCCGCCCTTATCAAGCTGCGCCAGCTCGCCGAGTTTATCGCCAAGGATGTTGCCGCCCGCCACGCGCTGTTGCCGAAAAATGCAGTAACTTTCGATGACATCCTGCGAACGCTGAAACTGAAGTCGCTTCTTCCGCGCGAAGTGGCCGATCTCTTTTTTCATCTGAAGCGCGTTGGAAACGCGGCTGTCCACGAGGGATCGGGAACCGCCGGCGAAGCATTGGAAGCCCTCAAGATCGCCCGAACGGCGGCGGTTTGGTTTCATCGCAGTTATGGCAACGCCCCGGAGTTCAAGCCCGGCCCGTTTGTCCCTCCGGCCTCGCCCGTCGACGCAACGATAGCGTTGGTCGCCGAACTCGACCAACTCCGGGCTCGCGTTCGCGCCAGCGCGGATAGCGAAGCAAAGACCCGGCTCGCACATCAGGAAGCCGTGGCCGCACGCCTCAAGTCCATCGCCGAGGCCGAAGCCCGGGAAACGGAACGCCAGTTCTGGGAGCGCTACGCCGCCGAGACGGAAACCGGTCTGCGCGAAACCGAGGCCGCGCTAAGGGCTGCCCAGGCCTCCGCCGTCGCCGCTCCGGCGCAGCAACTCGATCAACTCGCGCAGTTTGCCACGAGGCAGGCGGACAAGGTCGACCTGGACGAGCCAACCACCCGCGTCCTCATAGACAGTCAACTCCGATCGGCCGGGTGGATTGTGGATAGCGTGAAACTCCGGCATTCGGCGGGGGTTCGGCCCCAACCCGGGCAGGCCATTGCCATCGCCGAGTGGCCCACCGACAGCGGCCCGGTGGATTATGCCTTCTTCATCGAGGGACGATGCGTGGCTGTCGCCGCCTCGAAGCCGAAGCCAACCGCGCTCGTGCCCTACTCGACCGGCTGGAATCCGCCATCCTCGCCAAAGCGTTCCGTGGCGAACTGGTCCCGCAAGACCCCAACGACGAACCGGCCAGCATGTTGCTTGAACGCATCCGCGCCCAACGCGCAGCGGCACCGAAACCGCAGCGTGCGTCAAGGGCGAGGGCGCTTTGACTATGCCGCCCGCCGGCCTGAGGAAAAGCCCGGCACCCCAGCCGCAAACCCGCGCCTCGAGGTAAAGCGTTTCGCAAAATGGCCCGTGACGGTGCAAGGTCGATCTGGGTTCATCTGCGTTCATCCGCGGTTCAATTTCCATCGTCCTACGGCACGATACGCCGATTGGTCCAAGTAGGCGGAAACCGGACCAATAGGTTGGATTGCATCTCAAACAACGACCGGCAACCAGAATAGTGATTGGACAGTTTATTAAGGTGTCGCCATTAATCATGGAACCGCGATCGTCGCCATCGTTTGTTTTGAAGACACTCAACAAATATTCAACCGCGGATGAACGCAGATGAACGCAGATAGCAGGCGCTGCAACGAACTGTCAGAAACTATCATCGGCCGGGCGTTTGTCGTTTCCAATACTCTCGGTGCTGGTTTTCTTGAGAAGGTCTACGAGAATGCTCTCGCGCACGAGCTTCGCAAGGCCGGCCTGACGGTAAGTCAGCAGTGCAGCGTCGATGTCCGGTATGACAGTGTTGTCGTGGGCGCCTAAAGCACGGACCTGCTGGTCGAGGATGCCGTTCTGGTAGAATTGAAAGCGGTAAGGGCACTGGATCAGATTCACACCGCCCAATGCCTGAACTACCTGAAGGCAACAGGGCTGTCGCTGTGTCTGTTGATAAACTTTGGCAACCCACGCCTCGAGATGAAGCGTTTCGCAAATGACCTGTGACGGCGCAAGGTCGATCTGCGTTCATCCGCGGTTGAAACCCTAACACGACCTGGCACTACTGATCCGGTTTCTGCCCACGGAACCTTCTGTGTAGCATTTCGGGGGGACGATGGAAAAGGGCGCCGAGGCAACAGCCTGCGCATGGTCCTGATCTCTCATTCGGTTCCAACTCGACACACGTGCATAGCGTTCCAGGTGGATAGTATCCGGATTAATGGACGAAACGCGGAGTTCCTGGTCAGAGTTTCCTTGTTGGTGCCGGACGCCGACGCTTCGGCTGCAATCCACACTCCACGAAGGCGTATCCTGCTGGCGGGAGGTGATCGACGGCCTGCACAATGCGGTCGGAATTGGCGCGCAACGTCGGCCAATGGTTGGTTGACAAAACGATAAGGCCAATAGCACGAGCCTTCATGTTCTGCTGGTAGATGATGTTCTGGTCGGCCGTCACGAGTAACGAAAAACCCGCTTCGTTCGCAGCCTTCAGCAAGTCGCCGTTGGTCAATTCCTCCCAGCCCTGGTCAGCCGCGGTCCGAACCGTATGGCCCGGCAGGAGAGACGCAAGGGCACGCGGCACGTTCTGATCAAGCAGGATGAGAGGCACGGCTCGCTTCACGTTCATAGAAGGCCAGGACCGTAAGCACAGTCTCAAGCGGCAGGCTGAAATTTGTCGCCAGCCAGTCCGGACCTTCCTCGCGATTGGCGATCAGGTCGTCGGGACGGACCCGCGAATGCGCGATGACAGGGGCACCCGACAACTTGCCGGGTACGATTTCAACGACAGGGCAGTCAATCCAGTTCATGCCGGCCTCCTCGTGAAACGCTCCGCCAGATTGATCGACGGCATTATACAGCCTGTTTGGCTCGGTGGCATTCGTATCTTGCTCCTACCGCTCCCGGGAAACTGATTGACAACCGCCCCCCGTATCCCTACCCCGCCGCCTCCCTAGCCAGACCGAGACCCAACCAAAAATGTCCCGCCGCAAGCCGCGCGGCCGCCCGCTCAACGGGTGGCTGATCATCGACAAGCCTGCCGGGCTGACCAGCACCGACGTGGTCAACCGCGTCAAGCGCATCTTTGACGCCCAGAAAGCCGGCCATGGCGGCACCCTCGACCCGCTCGCCACCGGCCTGCTGCCGGTCGCCTTCGGCACCGCCACCAAGACCGTCCCCTACGTCATGGACGGCACCAAGCTCTACCACTTCACCCTGAAGTTCGGCGAAGCCCGCGACACCGACGATGCCGACGGCGCGGTTACCGAAACCAGCGATATCCGCCCCGACGACGCCACCATCGAGGCCAACCTGCCGCAGTTCCGCGGCGAGATCATGCAGGTCCCGCCCGTCTTCTCCGCCATCAAGGTCGCCGGGGAGCGTGCCTACGACATGGCCCGCGACGGCCGCCCGCCGGTGCTGGAACCTCGCCCCGCCCGGGTCGACCGCTTCGCCCTGATCGCCCGGCCGGACGCCGACACCGCGGTGTTCGAGGTCGCCTCCGGCAAGGGCGTCTACATGCGCAGCCTCGCCCGCGACCTGGCGAAAGCCTGCGGCACCGTTGGCCACATCGCAGCACTTCGGCGCCTGCGCGTCGGCCCGTTCCTGGAGCAGCACGCAATACCGCTGGACAAACTGCGCGAACCGGACGATGAAGCGCCGGCTTCCCCGGACCTGCTGCTTCCGGTCGCGACCGCGCTGGCCGACATCCCGGCGCTGGCCCTGACGGAACAGGAGGCCGCCGCGTTGCATCAAGGCCAGGCCATCAGCCTGATCACCCTGATGGGCCGGATTCCGGACCATGCCAATCCCGATGGCGGATTGGCACGGGCCATGGCGGGGGGCCGCGTGATCGGGCTGTGCCGTCTCGAAGACGGCATGCTGAAGCCCGAACGGGTTCTCTGAACCCCGCACGCGTCCGTACCAACCCCATGCAGGAGAACCCTGATGTCGATAACGGCGGAGCGTCGTACGACGCTCATTGGTGAATACAAGACGGGTGCGGCCGATACCGGCAGCCCCGAGGTCCAGGTGGCCCTGCTCTCCGAGCGGATCGTCAACCTGACCGAGCACCTCAAGACCCACGCGAAGGACTTCCACTCGCGCCGCGGCCTTCTGATGCTGGTCGGCCGGCGGCGCCGGCTGCTGGACTATCTGAAAAAGAAGGATCAGGCCCGCTACCAGACCCTGATCGGCCGCCTGTCGCTGCGGCGGTAGCGTCGTCATGGCGGGCGCACCCCTCCCTCGCGTGCTCGGTCGCCCGCCATCCACGCCTTGCGGGCGAGGGGACGAGGAAGGCGTGGATGCCGACCTTCGTCGGCATGACGGGATAAAATGCTTCCCACAGCCGGCTTTCATCACTATTTCCAACCGGCTGACTGAACGGTACACCTGAACGGGGGCAGGTTGGTCTCCCGCAACACCGCGACACGCGGTGGACACAACGATCGCCGAACCGGCACGCCCCGAACAGGCGCGGGACCAGCGACGGCGTTTCCGGCCACATGGCCGCGGCTGCGACCCCCCAAACGGCGCGCAGGCGCGCTCCGTGTTACCCGAGACGCCGCCACCCCGCCTACCGCGAGGGACGGCACCGGAGAGCTGTC
The DNA here is from genome assembly GCF_903915725.1 of uncultured Rhodopila sp. Classification (GTDB taxonomy): domain Bacteria; phylum Pseudomonadota; class Alphaproteobacteria; order Acetobacterales; family Acetobacteraceae; genus Rhodopila. The sequence goes on from NZ_CAIWTY010000016.1 coordinate 41,683, forward strand.
TTGTCGTCCGCCGATGCCGCGCATCCATAGGACGACTGAATGTTCAATTACTTCCGCAAGGAACTCGACTGGGGCGGCCGCAAGCTGGTCCTGGAAACCGGCAAGATCGCCCGCCAGGCCGACGGCGCCGTTATGATCTCCTACGGGGAGACCATCATCCTGTGCACCGCCGTCGGGGTGAAGTCCGCCAAGCCGGGCCAGGATTTCTTCCCGCTGACCGTCAACTACCAGGAAAAGGCGTTCGCCGCCGGCAAGATCCCCGGCGGATTCTTCAAGCGCGAAGGCCGTCCGAGCGAGGCCGAGGTGCTGAAAAGCCGCCTGATCGATCGGCCGATCCGCCCGCTGTTCCCGGAAGGCTTCGTCAACGAGGTCCAGCTCGTCGCCACCGTGCTGAGCTACGATAACGAGAACGACCCCGACATCGTCGCCATCATCGGCTGCTCCGCCGCGCTGACCCTGTCCGGCATCCCGTTCTTCGGGCCGATCGCCGCCGCGCGTATCGGGTATAAGAACGGCGAATACATCCTCAACCCGACTTTCGAGCAGATGAAGACCAGCGAACTCGAACTGGTCCTCGCCGGCACCGCCGAAGGCGTGCTGATGGTCGAGTCCGAAGCGCAGGAGCTGTCTGAAGAGGTCATGCTCGGCGCCGTGACCTTCGGCCACGCCGCATTCCAGCCGGTGATCAACGCGATCATCGAACTGGCCGAACACGCCGCCAAGGAACCCTGGCCGCTGCCGGAGAAGTCCGAGGAGGAAAAGGCTCTTGCCGCCCGCGTCGATGCGCTCGGCCGCGCCCACATCGCCGAAGCCTATCAGGAGAAGGTCAAGCAGGCCCGCCACGACAAGGTCAGCGCCGCCAAGAAGGCCACCGCCGCCGCGCTGGCGGCAGAGGGCCTCGACCCGGAGAAGGCCAAGGGCATTATCCACGACCTCGAAGCCACGGTCGTCCGCGACGCCATCCTGGAGACCGGCGTCCGCATCGACGGCCGCGACACCCGCACCGTCCGCCCGATCATCGCCGAAGTCGGCATCCTGCCGCGGGCGCATGGTTCGGCTCTGTTCACCCGCGGCGAGACGCAGGCGTTCTGCGTCGCCACCTTGGGCACCGGGCAGGATGAGCAGGTCGTCGACTCGCTGCTCGGCGAGTACCGCGAGCGGTTCATGCTGCACTACAACTTCCCTCCCTACTCCGTCGGCGAAGCCGGCCGCATGGGCTCGCCCGGCCGCCGCGAAGTCGGTCACGGCAAGCTGGCCTGGCGCGCCGTCCATCCGCTGCTGCCGGAGAAGGACAAATTCCCGTACACCCTTCGCGTGGTGTCGGAGATCACCGAGTCCAACGGTTCGTCCTCGATGGCGACGGTTTGCGGCACCTCGCTGGCGCTGATGGATGCCGGCGTGCCGCTGAAGCGGCCGGTAGCGGGCATCGCCATGGGCCTGATCAAGGAAGACAAGGGCTTCGCCGTGCTGTCCGACATCCTCGGCGACGAGGATCACCTCGGCGACATGGACTTCAAGGTTGCCGGCACGGAAGTGGGCGTCACCAGCCTGCAGATGGACATCAAGATCACCTCCATCACCTTCGACATCATGAAGATCGCGCTGGATCAGGCGAAGGACGGGCGGCTGCACATCCTGGGTGAGATGGCCAAGGCGTTGACCAACGCCCGCGGCGACGTCGCCACGACGGCACCGCGCATCACCATCATCAGCGTGCCGAAGGAGAAGATCCGCGAGATCATCGGCACCGGCGGCAAGGTGATCCGCGAGATCGTCGAGCAGACCAAGTGCAAGATCGACATCGACGATGACGGCACGATCAAGATCGCCGCGACGGATACCGAGCAGGCGCAGCGCGCCATCGACTGGATCCGCGGCATCGTGGCGGAGCCGGAAATCGGCGTGATCTATATCGGCAAGGTGGTGAAGACCGCTGATTTCGGCGCCTTCGTCAACTTCCTCGGGTCGAAGGACGGGTTGGTCCATATCAGCGAACTCGCCCAGGGGCGCGTCAACAAGACCACCGACGTGGTCAACAACGGCGACACGGTGAAGGTGAAGGTCATCGGCTTCGATGAGCGCGGCAAGGTGAAATTGTCGATGCGGGTCGTCGATCAGGCGACCGGCGCCGACATCACCGAGCAGGTCGGCGCCCGGCCGCCGCGGGGCGAACGGCCGGAACGGGAAGAGCGTGGCGACCGCGGCGACCGCGGCCGCGACCGTCCCCGCCGCGACCGCGACAGCGCTCCGGCCTTCGAAGGCTCCGAGCAGCCGCCGATCGGCGACTAACCGAACATGGGCGGCGCCTGGAAAGATCTCTGGGCGTCGCTCAAATCGGTTGTTGCGGCGACCGCCGCGGGCGTTGCTTTCGTGCTTGCCTTGCTCGGGTCCATATGGGAACCGGGCGGCAAGGTTCAGATCGGCTTGATCTCGATTGCGGTTATTGGCTTTGCCGTCATCACGGCCCTGGTCTACGGCCATCAGGATGACCATTGACGCCCGGCGAATTGCCCGGGCCGATCCGCCGAAGGCGGTCTACGTTCATGTACCGCAAGCGAGGGACGGCGAGGAGGACCAACCGGTCACGCTCATTATGGGCCGCTCGCGCCAGTTCGGCGTTAACATTTTCGTCACAGTCTACTATGAGGAGGGGCTTGGGGCGGGAAGCGACGAAATATTGGAGCGCGCGATCGGTATTGGACGAGTGGTGAACATTCAGGAAAACGGCCTGATACAGGTGCGCGTGTTACGCGAGGTATCAAACCAGTCTGGTTTGTGGCAGCGTATACGAAGTTGCGAGCGGGCGATCCTGTCCCATGTCGTGATCAAGCCGTCGGTCGATTTTACCTCGGTGGGGATAGAGGTTCGGTTCAATGAGTGAGATCAAAGCGGACACAAGGCTGGCGAAAGTCGTCCATGTAGCTGATTCCGGTTTCGCTCCCGGTCCGGTTGAGGTCGTTATCAACCGCGGCATTCTCGAAGGCGTCAATCCGGGGGATAGGTTCCTTGTGTTCGGCATCGGACCTCACATTTTCGAGCCGGATACAGGTGAGGATCTGGGAAAGCTGGAACTCGTGCGCGGCCAGGGAGAGGTTGTGCATGTCCAGGAGCATCTTGCGACGATCCGCACGCTCGAACGCCGCCGGACCCGGCCGGCAAAACGCATCATCCGCGAAACTGCGCGGCCGTGGTGGAACAATCCCAATGCCCCGTCCAACGTGATCGAGGAAGAACTGTCTCCTGAAATCGAAGTGCCTTTTGAGTCCGTGCAACTTGGCGATTTCGCCAAACCGATCTGAAGTATCATGAGAGCAATCAACGCAATACGCATGGGTGGAGTGGACGTCCTGCCGCTGGTGGAAGGCGGCAAGGGGGTTTCCATCTCCAACGGCCTGTCCGCCGGTCACTGGGCTCTCGCCGGTGGCGTCGGCACGTTCAGTGCCGTCAACGCCGACAGCTTCGATTCCGATGGCCGCCGCATCCCTCAGCTCTATCACGGCCGTACGCGGCGCGAGCGGCATGAGGAGATGATCAACTACGCCATCCAGGGCGCCCTGGCGCAGGCCCGCCGCGCCTGGGACGTGACCGGAGGCCGCGGCCGCATCCACACCAATATCCTGTGGGAAGGCGGCGGGGCGGAACGCATCATGCATGAGGTGCTGGAGCAGGCCAAAGGCCTGATCCATGGCGTCACCTGCGGCGCTGGCATGCCCTATCGCCTGGCCGAGATCGCAGCCAAATTCAACGTGCATTACTATCCGATCATCTCCTCGGCGCGGGCGTTCAACGCGCTGTGGAAGCGGGCTTACTCCAAGACCGCGGAGTTGCTGGGCGGCGTGGTCTACGAAGACCCCTGGCTGGCCGGGGGCCATAACGGCCTGAGCAATGTCGAGGACCCGACCAGGCCGGAGGACCCGTTGCCGCGTGTGGCCGCTCTGCGCAAGGTGATGAACGGCTTCGGCCTGAAGCAAACGCCGATCATCATGGCCGGCGGCGTGTGGTGTCTGGATGAGTGGGAGCACTGGATCGACAACCCCGAACTCGCGCCGGTTGCGTTCCAGTTCGGCACCCGCCCGCTGCTGACCAAGGAAAGCCCCATCGGCGACGCCTGGAAGCAGCGGCTGCTGACGTTGAAGGAGGGCGATGTCTTCCTGAACAAGTTCTCGCCGACGGGGTTCTATTCCAGCGCGGTGAACAACCGGTTCATCGGAGAACTGCGGGAGCGGAACGAGCGTCAGGTGGCGTTCACCACCGAAGCTATCGGCGAGCATGTCGCCGAATATGGCGTCGGCCCGCGCAAGCGGATCGTCTACCTGACCAACCCGGACCTCGGCCGCGCCTTCGGCTGGGAGAAGCAGGGTTTCACCGAGGCGCTGCGTACACCTGACTCGACGCTGATCTTCGTCACGCCGGAGAAGGCGCAGGAGATCCTGCTGGACCAGTCCGGTTGCATGGGTTGCCTGAGTTCCTGCCGCTTTTCCAACTGGGCGCAGCAGGAGCCTGATTACAACAACGGCAAGCGGGCAGATCCACGCAGCTTCTGCATCCAGAAGACGCTGCAGGACATCGCGCATGACAGCGACAAGCCGGAGGCGGTGGAGAACAACCTGATGTTCAGCGGGCATAATGCGTACCGCTTCGCCAAGGACCCGTTCTACTCGAACGGCTTCATCCCGACGGTGAAGCAGTTGATGGAGCGGCTTCTCACCGGGAGGTAGGATGACCATCGCGCGTCACGCCCGTTTCGCGTACCAACCCGGCGAGCGCCCGGTCGCTCGCAGGATGTTGCGATGACGGTTGCCGCGCGCCGGATTGATACCGGGGTCTGGAGCCAGAGCCAGTTCCTGACCTGGGCCGAAGCGCAGCCGGAGGGCGCCCGATTCGAATTCGATGGAGTCCGCCCGGTCGCGATGGCGCCGTCCACCGTCGGCCATAACCGCGTCGGCCGCAACATCCGCGAGGCGATCCGGCCCCGCTTGCCCGGCGGCACGCCGTGCGACACGTACGGGCCGCAGGATGCGATCGAAACTGTCGGTGGCGCTCTGCGGGAGCCGGACGCCTTTATCGCGTGTTCCTCGCCGCATCGGGACGCGGTCGCCGTCCCGGCGCCGATCGTGGTGTTCGAGGTGGTGTCCCCGGGGCGCGACAACCGGCGCCGGGATGAGGAAGATAAGGTCGATGAATACGAGTCGGTCCCGTCGATCTTGCGCTACGTGATCGTCGAGTCAGAGAGCAGATCCTTCCGCGTGTTCCGGCGCGAGCCCGGGGAACGCGCGTGGCAACGAGATCCCCCGAATACCATCGGCCCCATCCAGCTGCCGGAGTTCGGCATCGATCTTGCGCTCGATGAGGTCTACGCCGGGATCGCGTTCGACTGAGGCGGAAGCGATTGGATCGCGCGGGTAGCCGCTGGAGGTTGACCGGGATGGATTTATCGTGCGCTTGCCGGATCGTTTATTCACCGATATATCCATGCCGTGCAACGGGAGATCGTCACGCCCCCACGCTCGCGAAGTCCGACAATCCCGGAAACCCGCCGCCGGAAAAGATCCCAGCATCATGGCAAGTACGTCCGTAAGCGTGCCGCAGACCACTTACACCCTGCCGGCAAAATTCTACCATTGGAGCACCGCGGTTCTGATCGCGTCGATGTTCATCACCATCTGGCTCCGCGGTTTCGCGGAGAGCAAGAGCGCAGCGCAGGCGTTCTGGACCAACGCCCATACCTCGCTGGGCATCCTGGTGTTCGGCCTGACGGTTCTCCGGCTGTTGAGCCGGATACGCGTGCCGGAGTCGGGGGAATCGGCTTTCGGGGAATTCCTCCGCACGGCGATGCACCGGACGCTGCTGGTGGTCACGCTGCTGCTGCCGATTTCCGGCTTTGTCCGCATGGCGGCGAGGAATCGTGTCACAGATTTCTTTGGCTATGCCATTGCCTCGCCGTTCGGTGACGCCCCCTCGATCTATGCCATTGGCCGGGCGCTGCATGGCGACGCGATGCAGTACGTCGTGCTGGCGTTGATCGCGCTGCATGTCGCGGCTGCGCTCGGGCATCATTACTTCCTCAAGGACGATACGCTGCGCCGCATGGTTTGAGCGAGGTTCACAGGGATGAACGGGGTGTCAGGTCATGCCATCGACACAAGCGGGACTACCCCTGACCGCGAGGGTAGGTGGTTGAACCGGCCCACCCGAGGGCCGACCCGTCCCATCTAACCGTCATGCACCGGCGTCGCCAAGCGCGGTGACGATACCCCATTTCGATACGAAAGGATTCTGTTACGCTCCCCCGCCAGGGGGACCAGCGCACCGTGACCGACGCCGAACCAAACGCCCTGTCGCCGACCGAGCAGCTCGTTGCAATATGCACCGAGCGAGGCGAGCGCGCCGATCTGCTAGGTTTTCCAGAGGCGGACCGTGTGGTGCGGGCCGCGTTCCTCCGCGCGTTGCTGCTTGGCTTGCCGTTCGCATCGAACGGGGCCGCGCGAATTTGCCCGGTGCGGGCGCCGGGAGTCCGCGTGACGGGCGCGCGGGTCGAGGGACCGCTTGACCTGACCGATTGCGCCGGCACGGACAGCGGGGCGCTTCCGGGTCTGGCGCTTGAAGCGTGTGACCTGACCGGCAGCGCCGATCTGTCGAACGCCCACCTTACGCGGCTGTCGCTGAAGGACAGTTGCATCCACGAGGTCCGGCTGCGCGGCCTGCGGCTAGCCGGTCCTCTCGACTTCGCCGGCGTTCACGGCACGACCCCGGCCTCCGCGGCCTGGATCGACGCCCATGGCGCTATAATCCGAGGCGAGGTCCGCGGCAACGGCGCGAAACTGCGCGTTTTGCAGGAAAGGAAGGACGTGACCCCCGGTCAGGAACGCTACGCCCTGCGCCTGTCCGACGCCGAAATCGACGGCAGCGTTGATCTGGCGGATGGGGTCGAAATGATCGGTGGCGTTACATTCCGCGGCGTCAGGATTGGCGGCGATTTTTTCGCCATCGGTGCCCAAGTGGAGGCCGGCGAGGGTCACGCGCTCGGTGCCCAGGCAGCCCGGATCGATGGCGTCATGCTGCTCGACCGCGTGAACGCTGGCGGCGTCGTCTGGCTTTTGAATGCTCAGATCGGTGGCACTCTCAACTGCGTCGGCGCGACGTTGCGGAACCGGACGAACAACGGGGGTGGATATGCGCTGGTGGCGGCTAACGCGGAGATCGGCGGCGACATCTTGCTCCGCGCCGGTTTCACGGCGGAAGGCTGCGTCAGCCTGCAGGGCGCGAAGATCGGCGGCAGTCTTGGCTGCGACGGCGCGACGTTACGAAACAGGACGGACGGCGGCAAGGCGAACGCGCTTGTTGTGGACGCTGCGGAGATCGGTGGCTACGTCGATCTTAGCGGCACTTTCACGGCGGAGGGATGCATTAGGCTGGCGGGTGCAAAGATCGGTGGCTTTCTCAGCTGCAACGGCGCGACGTTACGAAACAGGACGAACGGCGGCGAGGCGAACGCGCTTGTTGCGGACGCCGCGGAGATCGGGGGCTATGTCAGTCTTAGCGACACGTTTACAGCGGAAGGCTGCGTTAGCCTGCTGGGTGCAAGGATCGGCGGCAGTCTCAATTGCGCTGGCGCGATGTTGCGCAACCGGTCGGCCAACGGCCTCGGAAAGGCGCTAGTGGCGGAAGACGCGGAGATCTTGGGCGCCGTACTGCTGCGCGGCGCGTTCATGGCAGAGGGATGCGTCAGCTTGCTGGGCGCAAAGATAGGGCGGGATCTTGAGTGCTCGACGGCGCGACTGCGCAACGAGGCGAGTATCGGGACGGGGTTTAGCCTGGTACTTCAGGATGCGCGGATCGGCGGCCGGATTCGGTTGGATCAGGGATTCGTCAGCCTCGGCCGCATTATCCTGTGGGGCTGCCATATCGGTGGCGACTTGATCTGCACAAGCGCGCAGTTCGTCGGACCCCCGCCGCCTTCGTCCTGGGGTTCCCGCAGCCATCTGCAAAGCGCGGTAGACGCGATCAATCTGAGGGTCGAGGGCGACGTGATCCTGGATGAAGCCAGCGTCATCGGCTCGCTGACCTTCGAACATGCCAGAATCGCCGGCAGCTTACGGTGGGACTGGATTGCATTCCCACGCCAACTGGCGATCGAGTGGCCCGGGGCTGCCGGCAAACCTGATGGAGCGGAAACGCTCACCTGGACCTATGCCGGCCGCGCGCCCGCGACACCGGATGCGGTGCTGGGCGAGGCACCTGCGGCACCAGCCAGACTCAATCTGGCACATGCGCATATTGAAGCCGCGTTACGCGCCTACCGCCTCACTACCGGGGTGAATCTGGGAATCGATCTCAGCGCCACGCGAGTACACACGTTGGACGACGTGCGGGATGGGGATGATGCCGCCGACTTCCTCGAAGGATGGGGTGGGACCAAGGGAACCGTGAGACTCGACCTCGATGGATTTGTCTATGACCGTATTGAACACTTCCCGACCCGCAAAGAAAATACCCCGCTGACCGCCTTGCTGTCGTGGTTTGGTCACGTGCTGGCGGCGCTGCTGCGCGTGCTGAGCTGGCCCGTCCGCGCTGGCCTGAGGCGTCCGTGGGCCGCCGCGGCGCAACGGCTTGAGCGGCGTGTGGAGGCGTTTGCCGATTGGACCCGACGGGTGTTCGGCGGTGAGGCCGGGATCGCCGGGGGCCGGCTGATGTGGCTGGAACGGGGGGCGCCGGGGCCGGGAAAATTCTATCCGCAGCCGTATCGCCAGCTCGCCTCGGTGATGCGGGTTCAGGGCCATCTCGACGCGGCGCGGCTGGTCGCGGTGGCCGAGCAGGACAATGCGCTGCGTTCCGGTTGGTCGGCCTTCTGGCGTCCCATGTTCGGACTCTGTTTCGGCCACGGCCTGAAACCGGTGAATGCCACCATGACGCTGCTGGTTCTGCTGATGATCGGCACCGGCCTTGTCTGGAGCGCCTGGAAAATCCCGGCGAAGAATTCCCTGGCAGCTCAAAGAAACGAATTCGTGCTGGTGCTGACGCCAACCGGTATCGCCGCGAAAAGCGCCGAGGAGTCGCTGGCCGGCCAACATCTGCTCAGGGTGGTCGATCGGCGCTGCGACAAGCACGACATCATGCCGCTATTCTACGCACTGGATATGATGCTGCCGGTAATCCCGCTGCATCAGGAGGACCGCTGCGAAGTGGCCTCCCGCGCCGGAACCGAGGGCTGGCAGATCGCCTGGGCGGTGTTTTCGATCATCGGCAAGATTGTTACATCGCTCACCCTGCTGACCTATGCCGGCGTGCTGAAGTCCAGGGAGGAGTGAAGCGGCACGGCCGGCCAAGGCGCCCCTCGCTCAATCTTCGAAGATCAGCCGCGCCTCCGCACCTCGCGGCGAGGATCGTTGCGTGAAGCTCTGAGCCTCCCGCGTCGCCATCCACACGGCGAAGCGTTCCTGCGCCTCCAACGGTCCCAGCACATCCTCCGCCCGCACCGTGGCAGAGCGTTCCGGCAGCGCCTCGCCCTGCCATTTCAACCCGATTTCCACCCGGTCCTCCGCCCGCCACGCCGACAACGCCACAGTCGCCGTGCCGCGTTCCAGCAGCAGTTCCGCCAGTTCGCTCACCGCCCGCTCCGCCGCCCGCGCGGTCTGCGGCTTCAGGCCCCAGGTCCCCCCGAGCCGCTCCAGCCAGTCGCTGGCCGTGCGTCCAGCCCGAGCATCCATCGCCAACTCCAGTTCCGCCTTGCGCGACACCAGCGGCAAGGTGACCAGGTTCGCCAGGAACGCCATCACCGCCCCGAACGACAGCGGTGAGGCGATCGCCGGCAGCGCCTGCACGAAGATCTGCGGTGCGACGGCGACGGTCAGGCCGGAACTCAGCCCGAAGGCGATGATCAGCGTCCGCCTTGTGTCCAGCAGCCTCACCGTCGCCAACTGGCACCCCTGAGCCATGATGAATCCCGCCACGTAGAACAGCATCGCCGCCTTCACGGGTGCCGGAGTCAGCACGAACAGCGCGACGAATTTCGGGCATAGCGCGACGATTACCAGCAGCGGCACGCCGCACCAGACGATCCGCCGCGCCAGGGTGCCGGTGGCGATCGACAAGCCGACGGCGGCGGTTGCCGGCCCAGGGCACGCGCCGCCGAGCAATCCGGCCGCGGCGATGCCGATCCCGTTCGCCAGCAGCCCGCGGCGTATCGGCGCCCCATCCGGCCGCGTCCAGCTTGCATCGCAGGCCCGCTGGATCACCACCGTGTTGCCGGCCGCCGTCGCGACAAGCGCCACCAGGGCCAGCAGATAGGCCAGCAGCGGCCCCGCCTGCACCGCATCAAAATCCGGTGTCCAGGGCTGCGGCAGCGCCAGCCAGGGCCGCGCTGCCAGGACCTCACCGGCGTTCGCCGGAGCCTGGCCGAGCGCAATCGCCAGCACCACCCCGGCGGCCGAACCTGCCAGCACGGCGAATGGTGCTGCCCTGGTGCCGCTCAGCGCCAGGGCGATGATCACGCCAAGCGTGCCGAACATGGCCAAAAGCGCATCTGTATGCGGCGCAGTCCCTCCCGGTTGCAGGCCGAGCTGTGCCGTCGCCAGGACGACCAGCGCCACGCCGATAAGGATGACGACGACACCTGCCACCTCATTCGGCAGCAACACCCGCAGCCGCCGCATCAGGAAGACCAACCCGATGGCGCCGATGCCGGTCAGGAAGACCATCGCGCCGATGCCCCCGAATCCGCCGCCGCCATGGCCCGTCATCGCGTAGGCGCCGAGCAGCGCCGCCGTATGGGTCGCCGGGATCGGGTAACCGGAGCCTATGGGTCCGCGCGTGATCAATTGCAGCGCCTGCCACAACGCCACGGCCAGGATCGACAGGCACAGGAAGCGCGTGATCTCGCCCGGGTCGCCGGTCACCGTCGCCGCCGCTGCCGCCGGCAGCACGAAATAAACCGATTGCACCGCCACGTGCTGGATCGCCAGGCCGATGGCCAAAGGATAGGGCAGGGGGGTGTCCAGCCAGGCGACCAGTCCAGGCGGCTGCTGCATTGTCTTGTCAGCCGATCGGCCCAGGAAATGTTTCAGCCCGGAGCCGAACGCTACCATTTTACGTTCCCCTAAAAAGGCCGGTTCGTCGCAAGATTTTTCCGTCCCTATGCGGATTTCGGCAAGCTCTGGCGTCCGGCCTCTGCAACGGGCACACTCGGCGGCTATACGGTTTGTTTGATTGGCGATAGTCACGATCAAACGACCCGGGAACGGCAAATCTGGAACGGGGGACCCATGCTGAAGGCTCGTTACCTCTCCGCGGGCTATATCGTCGCTCAGTTCGAAGGCCGCCTCGACGCCACCACCGCGGCCGGGGCCGAAACCGAGCTGGCGGCGATGGTCGCGGAGGGGCCGGTTGTCGCCGATATGCAGCAGGTTCGATATATCAGCAGCATGGGACTGCGGGTGTTGCTCAAAGCCGCCAGGCTGGCGAAGGAAAAGGGCGGCAGGCTCGCCGTCGCCGGACTGCAACCCGCGGTGCGCGAGGTGTTCGAGACCGCCGGCTTCGATCGCTTGATTGCAACCTTCGCCACCCTCGCCGAAGCAACCGCCGCGGACTGATTTGCGCCATCCGGTACTGGCTGCTGCCTCCCCTATGGGGGCAACGATGCGCCCGACACCTGTATCGACGTCCGGTCTTTCGCCGGTCGCGTCCGAATCGGCAAGACCGTCTCGGCTGACCTGTGTCCGGCAGACCACAGGCGCCGTCCGGTTGCCAAGGCGCCGCCGCGGCGCCACAGTCGGCCTCGCTGCCCGCCATTTCAGGACACGGGCGCCCGGAATCCGCGCCACATTAACGTTCTGTTAGCGTTTATCTGCTATGCGATCGCACCGGATTCTGATTTGCGCCTTGCTTTTGCCCCCTTCCCCTCCTTTATGTTGCGCCGCACCATGTCAATTCCTCGTCTCGCCTCATCCGCCCGTTTCGATCCCGCCAATCTGTTCCGGCCCGCCTCGATCGCGGTCGTCGGGCTGGAATCGGAGGCCAGCGCCAAGATGCTGGCCAACCTTGCCGTCGGCGGGTTCAAGGGCGAAATCCACACGCTGCAAAGCATTTCGCAGCTTCCCAATGGCGTGAGCCTCACCCTGCTGGCCTTGCCGTCCGATCAGATCGGCGCCGCCATGACGGTGATGGCAGCCCGGGGCTGTTTCGCCGCGATCATCCCCGGTGAGGCCGACAACATTCGCGAGCATGCAACGCGCACCGGCGTCCGCGCCCTCGGCCCGCATTCGTTCGGGCTCGCTGTGCCGAAACTCAACCTGAACGCCACGCGTTCCCACATTCAGCCGCCCCACGGCCGGCTTGCGCTGGTGTCGCAATCCTCCGCCATCAGCCGCGCGGTGATCGACTGGGCGGAGCCGAACGGGGTCGGCTTCAGCCATATCGTCGGTGTCGGCAACAACCACGACATCGGCTACGGCATGGTGCTGGACTGGCTGTCGCGCGACCCGGACACCGGCGCCATCCTGCTGGATGTCCGGCGAATCAAGAACCATCGCCTGTTCCTGTCGGCCGCCCGCGCCGCGGCCAAGCTGCGTCCGGTGGTGGCGATCCGCGCCGGCCTGCGGATGATGAACGCCGACGGTGGCGCGGATCTGGCGTTCGAGGCCGCGCTGCGGCGCGCCGGGGTGCTGTGCGTGAACCGGCTGGAGGACCTGCTGGCGGCGGCCGAGACGCTGTCGCGCGCCAAGCCCGTCCGCTGCGACAATCTGGCGATCGTCAGCACCGCGATCGGGCCCGGGCGGCTCGCGCGCGACGCCGTGCTGCGCGCCGGCCTGGATTTGTGCGACGACCAGACGATCAGTGAGCATGTGCCGGCGGACGAACTGGCCCCCACGGCGTTTCGCCTCGCCGCCCGCCCGGATGTCGGCGGCGTGCTGGTGATGCACGCGCCATCCGGACCGCGCGATGACGCGATCATTGCCAGCCTGACCGTGAAGCATCCGGAGCAGCGCTCGCCGATATTGTTCTGCGTGCTCGGCGAAAGCACCGGCGCGTTGCACCGGGCGACCCTGATCCGCGCCGGATTGCCGGTCTTCGCGACTCCCGACCAGGCGGTGCGCGGCTTCGAGCATCTGGTGCAGGACCGCCGCAACCGCGCCGCCGCGCGCGAACTGCCGCCGAGCAAGGTCATGACGGTGGCGCCGGACAGCGCCTCGGTGAGTCGTATCTTCGCCCGGGTCCGTGCCGAAGGCCGCCTGGCCCTGACCCAGGACGAGTCGCTGAACGTACTGTCCGCCTATGGCATTCCGGTGGTGCCGACACGTGTGGTGTCCGGTCCGGCCGACGCCGCCGCGGCCGCCGATCTCGTCGGCTATCCTGTTGTGGTGAAGATGCGCGACATTGCCCGGCCGGGAACCCGGCCCGCGGGCGGTCTGGTGCTCGATCTGCTGGACGCGGCGCATGTGGCGACCGCCGCCCAGCTTCTGGCGGCACGAATACAAGGCGAGCAGGATCAGCGTGCCCTGCTGGTGCAGCATCAGGCCGGACGCGCGCGGGAGCTTGCGATCCGCGTCTCGGACGGGGAGGGCTTCGGTCCAACGATCGCCTTCGGCTCCGGCGGCACCGCGCCCAATCCGCTGGACCGTGCGGTCGATCTGCCGCCGCTGAACCTGCCGCTGGCCGATGCGCTGATCCGCCGCTGCCGCAGCGGCGCGATGCTGGAGCGTCCGCTGCGCGACCGCCCGGCGGGCAGCGTCGACGCGGTGGCCGGGACCTTGGTCCGGGTCAGCCAGTTGATCCTGGATTTCCCGGAGATCAAGGTGTTCGACTTGCCGTCGCTGTTCGCCGAGCAGCACAGCGTGCTGGCGGCGGACGCGTGGGTGCAATTGCGCGACCTGGACGAGGCGCCGCCGCCGCTGGCGATTGCGCCTTACCCCCAGGAGTTGGTGACGTGCAGCGTTATCGGCGGCGAAAGCATGACGATCCGGCCGATACGGCCGGAGGACGCCGAGGCTCATGCCGCCTTCTTCAGCAGGTTGTCGCCGCAGGACGTGCGCTATCGGTTCTTCAGCGCGATCCGCGAATTGTCGCGCGAACAGATCGCCCGGCTGACGCAGGTCGATTACGACCGGGAGATGGCGTTCGTGGCGGTGCGCGACAGCACCGGCGAGACCGTCGGCGTGGTCCGGCTGGTCTGTGAGCCGAACGGACGCTCGGCGGAGTTCGCGGTGATCGTGCAGGCCGACATGAAAGGCCGTGGCCTGGCGTCGGGCCTGATGAACCGGGTGATTGCCTGGGCGCGGACCAAGGGCCTGAGCGAGGTGACCGGCCAGATCCTGGCGGACAATACCGCGATGCTGGCGTTCATCCGGCACATGGGATTCTCCGTCCGCCGCATGCCGGACGATCCCGAGGTGATGGAGTCGAAGCTGGAGCTCGTGGCTGAGGCCGGTCAGGCCGATCGGCTTGTGCCGGCCTGACAATAAACCGGGATCGCGAGCGATTCCTCCGGCCATGCCGCCTCGTCACGCCGAGTGAGATCGGCGTGAACGCGTTGGGCATGCGCGACACAAGTTTGAATTGCGGCCCGCGATGCGCGAGAGAGCGCATCGCGGCCCAGTGCTCAGTGCCGTGGTCCGCGGGCGATTTCGATTCCCCACACAAATGAGACGAGTGCGGTATTTGGAGCCGTCATCGCGCTGTGAAGGTGGTTGAGATCGCCTTACGGCGGCGCGCAAGACCGATCCCGGCAAACGCGATCCCGAGAAGTGCCAGGGTACCGGGTTCGGGAACTGCCGCCGGGACTGCCGAGATAGTCCAGGTGTTGGGACCGGAAGCATCATTGCCGGTTTCAGGATATGGAATATAGTTGTTCAGAGCACCAATCTCTTGACCTGATACGTCTAAGTAAAGTTGAGTGGCGGTTCTATCCTGGAACAGGAAGTTGTTTTGTGTGCCATCAAATGAAGCAACAGCCCCGCCGGGTTGCCATTCAGTCGACGTGGCCATGTGAAAGGCCAGCAGCGAACCGTTGCCGTTGAATGCGACGCCATCGAATGATACGGAAATGTTCGACAGGCCGGTGATCAGGTTGCCATGGGCGGTTCCGTCAAAGGAACCAGTGACAACATCGCCGCTTGCGAAGTTGTCGGTGAATGTAAAAAGTGTATCTGCGTGTGCCGCTGAAGCGGCGAGGCTGAGCAGAGCGGCGCTGACGGACAATAGAAGACGGTTCACGGGACTATCCTTTGCCCGCCGGTGGGCGATGGTGTTTTCGAGTAGAGAGATCCTATGACAGTATTATATCAGTATAGGAGCAAAACGCTGTGACTGCCGTTCACCAAATCTCTACCACGCCGCTGCCGCGGGCCGCCAATCCCCGGTAACGTAAACTCGCACGGCGAGGGTCGAGCTCCGCCGTGGCGTGCCGCAATTTATGATGTATCCGCGTTGAGAGCCGGTTTAATACCAATCGGCAGTGACTTTGACCCATAGGCAGGACCGCTTCGACCGTCATGGCGTGCGAAGGGCCACCATCTACGCGTTTGTTTGTGCGGGCAAAAGGCGTGGATGCCGACCTCCGTCGGCATGACGAGGCGGCGCGGCCGAAGCGCCACCTTGCACGGCCGCGTTTGTGCTGTGGGAAGCTGGACGCCGCCCCGTCCGGGCATGACGTGGCGGAACGACGGCCGCCCGGCCGCAATCAGCCCTTGGCGCTCACCTTCGCCCAGGTGTCCCGCAGGCCCACCGTCCGGTTGAACACCAGCCGTCCGGGCCGCGAATCCGGGTCGATGGCGAAATACCCGGTCCGCTCGAACTGCACCGCCTCGCCGACCGGGGCATCCGCCAGCGCCGGTTCCACCAGCGCGCCGGTCAGCACCTCCAGCGACTCCGGATTGATGTCGGCGAGCGCATCCCCCT
This sequence comes from uncultured Rhodopila sp., assembly GCF_903915725.1. GTDB lineage: Bacteria > Pseudomonadota > Alphaproteobacteria > Acetobacterales > Acetobacteraceae > Rhodopila. Next base: position 57,574 of record NZ_CAIWTY010000016.1, read on the forward strand.
CCGCTCCCGGGTCGGGACGGTTGAACAGGTGTGCATAAAGCCGGATTTCCGCCGGCACGGCATCCGCCGCCGCGACCCAGTGCAGAGTTGCCTGCACCTTCCGCCCGTCCGGCGCATTGCCGCCTTTCGAGCCGGGGTCGTAGCTGCAGCGCAACGCCACCACCTGGCCGTCCGCATCCTTCACCACCTCCCGGCAGGTGACGAAGTAGCCATATCGCAGCCGCACCTCCTTGCCGGGCGACAGCCGGTAGAACTTCTTCGGCGGAACTTCCATGAAGTCGTCCTGCTCGACATAGATCTCCCGCCCGAAGGTCACCGGACGCGAGCCGGCCTCGGGGTTGTCGGGATGGTTGCGCGCGTCCAGCGTCTCGGTTTGGCCTTCCGGATAGTTGTCGATGATCAGCTTCAACGGCCGCAGCACCGCCATGCGCCGCGGCGCCGACGGGTTCAGCGTGTCGCGGATGGCGGATTCGAACATTGCCACGTCCACCGTGCTGTAGGCGCGGGCGACGCCGACGCGGCTGACGAATTCCCGCAGCGCCGCCGCCGGCACCCCGCGCCGCCGGATCCCGGCGATCGTCGGCATGCGCGGATCGTCCCAGCCGGTGACGTGGCCTTCGGTCACCAGCCTGGTCAGGTGCCGCTTGGACAAAATAGTATAGGTGACGTTCAGCCGGGCGAATTCATACTGCCGCGGGCGGGACGGCACCGGCAGATGCTCGATCAGCCAGTCGTACAGCGGCCGGTGATCCTCGAACTCCAGCGTGCAGACCGAGTGCGTGATGTGCTCGATCGCATCCGACTGGCCGTGCGCGAAGTCGTAGGTCGGGTAGATGCTCCAGGCGTCGCCGGTGCGCGGATGCGGGGCGTGCAGGATGCGGTACAGCACCGGGTCGCGCAGGTTCATGTTGCCCGACGCCATGTCGATCCTGGCCCGGAGGACGCGGGTGCCGTTGGGAAATTCACCCGCGCGCATGCGGCGGAACAGGTCCAGGTTCTCCTCGACCGGGCGATAGCGGAACGGACTGTTCTGCCCCGGTTCGGTCAGCGTGCCGCGCTGGGCGCGCATCCCGTCGGCGGGCGTGTCATCCACATAGGCATTGCCGGTGCGCACCAGATGCTCGGCCCATTCATAGAGCTGCTCGAAATAATCCGAGGCGTAGTACAGATGCTCGCCCCAGTCGAAGCCGAGCCAGCGCACATCGGCCTGAATCGAATCGATGAAAAGCTGCTCCTCCTTGACCGGGTTGGTGTCGTCGAAGCGCAGATGGCATCGGCCGCCGAATTCCTTGGCGATGCCGAAATTCAGGCAGATCGACTTGGCGTGGCCGAGATGCAGGAAGCCGTTCGGCTCCGGCGGGAAGCGGGTCACGACGCCGCGGGCACGCCCGGCCTCCAGATCATCCTGCACGATGTCGCGGATGAAGTTGCGGGGGGCGTCCGTTGTCGCGGTCGTCTCGGTATCCACCATGCCTCCGGCTCCAGAATTAAGGCCATGCCTATGTGATGCCGCGCCCCCGCTGAATACAGGGGTGCGGCGTGGCGCGCATTCCCTACACGCCCCGGCGGGATTTGGCGACCAATGCGGTGCGCGGGCCACGGATTCTCTCGCGGTGTGCCGTGTAAAGACCGCTGGCGATGATGATCCCGGCACCCGTCAGGGTCCACCGGTCCGGCAGATTGCCGAACACCAGGTAGCCCAGGATGCTCACCCAGATCAGCTGCGAGTAGAAGAACGGCGCCAGCAGCGAGGCGGGTGCCAGCCGGTGCGCCAGGATGACGATCCATTGGCCGCCGGATGCGAGCACCCCCAACAGCAGCGCGAGGCCGAATTGCCGTCCCGTCGGCCATGCCGCGTCGAACGGCAGCATCACCGTCAGCACGGCGGCACCGATAGCGGCGGACCACAGCACGGTGGTCTCCGGCGCGTCGGAGATGGCGAACTTGCGAGTGATGATCAGCGTCAGCGCCCAGCAGAACGCGGCGCCGACACCGAACAGCGAGGCCGGCTCGAAGCCGCCTAAGCCCGGGCGGACGACCACCAGCATGCCCAGCAGCCCGGCACCGACGGCTACCCAGCGGCGCAGGCCGACGGTTTCGCCGAGCAACGGCACTGACAGGATGGTGATCAGTATGGGCGAGAGGAAGTTGATGGTGGTCGCCTGCGCCATGGTCATCCGGCGCACGCCGTAAACGAACAGCAGCGAGGACAGTATGACGAAGATGCCTCGGGCAACCTGCAGGCCGGGATTGCGCGGACGCAGCGACCGGCGGGTCACGTTGCGGCAGAGCACCATGGCCATCGCCAGGAACAGCGCATAGCGGATCCACAGGAACTCCGCGATCGGCAGGCTGGTGCTGAGAAATTTGGCGATGGTGTCGGAGGAGCCGAACAGGACGGTCGCGCCGACCGCCAGCACGATGGCCCGGATTGGATCGTCTGAAGACATGCGGGCTTATAACGGGGCGGTGGGGCGCATGCGACAGGATTAGCGTAGCTGAAGGCCGTCGCATGCCGACGCATCCTGATCGGACAACTCAGGTCGGGCAGCCGTCACCCTTGCCAGGCCAAGTCGATTTACGTCGCCCGACGCTTCACTGCGTCCCGCGGTTCGGCGGTCCGCAGTTCCTCGATCAATTCAGGATGACTATCCAGCAACCGCAGAAGCTGGATTGTCGGGCCGCTCGGCTCGACGGCGCTCCGTTCATATTTATCAAACGCCCGCGTGCCGGCACGAAACACTTCGCCGGCCGCCCGCTGGGGTCAGCCGCAGCTTCTTGCGGATGCGCCGAACGGTTGACGGCGAGGGCAGCCCATCGGCCTGTTCCTTCAACACCCGCAGGGCATCGTCAGCCGCCGCCATGTCGGCGGCGACATGGACCGATTCGCCGTCGCCACCGGGGTACGATCCCGGCAGATCGACCACCGCCACATGCCCGTTGTAGCGCACCGTGAAAGCACGGGTGTCCCTCCCCCGCCAATCCCTGTACGCTCGCTGTGAACGTTCAGGGGACCGCGATGCAGACCCGCCCGCACCTGCTGTTTTGGACAGACTCGCCCGGCCCCTATGTCGACGCGATCACCACCGCCGGCCTCGCGGACAGGGTGACGATCGACACGCTCAGACGCGGGCAGCCGCCCTCCGCGGCGCAGCGCGCCGACACCAACGTGTTGCTCGCGGCCGCCGTCCCCGCCGGCCTGCTGCCGCAGATGCCGAACCTGGCCTGGGCGCAATCCCTAACCGCGGGCGTCGAAGGCTGGCTCGCCCTGCCCGACCTGCCGCCCGGGCTGACGCTGACCTGCGCCCGCGGCACGCATCGGGAGTCCATGCCGGAAAACATCCTCGGCGCGCTGTTCCACATCACCAAGTCCTACGGGGCCATCGTCGAGGACCAGAAACAAAGGCTCTGGCGGCAGCGCGTCGCCACACCGCTGAATGGCACGACCCTGGGCATTTTGGGCCTCGGCGCCATCGGGCAGGAGGTCGCGCGCCTCGCCACCGCGCTCGGCATGTGTGTCATCGGCACCAAGCGGCGCGCCACCACGCTGCCGGGCCTGGCGGAGGTGTTTCCGCCCGACCAAACCGACACAGTGCTGGCGCAGTCGGACTTTGTTCTTTTGCTGCTCCCCGCCACGCCGCAGACAGAGAACTTCATCAACGCCGATCGGCTGAGGCGGATGAAGCCCGGTGCCTGGCTGCTGAACTTCGGCCGCGGCCAACTGATTAAGGACGACGATCTGATCGCCGCGGTCACCGACAAGACCATCGCCGGCGCGGTGCTCGACGTCTTCCGGCAGGAACCGCTGCCGCCCCAGCACCGATTCTGGACCACCGAGGGCATCGTCGTCCTGCCGCATATTGGCGGCCCGCATCCGCAGCGCGACAGCATCGTCGCCCGCCTGTTCGTCGAGAACCTTGGGCTGTTCCTCCAGGGCAAGCCGCTGAAGGAAGTCGTCGACCGCGCCGCCGGCTACTGACGCGCTGCACGCCGATCGGCCGCGCCGGCGCGTTCGACCCGGTCAGGGGCGCGGACGACCCGCCGCTACGCCACGATTGGACCCGGCGGCTCGTTGGACGGCGACGGATCGGGGATCTCCGGCGGCAGGCCGGGCGTCGGGTCCTCGGCCGGCCCGCCCGGCGCCTGCTCCGGCGGCGGGGCGGGAGGCGGCGACTCCGGCGGCCTGTTCGGTGGGATCGGCATGGGTTCTCCTTCTGCTTTCGGGTGCTGAACGCGCACCGCCGCCGCGGGATGCACGCGACGCTTTCCCGGTGACGCCGAAAGGTGCAGATTGGAACCTAACCGAAATAGCCCCGAGGTCTGCATGAGCAGCGATTCACCCATCCATGATTTTGTGCTGCCCCGCCTGGCGGCGCTGGTCACCGACACGGTCGCGGCCGGAGCCACGCGGGAGGTCGCGGTGGCGGTGATCATCGACCTGATCACCTCATCGCGCTTCGATACCGCCGCGCCCGATCCGCTGGCGGATTCGGCGCCGCACGCGGACTGGGACCGAACCGCGGATGCACCCCTTATGGTCGGTGGCGTCATTCCCGTCGGCGCGCCGGCCATCGGTGCGCAGGACGAGGCGGATTTCGTCAGACCATTCAATCCGGTGCAAGAATAGCCATCGCGTCCGGCTGGCCTCCGCCACGCAGTTCAGCGCGGCGGCTAAGCTGAGGGCGGCAAGCGGCCGGCAGGACCGGTACGGCGTCGATCAGGCGACAACGTCCGCATCCGGGCGGTCAGTACCGTCTGATTGCTCGGTGCGCCATGTCCCGTTTTCATCCTGATACTCGATCTGCGTGGAGTCTCCCGGCACATGCTGCTCCGCGGCGACCCGTTTGGCCGCGGCCAGCGCCGCTGCGCGGGTGCGGAAAGGTTCGGAAAACACGTTCTCGAGCGTGTACGCCCAGCCGCCATCGTGTTGAACGACCTTGTAGTGAATTTTCGCCATCATCGCCTCCTTCACCGCCGGCCATATTACTGTGGTTACCCGTTACGTTCAAAGGCCCCCCAGGGCCGCGGCACGACCTCCTTTGGGGGGTGGGGTTGGACCAAATGCTGTAAACCGGCGTCCGCCGGATTAGGCCAGGTTATAGTCCACCTTGACTTGGGGCCATTAAGCCTAGTCCGTCGATGCGGGCCAGGGCCATCCACCCGGCTGCCGGCGCCCGGATAGGGGCGAAATCGCCGGCATCGGCCGACCGGTTCACTGCGAGCAGGCGGGGTCTTAGAAATATGACGAAACATGCTGAAAGAAATATTAAGGAACCTTTTAAGTTACACGATGTGAATGCTCGGGCCGATTGCGCGATCCGGCTGCGGGCGCGGCGTGCATACGTCCGGCAAATTCGTTTTATTTTCATGAGAATCGCCTATTAAATAACCTTGGTTGAGAGCGATGCGAGCGCAAGCACCGTCCATTTTATGATACTGCCGGGTGTTGGGGTTCCCCCGCGGGTCCAACCGTCCAAGGTTCGAGACTGGGTTGTATTATAATTTGTAAAAGGTTCCGACTTCATTATTTCACCCTATATTGATTCGAGTCAATTATATTTCATGCCGCACGGCCTTGTATGAGCGGGCAAAACGCATCTATGATTCCGAAATTGTTACAGTTACTGCTAGGGACTGGTATGCCGATTTGCAACAAAATGCCGGCAATCCAGCCGCTACACAGCCAGAAAGGCCTCGCAAAATGACACACGCGTCAAATACCGGTTCGCAAACGGGCAGCGATGGCACAATCGGCATTCAGGATCCGCCCATCCCGCTGTCCATCGCGTGGGCAGTGTCAAACATACTCACCGTCGGCGTGGGGGAGGAGTACTCCACCATCGCCGCTGCCGTGGCGGCAGCGCGCAACGGTGATATTATCGAAGTCAACGCCGGCACTTATACCAACGATTTTGCCATCGTAACCGCCAACGTCACGTTGATCGGCGTCGGCGGCATCGTCAATATGGTCGCAACCGAGCCGCCGACGAACCTCAAAGGCATCATCACCGTCGACGCGAGTTGCACGATCGAGAACTTTTCGTTCACCGGTGCCGCGATCAGCGACGCGGACGGTGGCAACGCCGCCGGGATCCGCTACGAAGGCGGCAACATGGTGCTGGATAACGATAGTTTCCAGGGTAACCAGAACGGTCTCCTGGCGTTCCCGGTCCTCGGCCTGGCAAGCAACACCATCGTCCTGAACAACGACACGTTCAATGAGAACGGTTCGGGCTCCGGCTACACCCACAACGCCTATATCGGTGCCGTCGACTCGCTGACGGTGACCAACTGCGAGTTCGAGCAGGCCAATGTCGGCCACGAGCTCAAGAGCCGCGCCCTGGTCAATAACATTACCAACAACCTCTTTTGGGATGGCCCGACCGCTACTCCCAGCTACGACATCGACCTGCCCAACGGCGGCGCCGACACGGTTGAAAACAACACGATCGAAAAGGGCCCGCTGGCGGAAAACAACGCCATGATCCATTTCGGCGGTGAAGGTATCCCGTATAGCGGTTCGTCGCTCCTGGTGCAGGGCAACAACTTCGTCGATGACAAGGGCGTTGCCGTCGGCGTGCTGAACCAGACGACGATCAGTGTCACGATCAACGCCAACACGTTCACCAACATGGTGAGCAGCCAGGTCGCGAGCGGTCCGGCAACCGAAACCAACAACACCGATGGCAACGGCCTGGCTTTCGGTGATACGACGCTGGTGGGGGCGATCCCCGGAAGCACGCAGATCTTTACCGATTCTTTGCCGCATAGCGTCGTCCTGGACAACTGCGTCCCCGAGGCGGTCGAAGGCGGTGCCGGGCTTCTGATCGTCACCGCTATCCAGGGCGATGTCGTGGTCATCGGCGGATCCGGCGGCTTGGACTACACGGAGGAGACCGGCTCCGGCGCGAACCAGATTACGACCGCCGCGAACTCCAATAATATCATCATCCTGTCGGGTCAGGATACGCTCGACAGCGAAGGCTACGACGACATCACCGCGGGGATCGGCAACATCACCGCCACAGTGAATGGCAAGGCCGTCATCCGTGACAGCACCGGATCAAATATTTGGACGGTGAACGGCACCGCGCAGATCACGGCCAACAACAGCGATGAGTTCATTGGCCTCGGTTCGGCCGGCAACGTCACGGTCACCGGCACCGAAGCCTACATGCAGATCACCAGCAACGGCGGCACCGCCTCGTTCGACGTCACCCAGGGCGGCGGCGAGCAAAAGGCGACGATGGCCGGCGGCTCGGTCAGCCTGCGTATCTACAGTGACCAGATGCAGGTATCGACCGGGGGAGGCGCGCAGGGCGCCACCATGAACTTCGTCGCGGGCACGGAGACCGTATACAGCACGGGCAACGACGTCATCAACACCGGTGCCACCAATGCGACCGTCATCGTCTGCGGCGGCGCCCGGGTGTATGCGGGAACCGGACAACTCAGTGTCTTCGGGCGCGGCGACTCGATCGGGGCCTCGGTCTATGCCGCCAACGGCCTCATTACGCTCGATGGCGACACCGGGAACATCACCTACTACGGTGGCAGTCAGGCGAACACCGTGAACTCTGTTCTGAGTAGAGATTGCTTCATCGGCGGCGCGGGCCTCATGACGATTAACGGCGGCAACGGGGAAACCATCACCGGCGGGTCCGGCGGTGTTGTGTTCAACTCCGATGGCGGTGGCGCGAACAACGTCACGACGCTCGCCGGAACGACGAATATCCTGAACCTGTCCTGCGCGGATAACATCAACAGCCAGGGTAACGATACGATCACGGCGGCCGGCTCGGTGACCGGGACGGTCAGCGGCAACAGCGTGATCAACAGCAGCGGCGACAATATTTTCCTGACTTTTGCGGGCGCGGATACCTTTATCGGCACGGGGTACGATTTGCTGGTTGGTGCCGCCGGCGCAGTTCTCACGGCAGAGTGCTCCGGCTATACGAATGTTTGGGAACGCGGCGCCATAGTGAACTATGTGCAGGAGGGCGGATCCGGTCCGGTGGCAAATGTAACCGTAACGGACGGAGCCGCTTATATCCACTCCGATGCCGGCAGCGGGCTATCGGTCACCACGTATGCGGATACGACCACGACCGTCACGATGGGTGCCGGGCCACAGATGGTAACCTCGTGTTCGGCCGATCAGATCTACGCCGGCACCGGCAATGACAGCATCGTGGCGGACGGTAACGGCGCCACCATATGGGCTGGATCGGGTATCACGACGGTTTCCAGCGGCGACTGGAATAGCAACGACGCGTTTACCGTCCACGGCGGCACGGGATCGATCTCGGCCACCGAAGCCGCCGGCGCGATGACCTTCATCGGCGGCAGCGGATCTGCTTACGTCAATGCCGGATATGGGACCTTATGCCTCGTCGGTGGTTCGGGCGCGATCACTGCCGACGAGAACTGCGGCAAGGGAATGACGTTTATCGGTGGCTCCGGAACCGCCACTCTCAACCTGAACCCGCAGGGCGGAAATATCCAGTTCGGCACAGGCGCAACAACGGTTAATGAGTACCCGTGGGGATCGGCGAACGACTACACGATGCTCGCCCGTGCAACACCGTCGACGGACCTCATCAATAATTTCCGGGCTGGCATCGACAAACTGAACCTTGTCGGGGTCACCGTCGCCAACGAGACGGTTTCAGGCGGCTCGGCTCACATCGTGTTCTCCGACAACAGCAACCTGACGCTCGCGGGCGTGACGAATCTTTCGCATCTGTTTGGCTGAAGGCGGCCATGACCGATCCTGGCGGGCGATCCGCCAGGATCCACATGCACGAGTTGGCCATTTAGTGGCGCCGATCACATCGGCGCCTCCTGTGTTTGGCTAGCGTCCGCCGGTCACCAGCAAACCGAGGGCATGATGAGCGCAATCAAGGGGTTTTCCTTCCGCATCGCCGATCTCATGCTGATTATGGCATGGTCGGAAGCACTGGGCATGAGAATGGTCGTCCGGCTGGATCACGGCACGGGCACCGAGGATTACGAGGAGGTTCTGGCGCTCCATTCAGCGGAAACGGATGCATGCCATTGTGTCATATGGAATGAGATCGATAGCGTCGTGGTTCAGCCCCTGATCGGCCGTAGCCGGCGCTATGCTTCGGTCGTCGATGCGCTCGAGGCGCTGGAGGCGCTGGAACCGTGCCGGCGTGTCACCCAGACGCAGATCCGGGCAACACGCTGGCCAAACTCCTGCCGAGGATAGAACGGTAAGCTGACCCCTTACGTCGTGAGGGGCCTGCCAGCGGTGGTGCCTTCCCCGACATCGGCGGCGGCGTTCAGCCGGTAGCCGCCGGGAACGGTCAGAAGAATGCTGAAGTCGCTCGGGTCGACTTCGATCTTCTGGCGCAGGCGGTAGATATGGGTTTCCAGGGTATGCGTCGTCACGCCGGCGTTGTATCCCCACACTTCGTTCAGCAGGACCTGGCGTGACGTCACGCGGTCGCCGGCGCGATAGAGATATTTGAGGATCGACACCTCTTTGCCGGTCAGGCGGATCTTCTGGTTCTTGTCCGCGCGCACCAGCAGCTTGGCGGCCGGGCGGAAGGTGTATGGCCCGATCGTGAAGACCGCGTCCTCGCTGCTGTCGAAGGTGCGCAGCTGTGCGTTCAGGCGGGCGAGCAGCTCGCTGGCGCGGAACGGCTTGGCGACATAGTCGTTGGCGCCCGAATCCAGCCCGAGCACCACGTCTTCCTCATTCGCCGCGCCGGTCAGCATGATGATCGGCATTCTGTGGCCCTGGCGGCGCATCTTGGCGCAGAAGTCGCGGCCGTCTCCGTCCGGCAGGTTGATGTCCAAAATAATGGAATCGAACCGCGATTCGGCCGCATCGAGATGATGCGACGCCTCGCTCAGGGTGGAGGCTTCAACGGACTGGAATAAGCCGGTTGCAGCAACGTGTTCCACCAGCATCTGCCGAACGGCATCATCGTCTTCAACAATCAGAATGGGGCGGACAGCCGACATGAGTGTGGTCCCTTCGGTGAGAGGAGTGTTGTAAAGCGTCTTGTGCCTCTATCGCACTAAGTAATTATATGCAAAGAAAATCGTCTCGATTGAGACATATTGAAACAACTTGTTGTGAGGCGATCTATTGGGGCGCGTTGTCTAACAAAACCGTTAACGGCGCGTTAACGCACTACTGCGTTTTTCATCTCATAGTAGTGTGGGTGCCGATTGCACAATCGTGTAGCCAACCCCGGCCGCGTGCCCTGAGCAGGCGGCTCATCGCATGGGAGAGACAGATGAGTATTTTCGGGTCGATCATGGAGAAGATCTTTCATCCGGCCAACGCCGCGACGCCGGCGAGTGACGCGCCTGGCAGCGCTTCGGCCGCCGGCAGCGCGGCGGCGGCCACCGCCGGTTCGGTCGATGTCGAGCAGGTGCTGACCCAGTTGGCGTCGCAGAAGGGCGGTGGCGGAAACTGGCAGACGTCGATCGTCGATCTGCTCAAGCTGCTGGATCTCGATTCCAGCCTGAGCGCGCGCAAGGAGCTTGCGAACGAGATCAATGTCCATGCCGGCGCCGATGGCACTGCCGAACAGAACATTGCCCTGCATGCCGGCGTGTTGAAGAAGCTCGAGGAAAACGGCGGCAAGGTCCCCGATAGCCTGAAGGGGCACGCGTAGCCCGCAACCGCCGGGTGGCGTGGTCCGGTTGACGGCCGCGCCGCTTGTGGTTTCAGGCATCGCTATGCAACCAGGGGCAGCAAAGCGAGATAGGTTCCGAGCAGCGTGACAATCAGGACAGCCGCTTTAAGATAGGCGCGCATGGTAAATCTCCGTTTCCAGATCGCGACCATGCCTGACGGGGGGCAATGCTATCTGTGCCCCGGGGCACATCCGGAGACTTATTCCGGCGCTGTGTCCGATGCGGGGAAACGGTGGGGCATGATTGTGGCGCCTGGGCGATAGCGAAGGCGCTCTCGCTTTCGTTACTTTAGGCAATATACCGGCGGTGTGCGTCTACCAGGACCATGGCGTGCACGCCGAATCAGGAACCTCGGCGGCGTCCGGCGCCTAGGGCTCCCCGGCGGCAAAGGTGTCGCATGACTTGAGGCTGCCGCCGCGCAATCCGATGGTCAGCCAGCGCACCCGTTGCGCCGACGATCCATGGGTGAAGCTGTCGGGCACGGCCATGCCGCGCGACTGCCGCTGCAGGCGGTCGTCGCCGATGGCGGCGGCGGTGTTGATCGCCTGACGCACATCATTGTCGTCGATATTGGCGTGCCGTTGGTTCATCCGGTTCGCCCACAGCCCGGCGAAGCAGTCGGCCATCAGCTCGGTTCGTACCGATATCGCGTTGGCCGTCTCGTCATCGGGGGCCTTGGCCTGCATCGCCTGCACCTTGGGCAGGATGCCCAGCAGGTTCTGCACGTGGTGCCCGATCTCATGCGCGATGACGTAGGCATAGGCGAAGTCGCCGCCGCCGCCCATGCGCCGCTGCATGTCCTGGAAGAACAGCGTGTCGAGATAGACCTTGCGGTCGTTGGGGCAGTAGAACGGACCCATCGCCGAGCGCGCCGTCCCGCACGCCGAACCCGTCGCCCCCGAAAACAGCACCAGGATCGGCTTCTGGTAAGCGATGTTGGCCTGCTCCGGCAGCATTTGCGACCAGACATCCTCGGTTTCGCCGAGCACCTTGGCGACGAAAATGCCCTGCTTGTCGTCCGGCGCGCCCGTCGGCCGGCTGCTTTGCTGGCTGACGGGCGAGCCGCCACCGCCGGCCACCAGCTGCGCCCCGTTGATCAGCACGGCGGGATTGATGCCGAAGAGCCAGCCAAGCAGGGTCAGAACGAGGATCGTGCCGATACCCAGGCCGCCGCGGCCGCCCGGGAAGCCACCGCCCCCACCTTGGCCGCGGCGATCGTCGACATTGCTCGAAGCCCTGAGATCGTCGTCCCGCATGACCGTTCCCCCGTGCAGAGTGCCATGCTTGCCCGGTTTGGTTCGGCTTGATGAGTAACGACAGCGTGGGATCTTCTATGCGCGGCGCGGATGCTCCAGGAAGAAGCGCAGCATCTCCTTGGTTGCGTCGGGTCCCTTCGGATCGGTGAAAGATCCCGCCGGGTGGCCGCCGGACCAGGCATGGCCGGCGCCGTGCACGGTCCATTGCTCGATCGCGGCGTGCCCCCCCGCATCCGTCGTGACGGTGCGGGTGTAGCGATATCCGCCGGGGTCCTGGCCTTCCCGGGTATGCGTCCTGAGGGACACGCCTCGCGCGGCCTGCGCCGCAACGGCATCTCCGTTGCGCGGGTTGACCGTGGTGTCGCGGTCGCCATGAAACACGATCACCGGGACGTGCCGCGTCGCCGGAGCGCCCGCACTGCCGTGCTGCATGGCGGCCAAGGCGGATTTCATATCGCGCGCGGCGCCGCAGGCCAGGCCCGAGTGAACGCCGACAGCGGCATACAGGTCTGGATAGGTGTTGCCCATGACCGAGGCGGCGGCTCCGCCGGCGGACAGCCCGGCGATATAGACCCGCCGCGGATCGACGGCGTAGTCGCGCATGATCTCGCGGGTTATTCCGGCGATCAGCGACGGCTCGCCGGCGTCGCGCTGCTGGTCCGCGGGCTTGAACCAGTTCCAGCACTTCTGCATGTTGGCTTTGCGCGTTTGGCCGGGATAGGCGACGAGGCAGACCGCGCCGTCCGCGGCTGCGTTCATGCCCGTGCCGGCGGCGAAGTCGTCAGGCGATTGCGTGCAGCCATGCAGCATGACGATCAACGGCACTTTTTGGCCGCGGTAACCATGCGGGACGTACAGTTTGTAAGAACGGGTGCCGAACGCATTGGTGAAGGATTTATCCAGGAACTGCCCGGCCTGCGACGGGCCGACATCCGGCGCGGGCGGCGGTTCGCCGGGCAGGTGACGCTTCAGCCAATCCCCGGCGCGGGATAGAATCCCGGCCGCTTCGCCGGTGTCTGGGGCAGGCGCGGCGTGCCCGTTGAGCAGGCGCTGCAGCACCGCGGTTGCCTCCTTCAACTGCCCGGCTTTGGTCAGCCGGGCGGCTTCGAGCATCTCCGGCGGCAGGATCTTGTTCATCAAATGCGCTTTCAGTTGTCTCAATGCAGCCGATCGGCCAGCGCCGCGCGGACTTCGGGTGTGGCGTGCAGGGCGCCGAGCACGGTGACGGAGGCGATCGCCGCGCGCGCCAGTTCGGGGGTCACGTCGCTGGCGATGCTGGCCAGTCCGAGCACCTTGATCTCCAGCCGGTGTCCGGCATCACAGGCTGCTTCGAGATCCGCGCGGCTGAAATGGCGCAGCCCGAGGTCGAGCACCTTCCGCGTCACGGACTGGGTGACGACGTCGGCGTGACGATCGAGCTGGTTGCGGATCGCCGTGCGGATGAAGTCGGTGCGGTTGGAGTAGAAGCCGTCCTGCACCATCAGGTCGATGCGGCCGAGATCGACGAAGCCCAGATTGATGGTGATCTTCTCGCTGTCGGCGACCCGCTGGCGGGTCTCGGGCGTTAGGTTGTTCAGGTTTGCCATCCGATTACCATCCACATGGATTGCATATGGAGGGCTGCGCGGGCCAATCAAGGGAGAAGCCGCTCCCGGTTCCGTGTACCACCAGGAGTTTTGTTGCAAAGCCCGGTGCTTCGGCGTTGCTCCGCTCCGCCAGGCGTTTCCTACCGGCAGCAGGAGATACGATGAAAACCAGACAGTCCCTCGCGCGGATGCTCCGCGCCTTGCCCGTGCTCGCTGGTGCCGTCCTGGCGCTGCCAGCACTGGTCGAAGCGGCTCCGCCCGCGCTGCCGACGCTCCTGCCGGCCGGACCCCTCAGCACCAAAGGCAACCAGATCGTCGATCAGCACGGCCGCAACGTGCGGCTCGCCTGCGTCGGCTGGAACGAGGTCAACTCGCATATCCTGTTCGAGATCCAGACCCGCCTGATGGCCTCGCACGGCTTCAACTGCATCCGGTTCTCCTGGGTCAACGCCACGATGGAGGAGAACCTCAGGCAGATCGATTTCATCGCCAAGGCGGCGGCGAGTGCAGGCCTGCGGCTGATCCTCGACAACCATACCAACGAGCCGGGGCACAACGACCGCGACAATTGGGGCGCGCAGCAGCGGAACGGACTGTGGTACGACAAGGGCGGCGCGTCGGACGGCACCGACGGCGGCGGCAACCGCGGCACCACCACCGACACGAAGTTCATCAAGGACTGGGAGGCGGTGGCGCGGCACTTCGCCGGCAACCAGACGATCATCGGCTATGACCTGCGGAACGAACCGCTCGACCTGCCGGGCATGAGCGTCTGGGGCGGCGGTTCGGACCGGGACATCCGCCTGATGTACCTGCGCGCCGGGAATGTGATCCTGTCGGTCGATCCGGACAAGCTGATCATCGTGGAGCCGCCGAATGGCGACTGCCGCGGCGTGCGGAACGACCCGCTGACCTACGATGTGCCGGGCAAGCTGGTTTACTCGGTGCACGAATATCCCGCCGAGATCAGCGGCCAGAAGGTCGATTCCGGACCGGGGCTGATCAAGCGGATGAACGCGTTCTGGGGCTGGATGGTCAACGAGAACGTGGCGCCGGTGTTCGTCGGTGAAATGGGGGCCTCGATGTCCAGCCCGGACAGCAAGGCCTGGGCGGCGACCGTCGTGCCGTATTTCAACGGCACCGGCCCGGATGGCCTGAAAATCGGCGAAGGCGGACAGGGTGTCTCGACCGATTGGTGGGCCTGGGGCAATCTGGAGGGACAGAATCCGAACGGCACGTTGGAACCCGACTGGAAGACCCCGCGGCCGGAGCAAGAGGCGGTGTATGCGAAGCTTCGGCAAAGGCCGCTTGGGGAATAGCGGGAGGCCTGAAACCTCATCCTTCTCCGTCATGGCGCGGCGCCGGTCCGGGCCATGACGCCGCACCGCGCATGAAGTTCCTGCGCAACACCGACGAACTGGTCGGGCTTCTGGTGGTGACCTGCATCGGCTTGTTCATCGCCGGCGCGCTGCACGCCGGGCTGCTCAGCGACTGGTTCAGACATACTAACGAACTGCGCATCATGCTGCCCGAGACCGGCAGCCAGGGGCTGGCGTCCGGCGCCGACATCGAGGTGCTCGGCACCCGCGTGGGCAGTGTCCGCCGCATCGTCGTCGATCCCAGCCAGCGCATGTACGCCGAAGGCGAACTGGAGCAGCAGGCGGCCGGATACATCCGCCGCGACAGCAAGGCGGTGGTGAAAAAACGGTTCGGCCTCGCCGGAGCCGCGTTCGTCGACATAACCCGCGGCAAGGGCACCGAACTGGATTGGCATTTTGCCGTCATCGACGCGGTGACCGAGCGCGACCCGACCGAGAATATCGGTGCCCTGGTCGATGAGGTGAAAAAGAAGATCTTCCCCATCCTCGACGATGCCGGACGCGCCATGCGCGCCCTGGCGGATACGGCGCAGGGGATCGAAGAGGGCAAGGGCAATGTCGGGCGGCTGATGAAGGACGAGGAGATCTCGAAGCAGCTGACCCTGATGCTGGCCAACCTGAAGACCGCGACCGAGCAACTGAATGCGACTTTAGCGCAGGTCCAGACCGTGACGGCGTCCGTATCGCAGCCCGATGGGGTGCCCGCCCTGCTGCACCGCGCCGACGCGGCGCTGGCTTCCGTGCAGGCGGCGACGCGCGACCTCGCCAAGGCAACGCCCCGGCTTCCCGCGATCACCCGTAACGCCGAGACCACGACCGCGGATCTGCCGGCTCTGCTGGCGCAGTCGCAGCAGACCGCGGCGGAACTGGAGAAGCTGCTTACCCAGTTGCGCAACACCTGGCCACTGTCCGGTTCCGCCGTGCCGGAAAACCGCCGCCTGCCACCGAGCGAGGTCAGGCCGTGAGGCGATGTCTGGTGCTGATTGCACTCTTGGCCGGGTGCAGTTCGCCGCCCAAAGGGCCGCCGGACGATGCCGCCCTGGCCCGGTTAGGCCACGCCGGCGACATCGCGTTCAATCTGGAGAAGCCGGCGCAGGCGGCCGAGCAATACCGCGCGGCGTTGCAAAGGGCGCGCACCCGCGACGATGCCGCGGCCATCGCTGATGCCGGCTTCAACCTGGCGACCGCACAGTTGCGGGCCGGCCAGACGCAGGCCGCACTGGAAACCGCGCATCAGCTTCAGGCCGAACTGGCGCGGCGGGGCATCCTGGATCCGGCGTTCGATCTGGTCATCGCCACCGCGCTGTTCCGGCTGAACGATCTTGCCGCGGCGGACGAGACCGCAGCGACCCTGACCGCCAGCGGAGACCCCGCCATGGCCAACGCCGCCTGGTTCCTGCGCGGCCTCATCGCCGACACCAAAGCCGATCGGCCGGGGCTGGAGAAGGCGGCGGGGTCGCTGACGAAGACGGCGGATGCGGCGGACATCGATGAGCTCCAGGCCCGGATAGCGCATGATCCGGCCCTGGCCATGCATGCGGCCGATGTGCGCCGGACCGCGCTGGACTACCGCGGCATGGCGCGGTGCCTGGCGCTGGCGGCGCAATACACCCGGGACCCGGCATCGGCCGCGGACCTCTATTTGCGCGCCGGGCGCAGCGCCGCTGCCATGGGCGAGACCGCGCAGGCCCGCATCTGGCTGACGGCCGCGCGCGATCAGGCAACCGATGCCTGGCTTCGGCAGGACGCCGATCAGGAGTTGCAGCATTTGGCCGGACCGTGACCGCGGAAGCGGTATCTCCGAACGGCTATTGCCAGCGCGTGCGTTTGTTAACCTCCCGGATCAGGCGCCGCCGGATCCGGCGGGTCAGGCGGCGGTCCGGCTGCGGCGCCTCGACCCGTTCCACCTTCGCGCGGTAATCGGCGCCAAACAACACCGGATGATAGATCGTTACAAGATCGGAGCGCATGTGCAGATTGTCGCCGTCGAGCGGCTTCCAGAACGAGAGCGTGTCTGCATCGTAAAGTGTCGAGCCGAAATCGTTCAGATCCCGGCAAATCATATCCGGATTGTTTTTCAGCAGTGTGGCCACGAAGCTTTCGTCATTCGGCCAGTCGCGCTGCCGGCGCTCGTTGCGGGACAGCAGCACGCGTTTGGCCGACAGGTAGTCGATGGCGCGCGCGGAAACCCGAACCAGGGGAAATATGCAGCGATAAACCGCCAGACCGCGCTCCGCGACCATGAATTCCCAGAAATAAGTCCGATCCGCCGCGCGCAGATCGGCCACCAAAAGATCCGCGCTGGTATCGGAGCGGAACATTCCGAAGAACGCCGCCGAACCGGCTCCGCCGAAGCGCACGTCGGGCTCGATAATCCAGAAGAACGGCTCGTCCGGGAAACGTGCGCGCGCGAGGTAGAGGCCGTAGTCTCCGCATCGCCATCCCACATCATCGGGACAATACAGCCCGATTTGCTCGCAAGCCGGAACGGTCAGGCTCACCTTCGGCCAAGGGGCCGTGTCCACGTCTCCGAATCTTTCATCGACGACGCAGGCGAATCGATCGCCGCAACCGGCCGCCAGTTCTTCAGCGAACCGGCGATTGAGCGGCCCGAGGTCGCGAATTCTGAAAAGTATCATTGCAAACTGCCAAAAAATAACACGTCGTACGTGTAATGTCTTATACCAACCGGCGATGACGTTGACTCTCCGGCGCAGCCACCCCGTCATGCCGAAGGAGGTCGGCATCCGCACCTTTTCCCTGTCTAAACAAAGGCGTGGCGGGCCTGCGCCCACCATGACGATACGGGCGGCCTGCCAACCGGTCCAAGTCAACGCCGGCTGGTATTAGTCGTAGCGTGGCCAAAGCCGCCCGATTCCAGAACGGAAACCGAATGATCGGGCACTCGACGGATTTTTGTATTCTGTGCAACTACAACTGGTCGAAACGATCCCCGTGTTCGCCTTGGCCGCTCAAAGGCCGGCGGATTGGCCTGCCACGCCTAAACAGGTATAAAATCCGATAGTAACGGAAAGGTTAGCCATGACGCCAAACGACCCGCTGCACACGATTCTGTCAAGTGCGGCGCTGCAAAGCGGGATCGGCGGCGGCGTCACGTTTTCCGGGGGCGCCGATCCGGTATTGCCGACACCATTTCGTATCGGCACTGCAGGTGTGGCAACCCTGGCCGCGACAGGGCTTGCGGCAGCGGAGCTATGGCGAACCCGCACGGGGCGGCAGCAGGCTATCTCGATCGACCTGCGGCAGGCCGCGGCGTCGTTACGCAGCGGCCATTACCTGAGGATCGCGGACGGCGATCTCAGGGCCTCGCGCGATGCGATCATGGGCGCCTATTCCGCCAGGAACGGACGCTGGAGCTATATCCACACGAACTTCCCGAACCACCGCAACGCCGCCCTCAGCGTGCTTGGCGTAGCTGAGGACCGCGATGCCGTCGCCAGGGCGGTGGCTCAGCGGGATGCGGCCGAACTGGAGGAAGCGATCATCGCGGCCGGCGGCGCGGGCGGCATGGTCAGGACGGCGGCGGAATGGGCGGCGCACCCCCAGGCCGCCGCTGTCGCCGCCCTGCCGTTGCTGGAGATCCTGCGCATCGGCGACAGCCCGCCGGAGGAGCTGCCGCCGGGAAACCGTCCGCTCTCCGGCATCCGCGTGCTCGACCTGACCCGCGTGCTGGCCGGTCCCACCGGCGCACGCACTTTGGCCGAGCACGGCGCCGAAGTGCTGAAGATCACCGCACCGCATCTGCCGAATCTCGGCTACCAGGAGCTCGACACCGGCCACGGCAAGCTGTCCGCGCATCTCGACCTGCGCGATGACCGCGATCTTGCGACGCTGCGCGGGCTGGTGCGCGAGGCCGACGTGTTTTCCCAGGGCTACCGGCCGGGCGCGCTGGGCGCGCGCGGCTTGTCGCCGGAGGCGCTGGCGGCGATCCGGCCGGGGCTGGTCCATGTGTCGCTGTCGGCGTTCGGCCATACCGGGCCATGGGCGGCACGGCGCGGGTTCGACACCGTGGTGCAGTCGGTCAGCGGCATGACCCTGCGGCAGGCCGAACTGGTCCCGGGCAAAACGCCGGGACCGCAATTCTATCCGGTCTCCGCCATCGATTACTGCACCGGCTATCTGATGGCGTTTGGTGCGATGGTGGCGTTGAACCGCCGCGTCACCGAGGGTGGAAGCTGGCTGGTGCGCATCTCGCTGGCTCAGGTGGGGAAATGGATTGTCGATCTCGGCGAGGTCCCGGCGGCTGACCTGCCGGTCGTGGCGGCGGAGTTCACGCCTGACGAACTGGATCGCTGGTCGATGGTCAGCGAAACGCCCGCCGGGCGGCTGCGCCATCTCAAGCCGATCGTGCAGATGTCGGAGACGCCGCCGTTTTGGGCGCGCCCGTCGGTGCCGCTGGGTTTTCACCGGCCCGTCTGGCCGGCCGTGTGATCCGGCTCAGGCGGCCGGCGGCGCGGCGCCCTTGATCTGCGTCCGGTGCATGATCCGGCGTGCGGTGGCATCGAACGGATCGCGCCGGTGCATCGTGCAGCGGTTGTCCCATAGCACGAGGTCGCCCACCCGCCAGCGATGCGTGAAGCATAGCGCCGGTTCGGTCGCGTAGGCCCAGAGTTCGTCGAGGAAAGCCGCGGATTCCGGCAGGTCCATGCCCTCGATCCAGGCCATCCGCCGCCGGCCGAGATACAGCATGCGCCGTCCGCTCTCGGGATGGATGCAGACCAGCGGATGCAGGGCTCCGGGCGCCTCACGCGGATCGTCTGCCGGCGTCACGCCCTGGCGAATGTAGCCGCCGCTGTTATAGGTCCCGTCGTGCTTCACCCGGCGCCCGGTGGCGCGGGCGCGCAAATTGTCCGGCAGGCTGTCGAAGGCGGCGTACATGTCGCAGAACGAGGTGTCGCCGCCGGATGGCGGGATTTCCAAGGCATAGAGCATGCTCGCCTTGGGAGGTTTGGGCAGGTAGGACATGTCGGTGTGCCAGACGGCTTCCCCGGCGCCGAGGCTGCCGATGGCGGCGCCGTCCTGGATCACGTTGGAGACGATATAGATCTCCGGCAGGCCGGGGACGAAGCGCTGGCCGTTCTCCTGCACCGGCGCATGGTCGAGTTCGCCGAACCGGCGGGAGAATGCGATCAGGTCGTGGTCTGTGAGCGACTGGCCGCGAAACAGCAGGAATTGGTGGTCGATCCATGCCTGCCGGATCGTCTCGAAGCCGGCGTCATCGATGGCGCGCAAATCGATGGCCGTGACCTCGGCGCCGAAACCCGGGTTCGGTGCTGCCGGACGCAGCGGCTTGATGTTGTGGGACAATGTGGAACTCATGCGCCTGGCCTTTCCCTGTATGCGGGCTGCAGCCTGCTACAGCCGGCCGCCGTCCACCACCCACAACTGGCTCGTGCACATCCGGCTATCGTCGGAGGCGAGCCACAGCACCAGCCGCGCGACATCCGCCGGCACAAGCTTCGTTTTGAGGCACTGGGCGCGCAGCAGGTTTTCCTCGGCCTCCGGCGTCAGCCACAGATCGATCTGCCGCTGCGTCATGATCCAGCCGGGAATAACGCAATTGACGCGGATGCCGTGCGGCCCGAGGTCGCGCGCCATGCCTTTCGTCAGGCCCTCAACCGCGGCCTTGGCGGTGGTGTAGGCCGGCATGCCGCCCTGGCTGGCGTGCCAGGAGATCGAGCCGAAATTGACGATCGAGCCGCCGCCGGCCGCCTTCATCAGCGGTGCCACCGCCTGGATGGCGAAGAACTGATGCCGCAGGTTGGTCGCCATGCGCTCGTCCCAATACTCGACGGTGACGTCCTCGAAGGCGTGGCGCTGGTCGTTGGCGGCGTTGTTGACCAGCACGGTGATGGCGCCGAGCCGCCGGTTGACCTCCGCGATGGCGGCCTGCAGCGCAGGAATGTCCTTCAGGTCGCAACGAAGGTACAACGGCGGCGGCAGGCCCTCTTGCCGCAGGGTCTCGGTCAGCCGCCCGGCGGCCGCGTCGGCTACGTCGAGGAACGCGACGTTGGCGCCCTGGCGGGCGAACTGCGTGACTTCCTCGGCGCCGATACCGCTGGCGCCGCCGGTGATCAGGACGACGCGGCCGTGCAGGCTCGGGTAGGCGGCAAAGACCTTGGTCATGCGGGCGGACCCTTTCGCGCGTTCAGTTGCCGGATGGCATCCGCGATTTCCGCCTCCGGCGTGCCGCCGACATCGACGATGATGGGGTTTTCGTCCGGGCCGGGTTCTTCCAGGGTGGCGAACTGGCTGTCGAGCAGGGCAGGGGGCATGAAATGGCCCCGGCGTGCCTTGATGCGCCCGGCGATCAGCGACTTCGAGCCTCGCAGATAGACCAGCACGGTGTCGGGGCGGTCGCCGATGACCACGTCGCGATAGGCCCGCCGCAGTGCCGAGCAGGCAACGGCGGCGGATTGGCCGGCTGCGCGCAACTCGTCGGCCCTTGCGGCGATGGCGCGCAGCCAGGGCCAGCGGTCCTCGTCGGTCAGCGGGATGCCGGCGTGCATCTTGGCGACGTTGGCGGGGGGGTGGAAGGAGTCGCCCTCGAGCAGGATCCAGCCGTCCTGTTGGCCGAGGCCGGCGGCGACGGTTGTCTTGCCGCTGCCGGAGACGCCCATGACGATGGCGATGGTCATGTCGTCACCGGCTGCATATGGCCGGCAACGCCGAAGCGCCTCCTCGCCGTGTCGAGACCGTGGACGGCGGCGGGTGAGGCAACCCGGACCACGCTTGATTCGCCGGCTGGCGCGCCCATGGTGATTGGCACCTTGAATTCCCTCGCGAAGGCCACCCGGCCTGGCTGCCGGGCGGTTCGCGAGCAGCGTGCCACACGGCCGCCATAACGCAACCGCGCTTCCATGGCTGTGTTGCAGGGAGCCTATGCGCGGGCGGAATGGAGACCGTTTCCCCGCCGGAGCGCTCGCCAGCGGCGCCTGTAGCGGAATTCAGAATCGTCACGTGACGAAGTATACCAATGGGCGACCTGGATGCCTGATAAGTCGGAAAGGGCCGAAGGCAAGTTCGGCCCTTTCACGAACCATCACGCAGTATAATAAGTATATCTGAAAATACCGGCTGGCGGCTGTCCGATCTACTCCGCCGCCGTCTGCTCCAATGCCCGCTGGCACTCATGCCGCCGCTTGCGCACCGCCGTCGCATACCCCCCGAACGGCCGGTTCGGCCGCGCGTTCGGTTCGACGATCGTCGCGTAATATCCGTCCCAATCCTCTTCGCTCAGGCTCGACAGCCCGGTGTCAACCACGATCCGGTCGAGCGTCTCGTTACTGTAGCACTCCCGCAGTACCGGCGAGACCTGCGCCAGCGGGTAGTCGTGCCGGATCTTTACCGGCGTATGGCTGCGGGTGAACCGCAGGTTCACGAATAGCGGCCCGAACCAGCGATCGGTCTCGATGATCCCCTCGAAGATCCCGATCGCCCCGGCGGGCGGCAGGTTCGGCATCGAGCGCTCCAGCAGATGCCAGCCCGGCGCCGTTTGCGCGATCAACCCGGTCCAGATCTGCAGGCAGCCCGGCTCCGGCAGCGCCGTCAGAAACGGCGGTGCGCAGCCCTGCATCGCCTCGGGCGCCTCGCGGTCGAACGCCGCAGCATAGTCCGGAAACTGCACCGAAGGCTGCAGCGGCACCCAATCCGGCACATCGGCGCAGCGCCAGAAGATAGCGGTGCCATCCCACAGGAATTCCTGGTCGATCGGACTGAACACCCACCAGCCGAACGCGGTTGCGCTGGTGACGGCCTCGCAATACCGCACCGCCCGCATCGGCAAGGTGCCCATGGCGGCGCGATCCGCCCGTATCGGCGGCCGCCCGACAGGGAGGATCTGATGAAATCGGACGATCGGCTCGGCTGGTAGGGTCATGGCGGATTACTCCGGCTTGCTGTGGTTGCCTCGCGGAGAGCGGTCACGCTCCATCGGAGCGCCCGGCAGCGGCAAGCGGCAGCCGCCGCCCAGGGTGATCTTGCCGGAGTGGGCGATGTTCGGGCGCTTTGCGGCATCCGCAGCGGGCGCTTCTGCCGCGGCATCGCTCGGTTTGGCCTTGGCCTTCTCGCAGAACAGCATCTCGATTTCCTTGTTTGCTGGCGCCGGCGCACGAAAAAAGGGCAGCCGCCTGATTGGCGACTGCCCTGTCCGAACCCGGCAATGTGGTGAGGATCAACCCCATCCAGACGATGGGGAAGGCTACCGGGCTGTCGAGAAGCCCGGCGTCTCGAAGGCGTAGTTATCCCGTCGACAGGGCCAGATGTATGAGGAATGTGAACCTATGTCAAGCCAAATATTCCTACAAATCCAAATTTATTTTCCCGGGGATTGTCACAGCGCCCGAGTCCATGCCTGCACCAGCAGGCTGGTCCCCGCCACCACGAACCAGGTCACCAGGCCGAGGACCAGCGGGCGGCTGCCGGCGCCGACAAAGGCGCGCCAATGGCCTTGCAAGCCGACCGCCGCCAGCGCAACCACCATCACCAGGCGTCCCGCCGTCTGCACCTGCATCGCGTGCGACCCCATCAGCCCGGCCGTATTCGCCGCCGCGGCCAGGATGAACAGAACGATGAATGCCGGCACGGCGGTATAGAGCCGCTTTGCCAGCGACTGCGATGCCGAGGTCTCCTCCTTGCACAGGAACGGCACGGCCAGCCCAAACGCTAGCACCAGCGGGATGATCAGCGTGGTGCGGGTCAGCTTGACGATCGTCGCCGTCGTGCCGGCGGCCTGGCTGAACGCGAAACCCGCGGCGACCACGGCGGATGTGTCGTTCACCGCGGTGCCCGCCCAGATGCCGAAGCCGTTGTCGCTCAGCCCAAGCAAATGGCCGAGCGCGGGGAAGGTGAACACCGCGACCATATTAAAGAAGAACACGACGGTGACCGAGTAGGCGATGTCCTCCGCCTTGGCGCGGATCACCGGCGCCAGGGCGGCGATCGCCGAACCACCACAGATCGTCGTCCCGATGCCGATCAGGCACCGCATGCGCCAGTCGATTCCCAGCGAACGCCCCAGCAACAGCGCGCAGATCAATCCCGACGCCATGGTCACGCCGAGCAGCGGCAGCGAGCCGAGGCCGGTATGGACGATCTGGCCGAGATCGAGGCTCCCGCCCAACAGGACGATGCCGCCCTTCAGGCAGAGTTTGCTCGTATCCGAAATCCCCAGCGCCTTTTGCCGCGCGATCGAGGGGAAGGCATTGGCGATCAGCACGCCGATGGCGATCGCGATCAGCGGGGCGCCGATCAGCGGCGCGTAGAATCCGGCTGCGACTGCCGCGGCGGCGATGCCGATGCACAGCAGCAAACCAAGCCCGCGGCCGAGCCGGGACCGCGTGGGAAACCGCGATTCTGCGGTCAAACTCAGACCTTGGGCTGCCACGACGGTTCCTTCCGGCACGCTGCCGGCGATGATGCCGTAAAATGCAATTTATGTCACGGAGTTGGTCAATCGAAGAAAATTATCGTCCCAAATTGTCATGCCGTAGACGCTTTAACCTTCCCACTTTGTGGGCGTCGCGATCCGGAGTATCAAAACGGTGTGACCGGCCCAGATAAGTGTCACAATTCAGCGGAATAGATACTAACTGGCAAAAGTTGCTGAGGAAGTAGCGACTTCGCGAAATCAGGCTTAATCTGTATAGGTTGGACCCATTCTCCGGCAACGCCCCCCTTCCACCGAAACTGCCGCACTCGCCGATCGGCAGCGCTGTTTGCAGATCCGCCTGTTGGGAGACATGGCGGTCGGCGATACCAGGGGCCGCAGCTTGCTGCCGCGCACGCGCAAGACCCGGGCACTGCTGGCTGTTCTCGCGATGTCCAGCCCGCGTCCCGTATTGCGGGCGCAGTTGGCTGCGCTGCTCTGGAGCCGGCGTGAGCAGGAGCAGGCGCGGGCGTCGCTGCGGCAGAGCGTGCATGAATTGCAGGATTCCCTCGGCCCCGACTGGAGCCATCTTTTTATCGCCGATCGGCATAATCTCAGCCTGCGCGGGATGGGGCTATCGGTCGATACCATCGAACTCGCCGACAGCACCGCCATCGCCATCGATCTGCTGGACAGGTTCAAGTACAGGCTGCTGGACGATCTGGATGGTCTCGATCCGGCCTTCGATACCTGGCTCGCGGATGCGCGCAATCGCCTGAACCGCCGCAGCCTGGCTATCGGCGAGAGCATCCTGGCGGCCAGCGACGGCCCGGTGGCGACGATCGAAGCGGCGGACCATCTGCTGGCGATCCATCCCCTGCACGAGGGCGCCTGGCGGGCGATGATCCGCAGCCATGCCGAACTGGGGAACCTGGATGCGGCGGCGGGTTGCTATGACAGGTGCTGCGGTGCTCTGGCCGAGGCGCGGGACGGCAGGCGGCCGTCCCCGGAAACCGATGATCTGATCAGCCGCGTTCGCGCCCGGGCTGCCGTCGCGCAGACATCCCCCGCGGTGCAGGAGCCGGCGGCCGTCAGCAATGGCGGCGGCCGGCACAGTCAACGCGGCGACCGGTCGGCCGTGCGGGTCCGGGTGGCACCGATGCGCACGCTCGGAGACCAGCGCAACGAGAGCCTGGCCGTCGGCCTGGCGGAGGAGATTTCCGCCGGCTTGTCGCGGTTTCGCTGGATTTCCTGCGTGCCGGCAATGTCCTGGCGGGACCCGCCGGGGAAGGCCGCCCCCGAATCGGGCGCATTCGGCTATCCGTGGGAAGTGCCGGAAGCCGATCTGATGCTGGATGGCACGATTCAGCACGCGCCGGGACGGGTGAGAATAATCGTGCGGCTGGTGGATTTGCGCGCGGGCGGAGAGATCGTCTGGGCCGGACGGTTCGACCGGGAGATGACCGATCCGCTTGCGCTGCAGGATGAGCTGGGCGCCACCATCGTGGCGCGGATCGACCCGGAGCTGCTGCGGCACGAAGCGAGACGGATGAACATGGCACAACAGACCGAGATGACGGCGCAGGATTTGTTGTTGCGGGCGCTTCCGGGGGTCTACCGGATGGAATGGCAGGGCTTCGTCGCGGCCGGGCGGCTGCTGGAGGCATCATTGCGAGCGGATTCGGGCAGTTCGGTGGCGCATGGGTGGCTGGCGTATTGGAACCTGCTGTATGTCGGACAGGGCTGGGCCACCGATCCGGCCGCGTGCATCGCCGAAGCCGGGCGGCTGGCGGAGCGGGCGGTAATGCTGGATCCTGGCGATGCGCGGGCGCTGACCCTGGCCGGACACGTGCGCGGTTATCTGAGCAAGCACCCCGCGGAGGCGATCGCGTTGCATGAACGGGCGCTTGCGCTGAACCCGAACCTCGCGATGGCGTGGTGCTTCTCCGGTTTCTCTTATTCGTATCTCGGCGATCATGAGGAGGCGTTGCGGCGCATCAACCATGCGATCCGGCTGTCACCGGCGGATCCGCATATGTTCTTCTTCGACATGGCGCTGGTGATCGTGCAGTTGATGCGCGGCGACTATGCCGCCGCGATCGAGGCCGGCCGGCGCGCGGTCGAGTTGAATCCGCTGTTTTCCTCGACCTACAAGAGTTACCTCGCGGCTTTGGGATGGCAGGGTCTCATGCCGGAGGCGCACGAGGTGCGTGATCGTCTGCTGGCACTCGAACCGGGGTTTTCGATCGCGCAGGCCGTGGAGCGATCACCGTTCGTTCGCGCCGAGGATGTCAGCCGTTACGCCGAGGGTCTGCGCCGGGCCGGCCTGACGTAAGAACGACGCTGGCTTTCACTATAGGTTATTTAGGCATTGATCTGGCGTCCGGGGCACCGCACAGTCCGGCCGCAAAGCGCGAAACGTCGCGCGAGATCGGGAGACTGCGGCATGATACGACGGGGTGGGTTCAGCGGCCTGGCGCTGCTGGCCGGGTTGATGATGGGTGCGGCCGGGGTGCAGCCCGCGGCGGCGCAAGGGTCCGGTTCGGCAACGCTGGATGCGGTCAAGGGCCGCGGGCAGGTTCTGTGTGGGATCGCCGGCAACGTGCCGGGGTTCTCGCTGCCGGACAGCCAGGGCGTGATGAAGGGGCTGGATGCGGATTCCTGCCGCTTGATCGCGACCGCGGCGCTGGGCGATGTCAACAAGGTGAAATTCGTCCCGACCACGACGCAGAACCGCTTTACCGCGCTGCAGTCGGGTGAGGTCGATGCGCTGTCGCGCAGCACGACCTGGACGCTGGGCCGCGAAGGCAACCTGGGCCTGGAGTTCGCCTGGGTGAACTACTACGACGGCACCGGCTTCCTGGTGAAGAAGTCGGCTGGCGTGAAGGGTGCCAAGGAGCTGGACGGCGCGACGGTTTGCGTGCAGCCCGGCACCAGCACCGAACTGGCAGTCAACGACTTCTTCCGGCTGAACAAGATGAAGTTCACGCCGATATTGATCGCCGATCTGGCGGAGGTGCAGAGCGCGTTCCTGTCGGGGCGGTGCGATGCGTATTCGACGGATGCCTCGGCGCTGGCGACCTTCCGGTTCAGCCAGGGGCCGAAGGCGGGCGATCTGATCCTGCTGCCCGACATCATCAGCAAGGAGCCGCTGGGCGTGATGGTCCGCAAGGGCGACGACAAGTGGTTCGATATCGTCCGCTGGACGTTCATCGCGACCATCACCGCGGAGGAGAAGGGGATCACCAGCGCGAATGTCGATACCTTCCTGACCTCGACGGATCCGGACATCCGCCGGCTGCTCGGGGTTGAGGGTGAGATGGGCAAGGCGCTCGGCCTTGACCCCAAATGGGCCTACAACGTAATCAAGCAGGTCGGCAATTTCGGCGAGATCTGGGAGCGGGATATTACGCCGATGGGGGTTCCGCGCGGGATCAACAACATCTGGTCGAAGGGTGGTTTGCAGTACGCGCCGCCGATTCGGTAGCGAAATGCGGGATCGGCAGAACGTGGTTGTTTCGGTTTGAGGCAATCATGTTCGCCGCGTTGGTGGAGCGGGTCGCGGCGCAGCCGCGGCCTGACCGTCGGCCACGTAGTAAGAGTGAACCGCCAAAGGCTTTTTGACCAGGGGCTTGAGTGATCGGCAAGTATACCAACCGGCGTTGACTTTGACCGGTTGGCAGGTCGCCCATATCGTCATGGCGGGCGCAGGCCCCATAGGCGTTAAAATAGCGGCCGGCGGTTGCTGCTTCCCCCCGTCATGCCGACGCAGGTCGGCATCCACGCCGTTGCCTAAACCCGCACCGCAAGGCGTGGATGGTGCGCCTCCGCGCAC
>NZ_CAIWTY010000017.1 GCF_903915725.1 uncultured Rhodopila sp.
CGGTTCAGCCTCAACGACGACAACCTCTCTGCCAGATCGCCGTTCGACGTAGAGCAGTCTGACCTTGCGGCCATGTAGCGCGTGCCAGCGATAATGAACTGCGACCTCTTGGTTGATATGGGCAGAATGGCCCCGTGATGGCTTTAGGCCGGAAGAACGCGCTTTTTGCCGGGGCGGACAGCGGCGGAAAGCATTGGGCGATCGTCGCGACGCTTATTCAAACTGCCAAACTCAACGACGTTGAACCGCTGGCGTGGCTGGCCGATGTGCTGCAACGCATTGTGTCGGGGCAAACCAGGCTGAACCAACTGGACGCTCTGCTGCCGTGGAACTGGAAGCACCAGGACGAGGTCGCGCCGGTCAACTCCGGGTAAACGTCACAAGGGACGTGGGGTCGGCGCTACGCTTACTCTGCGCCCCTGGCTGCAGTGGATGATCCCGGTCTTGCCGCAAACATCGCCGCAAATTCTCTTACTGAAATTGGACTCTCGGCCGAAGCCGGTGTCCAGTGCGAGTCCGATATCCTAGATGCTTTGAAGGCGGATAGGCTTAGCGACCTATCGATATGTTTAAGACACTATTTCAAAACAACTCGGCGGACTGGGCATTTGGCGCGATCAGAGCACCTTCTTCGCCTTGCCAGGGATGTCGCCGTTGCAATCTCCGATGAAACCCAAACCCTTTGGTGTGACCTTTTCATGATCGGGCACTTAGCGGAGTGCGGGGCACTCGCAGATGCGCGCATGGGCTGGGCAGATCTTGCAACGAGACTGTCGAAAGCAGCTCGCGCGGATGGGGAACTCGAGGCCCAGGCGCTCATTATCGAGACGAGGCTATTATTTAATTAAGGCTCCCCGACAGCCCCGGTTTTGGACACCGCCGCCAGCCGCTTTCGCGCACTTGGCCGCCCGGGCCATGAGCGTTGGCTTCTGTTCCACTGCGGCCAATGGCATCCTGCCAGTTCCCGAGACGAGGCGGCAGGAGAAGCTTTCGGACGTGCGATCGAAATGGCCCACGCTGTCGGGCTTCGCGACACCAAGTCGATGGCGATCCGCGGCCTTTGCCTTGCACGTCTTGGGCGCCGCTCAGACGCCGAGGCCGCCGCTGTGTTGGCCGAGCGTGACCCACCTGGTAGCATCTTGGCCGATCTGTATTTGGAATTAGGCGAGGGCGATAAAGCGCTGCATCACACGATCGAGGGATACAAGCGGGCTTGGGCGGACGGACCACCCTACACATTCTATTGGGACCTGCAGACCTGCCGCAACGTCTTGCAAGCCCTTAACGAACCAGAACCGCAACTGCCGCCCCACGACCCCGCCAGGTTCAAACCGATCGAATTCGAAGCCGATATCCACCGCCTCCTCGCGGGTAACTGCTCATCCCCCCATTCAGCCGGCGCTTTGAGGGGTAATCCGTCCCCGCATCGCCCCACCTGAAAAAAGTGCTTGACACGGTTACGGCCGAGTCGATTCCAACCCCCGGGTGCCCGAGCAATTCAACCTCGACCACCTGAGCCACGCCGAGAAGGACGCCCTGATCCGGGGCTGTTCCAACGGCTCGAGGCGGCCGAGCGGCGTATTGCCGAGCTTGAAGCGCGGCTCGGCGAGCCCGGCAAGACCCCGGTCAATTCCAGCCTGCCGCCGTCGAAAGGCCAGAAGCCGAACCGGCCGGAGAAGAGCAAGCGCACCAGGCCGCGCAAAGGCAGTCTGGGCCGCACAGGCGGCGGCCGTCCGCTGGCCTGCCATCCCGACGAAAGAATAACCGCGAAGGTCCCGGCCTGCGCCCATTGCAGGACTGGTCTGGCGGACGCCCATCAGGTGCTGCACAGCCGTTACGACCACATCGACTTGCCGGTCGTGCGTCCCATGGTGACCCGCGTGGAGCGCTACGCCGGACACTGCCCGTGCTGCGGCGGCGTCACCCTGGCGCCGGTGCCCGCGGGCGTGGAGGACGCCTCGCCGTTCAGCACCAACATCATGGCGCTGGCGATCTATCTGCGTTTCACCCATGCGATCAGCTACCGCCGCCTGTCGCAGCTGTTTCTGCACCTCTATGCGCTGCGGATCAGCGAGGGCGCGCTGGATGCGATGTTGCGGCGGGCCAAGCCGAGCTTCGACAACGAGGTCGCGACCATCCTCGCCCGGCTGCGCCGTTCGCGGGTCGTCTGCTCCGATGAAACGTCGGTGCGCATCGACGGGCGCACGGATTGGGACTGGGTGTTCCAGAACGATCAGGTGGTGATCCATGTGGTGCGCGACAGCCGCGCCGCCTCCGTGGTCACGGAGGTGATGGCAGGCCATCGGCCGAGCATTTGGGTGTCCGACCTCTATGGCGCGCAGCAGGGCCATGCCGATCTCTGGCAGGTCTGCCTGGCGCATCAGTTGCGCGACTGCCAGTATGCCATCGATGCGGGGGACACGGTTTTCGCTCCGCGCATGAAGGCGGCGCTGCTGCGGGCCGTGGTGCTGGCGCGGCGGCGCACGAGCCTGGCCGAGAGCACGCGGCGGACCTGGCTGCGACGGCTGGATCATGATTTGAACGGCATCATGGCGTTGGTGCCCGATAACCAACACGCCAGGCGGCTGCGGAAACGTTACGGTAAAGTGCGAAACAGTTTGTTCACCTTCCTGGAGCATCCCGATGCGCCGCCGGACAACAACGGCAGCGAGCGCGGGTTGCGGCCGACCGCCACGTATCGCAAGGTGACGGGCGGGTTCCGCTCAAAGTGGGGCGCCGATCTGTTCGCCGGCGTTCGATCGGTGGTTGGAACGGCGGCACGACGCGGACTTTCTGCGGATCAGGCGATTCGCGTTGTTCTGGGCGGGGATCCCGTCGTTCAACCGGGTTGAGCAGTTACGCTCGCGGAATATGCCACAAAGAAAAAACCGCCGTCCGATGACTAACCCTCCCGCCCCTCCGCCGCCATCCGCACCAACTCCCGCCGCACCTCACCCGCGTCCCTCACCGGTGCCGCCCACGGAATCCGCACCACCCTCTGCTCCAGCGCCAGGTCGAACCCGTCCACATCGACCGCCACCATCCGCCAATCCCCCGGCGAACCGGCGATCACCGACAGTGCCGCCGCGTGCTCGCGGTTGCAGTGTTCCAGTATCCCCGCCTCCGCCGCCCGCACCGCCTTCACCGCCTCCGGGTCGGGAGCCACATCGCTGGCCTTCAACCGGTAAGCCCGGCCGAACCCGCCCACCAGCCGCAGCGCCTCCGGCTTGATCCGCCAGAAGCTGAAATCCCCGAAACCCGCATACAACTCCGCATACGGATGCACCGTCAGGAATCGCGCCCGCAGCGCCTTGTCCTCCACGACTTCAGCCGAACCGATGAACGTCACCCGCGGCGTGGTCTGCGGATTGACCGTCTCCGGCACCCCCGCCAGCAGCACCGAGCACCGCGGGTCCGCCGTCAGATGCCGCGTATGCTCTGACAGCTTCGACACCAGGATCGCCATCGACCCATCCGGCAAACACGCCGGAGTCACCAGCGACGCGAACGGATGCCCCTTGTCGCTGGTCGCCAAGGTCCCAACCCGGGCCGAGCGCAGCAGGCGGCGCGCTTCCAGCGGCGGATCGTATTCGTCACCTGCCATAATGCGTTCACTCCATGTCCGGACATCTGCCATAATCGTCGCCGATATGGCGATCTCGTGCCAGACTCCACGTGCCAGACTCCGCCCCGACCGGCAAGGAACACCCGATGAAGCAAACCATCGCTTTGGTAGACGACGACCGCAACATCCTCACCAGCGTCTCGATGACCCTGGAGCAGGAGGGTTTCACCGTCCGCACCTACACCGACGGCGAAAGCGCGCTTCAGGGCATGACCGCCAAGCCGGTGGACCTCGCGGTGCTCGACATCAAGATGCCGCGCATGGACGGGATGGAGCTGCTGCAGCGCCTGCGCCAGCGCAGCAGCATCCCGGTGATCTTCCTGACCTCCAAGGACGAGGAAGTCGATGAGCTCATGGGCCTGCGCCTCGGCGCCGACGACTACATCACCAAGCCTTTCAGCCAGCGCCTTCTGCTGGAGCGGATCCGCGCCCTGCTGCGCCGCAACGAAGTCGGCAAGGCCGAGGGGTCCGGCGCCGCGCCGAGCGGGGTGATGACTCGCGGCGACCTCGTGCTGGACGAAACGAAACACCAGTGCACCTGGAAGGGTGTGGACATCCAGTTGACGGTGACGGAGTTCCTGCTGGTCAAGGCGCTGGCCGCCCGGCCGGGCATGGTGAAAAGCCGTGACCAATTGATCGATGCGGCGTATGGCGAGAACATCTATGTCGATGACCGCACGATCGACAGCCACGTGAAACGGATACGCAAGAAGTTCCGCACCGGAACGGAAGAGTTCAACGAGATCGAGACGCTCTACGGTATCGGCTACCGCTACAAGGAGCAGTGATTGCCTGACGGCTTTCTCCTGACCGGTCTGTCCCGCGGCGCCTCACCCACGCGGTATCGCCAGCGCTGGGTATCGCCTTTGCTACGCCGCATCCTGCTGGTCAACGCGCTGCCGCTGGCGCTGCTGGTGGTGGCGCTGCTGTACCTCGACCAGTACCAGAACGGGCTGCTGGAAGCCCAGGTCACCGCGTTGCGCGAACAGGCCCGGGTGTTCGCCGGGGCGTTGGGCGAAAGCGCAGTCCGCACAACCGATCCGGACAATCCCAAGCTGGTGCCGGAGGTGGCCGTCTCGCTGCTGCGCCGCCTGACCGAGCCGACACCGGATGCACAGGCCAAGCTGTATGCGCCCGACGGCACGCTGCTGGCGGATTCCCGCATACGCCCCGGCGCCACCGGCCCCGAGACGACCGAGGCGCTGCCGCCGCCGCCGAACCACGGACCGGTGCTGGAAACCGTCGGCTGGCTGTACGACCAGGTGCTGTCATGGCTGCCGCACAAGGCGCCGACGACCCGGGTAGACCTGACGCCCTCGGCCGGCGGCCCCGACTGGCAGCCGGACGTGAAGGAGGAACTCCGCCTCAGCAGCGCCGGCAACAGCAGCGAAACCGCACCCTATATCCGCCGCACCCGCGACAACCGCCTGCTGGTCACGGTCGCCGTGCCGGTGGAGCGCGACAAGCACACCGTCGGCATCGTTTCGCTAACCCGCGAGGCGCGCGAAGTGGACGAAAGCCTGTTCACCGTGCGCATGTCAATCCTGGCGCTGTTCGGCCTGGCG
This sequence comes from uncultured Rhodopila sp., assembly GCF_903915725.1. GTDB lineage: Bacteria > Pseudomonadota > Alphaproteobacteria > Acetobacterales > Acetobacteraceae > Rhodopila. Next base: position 5,191 of record NZ_CAIWTY010000017.1, read on the forward strand.
CTGCTGCTGACGGTGATGCTGTCCTGGTATCTGTCGCTGACCATCGCCCGCCCGATCCTGCGGCTGGCGGAGGCGGCGGCCGACATGCGCGAGGGCGGCGGCCGATCGGGCAGCGTTCCGCCATCGTTGCTGAAACGCCGGGATGAAGTGGGCGTCCTGGCCTCCGCCCTGGCCAACTCCGCGGCTGCGCTGTGGGAGCGGATGGATGCAACGGAACGCTTTGCCGCCGACGTGGCGCACGAGATCAAGAATCCGTTGTCCTCGATCCGCAGCGCCATCGAGACGCTGCGCCGGATCGAGGACCCCGGCCGGCAACGGCAGTTGCTGACGATCATCGCGCAGGACGTGGTGCGGATGGATCGCCTGATCAGCGATGTCAGCGATGCCTCGCGCCTGGATGCCGAGTTGTCGCGCGTAACGGTCGAGCAGGTCGATGTTGTGCCGATACTGCGGACCTTACAGGAACTGGATGAGGCGACGCGCGACCCCGAGCATGATCCGAAGCTGGAGGTGATCGCTCCGCCCAACGGCCTGCGCGTCTGGGCGGTCGAGGACCGCCTGGTCCAGGTGCTGCGCAACCTGATTGGGAATGCACGGTCGTTCAGCCCGGAGCGCGGCAAGATCATTGCCCGCGTGCGCGATGCCGGCGGGATGGCGGAACTCTGTGTGGAGGACGAAGGGCCGGGGATTCCAGACTCGAACCTGGAACATATTTTCGACCGGTTTTACTCCGAGCGGCCGAAGGGCGAGAGTTTCGGCCAGCACTCCGGCCTGGGACTGTCGATCAGCCGGCAGATTATCGAGGCGCTGCATGGGCAGGTTTCGGCGGAAAACCGCCGCGACGGCGCGGGCCGGGTGCTGGGCGCGCGCTTTATCGTTCGGCTGCCGATTGTTTAGGCGATTGCCGGTAATCCGTTCGGAGTCGGTACAGGCAGTGAAGTGAAAGCCATTTTAGCCAACTTATCGTGCACTCTGAACATTCGGGGCAAGAATGTGGTTTAACGTCCATCACCCTGTAACAATGGGAGGCACCCATGCCGTTTGATGGAATTGGCTATCTCACCTCGCCTGCGAAGCCTTCTTTCTGGACGCGCCTGTCTCATTTCGTGCTGGGGTCGCCCCCGGTATCGAAAGCCGTTCCCCTGCATGCGTTTCAGCCTCTGCCGGCCGGCCAGCCTGATGCGGTGACACTTCAGGTGCTGACCATCGGCCGCGCGCTGATCGAGGACCGGAAGGATTGGGTTCAGCGGCGTTACGAAACCCGTGACGGCCGCCGCTGCGCCGTCGGCGCCCTGCGCGGGGCGGCACGGTTGCTGAACCTGCACGGTCCGCAGAGCGGTGCGAACACGATCCTGCTTTCCGTTGCCATGAGCCGCGGCTTCAACGACATCGAAAGCATGAACGATAATTCCAGCCATCGTCAGGTTATTTCGGCCTTCGATGAGGCGATCAGCCGCGCCCGCCAGTTCGCGGGCTAAGGCTTCCGTAACGGCCGCTCGGGGCCTTTCGGGTAGACGGTGCGCGCACATCATGGTCTGGAGGGGTCCAGACTTTGGTGTGCGTGTTTATTTGGGTTTGTACTCGTCGCGTTTTTGCTGGGCATTTGGCGCTCGTGGCGCTTGAACTGAGATGCAGGGTTGGCCGGGACATCCCCGGCCAAAGCGTTAAACAGTTGAATTGAAGCGAATATTCAGCTGCCCGCGCGGTCCTCGGCCGTATCCACCACCGGCCGCCAAGCCCGCCCGCTGCGTGCCAGCAATTCATCCGCCTCAGCAGGACCATTGCTGCCGGAGGCGTAGTTCGGGAACCCCTCAGGCTTTTCCTTGGTCCAATCTTCCAGCACCGAACCAACCACACGCCAGGTTTCCTCAACCATATCGGCACGGTTGAACAAGGTCTGGTCACCCATCATAACGTCGTAGATCAGCGTCTCGTAGCCGATATTCGGCTCCTTCGGGAACCAGTCGGCGTATTTGAACGCCATACGCACCGCCGCAAGATCCACCACCGGCCCGGGGCGCTTAACCTCGAACTGCAACGCGATGCCCTCATCCGGCTGGATCTGCAGCAGCAGCCAGTTCGGCGGCAGCGCAGCCACGTTGGTGTCCTCGAACGGCGCAAAGGGTGCCGGCTTGAAGCGGATCGCGATCTCCGAGACCCGGCGCGACATGTGCTTGCCGGTGCGTACGAAGAATGGAACCCCGGCCCAGCGCCAGTTGTCGATCGCCACCTGCATCGCCACATACGTTTCGATGGCGGAGTCCGGCGCAACATCCTTTTCCTGGCGGTATTCCGGAACCCCATCCGGCCCCGGACCGTATTGCCCGCGCACCGCGCACCCCGGCGCCACCGTCCGCATCGCCGAGAACACATCCGACTTGCGGCTTCGCACCGCGTGCGCATCGAACCCGGCAGGGGGTTCCATCGCCACCATCGCCAGAAGCTGGAACACATGGTTCGGGATCATGTCCCGCAGCGCACCGGTCTTTTCGTAAAACCGGCCACGGCTCTCCACTCCAACCGTTTCAGCCACGGTGATCTGGACATGGTCGATGCGGTCGCGATTCCAAATCGGCTCGAACATCCCGTTGGCGAAACGCAGCGCCATTATGTTTTGCACCGTCTCCTTCCCGAGGAAATGATCGATCCGGTAGATCTGGTGCTCTTCCGCGCAACGCAAAATTGACGCGTTCAGCGACCGCGCCGAGGCTTCGTCATGCCCGAACGGCTTTTCGATCACGACCCGGCGCCAATGCTCCGGCGCTTTGCCATCCTGATCCCAATTTTCCTCGAACAGCCCGGCCTTGCCAAGCTGTGTCACCACCGGACCAAAAAACCTATCTGCCACAGCCAGATAAAACAGACAGTTGCCGCCGGTGTCGGATGGCTGGTCGATATGCTGCTTGAGCTTTTGATACAGTCCTTCATCACTCAGGTCGCCCCGGATATACGCCATGTGCCCGGTCAGGCGCGTCCAGGTATCCTCATCGACCTTATCGATACGGCTTTCGCTCGCGGCCTTGCCGACGAAGCTCTCCAGCATCGCATGCAGGCTGTCGCGCCACTTGTCCGCGTCCAGATCGGCCATATCGACGCCGATCAGTTCGAAACGCTCAGGCAGCAGCCCGGTCGTTGCAAGATTATAAAGCGCCGGCACAAGCAGGCGTTTGGTCAGGTCCCCGCCCGCACCGAAAATCACCATCGCGCACGGTCCGGGCGGTCTGGCCTGCTTCCGGGGGGGCGCATTGAGAACCTGGCCGGGTGAGTGGATTGCGTCTACCATACGTACAACAATGAGCCGTTCGGGTTTCGGGTTGACGTCACGTTGACGTGCTACCTGCGGCTTTTTACAATGGTGGGCGGCGCAGGTCGCGAAACACGGCCGTTCCCTTGTGGCCGTCCGCCGATGACGCAGCGTCCACCCCTTTTGCGCCGGCATCGAAATTTGACGTTCATCGAGCAGAAGGTTGTTAGCGCCGAAGAAGCTGCGCTTCGTCGTGGCGACAGCGGTCGGGCTGCCGAGCAAGATCGCGTCGAGTGCGGCCTACAACTTCGCTTCGATCGCTTCTGCTGCAACGACTTCGTGGATCAGCCCGATACGCTCGGCTTCGCCGGCATCGAACCGATCATCGAACAGCACGCAACGCCGCGTGGGCCGCAACCCGATGGCACTAAACATGTGCGTCGAGATCGGTGTCGGTGCCACTCCGACCCGAACGTCCGTAATGCCGAACTGCGCGTTAGGAGTGGCGAAGGCGACGTCGGCGCAGCAGACGATGCCAACGCCGCCGCCGAAACAGGCGCCGTGCACGAGGGCGATAGTGGGCTTCAGAAATCATTCAGAAGCTGCATCGCGCGGGTGGTGACGATCGATGCGGCGTAATTTTCATCCGGCGGATATGTCGCGGCCTCGCCCAGCCAACGGATATCAGCGCCGGCCTGGTAATATCCGCCGGCGCCGCGGACCCACACATCGAACGCCAGCGCCGGCGGCGAGGCCCTCCAGCCCGGCGATCAGGGCTTCCAGCATCGCGACATTGTACGCATTGCCGACTTCCGGCCGATTCAGCGTGACGGTGGCAACGCCCCGCATAGCGGTCGAGACAAGGACGACGGCTCCGGTCATGAGGCTTCCATTCATTCGCATAGCAATTCAAACCCTATGGGAGACCCCCGGTCGGACAAGACCCCATGTGCGCGAAGCTCCGTCGCGAATTCACCCAGGCCGACACAGAAGTGGCCGTGCAGACCGCCTCGAAAATCATCCTCGCGCAGGACAATCTCAGCACCCAAGAACCAGCTTCGCTTTACGAGGCTTTTCCCGCCGCGGAGGCGCGCCGCCTCGTCGAGCGGTTCGAGTGGCACTACACTCGCAAACACGGCAGTTGGCTGAATATGGCGGAATCCGAACTCGGCGTCCCCACCTCGCAGTGTCTCGACCGGCGCATCGCCGACAAGCCGACGTTGATCGAAGAGGTGGCAGCTTGGGAGAATGTCCGCAACAAGAAACACACCAAGGCTGACTGGCAATTCACCACAGCCGCATCAAGTTGAAGAGGCTTTACCCGTCACTATGAACGACTCAGGGCACTAGTACACCCCGCCGGAGGTTCCAACCTGCTTGGTCACCCATTCATGCCACCAGCGGCTTGCCCTTCATGGTCCAGCGAAACGGCTTGGCCATCGTGGCATTGAAATAGGCGATGAAGCCTTCGATCCGCAGCTGCAGATGCTCCTTGGACGTGAAGTTGCCGCGGCGAAGAAGCTTGCGGACCAGGATTGAGAACCAGATCTCGATCTGGTTGATCCAAGAAGCGTGCTTGGGCGTGAAGTGGAAGGTGATCCGGTGAGAGGCATCGCGCAGGAACGCCTCGCGTGTCGCCATCGACTGGAGGATGCCGGATTTGCCCTTCTCCCCGAGGTCGTCTTTGATGTCGCAGAGCTGTGCGACCAGGCGGGCGACGCCTTCGGACATGTGCGTGTTGAGATTGTCGCAGACCACCTCCCACGGTGCCGTCGGCGGCGCCGAGGCGAACAGCGTCTCCAGGAACGCCACGAAATCCGCCTCGGTGCGGGTGTCGCCGATCGTGCCGCGGACCTTGCCGGTGGCGACATCGAACGCAGCGATCAAGGCTTTGGTGCCATGCCGGACATACTCGAACTCGCGCCGTTCGACATGCCCGGGCTTCATCGGCAGGCCTTTGGCGGCACGCTCCAGCGCCTGGATGCCGGTCATCTCGTCGATCGAAACGGTCTGTCCGCCTTGCCCGGCGGCGGTGGCGGCCGCCTCATAGACCGCGCAGATATCGGCGCACTTGGCGTCGAAATCGGGATCAGGCTTGGATGTCAGCCAGTAGCGGTTGAGATGCGGCTTGAGGTCGGCCTCTTTTTTAAAAAGCGCCCGACGGAGCCGTGCGAAATGCTTGGAACGATGCCGCGGGCCACGGCCTGGCGGGCCAGTTCGCTTTGACTCCAGTGGCTGATCGGCACGTCCAGCGTCTCGGGGTCTTCGCACGCCATGGCCATGATCCGGCAGATCACCTCCGGCGTGAACGTCGCTGGCGCGCCGCAGCGGGGCGCATCGCTCAGACGCGCCGCCACACCGGCCGACGCCTCCGCATCCCGCCACCGGCGCCGCCAGTGACCGGCGGTCTTGCGCCAGATCCCCAATTGCCGCGCCGTCTCGTCGACCCCGAGGCCGGTTGCTGCCAGGAGGATGATGCGGCCCCGTTCGGCCAATTTTTGTGGCGTTGAATGGGCCCGCACCAATGATCTCAATTCGCACTCGTGCTCAGACGACAGTTGGATCGGTAAAGCCTTGTGAGCCGGCACACTGTCTCTCCTCTCAGGTCGAGAGGACGCTTCGCAAGGCGGATGGAGTCCCGCCTATGGTCCAACGACACCGTTTCGGCAGGCTGTGGCAGATGCGACTAGGTTGGGACCACAATGGTCCGAAGAACCGAGTCGGCAATTCCGGCAAGGTATGCTAGTACATCGTTCGCGAATTGCCGACTCGATCAGGCCGCGAGCCGCTCCGGTTCGCGGCTAAGGCCGTAGGACCATTTGGGGACGAGCGGAGACTCGTTACACATATCGATGTAGCGCTCCATCCGTTCACCCAGTTCAGCCAGGATGCATGCGTCGGGGTGAAGACGAGTTCGAAACGGTCCGGTCGGCTTGCCAGAAAGCGCATGGTTTCGCGCGAACGATGCGCTGAGTGATTGTCGAGCAGAATGCAGATCAGCAAACCCGCC
>NZ_CAIWTY010000018.1 GCF_903915725.1 uncultured Rhodopila sp.
TCAAGCGGCGGCTGGAGCGCCTGGGCTACGTCGTCGCGATTCAACCGAAGGAAGCCGATCCGCATTCTGGGGAGGTGGCGAAGTAGCAGGAGCGACAGAGGCTCTATTTTCGTAGCAGAGTTCGCAGAGCGGGGCGCAGAGTGCGCAGAGAAAATCTTACTGTGGAACTGCCGCCGGTGGGGCGTGGGGAGAATAGTACTCTGCGCGCTCTGCGCCCTGCTCTGCGAACTACCATGCAAATGCCCGGCGCGGCACGTGCCGCTGGACGTCATGGCGGGCGCAGCCCTCCCTCGCGTGCTCGGTCGCCCGCCATCCACGCCTTGGCTCGCGTCATCACCGTAAGGCGTGGAAGGGGGCCTTGGGCCACCATGACGTCAGCAGCAACGCAGACACCATCTGCTGTCATCGCGGTGCGGGCGGGCGCCGCTGGTTGGCTATGCGTCGAAACGCGGAGTTTGTTCAACCAACAGGCGGCGAAGGTGACCCCCCCATCACAAGCGTATATACGGCGCCAACCCCGCCCCGGGGGCGGAATGCCTTCGTTCGGCGACTATTTTCGGCCGCCCCCCCGGTTCGCCAGCGCCGGAACCTCCCGGGAATCACCGCGCGGGAACGTCGGTTATCACGGCCGGAGCATGTGCATCTCGTATGCGCTGGCGCAACGATAAGATTATTCCAATCGTGCGTCCTGATAGAGCATAATCCACTATAACGGACGAAAGCGAAGCGGGTCGCCGAAACGCTCTTGCCGCCCCGCATCATCACGCGGATGTTGGCCGCCTCGAACAAGACTGGCCGCCCAGCGTGGGCTTGACCGGCCGAAGAGAGAAGAGGCGAGTACACAATAATGACGGATGATGTTTCAACCCAGACGGCACTAGGCGACGTCGCAGCACGGCAACTCGCCAACGCGACCAAGTCCGTGCCGATGATGACCAGCATCACGCCGCGCTGGCTGCCGCGCTGCCTGCAATGGCTGCCGGTCGAAGCCGGTGTCTTCCGGCTCAACAAGGTTCGTGACACCTCCGGCGTCAAGGTGGACTGCTCATCGGCCGACGAGCGCGAGCTGCCGGAGATGTTCGTCGACTACGAACCCAAGCCCCGCGAATACAATCTGTGCGCGGTCACCACGGTCGTCGACGTCCATACACGCGTATCCGACCTGTATAGCGTCCCGCACAACCAGATCGCCCAGCAGCTCCGCCTGACCATCGAGGCGATCAAGGAGCAGCAGGAAAGCGAGCTGATCAACAATGCCGGCTACGGCCTGATCGCCAATACCGCACCCGATCAGGTCATCAGCACCCGCACCGGCGCGCCGACTCCGGACGACCTCGATCAACTCATCACCAAGGTCTGGAAAGAACCCGGCTTCTTTCTGGCGCATCCCGCCGCCATTGCCGCGTTCGGCCGCGAGTGCACCCGCCGCGGCGTGCCGCCCCCCACGGTCAACATGTACGGCTCGCCGTTCATCACCTGGCGCGGCATTCCGCTGGTTCCATCCAACAAGATCAACATTGTCGACGGCAAGTCGAAGATCCTGCTGATCCGCACCGGCGAATCCCGACAGGGCGTCGTCGGCTTGTATCAGCCGAACCTGCCGGGCGAGCAGAGCCCCGGCCTGTCCGTCCGCTTCATGGGCATCAACCGCAAGGCGATCGCCTCGTACCTGATCTCGCTGTACTGCTCGCTGGCGGTGCTGACCGAGGACGCCACGGCCGTCCTGGAGAATGTCGACGTCGGCAAGTATCACGCCTACGGCGACACCTATGCTTGAGACGGGCGCGTCCGGCTTGCCGGACATCGCCTGGCTGACCCGGTTGGCGAACGAGATGTTCCGCTCCCAGCCGGACAGTCCGGTGCCGTTCGCTATCGGCGGTATCGGGGCGCCAGCCCCTTCGACCCCTCTGCCGCCGGGTTCCCCGGCGGAGGTGCCGCAGCCGCCCAACGCCGCCGTTACGCTGCCGAGCACCGGCACGGCGCTGCCGGGCGAAAGCGACGCCCGGAGTGTGCTGGCGTCTCCGCCGCCGCAAGCCGCGGGCGGTTTCGGAGCGTCGCCGGTTTCGACACCACTGCCGCCGACTTCGGAGCACCAGATGCCGCAGCCGAGCGCCGCCGCGCTCAGCGTGCCCGCTTTGGGCATGGCGATTCCGGGCGAAAGCGAACTGCGCGGTCTGCTCGGCTCGCCGCCGCCGAACGCGGTTGGCGGATTCGGGGCTTCGCCGCCTTCGACGCCGCTGCCCGGGCTTCCCGCCTTGGGCACAGCCAATCCGGGCGAAGCTGAACTGCGCGGCCTGCTGGGTTCGTCGCTGCCCGGGTCCACCGGCGGTTACGGGGTTTCACCGTTCGATCCGACACCGCTGTTCGACTTGTCGGCACTCGATACGTCGAACCCCGGGGACGATGCGTTGCGTGATCTGTTGGGTGGGACGCCGGCCTCACCGGCGCCCGCTGCCGCGCACGCGCCCGACGTGTCGCCGGGGGCCTCCGCGCCGTCGCTGTACTTTCTTGATGAGGCGGGGCATGGCAGCGTGCCCGCCGCGGCGGGCACGCCCGCGTCTCCGGCGCCAGCTTATGACGCCAACGCCAGGCGCGCCGACTTCCCGATCCTGTCCGAACGGGTCAACGGCCGCCCGCTGATCTGGCTCGACAACGGCGCGACCACGCAGAAGCCGCGCTCGGTCATCGATCGCCTGACCTATTTCTACGAGCACGAAAACTCCAACATCCACCGCGCTGCCCATACTCTCGCGGCGCGCGCCACCGACGCCTATGAAGGGGCCCGCGAAACCGTGCGGCGCTTCCTGCATGCCGGTTCAGTGGATGAAATCGTGTTCGTCCGCGGCACCACCGAGGCGATCAACCTGGTCGCGCAAAGCTGGGGCCGGAAATATATCGGCAAGGGCGACGAGATCGTCATCTCCTGGCTCGAGCACCACGCCAACATCGTGCCCTGGCAGATGCTGTGCGCGGAAACCGGCGCAAAACTGCGTGTCGCACCGGTCGATGACGACGGGCAGGTGATCCTGGAGGCATACGGGGCGCTGCTGAATCCGCGCACCAAGCTGGTGGCCTTTACGCAAGTGTCCAATGCGCTCGGCACAATCACCCCATCCACCGTGATGACCGCGATGGCGCATGCGGTGGGCGCTCGGGTGCTGCTGGACGGCGCGCAGTCGGTCTCGCATATGCGCACCGACGTGCAATCCATCGGCTGCGACTGGTTCGTCTTTTCCGGCCACAAGATCTTCGCGCCCACCGGTATCGGCGCGCTGTATGGGCGGACGGATGTGCTGGAGGAATCCCCGCCCTGGCAGGGCGGCGGCAACATGATCGCCGACGTCACGTTCGAGCACACCGAATACCGCCGTCCGCCGACGCGCTTCGAAGCTGGCACCGGCAACATCGCCGATGCCGTCGGGATGGGCGCGGCGCTGGACTATGTCGAGCATGTCGGGCTGGAGGCGATCTCCGCTTACGAGCACGAACTGCTGCTGCATGCGACGCATCTGCTGAACCAGATCCCGGGGCTGCGTTTGCTCGGGACCGCGAAGGAGAAGGCCGGCGTGCTGTCGTTCGTCATCGACGGCATGGATACGATGGCCATCGGCAAGGCGCTGAACGAGGACGGCATCGCGGTGCGGGCCGGGCACCACTGCGCCCAGCCGATTTTGCGCCGCATGGGCGTAGAATCTTCGGTCCGGGCGTCGCTTGCGCTTTACAACACCCACTCGGATGTGGAGGCTCTCGCAACATCCTTGCGGCGGATCCGTTCCGGCAAGGTCGCGATGGTCTGAGCAACACCCGTTCGGGAGAACGCCGCATGTCAAGCTTGGCCTTGGGCCACCAGATTCTGGTGGCCCGCCGTCCCGCGGCGGTGCTGGAGTTTACCGAGGTCCTATGGGCCCGGCTGCGCCGCGAGGCCGAGGAGGCGTTCGACCGGGCGCCGTCCCTGGCCTCGCTTTTCCTCGACTCGATCATCAACCAGCACAGCTTTGAAGAGGCGGTGATCCACCGGGTCGCCTCGCGACTGAAGAACGAAACCATCTCCCTGCCGCTGATCATCCGGGCGTTCCACCGGGCGGTGGAGGCGGACCCGTCGATCGCCGCCGCGCTGCGGACCGACATCACCGCGGTGTATGAGTCCGACCCGGCCTGCGAGCGGTTCATCGAACCGTTCCTGTATTTCAAGGGATTTCACGCGATCCAGGCGCACCGCCTGACGCATTGGCTGTGGCGGAACGGGGAACGCGATTTCTGCGGCTATCTGCAAAGCCGCTCGTCGGAGGTGTTCCAGACCGACATCCATCCCGCGGCGCGGTTCGGCAAGGGGATCTTCCTCGACCACGCCACCGGCCTGGTGGTGGGCGAGACCGCGGTGGTGGGTGACGACGTCATCATCCAGCAGGACGTCACCCTCGGCGGCACCGGCAAGGACTCCGGCGATCGGCATCCAAAAATTGGGAATGGTGTCATTATTGGCCCCGGAGCGAAGATTCTCGGCAACATCGTGGTGGGGGACAATGCTCGGGTTGCCGCGGGGGCGGTGGTGCTGCGCGCCGTCAAGGCGCGCGAGACGGTCGCCGGGGTGCCGGCCCGGGTGGTGCGGGTTACCGCCGCCGATGAGCCGGCGCAGCCGGCGGAGGAGATTCTGCGCGATCTGGGGTTCGAGGCGTTCGTCAATATGATCTGACGGTGGTTGCGCCCTATCGTCATGGTGCGCGAAGGCGCACCATCCACGTCTCTCGCTCGCACTAGCGAGGCGAGGATGGCGGGCCTGCGCCCGCCATGACGGAGAACGCAGGCGAGCCCACGGGTCGAGGTCCAGGCGGACCGTTACTATTCTTCCACGAATGGATTCTTCGTTCCGCGCAACTGCAACCGTATCGGCGTCCCCGGCAGCTTGAACGTCTCCCGCAGGCTGTTAACCAGGTAGCGCGTGTAATCCTCCGGCGTCTGCTCCGCCCGGGTCCCGAACACCACAAATGTCGGCGGACGCGCCTTCGCCTGGGTCACATAGCGCAGCTTCAACCGCCGCCCGCTGACCAGAGGCGCCTGGTGAGTCTCCAGCGCCTGCTCGAACCAGCGATTCAGCTCACCGGTCGGTATCCGCTTGTTCCACACCTCATGCGCCAGCCGCACCGCGGGCAGCAGCCGCTCGACTCCGGCGCCGGTCAGCGCCGACAGGGTCACCACCGGGATGCCCTTCATCTGTGCCAGGCTGTCCTCCAGCCGCTCGGTCACCGCCTTGCGCGTCGCATTGCGATCCGCCACCGCGTCCCACTTGTTCAGCGCGACGATGCAGGCCCGGCCCTCACGCTCGACCAGCCGGGCGATCTGCAGGTCCTGGTCGTGGATGCCATCGGCGGCATCGACGCACAGCACCACCACCTCGGCCATCTTCAGCGCCTGGATCGCCGAACTGACCGACATTTTCTCCAGCGACTCCTCGACCTTCGACCGCCGCCGCAGCCCGGCGGTATCGACGATCTCCACCGCGCGTCCCTGGTCATCCGACAGAATCACCGAGATCGCATCACGGGTCAGTCCGGGTTCCGGCCCGGTGATCATCCGCTCCTCGCCCAGCAGCCGGTTCAACAGCGTGGATTTTCCGGCATTCGGCCGCCCGACGATGGCCAGCTTCAAGGGACGATCATCCTCCCCCGCGTCCGCGTCCACCACCTCCTTCGGAGGCAGCCGATCGGCTATTTCCGACATGAGATCGGCGATGCCGTCGCCATGTTCGGCGGAGACCCCGACGGGATCGCCCAACCCCAGCGCATAGGCATCCAGGATCGAGGAGGTCGCCAAACGGCCTTCGGCCTTGTTCGCCACGACCAGCACCGGCTTGCCCTGCCGCCGCAGCCATTGGGCGAAATGCGCGTCCGCCGGAGTCACCCCCGCCCGCGCGTCGATCACGAACAGCACCAGATCTGCTTGCTCCACCGCACTGGCGGAGCCGGCGCGCATGCGCCCGGCCAACGTGTCCGGTGCGGCTTCCTCCAGCCCCGCCGTGTCGATCAGGGTGACGTCGCGGCCGCGCAAGGTCGCCTCGGCTTCCTTGCGGTCCCGCGTGACGCCCGGCGTATCGGCCACCAGCGCGATGCGCCGTCCAGCCAGACGGTTGAACAGCGTGGACTTGCCGACATTCGGGCGTCCCGCCACGACGACAATCGGCAACATGCGATGATACTCCGTGATGCAGTCCGCCCCGCCCATGAAAAAGCGTGGGGGGCGGCGAGCACCTACCTTAGCGCCAAAAGCCGCCCGTCGTTGGATATTACCAGCACCGTGCCGCCGGCGACCACCGGGGCGAACGGCGCGGCGGCGGCCGACAAACCGATATGGCCAAGGATTTCACCGGTATACGGGCTGATCGACAGCGCATCTTCACTGGTGCCGGTGACGATCAGGCGGTCGCTGACCAGCAGCGGACCGTACCAGGTCAGCGTGTCCTTGCGCTTCTCCGGGTCCGCATAGCGCGGCAACTCGGTGATCCAGGACACCCGGCCGTCGGTGATGTTGACCGCGGCGACCAGCTGCTGGGCGGAGATCAGGAACATGAAGTCGCCGGCGATGGCGAAGGTGTCCTCTCCGGCGACCTGGCGTTCCCACACCCGGCGGCCGGTCGGGACGTCGTTGCAGACCAGCAGGCCGCCCATGCTGATGGCATAGACCAGCCCGCCGACGATCACCGGCAGGGCGCGGATCGACAGGAAATCGCCGCCGCTGGCTCGCCCGCGTGAGGCCCCGAGGCCGTCGGTCCAGGCCACGCTGCCGCTGTCGGCGCGAAGTGCCGCGAGTTCGCCGGAACCGAACCCCGCGATTACGAGGCCCTGATAATAGGCCGGCGCAGGCTCGCCCAACATCGAGGTCACCGGTTCGGCGGCCTGATGCGTCCAAAGCGGGTGCCCGTCGGCAGCGCTGAACGCGGTCAGGTGGTCGTCGATGGTGGTGACGAAAATCCGCCCGTCGGCAATTGTCGGCGCGGAGCGGGCGGGCACCCCGAGATCGCGCCGCCAGATCTCCTTGCCGGAGGCCAATTCCAGCGCGACAAGTTGCGACAGCCCGTTCACCGCGTACAGGGTGGTTCCGTCCACCCCCAGCCCGCCGCCGACATTGGTGCTGTCCACGTCCTTCGGCTTGGTATCGACCCGCCACAGCCGTCTGCCGTCCGCCAGATTGAACGCGGACACTTCGGCATCCGAGTCCATGGTGAAGACGGTGCCGCCGGAGACCACCGGCTGCGCCATCAGGATCTGCCGTTTGCCGCCGCCCTGGCCGATATCCCCCCGCCACGCCTCGGCAAGACGGTCGTTGGCGGCGAGATGGCCCATCAGATGCGCCGGATTGCCGCCGGCCTGCGGCCACGCCGCGTTGGACACGGCAGGCGGCAGCACCACCTTGGCCGCATTCTCATCCACCACCAGCCCCCGCCGATCGGCGAAGACCGAATCGCGCTTGCCTTCGAGGGGCGTCTTCTTCTCGGAAAACAGATTGTCTAACCACGAGCAGCCGGACAGCGCGGAGGCGGCGGCGAGCAGCGCGGTCCGGCGGGCCAGTCTGGCACCGCCGGATTGAGTCGAGGTCTTCACGGTCACGCCAGGCTTCCCCGCTGGTTGGTGGTGCGCGCGGCTTGCATCAGCTCAACCCGGCCAGCAGGGCCGCGGCACGGGCGCGCAGGCCCGAGGGTGCCTGGAAGTCGATCGAAAGCTGCTTCAGCCGGGTCTTGGCGTCCTCGATCTTGCCCTGACGGAGCTCGAGGATCGCCAGCTGCTCCCGCGCCAATGCGGAGTAGGGGTTATCGGGCACGGCGAGTGGCTCCAGCCGGGCTTGAAGCTGGCCGGGATCGCCGCGGTCGATCTGCCGCGTCGCCGCGGTCAGGCTGGCGAGGTCGCGCAGCAGCGAATCCGCGCTGCTGTCGGCGGCGACCTGGTTCCATAGCGCGATGGCGCCCGGCAGGTCGCCGGAATCGGCCTTCAGGCCGGCGGCGCGCAGTCGGGCGAGGGTCTTGTAGCCCTCCGGTCCCGCGGCGGCCATCTGGTCGAGCGTCTGGATCTGGGTGGTGAGCGTGGTGCCGGGAGGGGCCTTCTCGAGCGCCGTCTGGGTCGCGACGAAGCGTGAGGCGGTGGCGGCATCCTGTTGATTTTGCCAGCGATTCCAAAGCTGCCAGCCGGCCACGGCGCCGACGATCGCGACCGCGCCGGCGACGATCAGCCATCCGTATTGCTTGGCCAGCTTCTGCGCGCGCTCGGCGCGGAGGTCTTCGTCGACCTCGTCGAAAATATCAACCACGTGGAGTCTCTCGCCCTGCCTGCACTCGCCACGGCACGGGGGCGCCTGGCGGCGGCGGACCATAGCGGCGTCGCGGTGTGGCCGCAAACTGTCGCGGCGGCAAGAGTTCATTTACCTTTTGGTTCTATGCAGGGGGGATGAAGGCGATTTTTTGGCTGATTTGCGTGCCTCTTTGTGGCCCCCTGGCCGGGTGCGGATGGCCCCCGGACGTGATTGCCGGAGCGGTTGTCGGCACGAGTGCCGGCAGCGTGGCCGCCATCGGGCGGACGCCGGTGGATGCGGTGATCTCCCTGGTCAGCGGCAAGGATTGCTCGGCCGTGCGGCTGGAGCAGCACAAGACGTATTGCCGCCCTGTTGAGCCGAAGCCGGAGCCGCCGGTGTTTTGCTCGCGCAGCCTGGGGGTGGTGAACTGCTGGTCGGACCCGGCGAGTTTGCCGGACCAGCCGCATGGCGTGGCGGACGGGCCGTCGGCGCTGACGCCGCAGCAGGAGGCCGACCGGACGCGGCGATGGCCGTGAGAGGGTGATTGAGTTGTGCGGGGATTGCCGCTATAGGGTGGGGAGACGCCCTTGTGGGGTGTGATGGACCCGTAGCTCAGCTGGATAGAGCGTCGCCCTCCGAAGGCGAAGGTCGCACGTTCGAATCGTGTCGGGTCCGCCAATCTTTTTAAGCACTTACGCTGTTTCGCTGGAACCCGGAATATGACCGGGGTAACAGCGTTCGGGGCTTGCCGCCCCTCCGCCGGGTTGCCGTGCCACGCCTCCGCGCGATTGCCACGCCTGATTTGCCCGCAACGCCGGAGCGGTGGCTGATTGTGTCAGGATCAACTAAGCTCAACCGAAGCGACGCGGACAACGGATATGGAATTTATCGAGTGCTGCGACTTATACGGCAATCGTTCGCACATCAGCCTCTCGGCCGTCTTGGGCGTCCGGTCGCAACTCAATGACGCGTCCATAAAGGCCGAGGCGGACGAATACACCTTGGACGGGGCGCGGCACTGCGTTGCCAGCATCCACGAAGATTGGCGACAGGAATTTCAGGGTAAGTTCGTCAATGTCGAATTGCACATCACTCCGGATACCCGCGCGGCCATCTTCGGCGCGGATTATGCCGGGCCGGTTTTTTGGGATGCCGTCGGCAACGATATGTCCGGCATTGATAGCTCCGGCTTTCCCGCCAACGTGAAGGATCGCATTTGCCTTGTGTGCGATGTGGCGGTCCGCTCGCTTCGGGGAACTCTCGAAGCCCGCATTAAGGAAGCCGAAATAGACGCCAAGATCGCGGTAAACCGCGCTGCTCACGAGGCTTTTGTAACCCGCAAGCGTCGCCATCGTGCTGCTAGTCGCCGTGAGGATGCCTTGCCGCCCTGAACCATCGCCCGGCGGGGTGCGGCCTAAGCCGCGTGGCGTTCCAACAACCGCCGCACGGCATCGGCAGTCCACGCGCCTTTTTTGCGCGGCGTCTTGATCCCCTGGCCGGTCAGTTCCGCGGCGATCTGGCGAAGGCTCCGGCCCGCCGCGCGCAACTCCGCTGCCATCGGCCCAACATCAGCGGCGAAGGCTTCGGCGGCTTCCTGGCGGGCTTCCGTGGCCTTGGCAGCGTCAGGAACCGGCCCGCCGCGATAGCCGCCAAGCTGTTTCTTGGAAGCCGCCAACGCGGCCTTTGTGCGTTGGCTGATAAGGCCGCGTTCGAGTTCGGCAACCGCTGCCATCTGTTGAACGATGAACTTGCCCACCGGGCCGGGCGGAATGATGGGAAGATCGCAGAACACTACGCCACCTTCGCCAGTGCCTTCGTAAACGTTCATCAGGAAGGCTTGGTTGCGGCTTAGCCGGTCCAGTTTGGCGACAATCAGCGTTGCGCCAGTCATCTTGCACCGCGCAAGAGCCTTCGTCAGTTTCTGTATTGCAACATTACTCCCGCTCTCGACTTCCACGTATTCAGCAATAAGCGTCCAAGCCCCGCCGTTCAGATGGGCGGTAACGGCATCCCTTTGCGCATCGATACCAAGCCCGGATTTGCCTTGGCGATCGGTCGAAACGCCCAAATAGGAAACAAATCGGCCATCCATCGTCTTTCTCTCTCACTGACTACCTTGGTTGTGGGAGTTCGAGACGCAGGCTTTGCTTGGCCTCCTGCCGTGGTTGGCGCAGCAGCCGGGTCTGCTTATTTGTGTTCATCCGTCTTCATTCGTGTTTCCATTGCTTTCTAACGACGAGCACTGTCCGCGATGGCACAAGCAGGTTTTGGAAAAACAAATGAACACGGATGAAGACAGTCCGATCACCCGGGTTCGGCGTCCCCTCAGGCTAAAGTCGCCTGCCAACAGCCACGCCGTAAGACCCTTACGCAACCCCAAACTGCGGTAAGCTGGATTCACCCACACTATCCGGCCAGCTGTCCGCTGCGGATGATCCGTAATTACTGTACAGGCGGTGTCAGAGTCATGGTCGTGTAGACCAAATTGTTAAACGTATCGGAAATCGAAATGACCACCGGATTGCCCGCGAACGGGATGGACGCGACGCACCGGCTCGAAACCGCATTCGGATCGCCCAGCGCCGGGTCGGTGGGATCAAGTTGTGCGTTCAACACCGGAGTCAGCGGACACGCAAACGCCCCGGTCCCCTGTGGCGCCGCACCGAGAGACGCCACGCCCCCGCTCGGCTGGCCCCAATTGGCGGGTTGGAAGACCAGGAACGATTGCACCTTATTGGCGGCGCCATACAGCGGATCGACACTGACATTGGCGGCAATGTTGATCGTCTTGCCATCGGCACTCAGCGTCGCCAGTCCTGCCAGTTCGCTGAACACCTTGGGCAAAACGACAGTCGGACAGGTCCATTGTGTCGGAGCCGGAACCGGCGGACAGGGAACCGGTGCCGCGGGTGGTGGGAGGACCGGCGCGACATAGGTGCTGCCCGCTTGAGGCGTCATGAAATCGACGGTAAACACCATGGGAACGGGATTCGGACCAAACTCGGCAGTATCGATGGGCGAGACTGCGACCCCCGCACCCATCAGGGTCGATGAGCACCCCAGAATGATGTCGCGATGCCCCCAATTCTGGTCTGCATCGTTATACATCCAATCCCAGATTGCTGATTCAGGGCTGTAATTGACATCGATGATTTCGCTGGCACCGTTCGAAACAAGACCGGGTGGTCCCAAAGGCGCGGTCTCCCGGCCGGTTGGCTTTCCGTCCACGGCGTTGTTGTGGACGATCGTAGGGGTAATCCCCCACCACGTATCGGCATTTTGCGCGACCAACAGTGAATGATTCGCCGTGATGTTGCCAATAAACGGATCATTGGCACCGTTGACGTCGCCGGGACCAAAGATGGTCGGCAGCCGCCGAATTATGCGCTCGGCATTGATCAGACCTAAAATTTGCTGATCCACCGTGAGGTTGGCATAGCCGATCGGCAGGTAGGTTTCAATCATCTGCGACGTCGCCGGAAAGCCAGCCCACAGACCTTCCGCCACGTGGGCCGCATCGATCGCCGCAAACGCCTGTGCGCTTGTGAGAGGCGGAGGACCGGGTGCATTGGCGGCAGGATTGGTGGTAGGCGTACATTGCGCAAACGCCATATGGGTCACGGCGACCGGCAACGCCGCCACAGGATAAACCCATTTCATTTGAATCCCCCCGGAAATTACGAGGCATTAACCACCGTTAAGAATAATGCCGTCAATCCGCTACAATGTCACGAATCTGTGCAGTAGCGTACGGGCGGGTGCTGGATCGGCTGCAATACCCGGCAAACGGTCCATGACCCCAATAATACTGTCAAGGATGAGTTTCCACAGTTCAGCGACACGATCTGCTTGACCAACACCCGCCAAAAATCCCTGCCATCGCCTCGGGAACACCCTCCCGCAAACCGTCGTTCAAAGGCGACGGAGACCAAATACTCATGCCGCGTTTCCCGAAACGACATTGGTATCCTCTAAAACAACAACGAATATCACTTCATCGCAGCCAATACCGACTCAAGCGCCGCCAGTGCCGTCGCCCGATCCTTCGCAACCAACGCCTGCCTCGCAGCCGACAATTTCGCGATCGGCTCATCCGTAATCGGATCAAAGGTTTTATTCAAATCGACCGCTCGATCCAGCAAACGCGTCTGGCCCCGCTCGATCAAATCGAGAGCGTCATGTATCCTGCCCTGCGCAATCGCGGCCTGAGCGAGTTGCACATAATCCCGCGCGGTGCGCCCATCGGCGGCCGGTGGCTTCGTATCAGCGCCGGCTTGCGATCGCGGCGGTTGAAGCTGCACTTCGCTTGCCGGGGCCACCTCCTGCCCCGGGCGCTTGCCCGATCGGCCCCCATCTACCGGCGGCGGCATCGGATCACGGCCGATCGGCAAATCTTGCGACGGTCGCTCAGCCGCGCGGCTGGCATCAACAGGGGGCGCCGATCTGGCGTCGTGGTGGACCGATAGCTCGTGCAGCGGATGGCGCGCCGGCGGCGGCACATTTTCCCGGGTCTGCGGTGGCCGGGACTGTAGGACGGGAGCCGGGGTTCCAGACTCAAACGCGGCGCAGTTGCAGGAATTGGCCGTGCTGCTGCATCGTTGATTGTACTCGCAGGAGCAATATTTCTGCCCGTCGAGCGAAGAACACGTGTCTGCCGCGACCGGGATCTCGTTCAGCAAGAGACTCAGAAGCGCCGAGGCGGACACCCGCCAAAGGAGGCTCCGGGGGCTACGACGGATGTCTGGACGATGCCACTGGCGGTTCACGTTGGAATTATATCACCACTCGAAAACAAAAACAGGTCCGCCGGCTTTGAGATCCACCCGTCCGGTCCGAAAGCCGGGGTTGGATGCGCCGAAAAACGTCACGCGCATGAGTGAGGCCCCCCCCCGGATCTCGACCGCGCCTCGCCGCCTAGGTACGGGCTGCCCGTGATCCTTAATAATGCTGCATTGCAGCGTGCAATACTGCGATAAACTCTTTATGTAGAACCGAAAAACCTGCGCCCCGACTGATTTCCTGGTTGTGCCGCGGACAGCAAAACTGCTAACCAAAGTTGTAATAAGCCGTGACGCACACGGCGGATTTAGCAGGGAGCATCCAACCATGACTGTCATCACCAAGCCGGCCGATCTGCCGCCTCAGCTGCGCGCCTTGTCCGCCAGGGCAGAGGTCCTGGACAGTTCCGTCCGCGACGCTTTGTTGGCCACCTTGTCGGTCGCCACACGGAACGCTACCCCCGAGCAGGTGCTGACCGACACGTTCGGCCGCCTCGGCTATCTGCCGGGGGAGGCGAAGCTGGCGACCAGGAAGGTGCTGGCTTAGGCTTCCTGCCGGGATCAACGCCAGAGCATCAGGCGGGAGCGGACCTTCGCCAGGAACCGCTCCCGTTGCTTCGCTGTGCTGTTGTCCATCCCCGTCAAGGCGACCCAGTCCAACCGGCAGCGCCGGGCGCATAGCGGCCGGAGACCGCGGCCGATAAGCTTGCGGTCCGGCCAGCCAACAAGCCACAGGCGCCACGCCGGAGAGCCGTAGGTGGTTACCACGCCGATGCGCCGGATACGGGTCAGCAGCGGGCGCAACTCGCCCGGGCTGTCGAGGCGAAACGCGACGCCGGGCAGCCAAACCCGGTCAAGCCATCCCTTGAGCATGGCGGGCAGCCCGAACCACCAACTCGGCTAGACCAGCAGCAGCGCGTCCGCGCGACGAAGGGCGGCGGCATGGTCTTCGACGCCGCTTTGGTTGGCGGGTTCGTCATAGAAGTCGCGGCGCTGCTCCGGGGTCAGCGCGGGCGAGAAGCCTTCGGCGTACAGATCGCGCATCTCGACCGCATGGCCTGCCGCGGTCAGCGCCGCCGCGGCGGTGTCGCGCAGCGCGGCGGAGAAACTGTCCGCGCAGGGGTGGCAGTAATCAGCAACACGTGCATGCGGCATCTTTCATCGGGGGCGTGGGATTACCTGGAGCGGGCTTCCCAGCATGTGCGGGACGCTCTAATACCAATCCAGGTCAGGTTCGACCTATGCGCCTTTAGTTCCCGTCATGGCCGTCCCCCGGCCATGCCGGTTGCTGCGAAGAGTCAGCGTGACAAAAATGCGGGACCTTCGCCTTGGCTGATGTGCTGGTCATCGGCGGCGGCATCGCCGCGCTGTGCGCCGCCATCACGGCCCGGCGCGCCGGTGCCTCCGTGCGGCTGGTCGAATATGCCCCGAGGCCGCTGCGCGGCGGCAACGCGCGCCATGCCCGCAATTTGCGGGTGGCGCATGACGCGCCCGGGCCGTTCTCGCCGGGGACCTACAGCCAGGCCGAATACCTCGCCGAACTGAGCCGCATCGCCGGGGAGCATTTCGACGCGACGCTGTGCCGGCGTCTGGTCGAGGACTCGGCCGGCGTCGTTCCCTGGCTGGCAGGGCAAGGCGTGCCGTTCCAGCGGGCAGGCGACGGGATGTTGCCGGTATCCCGCCGCACCTGCTTCCTGTTCGGCGGCGGCAAGACCATGCTGAACGCGCTATACGGCACCGCCCATAGTCTGGGCGTGGAGATCAGCTACCAAACCCCGGCCACCGCGCTGACCATCGAAGGCGGGCGCGTCAAGGCCGTGGACCTGCCGTCCGGTCGCGTCTACCCCGGCGCCGTGGTGCTTTGCTGCGGCGGAGCACAAGCCGATGCCGAGGCGTTGCGGCCGGTTTGGGGCGACGCGGCGGATGGCTTCATCCTCCGCGGCACGCCGTATGCCGATGGCGCTTTGCTGCGCGGCCTGATCGCGCAGGGCGTGGCGACGGCCGGGGAACCAGGTGCCTGCCATCTGGTCGCCGTCGATGCCCGCTCGCCCCGGGCGGATGGTGGCATCGCAACCCGGGTGCTCGGTATTCCCGCCGGGATCGTCTGCGACCGCACCGGGCGGCGTTTCCATGACGAAGGCGGCGATACCGGTCCGACCCGCTACGCCGTCTGGGGCCGCAAGGTGGCCGAGCAGCCGGGTCAACTGGCCTGGCTCATCCTGGATGCCGCCGCGGAAACCGGAGCGCCGCCGCCGCCGATGCTGCCGCCGTTGCAGGCCGGGACCATACCCGCGCTGGCGGCGCTGGCCGGAATCGATCCTGCCGTGCTCAGCGCGACCGTCGCGTCCTTCAATGCGGCCGTCCGGGTGCCCGGCGCAACGGGGTATACCAGCGGGATCGCCCCGCCCAAGACGCGCCATGCCCGGACGCTTGAAGTTCCGCCTTTCTCCGCCACCCCGATTCGCCCGGGCATCACCTTCACCTGCTTCGGGGTCAAGGTGGACGCCGCGGCTCGGGTTATGACGGTCGGCGGCAGCCCGGTCGCCAATGTGTTCGCCGCGGGTATGGTGATGGCGCCCGGTATTCTAGGCACCGGCTATCTGGCCGGTGCGGGGCTGACCATCGGCGCCGTTTTCGGCCGCATTGCGGGGGCCGCGGCGGCCCGTTACGTCCGTTCGTGATCCCCGGGTGCAGTTTTCGCCAGGGATGTTCGTGCAAGCGTCTCCCATCCTGGATTTGATGAGCGACCCGCGGGATGGGGCCGCGTTCAGGACTATGAAACGCAGATGAGATCCGAAGGGGCGTCGATCATGAGCGATTTCGAACTGGTTTGGGACTCCCGCTGCAGCGTGGCCGAATCTCCGGTGTGGGATGCAGCCAACCGCCGGCTGCTGTTCTGCGACATCAACGGCAAGCGGATTAACGCCCTGTCGGTCGATTCGGGCGCCCATACGTCGTGGGACTTTCCCGAGGTCGTCGGCAGTTTCGGGTTGTGCCGCAGCGGCCGGTTCGTGGTGGCGCAGCGGCATCATGTCGCGTTGTTCGATCCCGCCAGCGGCACCCTGACGGATCTGACGCCGAGAATCGGTGAACCACCGACAAACCGCCTGAACGACGGCAAGGTCGGCCCTGACGGGGCGTTCTGGGTCGGCAGCATGGATGAGAACTCGCCCCGCCAGAAGATTGCAGCATTGTACCGGGTCACCGGCGATGGGCGGATCACCCGGGAGGAAACCGGCATCGCGGTTTCGAATGGCCTGGCGTGGTCGCCGGACGGGCGGATCATGTATCACTCCGATTCGACCTCCGGCATCATCCAGGCCTGGGATTTCGACCCGGCGACCGGAGTACGGTCCAGCCACCGCATCATCGCCAGGCTGACGAATGAGCAAGGCCGCCCGGATGGAGCGGCAACCGATGCCGACGGCAACTACTGGTCCGCCGGGCCGTCCGCTGGCTGCATCAACTGCTTCAGCCCAACAGGCGAAATGCTACGCACATGGCCGTTCCCCGTGCCGGGGCCGACAATGCCGTGCTTTGCCGATGGGACGTTTTATGTGACGTCGCTGCGGGAGGGGAAATCGGCTGAGGTGCTGGCGGACTTCCCCACGCTGGGCGGATTGTTCCGTGCCGCCGCGCCCGCGGCTGGAACGCCGATCGGCATGTTTGCCGACGATTGATGGGCGGTCGCTTGATCGCCGTGGCCCTCCCCCGGACAAGCCGGCGGAGGGCCATAACGGTCGGACTCTACGAAATTGCCCGCAGAGACGGCCGTTCCGGATGCGACTCGGGATGTGCGAGAAGCTTCAGGAACACCGAGCAGAATCGTTCCGCAGTGTTGACGCTAACCTTTTTATGCAACGACCGCCAGCGTTCCTGGCGCTCTTCCAGGTCCATGGACAAGCCGATATGCATGGCCTCGGCGATCTCATCGGAATCGTAAGGATTAACGATAAGTGCCTCGGACATTTCCTCGGCCGCCCCCGCGAAGCGGGAGAGGATCAGCACCCCCGGGTCATTCGCGTCCTGGGCGGCGACATATTCTTTCGCCACCAGGTTCATGCCATCGCGCAGCGGCGTTACCAGCGCAAGCCGCGAAATGCGAAAAAAGCCGGCCAAGGTGTCGCGTTTGACCGCCCGTGTCATATAGCGCAACGGGGTCCAGTCGAATTCCGAATACCGCCCGTTTGTGTCGCCAACGATCCGATCCAGTTCACGCCTCAGCCGCGCATACGATCCCGACTCCTCACGTGAACGAGCGGCGATTTGCAGGAAGCTGACCTCGCGCCGATGTTGCGGATAATTGGCGAAGAACCGGCCGATGGCTTCAAACCGGTTGATCAGGCCCTTCGAGTAGTCAAGCCGATCGACGCCGATGGCGAGGCCGCCTTTGCCGAGGCTTTCACGCAACAGCCTTGCATCCGAACCACGCGCGGCTTCCACCGCCCGTTTCGAGAACTCATCGGCATTAATGCCGATCGGATCGACAATGGCACGAACGGAGTGGCCGCGCAGGACGAAGCGGCCGTCCTTGTCTGCATGCACGCCGAGATTTTCCGCGACGCAGTCTAGGAATGCCGTGCAATAGGTACGGGTATGAAAACCGACGACATCGTAGGCGCACAGCGCAGTCAGCAATTCGGCTGATCGCGGCAGGGCATTGAAAATCGAGGGCGGAACGAACGGGGTGTGGAGGAAAAAGCCGATTTTATTGGTCACACCGAGGGCGCGCAGTTCGGCGGCCATCGGGATCATATGATAGTCATGCACCCAGATCACATCGTCGGGCCGCAGCAACGGCAGCAGCGAGGCGGCGAACTGGCGGTTGACCGAGCGGTAGCCGTCATAGTCCTCGGACTTGAAGTCCAGCAATCCGAGGCGGAAATGCAGCAGCGGCCATAGCGCGCCGTTGGAGAAGTTCACGTAAAACGAATGATAGTCCGACTCCGTAAGGTCAATCGTTGCATAAGTAATACCATCCGAGCGCTGCATATGGGTTGTCGCGGACCCGCGCGCGGAGCGCCGTCCGCTCCAGCCGAACCAGATGGAACCGGGCTGCAAAGCGTCGGCCAGCGCGATCGCCAGGCCTCCCGCCTTGGCGCCCCGTTCGGATGGAAGTGGTACTCGATTTGAAACGACGACCAGCCGTGGCATCGGTCAGCATCCTCCGATTTAGTTTTGTCCTAGCAACGAAACGCGCCCCGGACACAACCGATTATCACTTGGTAAACGCAAACGAGGCGGCGGGGGAAAGCCCGCGTCGGTAACTTCACCGTGAGGTTGCCGACTTTGGCCGCTTCATGTTCGCATCTGCCGCAAAAAAACCTGATCTGCCCTCCATCACTGGCTCCGAACTTAAGGCCGGGAGCCATTTGACAATGCGTATAGCCCAAATCGCGCCACTGACCGAGTCCGTTCCGCCGCGCACCTATGGCGGGACCGAGCGGGTGGTGTCCTACCTGACGGAGGAGCTGGTGGCCATGGGTCACGAGGTGACCCTGTTCGCTAGCGGCGATTCCGTAACGACCGCGCATCTCGACGCTATATGGCCATGTGCGCTGCGGTTCGACACGACCTTACGCGACGCGATGGCACCGACGATGCTGATGTTGGAGAAGATCGCCCAACGCGCGCATGAGTTCGACGTGCTGCATTGCCACCTGGATTACTGGCCGTTTTCGCTGCTCAGCCGGCAACCGACTCCGTACTTGACCACTCTGCACGGCCGCCTGGACCTGCCTGAATTGTCGCGGGTCATGGAGGAATTCCCCGAGGCCCCGCTGGTGTCCATATCCGATGCGCAACGGAGGCCGTTGGCAAATGGCAACTTTGTCGGCACCGTCTATCACGGCCTGCCGCCGAACCTGCTTACGCCGCAACCGATGGAGCGGGATTACCTGGCGTTTCTGGGCCGGATTTGCCCTGAGAAGGCCCCGGACCGGGCGATCCGAATCGCCCGCGCAGCCGGGATGAAGCTGAAGATCGCCGCCAAGATCGACCGGGTCGATACCGCGTATTTTGAATCAACCATCCGTCCGATGATCGACGGCGACCAGATTCAGTTGATCGGCGAAATCGGCGACGCGGAAAAGCCCGCATTCCTGAGCGGCGCCAAGGCGTTGCTCCTGCCCATCGATTGGCCGGAGCCGTTCGGTCTGGTCATGATCGAGGCGATGGCGTGCGGCACGCCGACGATTGCCTATCCGGCGGGGTCCGTCCCGGAGGTGATCGACCACGGCACCACCGGCTTCATTGTGCATGACGAAACCGGGGCGGTGACCGCGCTGTCACGGTTGGACACGCTGTCGCATGAAGTGATCCGTCGCGTTTTTGAAGAACGCTTCACCGCCCGCCGCATGGCGGAGGATTATGTCGCGCTTTATCGCCGAATGGCAGTGAGAGTCGCCCGTCCGGTGCTGCGTGTGGTCTGACGCTCCGGCCAACCGCAACACATACCCCGTCACTGGCCGTCAGCACGGCGGCCAGTGACGGGGTGGATGGGAGTATGGCTTTCGTCGGAATATCGAGCTTCGATTCCCGGTTTGCTGGAACGATAACGATCTGCTGCCTCAGTCAGGGCAGCAGCGCACCTGTGCAAGGCCCCGGTTCTCCGCTTGCATCCAGGAGATTGGCCTCTACCATCCATTCCTCGTTCCCGGGGGCCAAGCCCACTCGACGCCAAAGGCAACAGCCTCTGCAATCGCTTCAGGATCGATTTGCGTGAGAGTCCTAAAACGGGCCAATTTCGAATTGAAACCGTGGTTGTATTTCACCAGTCCTTATCGGGTGGTCAAGAATTTGGCAGACGGAGAAGTTGTGGATGGCGAAATTCGGCTTCCGATGGATCTTGCGGAACTCATGGCTTTGATTGAACTCTTCCACCGCCTTTTCTTCGCCACACCAAGGATTATATGTTATGAGAACTTCGATATCATCGAGATAAACTGGAAGTGCGGGCACGTAAAACAGCGGATGCATTTCGAATATACCCATGGCCGATTTTGTGGATGAGTAATAGTCCAGATCTATGGAAACAAATCCCAGCCTGGATCCGAAAATTTTATATTCAAATTTCTTTATGGTTTCTTCAACATCTCCTATTATAAGGTGCGCGAAGTCAGGAAGTTTGGCAATAAGGTTGTTGGGATCGCCCATACTAAACTGGCCATCCCGCCATATCTCCGGGTGATCCTTGTGCCCGCTGCCCGGAGGCAACCCCGTAGCGTTGTCAAAGCCGTAGACTTCTATCTCTATCCCGGTTTCCGTGCGGAAAAAATCGGCCGCCTTACATAGCTCAAGGAGTCCTCCCCCGCCAGCCACGCCCAGTTCCACGGCAACGATCTTTTCATATCCACAGTGAACGGCCTGGATGACGCCGTGCAGAAGACCTAATGCGTAGTGCTGACGGCCGACATCTATTTCATTCGAACGAATTTTATGAGCAACAGATCTCGCGGCGGCACGGACATCCATGTAATTTGAAAAGGAATTCCAATTCGGCATTAACGACCCCTGCTGTGGCATGTGTGAAACGACCATCGGTTCCATAAGTTTACGGTATCCGGTGCAAGTTCGCAAGGGTCAGTGGTGACAGTGCCAGTTCCTCTGCAGCGCTCGCATTATCGTTTTTTCACCAGCGTTATGACCGATGCGACCCTTGCAATGCTGTCATGCACGAAATGAACGATCGGGGCCATACGGCCTGCGACCGGTGGCGATTCCCTTCGTTCGGTCCGGCCGCATCGCCGCCGAGGCGTGCCGCCGCCCCTTCGTCGGACGGCGGTTGCGGGGATCGACGTAGTGCGGGCGGTGGATGCCTCGCTAACGCCGGCGTTGGTATCGGGGGCTACCAACGCCACGGTCATCATGATTGCTGAGCAAGGCGACGGATATGACCGTGCGCGCGGCGAGACGCTTGCTTTGCGGCCTCCGGCATGGTCCAAGGCCGCGGATCAAGCGCTGGTGCAAATGATCATGACCGACTCCCTGCCTGATCCCGCCGACACCCCCGAACGCATCCTGATCCTGGATTTCGGCAGCCAGGTCACTCAGTTGATCGCGCGGCGCCTGCGCGAGTCGGGCGTCTACTGCGAAATCTGGCCGTTTACCGCCGAAGCCGCCCGGATCGAGGCGTGGCACCCGCGCGGGATCATTCTCTCGGGCGGTCCGGCCTCGGTGCGTGATACCGGGGCGCCGCTGGCTCCGGAGGCGGTATTCGGGCTTGGGGTGCCGATTCTGGGGATCTGCTATGGTGAGCAGTTGCTGTGCGAGCAGTTGGGCGGCGCGGTTGAACCGTCCGACCACCGGGAGTTCGGCCGCGCCTATGTCGAGGTGGCGGATGACTGCGCGCTGTTCACCGGCGTGTGGGCGAAGGGCAGCCGCGAGCAGGTCTGGATGAGCCATGGCGACCGGGTGACCCGGCTGCCTCCGGGGTTCCGGGTGGTGGGAGTCAGCGAGGGCGCTCCGTTCGCCGCCATCGCGGATGATGCGCGGCGGTTCTACGGGGTGCAGTTCCATCCGGAGGTGGTGCATACGCCGCATGGCGCGCAGCTGCTGCGCAATTTCACGCATGGCGTGGCGGGGCTGGCCGGGTCCTGGACGATGGCGGGCTTCCGCGCCACCGAAATCGCCCGCATCCGTGCTCAGGTCGGCAGCGGGCGGGTGATCTGCGGGCTGTCGGGGGGCGTGGATTCCTCGGTCGCGGCGGTGCTGCTTCAGGAGGCTATCGGCGAGCAGTTGACCTGCATTTTCGTCGATCACGGGCTGCTGCGGCAGGACGAGGCGGAACAGGTGGTGGAAACGTTCCGTGACCGCTTCAACATCCGGCTGGTGCACCGGGACGCGTCGGACCTGTTCCTCGGCGCGCTGGAGGGGGTGACCGATCCGGAGATCAAGCGCAAGACCATCGGGCGGCTGTTCATCGAGGTGTTCGAGGAAGAGGCGGCCCGTGTCGGCGGCGCGGATTTTCTCGCGCAGGGCACGCTGTATCCGGATGTGATCGAAAGCGTCAGTTTCACCGGCGGGCCATCCGTTACGATCAAGTCACATCATAATGTCGGCGGGCTGCCGGCGCGGATGCGGATGAAGCTGGTGGAGCCGCTGCGGGAGCTGTTCAAGGACGAGGTGCGGGCGCTCGGGCGGGAGCTGGGGATGCCAGAGGCAATCATCGGGCGGCACCCGTTTCCGGGGCCGGGGCTGGCGATCCGTATCCCGGGGGCGGTGACGCGGGAGAAGGCGGACATGCTGCGCAAGGTGGACGCGATCTATCTGGAGGAGATCCGTTCGGCCGGGTTGTACGACGCGATCTGGCAGGCGTTCGCCGTGCTGCTGCCGGTGCGGACGGTGGGGGTGATGGGGGACGGGCGGACGTACGACATGGCGTGCGCGCTGCGGGCGGTGACGAGCACGGACGGGATGACGGCGGATGTGTATCCGTTCGAGATGGGGTTTCTGACGCGGGTGGCGGGGCGGATTGTGAATGAGGTCCGTGGGGTGAACCGGGTGACGTACGATATTACGAGCAAGCCGCCGGGGACGATTGAGTGGGAGTAGAGCAAACGATAGGCGCTGGAGCGGCGGCTCGCATTTAGGTTATCCAGCCCATAAACACATCACCACCGACGCTTCCACTCGTCATCCCATGGATCAACACGCATAGGAGCGATGAGGACGGCCGATCCGGCGGCCTTCCGGCGACGTTGCTCTTCTCGATGCATGCCAAGCGACAGATAAATGAGCGCTGACCGAACGAGCTTCATAAGGCGCAGGGTTCGTTGTTCGAGGTCGGCGTTAGAAACCGAGTGTGCGAAGTGGTCGAAGAAAAGGTCACCCGTGTTTCTACCGTTGCATCGAAACGGCACACCCATCGAATGAACCTTGACATACTTATGCTCCAGATGGTTACGGAGATGGTCCAGCGCTCGCGCATCCGGGTCGGTCAGATCACTAAAGCCTTTTTCGAACAGATCCTTGCTGAGCCAATAGAGGCCGCGAAGCGGCCAATTCTCGGACGCTTCCAGCTCCTTTCGAACTACGCCTGGCCTTTCATACCAAATGGCCTTGAAACTAGCCTGCCACTCGCGGATTCCGAGTTTTAGGTAGTGGTTGAGGAAGTAAGCGATCTTGTCAAAAAGTGAGTAGGCCATCCGGAAGGCAATTTTCACTTTCTCAACCGCCAGTCCGAACGTAGGATAGTCAAGTGTGTTGTATAGCAGAACGTCACGGTCGGAGATATGGGGGTCTTCGGAGTTCACTCCCTCGAAGTAAAGCCATCTCGCCGACACAAACTCCTGCTTCACCTGGTTAAAGAAACCTGTGAACACGAGTGGGTCGCCTATGGCGGTAACAAAGTCGGGAAGCGTGAGTACGTCTTGCGCAGCGATCGGGTTTGGACCCAAGTCGTTCAGCGGGTTTAGGAAGAGGGTTTCCCGCAGGCACCACTGCCGATATTGCCACTCGTGTTCGGTTGTGCCAGGTTCGAAAGCGTTCGGACGGTAATCAGCACTAACTAATAGCCGCGAGGTCAAAGTGCTGAGTGATACTTTCGGCGGCCTCCACAAAAATCGGCCGCAAAGACGTGTCACCAAGTTCTGGATGTTCATCCAGGTCATGAATGGCTTGTGTCAGCTCACTATGCGCGACCAGGGCAAAGACTGACTGGTGGCCGGAATCGTACAGCGCGGAGGCGTAACTTATAAGAGCGTTCCCACGATTGGCGCGCGCCATCCAAAAGGCTGAGTTTCGGCTGAGAGCATTCCCCCAAATTTCGCGCGCTTCTATGAAGCGTCCGCCGATATTAAGCTGATTTGCTAAATTAGTAAGGATCTGGCATATTATTGCAACATCGATTTCACCAAAGCCCGGGTTGTTCACTGCCCGACGAAGGAGGTAGATCTGTTTCTGAATAGCATCTTGGTCCCAGGCCCAAATCGCTGGTCCTTGAGCGTTAATCAAGCTATTGGAGTTCGCCCACGCGTTCGCTTCGAAGTAGTCCAAAAAAATACGCTGCTCGTCTGACAACCGACGGCCCTCAAGTTGTCTGCACCACGTCATGGCTTTTGCGTTCAACCCAATATCCGCTTGATCAGAGGCATAATCGATGAGTTGAGCGACCGCGTCCAAACCTTCTTCGTCTGTCAACGAGGCAATCGTTTCGAGCGATAGGATCGAGTTAATGTCCTGCATTCCCCTCCACTCCGCTTGTTGCCGACATCAATCCGCGAAGCATGCTCGAAGAGGATTCGGGCACGCGACCTTCGTTCATAGAGCGGACACGGAAATGCGCCCGACAGGCCGTGACCGAGGTTTCTCCGTGATCACGATTTTCACGTCCCGACCCAATGCCGTCAGGAACGTCATCAACCGCTCCACCGAGAAGCCATCAAGCTTGTAGTTGGCCAGCGCAGACACCTTCGGCTGATTGATCCCGAGCTTTTCGGCTGCTGCCACCTGGGTGAGTTGCTTGCCCACGATCACGTCATTGATCGCCAGCGCAAGCCGTAACTTCGTTTGCCGCTCCTCGGCGTCGGAGTAGCCGAGATCGGCGAACACGTTACCCGTGCCCCTTGTGATAGACTCGTCATCATAAGCCATCTCAGTCTTTCGATTTGCCATGGCGTTCCTCGTAATCCCGTTGAGCCAATTTCAAACGCCGCTCGACCAAGTCGACGTCGGATTGTCCCGTCCTTATTCCGGAAGGAGATTTCTTCTGAAATGCATGAAGTACATAAATCAACTCTTTAAAGCGCACCGTGTAAACCGCGCGGTAGGTGTCGCCATCATAGTTCTCGACGAGTTCGAAGATACCTGGACCCTGCCCCTTCCAGGGCTTGGCAGAAGGGTGCATGCCACCAAACTGAGCCAGTCCCAGAGCGTTTCCCATCTCATCCTTCACCGCATGCGGAAAGGTGAGAAAGTCCCTCTTCGATGACCCTATCCAGTCGAGCGGCATTTCGCCCTTTGCCTGCGACCGCGCCATTCGAGGTATATCCCATTTCCGGGATCAGTTTGCAAGCTGAAATGGCAAAGACCCGGCTGGTCGCCGCTACCGCGCCGCTCGGTATGACCGCACCCGATTCTTCCCCCCGCGCACCGCCTCCCCCGACAACCGGCGATCGAACGTCGCCAGTTGCCCACGCCGTGCAACTGCCAGTGCCAGTAGATACGTATCCGTCACCTGGCCGGGCGTCGCGATCTGCGCCGCATCGACGCGATCCGATCCCATCAGGCAGAGATCGTCCGTCCAGAACACATGCCCCGGCAACGCCCTCAACCGCGCCACGATCGGCGCGACCTCGGCCGGAGAGTCGGCGGAGTTCGGATATTTCGGGTGCCCGACGATCCGCAAAACGCCATTCTCGGTGATCGGGCAGGTTGCCCACGAAACCCAGCCGACGTCTCCGAACCAGCGATGGGCAGCCTCATGCCCGACATGAGCGGGATAGGGAAAGACCCGACGCTTCAGCACCCTCAACGCTTCCGGGATTGAAGAGAACCACCTTCCCGGCTCGCTCAATCCCGCGTTCTCGCCGCCATCGCATGCGAAACCAATGCGCGATCAACCGTCACAAGCCGTAAACCCTCAACCTGGCATTGCGCCAGAAGCAGCCTATCGAACGGATCTCGGGTCAGCGGTTCCGGTTCAATGCCAGCGAGGACATGACGCTGATCGATCGCGACAAGGCCGATCCCAACCTCGCCCAGCAGTCCCGGCAGTGTTTCAAGTCCGACGGACAGTCCGCTTTTCAAGCACCGTCAGCAATATGTGCGTATCCAGCAGCAGTCTCATCAATCGGGCGGCAACCGGGAGAGCAGGAAATCTTCCGGTAAGGGATCGTCGAAGTCGTCCGCGATGAACGGGGCGATGGACGCAACGCCATGTCGCTTCTTGAACGCATCGATCGCACCGAGGTTCAGGCCCCTGCGAGGCCGATGCGGCACAAGATCGAAAACCGGCCGCCCGTTGCGCGTGACGACGATGGTTTCTCCCCCCTCCACCTGACGGGCAAGCTCGGTCAGCCGGTTCTTGGCATCACGAATGGATACGATGGTCATTGGGGAATTGTAGCCACAAATGGCCCCTTTTTGTCAAAACCTGAGCAACCTGTCCAACCCGTCCGCCGATGATGGCCTTCCGGGACCAACAAATCGCCCGGTGGCGATACAGCGAGCAAAAGCTCCCTCAAACCCGGCGGCCCGGCCTCGTTCAAACGCATCCCCTCGAACAGCGGCACAAGCTCCTTGACCCGTCTACCGCCGCCCCGGCCGCACCCGCAGCGCCCGGATCACCGCCTCGGGGTCGGCATCGATCACCCGCAGCAACGTCGAAGCCGGCCCGGACGGAGTCCGCCGCCCCTGCTCATATTGCTGCACCGTATCAACCGTGAACCCGAACCGCTGCGCAAACTGCGCCTGGCTCAGACCAAGCCGGCCTCGCAACGCCCGCACCTGGTCCGCCGTTGGCGGCGGATACACCGCAACCGCGGCGGCCACGTCGTCTTCAGTCCAGGCATCGGCATCCTCGGCCGCCGCCGCATCGATTTCGGCTTCCGAGAAACTCCGGCTGGCGGCCAGATCGGCCAGCAACCGAGCCTCATCGATGTCAGTTTTGGAACGCCGCACGATAGACATCACGCTCTCTCCTGTTGGCCCGGCGCGGGCTGATAACCCGCCGCACCGGACCCCTGTCCGTATAAACGCAGTGGAGAATCACGCCGCCCGCATGGCCGATGGCCAGGACGCGCGGTTCGCCGTAATCCCACCGGACATCGCGCCGCTCCAGGGTAGGGCCATTGAACAGCAAGACGGCCAGATCGAACGGCAATGCACGTTCGAGCACGTTCCGATCGCTTTTTCTTTGGTCCCACTCGAAGTCGCGGTCGACTTCCGGAATGACGATATACGTCAAAGACCGATATACGTCAAGGGCGCACCCTCCTGTCAAATGATCACTGCCAGGAAGTTTACCCAAGCATAGGTTAAGACCCGCTTAACGCCCCTCCCGGCGCCACGCCAGCATCAGCAGCCCCAGCATCACCGGCAGCGAAATCCACCCCGGCAGCAGGTCCAGCGCCGCGACCCCCGTCACCACATGATCGTGCCGCCGCTGCAAGCCGATCCAGGCGCTGCCGGAGGCGGCGCGGCCTTCCTCGGTGCGGCGCAGTTCCGGAACGTCGCCCCCACCCAGCCAATGCACGCCGCCCTCGGATGCCCGCGCCAGCGGCCCCGCCACACTCGCCGTCGCCCGCAAATCCGCCAGCTCCGGCGGGTTCGCCGCCCCCGCCGCGGCGTAGGCCGACTGCGTGCCGCGCGTCGCCTGCCACACCCCCGGCACCGTCGCCACGCGCGTGGCACTCGCCCGGCCGGGGGAGTCCTCATGCAGCTTCACCGTCTCGGTCTTGCCGTCCGGGTCCGCCACGACCACGTCGCCGGGCGCTCCGGGATCGGTTGAGCGGCTCTCGATCCGCAACCGCCCGTCCGTCACCCGGGCGGTCAGCGCGTTCTCCTCCAGGTCAGGCTCCTGCATCAGCCAGTGGGCGATCCGGCGCAGCAGTTCGGCCTGCGGGCCGCCGCCCTGGTGGCCGCGCGACCACAGCCAGATCTGGTCGGATAACAGCAACGCGGTGCGCCCCTGGCCGACACGGTCAAGTGCCAGCAGCGGCTGCCCGTCCGGCGTGCGCAGCAGCACCTCGCCCTCCACCGCGCCCGGTTCGATCCGGCGGTACCACGGACCCCAGTCCGGCCCCTTCGCATCGGTTGCCGGGTTGGCGCCCGGCAGCCCCTCGGTCACCGGGTGGCGCTGGCCGAGTTCCGACACCCAGGGCTTGAACGGCCCGTCCACCACCGCATCGGTGCGAGCCGGCGCGCCCGGCAGCACCCCGCCGAGCGGGGTGGAGGCCAGGCTGGTCGCGCCGGAGAACTCCGGCCCCACGCTCATGAGCAGCGCACCGCCCTGGCGCACCCGGTTGGCGATGTTGGCCAGATAGGGCAGGGGCAGCAGCCCGCGATTCTGGAACCGGTCGAGGATGATCAGGTCGAACTCGCCAATCTTGTCCACGAACAGTTCGCGCACCGGGAAGGCGATCAGCGCCAGTTCGTTCAGCGGCGTGCGGTCATCCTTCTCCGGCGGCCGCAAGATCGTGAAATGCACCAGATCGACCGAGGGATCGGCCTTCAGCAGCCGCCGCCAGGTGCGCTCCCCCGGATGCGGCTCCCCGGAAATCAGCAGCACGCGCAGACGATCGCGGACGCCGTTGATTTCGACGACGGCGCGGTTGTTGAGTTGCGATACTTCACCCGCCAGCGGACTCGCCGCCATCTCGATGATCGTCGGACCGGCCCGGGTTATCGGCACCTCGATCCCTTGTTCGACACCGACCGGCACGCTTTCGGACAGGAACGGCTGGCCGTCGCGGCGAACGGTTAGCGTGGCGGGGCCGGTGTGCCCGGCCACGCCGAGATCATCGACCGCCACGCGCAGGGTCACGGACTTGCCGACGATGCCGTAGCCCGGTGCTTCGATCACCCGCAGGCGGCGGTCGGTTTCCTCGCCCTTGCCGGTCAGCAGCAGGTTCAGCGGCGCGCCGCCCGGCCCAGCCTTCGGCACGTCATGCACCTGCCCGTCGGTGATGGCGATCGTTCCGGCCAGCCGCGACCGCGGGATATCGGCCAGGGCGCGATCCACCGCGGCGAACAACTGGGTGCCGCCGTTGCCGGCCTCCGGCACCGTGATGGTCCGCAGATCGAGGTCCGGCAGCCGCGCCGCCTGCGCCTCGATCGACTGCCGCGCCGCATCGGCCAGCCGCGCGCGGTCGCCAACCCGCATGGAGGCCGACTGATCGACCACCAGCAGCCCGATGTCGCGCAGCGAGTCCCGCGTCTCCTGCACCAGCCGAGGTCCCGTCAGCCACAGCAGCAGCACCGAGAAAGCCGCCAGCCGCAGCAAGGTGCCGCTGCTGCGCCGCCACAGCCCCACGCCAACCACCGCCAGGCACGCAAGCCCGAGCACGACCAGCATCCAGACCGGCAGCAGCGGATCGAAGCGCAGCGCGGCGATGACCTGTTCCGGGCGCATCACTGCCCCAGCCGCTGCAGGATGGCCGGCACGTGCACCTGGTCGCCTTTGTAGTTCCCGGTCAGCGCATACATGACCAGGTTGACGCCGAACCGATACGCCAGGGTGCGTTGCCGCTGGCCGCCGGGCAGCACGGCATACGGGTTGTTGCCGTCGGCATCCACCGCCCAGGCGGCGCCCCAATCGTTGCCGCCGATGATCACCGGGCTGACGCTGTCATTGGTGCGATCCTGGTCGCGCTGCACCCACACCGTATCGCCGGTGAACCGGCCCGGAAAATCCGACAGCAGGTAGAACGAACGCGACAACACATGCTCGCCGGACAGCGGCGCCAGAGGCGGCACGATCAGGCTGCGGGCGATGCGGCGCAACGCCTCCTCGGTGCCGGGAGCGAAGCCCGCACCCGATCCGGAATTGCGGGTGTCGATCAGGATGATGCCGCCGCGGCTCATGTAGTCGTTCAGCGCCGCCGCCTGGGCGCTGGTCAGCTCCGGCGCATCCGCGGTTATCGGCCAGTACAGCAGCGGATACAGGCTAAGGTCGGTTTGCCCGGGCTGCACCGCATCAGGCTCGAACAGCGTGGCGGCGGTGCGGTGGTTGACGTAGTCGGACAACCCCTCCAGCCCCGCTTTGGCAACGCCGTCCACCTGCGTGTCACCTGACGCGATGTAGCCCAGCCGCGTATCGATCGCCGGGTTGGGGCTGCTTTCCAGCGCCTGCGCCGCCGGGGTGACCAGCAGCAGCAACAACACCGCCGCCGTCGCCGACACGCGCGGCTTCAGCAATCCCCGCAACGCCATCGACACCGCCATATCCACGCATAGCAGCAGGATCGCCAGCGCCAGCAGCGGCGGCCCCAGCGCCTTCTCACGTGCCGAACCGCGCACCGTCTCCAGCGTCGCGCCGGCAATTGGTGGAGCGGCCTCCGGCGCCGCGATGCTTGTTCCCAGGTTCAGCACCTGCCGTCCGCTCTCCGGGCCGTACAACCCCGGCGGATGCTGTGGTGAGGCGGGCGTCGAGCCGAACTTGTCCGCCCGTAACCCGATCGCCGCTGGGGGCGGCTGGGTCAGCAGCCCGAACCCGTCCAGCGTCTCAGCCGGCGCCAACACGGCGCTGCTCTGGGTATTCGCCACCCCGACGGACAACTGCACCAAGCGCCGCAGCATTTCCACGAACAGCCCGGACAGCGGCAGGTTCGACCAGTCGGCATTGGCGGTGACATGGAACAGCACGATGCGCCCGGCGCCCTGCGGGATCTCCGTGACCAGCGGCGTGCCGTCCTCCAGAGCCGCCCAGGTGCGCGGCTCGAGGTCCGCGCTCGGCTCGGCCAGCACCTGCCGGTTCACCTTCACCTCCTCCGTCACCGGCAGCCCGGCAAACGGCGACGTGGCGGGGAACGGCGCCAGCCCGGACGGTTTGCTCCAGGACAGCGAGCCGCCGAGCTGCCGATCGCCGGCGAGCAGACGGACTGGCAGCAGGGTGTCGGTGTCGTTGGTCGCCGCCTCGGCCGTGCGCGGCCCGGCGAAGCGGATCAGCAATCCGCCCTTCCTGACCCAGGCCGCCAGCGCATCCCGCTCCGCCCCGTCAGGCAACGGCCGATCGGCCAGGATAAGGACGGAGATGTCGCGCTTGAGCAACGTCGTCGCGTCGCCGGTGCGCAGTTCGGTGAACGGCTCCAGCGCGCGGCGCAGAAAGTAGACCGAGCCGGTGAACGGCGTGTCGGCGGTGGCGACGTCGCCCGACAGCAGGCCCACAGGCCGGCGCCGCCACCGCTCATCCAGCAGCACGACGGACCCGGCACTCGGCGGCCCGTCCAGCACCAGCCGGGTCAGCCGGTTGCGCAACTCCGGCGGCAGGGCGATTGATCCGGAGGCCTCCGACGCCCCGGCCGGCACACTGATGTCCGTGCGTGCAAGGGTCCGCCCGTCGCCGCTTTGCGCCAGCACGCTGGCCGGCGTCACCTCCGTCCGCGGCGCCAGCGCCACATGCACCTCCAGCCGATCGGCCTGGCTGGTGGGGGGGAGGAGAAGGGGGGAGGACGCCACGTCGCAGCAGATCTCCGTGACCGGCCCGGCCTCCCGCATCGCCGCGGCAAAGTCATCGAAGCCGGAACCGTCCGTCAGGCCATCCGGCACATAGATGACCGAGGCGCCGTCGCTGTCCTTCCAGGCGCGGATCGCCTCCGTGGAAGCGGGACGGTCCGACGGCCACGCCTGGGGCTGCAACGCCGCCAGCCGCGCCCGCATATCGCCGATCGGCATGGTCGCTGTTACGGCCAACGGCTTGCCGCCACCGTCGGGAGCGGTCGCCAGCAGCGCCGCCTTGCGCCCGGCCCGCTCCGCCCGGTCGAGCAGCACACCCGCGGCCTCCTTGCGGCGCGCCCAGTCATCTCCCGACGCCCAGCCGTTATCCATCACCAGCAGCACGGGACCTTTGCCCGCGAGCACCGCGCCGGCATCCAGGACCGGCCGCGCCAGCGCGACGATCACCAGGCCAGCCGCCAGGATCCGCAGCGCCAGCAGCCACCAGGGCGTCCGCGCCGGGGTCTCCTCGGTCGCATTCAGCCCGAGCAGAAAGCGAATGGCCGGAAACACCTCCGCCCGAGGCGCCGGGGGCGTGACCCGGATCAGCCACCACAGCGCCGGCAAAGCCAGAAGGCCAAGCAGGATCCAGGGGGCGACAAAAATCATTGCACCGCCAGGGCCGTATACAAAGTCAGCAGCGCCATCTCCGGTGGATGGTCGGTGCGGTGCACGCCGAAGCCGAAGCCCGCGGTGGCGCAGATCGAGGCCAGCCCGTCCTGCTGCGCCTTCAGCCGCTGGGCGTAGGCGTCGCGGACGGATTCGACCCGCGGGATCAGCGCGTCGCCGTCATGCTCCAGGCCGCGGAAGCGGACCCGGCCGTGATAGGGCAGGGCGGTCTCCGCCGGATCGAGGATCTGCATCAGGAACCCCGTCACCGGCACGGCGGCGTAGCGGGCGATGAGCGCCTTGATATCATCCAGCGGCGACAGGAAATCGCTGAACAGCACCACGCTGCCATGCCGCGGCAGCCGCACGTTCGGCGGCAGGCCGGCGTCGTCCTCGCCGCCGCGCTCAAGGTCCGCCGCAAATCTGTCCAGGCCGCCGCGGCTGGCTACCGGGCGGGCATCGTTCTGCATCATCATCACTCTCTCCCCGCCACGAAGCAGCAAGGAGGCGAGGGAAAGCAACAGCAGATTGGCGCGATCCCGCTTCTCGACGGGAACCTGACGGGACCGCCAGCGCATCGAGGCTGACGCGTCGCGCCACAGGCAAACGGTCTGCGCCGCCTCCCATTCCGTCTCACGGATGAACCAGCCCTCGGGCGCGCCGCGGCCGGATTTTGCGGACTGTCTCCAATCGATTCGCGCCAACGGATCGCCGGAGACGAATCTGCGAAACTGCCAAAAACTGTCACCCTGCCCGACACGCCGGCGGCCATGCACGCCCTGGGCCACGGTCGAGGCGACCCGGTCCGCCGCCACCAGCAACGGCGGCAGGCGGGCGCCTAGCGCCTCGGCGGCGAGCGCTCCGGTCCGGGCCTTATCCAATCTTGCCAACCAGGCGATCGATCACGTCGGTCAGTGCGACACCATCGGCGCGGGCGGAGAAACTCAGCGCCATGCGATGCCGCAGCACCGGGCGCGCCAGCGCCGCGATGTCGTCCACGCTCGGCGCCAGGCGTCCCTGCAGCAGCGCCCGAGCCCGCGACGCCAGCATCAGCGCCTGGGCCGCCCGGGGGCCCGGACCCCAGGCGACGTGGTGCCGCACGATGTCGTCCCCGGCGGTCTCCGGACGGCAGCCGCGCACCAGGGTCAGGATCGCATCGACGACTTTCTCGCCGATGGGCAGGCGGCGAACCAGCGCCTGGGCATAGAGCAAGTCGTCGGCCGTCATCGCTTGCACCGGCCTTGCGTCCTGCGCGCCGGTGGTCGCCAACAGCATGTCGCGTTCGGCGGCCCGGTCCGGATAGCTGACCGTAATCTCCAACAGGAAGCGGTCGAGCTGGGCTTCCGGCAGCGGATAGGTGCCTTCCTGCTCAATCGGGTTCTGCGTCGCCAGCACGTGGAAGGGCCGCGGCAGCACATGCTCGATACCGCCGATGGCGACCCGCTGCTCCTGCATCGCCTGCAGCAGAGCGGACTGGGTGCGCGGGCTGGCGCGGTTGATCTCGTCAGCCATCAGCAACTGGCAAAAAACCGGACCGGGTACAAAACGGAACGCCCGGCGGCCTTCGGTTTCATCCAGCACCTCGCTGCCGACGATATCGGCGGGCATCAGGTCGGGGGTGAACTGGATGCGCTTGGTCGCCATCCCCAGCACCACGCCGAGTGTTTCGACCAGGCGGCTTTTGCCCAATCCCGGCACGCCGACGAGCAGGACATGACCCCCCGACAACAATGTGATCAAGGTTTCATCAATCACCTCGTCCTGTCCGAAGATCATGCGGCCAATCGCCGACCGCACCCCCACGATCCGGGCGCCGAGCGCTTCCGTCGCAGCCAGGATGGTATTCGGATCGTCTGTCCCGAGACCGGGTTGATTCAAAGCGCCCGGGGGAACCCCCTGTGGCGAGCCAGCCATACCACCCGACATAGGGCTTCGACCCTCCGCGTTTGCATTCCTGAACTCATATAGGCACTTTCATCGCAGGGGGGATGCTACCTATATCGCGTCCTTGAAAGGAAGCTTGGCTTCCACGGGAGACGGTTACGTGAACGGCACTACTACGCCCTTCGATCTTGCCGCCGCGAAACTGCCGGAGACCGCGGCGGATCGCGCTTTGGCCGCATGCTCAGGGCGCCTGACGGATGCGGTTGCCCATCCCAAGCGGGCACCGGCCGAATGCGGCGATTTGCCGTTCCTGATCAAGCGGGACGGCACGTGGCTGTATCAGGGCACGCCGATCAACCGGAAGGAATTGGTGTGCCTGTTCTCCAGCGTGCTGCGCCGAGAAGCGGACGGAAGCTGGTGGCTGCAGACCCCGGCCGAACGGGGCCGCATCGAGGTCGAGGACGCCCCCTTCGTTGCGGTCGAACTGGACTGGCGCGGTGACGATGCGCACCAGGTGCTGTCGTTCCGTACGAACATCGACCAGATCCTGACCGCCGGTCCGGAGCATCCGATCCGGGTGTCGCACGATATTATTACCTGCGAGCCCACCCCCTATATTCGCGTGCGCGGCGGCCCGGGCATGCTGGCGGTCGAGGCCCGGATCAACCGCGCTACCTACTACGAACTCGTCGCCCTCGCCGTCCCCAAATGGGTTGGCAGCCGGCGCATGCTGGGCGTTTGGAGCCAGGGCGTGTTCTTTCCCCTGGGCGAGATGCCGCCCGGCGAGGCGTGACGCCCGCGGCGCTGCGGGTTCGGCTGGCCGAGATCGCCGCCGAACCGATGCTCGCGCCCGCGCCCTATCGCGACGACATCCTGCCGGTGCCCGACAAGCCGCCGATACCGGCGGCGGTGCTGGTGCCGGTGGTGCTGGGGGACCCGCCAGGGGTGCTGCTGACCAAACGCACCGCCAATCTCAGTTCGCATGCCGGCCAGGTCAGTTTCCCCGGCGGACGGATCGATCCGGAGGATTCAGGTCCCGAGGCTGCCGCCCTGCGTGAGGCGCAGGAGGAAATCGGTCTTGACCCCGGGTTCGTAGAGGTTCTGGGACGCATGCCGGATTATCTCACCGGGACGGGGTATCGCATCACGCCGATCCTGGCTGTGGTGCCGCCCGGTTTGCGGTATGAGGTGTCCGCTCATGAGGTGGAGGCGATCTTCGAACTGCCCATGAGCGTGGTGATGGACCCGGATGCGCCACGGTTGCAGCGGCAACACGTTCGCGGGGTTTGGCGCGAATACTGGGTCTGGCCACATCCGCAACACTATATATGGGGCGCCACCGCGGCTATTTTGGTGCGGCTCGCGGAACGGCTCCGAGAAAGGATTGCCTGAATGCGTATCGCGATTTTTGCCGGGATTCTGGCGCTGCTGTCGGGTCCGGCGCTGGCGCAGACCCGGATCGATTCGATCAACACGAACTTCCGCTGGCTGGGTCCGGACGACAAGGTGATCGTCGAGCGGTATGACGATCCGCGGGTGCAGAACGTGTCCTGCTACCTGTCGCGGGCGGCGACCGGCGGGGTCAGCGGCGGGCTTGGCTTTGCCGAGGACCCGAGCCGTTTCTCGATCGCCTGCCGGGCGGTGGGGCCGATCAGCTTGCCGGACAAGATGCCGGACAAGGAGGTGATCGCGTTTTCGTCGGCGTCGATCTTCTTCAAGTCGTTTCAGATTCATCGCGCGCTGGATACGGAAAAGCAGGTGCTGGTGTATACGGTTGTCAGCACGAAGCTGATAAACGGGTCGCCGTTCAACAGCATCAGCGTGGTGCCGACGTATCAGCGGTAGGGGTCGTTCGCGTCCAGGCGGGCGCGACCCAACGGCCCATCGTCATGGCGGGCGCAGGCCCGCCATCCACGCCTTTGCCATGTCAGCACCGCAAGGCGTGGATGGTCCGCCTACGCGGACCATGACGATGAGGGCTCTGCCCCCCGTTTCGTTAGTCCGTCAGTACGTATACCCGCCATGCCCGCCGAACAGCAGGAACAACACAAGCAGCACCACGAGCAGCGTCATTCCTCCACCGTAATGCGCGCCGCCGTAGTAACCGGAGCGGTAGCCGTAGTATCCGCCCCCGCCGAACAGCAGGAACAGGATCACAAGCAGCAATATCAAGCTCATGGATGTCTCCTCTCGTTGACGACCCATCGCAGATCGGGATCAACCGCGGCCGTCGCGTGGCGACATCATGACAACGTGGCGGCGGGCCTGATGCAGCGGTAAACTCCGCGCTATGGTCCTTCCCGTCTGGCACCCCGAAAGCCTCGCCGCCCGCCTGCCGTTCCTGGCGCGCCGCGGCATCCTGACCCGCGCGGTGCGTGGATTCTTCCATGACCGCGGCTACACCGAGGTGGAAACGCCCTTTGCCGTGCCCGCTCCCGGGGAGGAGGTGCATCTGCGCGCCTTCGCCACGACGCGGGAGCATCCGGACGGGTCCCGCGAACCGCTCTGGCTGAACACCAGCCCGGAATTCGCCATGAAGCGGCTGCTGGTGGCGGGGGCAGGGCCGATTTTCCAGTTCGCCCGGGTGTGGCGGAATGGCGAGGCGGGCGCGCTGCATGCGCCGGAGTTCACCATGCTGGAATGGTATCGCCCCGGTGCCGGCATGGATGCGCTGATCGAGGAAACCACCGCCCTGCTGCGCGACGTCCTGCCTCCGGTCGTGCACTGCCGGGGCGTCGCCACGGACCTGTCCCGGATCGAGCGGCTGACCGTGGCGGAGGCGTTCGCGCAGCACGCGGGCGTTACCGGTCTTGTGGACATCGGCGAGGACGCCACTGCCCTGGCCGCCGCCGCCGGGGTCAGGCTGCGCGACGGCGAGGACTGGGAGGACCTGTTCTTTCGGCTGCTGCTGGAGCGGGTCGAGCCGCATCTTGGCCGGGGGCATCCGACGTTTCTGACCCATTGGCCGGCTGCGCAGGCGGCCCTGGCGCGGCGCGATCCTGATGATCCCCGGGTGGCCGAGCGGTTCGAGCTGTTCATCTGCGGGATCGAACTGGCGAACGCCTTTGTCGAACTCACCGATCCGGCAGAACAGCGCCTCCGCTTCCAGGCCGATCGGCGGCGGCGGGAGGGGATTGCGGGGCCGGATTGGGCGCTGGATGAGGATTTCCTGGCCGCCATGCAGCACGGCATGCCGGCTGCCGCCGGCATTGCCGTCGGCTTCGATCGTCTCGCGATGTTGGCCTCGGGCGCGGACCGGATCGGCCAGGTGCTGTGGCTGCCGCCGGGGGATATCGGGTAGAACAAAAGCGTGACAGTTGATCGAGGTCAACGACCGCGGCGCAGCGGCGGCGCTGAGGTGTCAGCATCGCGCGAATCCCTGCGGAGGCCCGCCATGCTACGACAGGTGTTGAAAGCATCGGCCCCGATTGCGGTGGCCATCGTGATCGCGCTGATCCCGGCGCCCGGCCTCGCACAGCACACCTGGTATTTCTTCGCCATCTTCACCGGCGTCATCGTCGGCCTGATGTTGGAACCGTTGCCCGGAGGCGCCATCGGGTTGATCGGCGTCACCGTGGTGACGCTGCTTTCGCCCTGGGTGCTGTTCAGCCCGGAGGAACTCGCCAAGCCCGGGTTCAACAGCGCGAATGCCGCCCTGACCTGGGCGCTGTCGGGCTTTTCGAACGGCACGGTGTGGCTGATCTTCGGCGCCTTCATGTTCGCGCTCGGGTATGAGAAGACCGGGCTGGGCAAGCGGCTGTCGCTGCTACTGGTGAAGTCGATGGGGCACCGGACGCTGACTTTGGGCTACGCGATCATGCTGGCGGACGCCGTGCTGGCGCCGTTCACGCCGTCGAACACCGCCCGCAGCGGCGGCACGATTTTCCCGATCATCAACCATCTGCCGCCGCTGTATGATTCGAAGCCGCACGACCCCTCGTCGCGCCGCATCGGCGGCTACCTGATGTGGGTAGCGATCGCCTCGACCTGCGTGACCAGTTCGCTGTTCCTGACCGGCCTCGCGCCGAACCTTCTGGCGGCGGAACTGGCGAAGAAGATCGCCGACGTGGAGCTCGGCTGGACGCAGTGGTTCTTTGCCTTCGCCCCTGTCGGCATCGTGCTGCTGGCGCTGGTTCCGCTGCTGACCTGGTGGTTCTACCCGCCGGAGGTCAAGGAAGGCCGCGAGGTGCCGCTGTGGGCGGCGCGCGAACTGGTGACGATGGGGCGGGTGACCCGGCCGGAGATCCTGCTGGGCGTCCTGGTGCTGCTGGCGCTGGCGCTGTGGATTTTCGCCGCCGACTCGATCAACGCGACGACCGTGGCGCTGATCGTGATTTCCCTGATGCTGGTGCTGCGGGTGGTGAGCTGGGCCGACATCATCGCCAACAAGGCGGCGTGGAATACGCTCGCGTGGTTCGCGACTTTGGTGGCGCTGGCGGACGGCCTGAACCGCACCGGGTTCGTCGATTGGTTCGCGGATTCGATCGCCCACCATATGGGCGGGTTCTCGCCGCTGAACGCGACGATCATCCTGGTGGTGCTGTTCTACTTCGTGCATTATCTGTTTGCGAGCGTCACGGCGCACGTGACGGCCATGCTGCCGGTGTTCCTGGCCGTCGGGACGACGATCCCCGGCATGGACATGGCGCAGTTCGCCATGCTGCTGTCGCTGACCCTGGGCATCATGGGGATCATCACGCCGTACGGCACCGGGCCGAGTCCGGTCTATTACGGCTCGGGCTACATCCCGTCGGCGGATTGGTGGC
This sequence comes from uncultured Rhodopila sp., assembly GCF_903915725.1. GTDB lineage: Bacteria > Pseudomonadota > Alphaproteobacteria > Acetobacterales > Acetobacteraceae > Rhodopila. Next base: position 38,468 of record NZ_CAIWTY010000018.1, read on the forward strand.
GGCTGGGCGCGATCTTCGGCGCGATCTACCTGGCGGCGTTCCTGGTCATCGGCGTGCCGTGGGTGCTGCTGATCGACCGGTGACGGCTTGGCCCGGGCGTTCGGCCTCGCGTGACTGTGCGCCGCCGCGACGGCGGTATTCTGGTATCGATCTGGAATGGATAGCGAGGATTAGGCTATGCCAACACTGGAAATCGTCGGTGCGCCCTGGGGCAATTTCGTCCGGACCGTCCGGATGGCGTGCTTCGAGAAGGGCGTTCCGTATACTCTGGACATCGTCCGCCCGCAGTCGCCGGAGGTGAAGGCAATCCACCCGTTCGGCCTGGTGCCATGCATGCGGCACGGCGACCTGGCGCTGTTCGAGAGCCGGGCGATCTGCACCTATATCGACCAGGCGTTCGACGGGCCGCCTCTGGTGCCACGCGATCCGACAGCCGCTGCGTTGACGGAGCAGTGGATTGCGCTGGTCATGACCACGGTCGATCCGGTGCTCGCCCGCCAATACCTCGTTGCATATATCAATGCGCCGGGCGGCGTGCCGGACCCCGCGGTGATCGAGGCGCTGTTGCCGAAGGTGCGGGAGGTGTTCGCGGTGCTCGACCATACGCTGGCGGGGCGCCCGTATCTGGCCGGCGAGGCGTTCAGCCTGGCCGACATGTTCCTGTTCCCGGTGATCTGGTTCATGCGGCTGAAATCGGAGAGCGCCGCACTGCTGCAGGAGTCGCCGCATTTGCTGGGCTGGTATGACCGCATCGCCGCGCGGCCCTGTGCGGTTGAGACTGAGCCGCCGGTGGCGACCGGACCGGCACAGCCTTGCAAGACCTAGACGAGCATTTTGGCTCGCCGCAGGGATACGCCGAGGATGATGGCCGGTGCGAACACGCCGGCTGGATCGTGCAGCAACCAGCCGGCGCCGAGTGTGATGAACGCAAGCAGGTATATAATCGTCAGTAGCCATTTTTCCCCCGGCAGGAAGCCGTAACCTGCGGCGTCCCGCACCAGCCACGCGATGCAGATGCTGACAAGGGTCAGATCGTAGAGCAGCGCCACCGGCACGCTCAGCAGTGTGCCGCCGATCAGGACCGCGGCGCGGAGCGGTTGCCGGGTTTTTTGCTGCCAGACCCGGGCGACGATGGCCGCGGTCGCGAGACTGACCAGAAGTTGCAGCGTCATGGCCTCCCCGGCGGCCATTCCCGCCAGCCGCGCGGCGCCGAATGGTGAGACGTAGCCCGCGAGGAGGATCGTGTCTGAGCCGTATACCCGGGCCGCGGCTGAGAGTGCCTCCGTGTAACGCAGCCATGGTTCGAAGCCGAACAGCCCGACGGTTGCGCCGATGACCCCGCAGAGTGTCGCCCCTGTTGCGAAGAACGCTCGCCAATGGCCGCCGGCGGCGAGCGCTATCGGCACCAGCAGGCCGAAATGCGGCTTGTAGCAGAGCAGGCCGAACAGCGCGCCCGACCCTATCGGCCGGCGATCGACAAGCAGCGTGGCCGCACCGAACAGCGCGGCGGTGAGAAACGAATTCTGCCCCAGGCCGGCGCACCAGAATACCGCCGGAAATGCCAGGGCCGGAAGGCACCATTTCGGGCCGGCGATGCGGCAGGCGACATAGGTGTAGGCGGCCAGGGATGCTGCCTCGAACAGTCCGAAAGCGACCCAATAGGGCAGCAGCGCCAACGGCGCGCAGAGCAGCAGGAAGGGCGGCGGGTAGAAGAAATAGACGTAGGGACCCTCGCCGCCGATTGCCTGTTCGGCGAACCAATGCGCGGTTTCGTCGTACGCCAGTTCGGGCAGGCCTTGCAGCGCCAGGCTGCCGGCGGCGTAGAAGCTCGGAAAGTCGCTGACAAAGGGGGAGCGCGAGGGGCCGAAGACGCCGAACTCCCATGCCACCACCGACGCGAGCAGGATCGTCTGGACGGCCAGTGCGACGGCGCTGAGGACGATGACGCGGCCGCTTGTCACTCGCCGGCGAGGAATTCGCGGTCGACCGGGACTTGCAGGGCGGTGACGAGGCTGTTGGTCTCGGACGCCATGCCAATGATGGCGAGCAGGTGCATGTGCTGCGCGTCCGTCATGCCTTTCTGTTTCGCTGCCGCGGTGTGGGAGTGGATGCAGTAGGTGCAGTTGTTGGCGGCGGAGACGGCGATGTAGATCAGCTCGCGGGTCAGCGGGTCGAGCGCGCCTTCGCCGCCCATGATTGTTTTCAGGGTTTCCCAGGTGCGTTTCAGGTTCGCCGGGTCGTTGGCCAGAGCGCGCCAGAAGTTGTTGACGAAATCCGCGCCGCGGGTGCGGCGGATGTCGTCGAACACGGCTTTCACCGCCGGGTCGTTGTCCGCTTCGTTATCGGTCCATAGCCGCACCGTTGCCATGCTGTCCTCCTGTTGCCGGGCCTGACGTGAATACGGTTACTCGATCGTCACGACAAGCTTGCCCATGGCGCTGCGGGCGGACAGCGCGGCGATGGCGTCGGCGCCTTGGTGTAAAGGGTAGCGCGCGGAGATCACGGGGCGGATGGCGCCCTGGCGGTAGAAGTCGAGCAATTCGCGGGCGCTGGCTCGGAAGCCGGCGGGATCGCGGTCGATCCAGGCCGCCCAGAAGACGCCGATGATCTGGCAGGATTTCAGCAGCGCGAGGTTCAAGGGAAGGCGCGGGATGCCGGCCGGGAACCCGACGACGAGGAAGCGGCCGTCCCACGCGATGCTGCGCAGCGCGGCCTCGGCGTAGTCGCCGCCGACGGCGTCGTAGATGACATTGGCGCCGTTTTCCGGGCAGGCTTGCTTGAACAAAGCGGACAGGCTGCGCAAGGCGGCTTTGTCGAACGGGCCGCGAGGGTAGACGATGCCGGAGGCCGCGCCGTGTTTGGTTGCGAGGGCGAGTTTTTCTTGGGTCGAAACCGCGGCGATGACGTTGGCGCCCATCGCCTTGCCGAGTTCGACCGCGGCGAGGCCGGCGCCACCGGCGGCGCCGATGACGAGCAGGGTCTCGCCGGGTTGCAGGGTGCCGCGCTGCTTGAGGGCGTAGTGCGACGTGCCGTAGGTCAGGATGAAGGCGGCGGCTTCGTCGAACGGCATTGCGTCCGGGATCGGGATGCAGTGCGGGCGGGTGACGGCGACTTTTTCAGCCATGCCGCCCCAGCAACACCAGCCGATGACGCGGTCGCCGGGGCGGATGTCCTTTATGTTGGAGCCGATGGCGGCGACGGTGCCGGCGACTTCGCCGCCGGGGGAGAACGGGCGTTCGGGGCGGAACTGGTATTTGTCCTCGATGATGAGGGTATCGGGGAAGTTCACGCCGCAGGCTTTGACGGAGATCAGGATTTCGTCCGCGCCGGGTGCCGGGTCGGGGAGGTCGCCGAGGGCGAGGGTTTGCGGTCCGCCGGTGGTTTGGCTGAGTAGAGCCTTCAATGGTGCCGCCCTTCTGCTGGTGAGTGCGCGATTGCACGGCGGGGGCGGGGAAATGGCAAGGTCGGGGACCGGCGGTGACCCAAGATGCGGAAACCGGTGCCGAGAGGAAGCTTCGTTTTCGGCACAAAGCTGGTATGATCGCGCAAGCGCGCGCCCCGGTGCACTAACCGTCGCAGGTGCACGGAAGGCGGTTGCTGCTCGAAATGCCGGGAGTTGGAGATTACCGAGAATCCCATCGATGATCCGATCCTGAAGCGATTCAAGGCCGCGCTCGATCAGGCTTACGGCGGGCGTATCGAGCGGGTGGTGCTGTTCGGTTCGCGGGCTCGGGGTGACGCTCATGCGGACTCCGACTACGATGTCGCGGTCTTCTTTCGCGATCTACCGGACCGGTGGCGGGAGATGGACCGGCTGGCGGATATCGGCACCGACATCCTTTACAATGAAGGCAAGTGCGTTCATGCGATGGCTTACTCGGCTGGCGCCTATCGTGACCGCACGCCATTGATGCATGAGGTCAGGAAAGACGGCGTTGACCTATGACGCCGGAGGCCGACCGGTATTTGCTCAAGGCGCGGGAGTTTTTGCTCAAAGCCCGGGAGATGCTGGAGCATTGGCCCGACGAGGCCGGACGTGCCAGTTACCTCGCAGCGTTTCATGCTGTACAGGCACTGATTTTTGAAAGAACCGGCAACGTCGCCAAGACCCACTCCGGCGTCAGGGCGCAATTTGGGAAGCTGGTTAAAGCCGACCCAGGCTGCGATGCCGAGCTACGTTCGTTTCTCGGACGTGCATATAATCTAAAGGCGACAGCGGATTATGAAACCGGGCCGGGCGCTGAAATCGCACCTGAACGTGCGGCCTTGGCCATACGGACTGCGAGCCTGTATGTGAGCTATGTCGCCGGGTTGCTGGCAGATGACCATTGCGGTGATGAGCCGGAGGCGTGATGTGTCCCTTCGCCGTACGCGTCGAACCGATAGTCCAGCGCCGCTAAGATCCATCGCCGGGCGTCGCCTGACAGCCGGAACCGCCTGAGACGTTCCGGCGGGGATGCGATACGGCGCGGGCATAGGAAAGCCCGACGATCGTTCGGGTGAAGATTACCGGCTTAAAGTCCAACCGGAGACGTGAAGACCCACACCGCGTCCGGGTGCAGTTTGGGAAGTTGCCCTAAAGAGACCCGGATTGCGGCGCCGCTATGCGTTCGCTTTTTTATTTGCATAATCGCTAGAGGGCAAGTGCCAGCGATCGAACCCCATCGTCACGAGCAAGTTCAACCATCTCCCTGCACGCAATGGGTTCCGAACCACGTGGCGCATGACAAAAATCTGGAAAGAAAAGTAGACATTTCATTAGAATATGCTGAAACGGGCCTTTCTCTGAGTTACTTCCCAATAGGTCTCGAAGAGAAGCGATCAGGAACTCCCGGGCAAGCTTTTTGTCATCCGCATCGCCGTGTTCAGAACGGGCATTGGCCTTCGCGTATATGCAGGCTAGATGGTACTCGGCCCATTGTCTAACAGCCTTTGGCCTGCCGATGTATTCTTTGAACTCGTGAACCGATTGTTTGAAGTCATCGTCGGTTTGAGTACTATTTGATAATATCCATCTATACGCGTGATCTAATGCAAGCATATATATCAACTCATCATAAACTGTGTCCGCTGTCTCGTCCTTCGGCGTATGAAACCAAAGACCTTTCCTCACGTGTTCGACTGACGCGTCTATCCAGCGAATGGAATCGGCATTATCCTTGGCAACTTTGTTCGCTATGCCTACATATGACCGAGATAAATTTATCTCCATTGCATCGAAATCGGTAACAGCAGCAGCTTTTATCTGTGATGCCGTTATGATCTGATTTTCGGGTGTACCAACCAGTAAAGTAACAGACTGCGCAAAATTCTCGATAGCCTGAGAATAATCTTCGGTCCAGTAATAGATTCTCCCGATCTGATGATACGCCTCCCATCTTTTCGGGTCCAAGTTCGCGGCCTGCCTGCAGTAAGCCATGGATTCCTCGCCAGGAGTCGCGCTCAGAGGAATGTCACTTGTACATTTTTCCAGAATCTCGTCGTAGCTAACTCTCTGCATTACCTGATCAAGTGTCAGTGACCTTGGGTTAACAACTAAAACAATGATGAAAACGGCTATAGCGCCGCCAGCGCGGATTGCAATGCTCCCCGATGGACCCAGTCGTCTCTTGAGTTCAACATTCAAAAAGCCTGGGATTACCGCCGCAACTCCCGAGGCAGACATTGCTAGGGTCATTTGCATAACGTAAAGAAAGTTCCCTAAGATCTGAGGGTCCTTCTGTTGTGGCAGATAAAATGCGATGAAGGAAAATGAAATAGATATGAGGAAAAATACAGTACCGAAGATGAAAGATAGCCACACCTCAGTTTTCATGTTCTTGCCTAACGTAATCGACGGCATCTGGTTAGTAAAACTTCATTCACGAGACCGACCCAGCAACTTTGGGCGCAGCGTAGATTTCGAACCGGCCGGATGTGCCGAAGGTTTATCAACACCGGTCCTCGGCTTGGAGTCCCTTATGAGACCTAAGGAGGCGGTTTGTCCGAGCCGCCGCACGGCGGATTGGGACATGCGTTGGCAACGTGAGGCATCAGCGCGCAAAAATTTCCTGCAAATAGGCCAACTAGTAGCACCATTCTGCCCAGTCTCGGCCAGTCGCGAAGTTCGCCCGGAGGAAACCTATGTTGAGTACATGTTTCCGAATCAGATGCCGACCGACTTGAGCACACTTTGTCCCTCCGCCTATGGTGCTCGCGGCTGTTTGACACAACTCAACAACAATTGCAAGCCCGAAGCAAGCGATATCCCACGCCGCGCCTTCTTCGCGCCTTCTCACATTTAAGGCGTCCGGGGCGGCGATTTGTTGGAGGAAAGCGCAGGGGCCTTCACCCCTACCCAACCCCCTCCGGCCGCATCCCCCGAGGCAGCGTCGCCAGCGACTCCGCCGTATCGAAATCCCGCAGCACGGCATCATCCGCCATCTCCACCTCCGCCACGCTCTCCATGTGCTTGCCCACCAGGGACCGCGCCCCCGAATCCCCTGCAATCGCCAGAATCTCCGGGAAGAAACGACGATCCCACAGCACCGGGTTACCCTGCTTGCCCCGGAACGTCGGCAGCACGATCAGCCGCCCCTCCTGGGGGTCATACGTCCCCAACAGCCGATCCATCATCCGCCCGGTCACCAGCGGCATATCCCCCAAACACACCAAAGCCGCCGCGCACTCCGCAGGCACCGCCGCGATCCCCGCCTTCAAACTCGCCGCCAGCCCGTCGCCATAATCCGGGGCAAAAACATGCCGCACCGGCCGCCCGCCCAGCGCCCGCTCGACCTCCTCCGCCTGATGCCCGGTCACCACCAGCACCGGCCGCGCCCCCGACGACAACACGTTATCCACCACCCGCGCGATCATCGCCTTCCCGGACCGATCCGCCACCAGCAGCTTATTATGCGGCGCCATCCGCTGCGACCGCCCGGCCCCGAGCACCACCGCCGCGATCGTCGGCGCACTGCGCGGCGCGGCCCCCGAGCGCGGCGTCGCCGGAGCCTTCTCCCGCGGCATCGGCCGCGTCTCCATCTCCTTCAGCAGTCCGCCGACACCCATCAGCATCATGTCGCGCGGCGTCACCTCGATCCCGGCGAACAGCCGAGACAGCACGAAGTCGATGCCGTTCAGGCTCGGGCTGCGGGCGCAGCCGGGCAGCACCAACGCTGGCCGGGCACCGATACGGCCGAGGCAGATCAGGTTGCCCGGATCGACCGGCATGCCGAAATGCAGGATCTCGCCGCCCGCCCGAACGATCCCTGCCGGCCCGACATCGCGGCGATCGACCACCGCCGAGGCGCCGATGACCAGCAGCAAATCGGCGCCGTTGCGCAGCAGCCCCTCCAGCGCCTGGCCGATAGCGTCCTCGGCATGCGCGCAATGCACCGGCGGCAGCAGCGAGCCGGTCAGTGCGGTGATCCGAGCCTCGGTGATGGCGATCGTCTTGTCCGTCACGCTGTCCTTCAGCCCCGGCAGCGCGGTGATCACCAACCCGACTTTCAGCGGCCGGAACGGATGCAGCGTCAAAGGCCCGGGCCGCTGACGCACCAGCGCCTCGGCCACCGACAGAACATTCCCCGGCACGGAAAACGGGATGATCTTGATCGTCGCGATCAGATCCTTCGGCGTCACCACCGCATAATCCGGCAGGGTGCCGATGGTCATCGCTTCATCGATGGTGTTCAGGCGATCGATCCGGGCGGCATCGACGCGCAGTAGCCCCGGCGCCTCCGCCGACAAATTCACCCGCCCGGTCGCCGCCGCCGATCGGCCGATCAGCGGCGCCACCAACGGTTCGGCCAGACGGTGGGCGGCGATGTCCTCGGGGACGTCGCCGGGTTCGAGGCGGGCGCAGATCACCTCCGTCCGGCCGGCCGCGCGCAACGCCTCGATCGCGGCGTCGTCCAGAAGCGCGCCCTTGCGGATCATCCGCTCGCCGACTTTCTGGCTGTGCGCCATGATGGCGCCGTGCGCGTCGGCCAACGCGGCCGAACCGAAGATCATACGGCGGACTTGTTCGGCACAGGGGCGTTGCGGCGCACGGCGACGATCTCGGCGATGATCGACAGGGCGATCTCCGGCGCGGTGACCGCCTCGATATTCAGCCCGACCGGCCCGCGGATGCGCGACAGCGCGTTGTCCTGGTGGCCGAGTTCGCGCAATCGCTGAAGCCGCGCGGCATGGGTGCGGCGCGACCCAAGGGCGCCGATATAGAACGCCTGCGACTTCAGTGCGTGGTCCAAAGCTGGGTCGTCCAGCTTCGGATCATGCGTCAAGGTCACTACCGCGGTGCGGCTGTCGGGGGCGAATTTCTCCAGCGCTTCGTCCGGCCAATCGGTGGAAATCTCCACCCCCGGAAACCGCTCGTCCGAGGCGAACGACCGCCGCGGGTCAACAACGGTGACCGAGAAGCCGCACGGCACGGCGAACGGCACCAAAGCCTGGGCGATATGCACCGCGCCGACGACGATCAGCCGCAGCGGGGGGTTATAGGCATGCAGGAAGAAGTCGGTCTCGCCAATCCGCACGGTGCCGCTCTCGTCCCGCTCCAGCGCGCGCCGGGCGGCTTCGGCAAGGTCGGCGGGCGCCTCCGGGTCGGGCAGCAGGCGCTGCTCGCCCCCGGGCAGCCGGGTCGCCAGCACAACGGGCCGTTTGTCGCGTTTCGCCTGTTCCAGTGCGGCGAGGATTTCCGGGGTCATGGACGTTTATCCTGTGACGAAGACGGGCATGATAAAGTTCTCTGCCGGTTTGCGGGAGAGTCGCTATCGGCGGTAACGCGATTGCATCAGCCAGCGTTGTCCGATCCGGGCTGCCATGCAAGCCGGCGCGTCAGCCGCCAACCTTGCCCCCGCCCCCTCCACGGTCTAGAAGCCCGCACCTTTCCTATTTCCCAGAACGGACTGAATCCATGAAGCAGCAGGCGAATCTGATCCGCGCCGGCCAGGTGATCGAGCATGAAGGCGCCCGCTGGACGGTGCTGAAGCAGCAGATCATCACCCCCGGCAAAGGCGGCGCCTTCATCCAGGTCGAGATGCGCAACCTCAAATCCGGCAACAAGACCAACGAGCGCTGGCGCACCGCCGACACCGTCGAGCGGCTGACCACCGAGGAAAAAGAATATAAATACTCCTACAAGGACGGCATCAACCTGGTGCTGATGGACCCGGAGACTTACGAGGAAGCGCACATCCCGGCGGAGTTGCTGGGCGATGCCGCGCCGTTCCTGCAGGATGAGATGACGCTGGTGGTTGACCTCGTCGAAGGCGACCCGGTGGCGATCCACCTGCCCGGCACGGTCATCCTGGAAATCGCCGAAGCCGATCCGGTGGTGAAGGGGCAGACCGCGTCGTCGTCGTACAAGCCGGCGCTGCTGTCGAACGGTGTCAAGACCCTGGTGCCGCCGTTCATCGAGGCGGGCGAGAAGATCGTGGTGCGGACCGAGGACGGCAGCTACGTGGAGCGGGCGAAAGGCTGATGGCCTTTCGCCTCTCCCCCCATCTGACGGTCATGGCCAACGCGGCGCAGAAGGCATCCAAGCGCCTGCTGCGCGACTTCGCCGAGGTCGAGCAATTGCAGGTCAGCGTCAAAGGGCCGTCCGACTTCGTCACCCAGGCCGACTTGCGCGCCGAGCAGACTCTCAAAGAGGAACTGAACAAGGCGCGTCCGGGCTATGCCTTCCTGATGGAGGAATCCGGCGCCTCCGGTTCGGACAACTGGTCCTGGCGCTGGGTCGTCGATCCGCTCGACGGGACGACCAACTTCCTGCACGGCATGCCGCACTGGGCGATCAGCATCGGCCTGGAAAAGCGCCTGCCGGATGGCACGTCAGAGGTGCATGCCGGGCTGGTCTATGCTCCGGCGGTGGACGAGATGTTCTGGGCGGAAAAAGGCACCGGGGCGTTCGTGAATGAACGCCGGCTGCGCGTATCGGCGCGGCGGGAGATTTCCGAAGCCATCTTCGCCACCGGCATTCCGTTTGGCGCGGTCTCGGCGTCCCGGCGGCAGTCGTTCAGCCGCACGTTAACGACGCTGATGCCGCAGGTGGCCGGCATACGCCGCTTCGGTTCGGCGGCGCTGGACATGGCCTGGGTCGCGCATGGCCGGTTCGACGGGTACTGGGAGCTTGGTATCCACCCCTGGGACATCTGCGCCGGCATCATTCTGGTGAAGGAAGCCGGCGGTTACGTCACCGACGTGGGGGAGGGCGATCCTCTGGCCACCGGCAACATCGTCGCCGGCAACCCGCATCTGCATGCGAAGTTACGGGAAGCCGTGGCCGAGGGCATGGTCCGCCCGGCCTGAAAGCGAGGAGGGTGCCGATGCCGCGGATATTCGTTCAGCAAGCCGACATCACCACGCTGGACGTCGATGCCATCGTCAACGCCGCCAACCAGTCGCTGTTGGGCGGCGGCGGCGTCGATGGCGCGATCCACCGCGCCGCCGGGCCGCAACTGGTCGAGGAATGCCGGGCGCTGGGCGGCTGCCCGACCGGGGAGGCCCGGATCACCAAGGGCTATCGCCTGCCCGCCCGGTACGTGATCCACGCCGTCGGACCGCGCTACCGCGACGGACAGCGCGGCGAGCCGGACCTGCTGGCGGCATGCTACCGCAACAGCCTTCGTCTCGCGGCCGAGCACGGCATCCGGACGATCGCGTTCCCGGCGATCAGTTGCGGCATCTACGGCTACCCGATACCGGAGGCGGCGCGCATCGCGGTCACCACCGTTTCTGCGTTCCTGGACAAGGACGCGCGGATCGAGCGGGCGATCTTCGCATGCTTTGGCGACGATGTGCTCGCAGCGTTCCGGGCGGCGCTCGGCTGAGCACGCCGCCGTTTATTGCGAAGCGAACGTAAGCTTGTCCTGGGTTTTCGTATCGAAATCGCCAGCGTCATGCCGTTCATGCAACTGGCTGGATAGCTCGCCGGTGACGCGGTTGACCATGCGCCCGCGTTTCACGGCAGCGCGTTCGCCGACGGCATCGGCCCAGCGTTGGACATGCTTGTAGTCCTGCACCTGGAGGAATTCGGCCGCGTCATACAGCCAGCCCTTGGCCAGCCCGCCATACCAGGGAAACACGGCGATATCGGCGATGGTGTAGTCGCTGCCTGCGAGATACTCGTTCCCCGCCAGCCGGCGATCGAGCACGTCGAGCTGGCGTTTCGCCTCCATGGCAAACCGATCAATGGCATATTCGATCTTGGCCGGCGCGTAGGCATAGAAATGTCCGAACCCGCCACCGAGGTAGGGCGCGCTTCCCATCTGCCAGAACAGCCATGACAGGCATTCCGCTCGGGCCGCCGTGTCCGCCGGCAGGAAGGCGCCGAACTTCTCCGCCAGATACAGCAGGATCGCGCCGGACTCGAACACCCGTATCGGTTTCGGACCGCTGCGATCCAACAGGGCGGGAATCTTCGAGTTCGGGTTGACCGCCACGAAGCCGCTGCCGAACTGATCGCCCTCATTGATGCGGATCAGCCAGGCGTCGTATTCGGCCCCGGCATGGCCGAGAGCCAGCAGCTCCTCGAGCATGATCGTTACCTTCACGCCGTTGGGCGTTCCCAGCGAGTAAAGCTGGAGAGGGTGTTGCCCGACGGGCAGTTCCTTTTCATGCGTCGGTCCGGATATCGGGCGGTTGATGCTGGCGAACCGCCCCCCGCTCGCCTTGTCCCAGGTCCAGACCTTCGGCGGCGTGTATTCATGTGCATCGCTCATGTCAGCAGCTCCGGACATTGATAGCGGGATACGACCGGCAGCGTGCAATTGACGTGCCTGCCGATTCGGGGTCTCGAATGAAGGCGCTACCGGCCGCTACACCGTGCGGCCGATGTATTCCTTCATATTCCGGACCTCATGCTCATGCAGCGTGATGCGGTATTTGACCAGGTCGCGGATGCTGATGATGCCCTCGAGCCGCCCGTTGTTGACGACCGGCAGGTGGCGAAAATAGCCCGCATCCATGATCTCCATAGCCTCGTCCACGCTGGTCTGCGATGTCGTGGTGATGACATCGCGAGTCATCAGACTGTCGGCGCGAACGCCGCCCACTTTCCCGGCATTGGCTGCCAGGGCTTTGACGACATCGCGCTCGCTGACGATGCCGACGACCGCGCCGTTGTCATCCAGAACCAGAACCGCTCCGATGCGCCGGGACGTGATGATCTCCGCGATTTCCTGCACTGTCGCGGACGGCTTCACTGATATGACTGAGGTGTCCTTGGCCTTCAATACCGCTCCGACTGTCATTCGACTCCCCCTGATGCCCGTTCCCGCGACAGCAGCGTAACCTGATTTGGCAACACCGGTTGAATTCGCAACTGCGGAAAGTGGACGCGGGAGATTAGACCCGATCTCACGTTGACGTAAGCTCACTGACGGGCCAGTTCGGCGGGATACGCTGGAGCAGGCGGCTAAGCATCCAATATTGCTCTGATTTTCGATGCCAGCGCCGCGTAGCCGAACGGCTTCGGCAACAGTTCCATGCCAAGGTCGAGCACGCCGCCATGCAGGGTGGCGTTGCGAGCATAGCCGGTGGTGTAGACGACCCGCAGATCCGGACGCCGGGCGCGCGCCGCATCGGCCAGTTGCCGCCCCGTCATCCCGCCCGGCAGGCCGATATCGGTGAACAGCAGGTCGATCGTCTGGTTCCGGGCCAGGATCCGCAGTGCCGCCGCCGCGTCGCCCGCCGACAGCACGCGGTAGCCGAGTTCGCGCAGCGAGGTGACGGCATGCTCCCGCACCGCCGCCTCGTCCTCCACCACCAGGATCGTCTCGCCGCGTCCCGGCGCAACAACCTCCTCCTCCGCCACCGCCACCGCCTCATCCGGCCGATCGGCTGTGAGCCGCGGGAGGTAGAGTTTGACGGCGGTGCCCTGGCCCGGCTCGCTGTACAGCTTCACATGGCCGTTCGACTGCTTGATGAAGCCGTAGACCTGACTGAGGCCGAGTCCGGTGCCCTGGCCGACATCCTTGGTGGTGAAGAACGGCTCGAACACCCGGCTGAGCGTATCGCGGTCCATGCCGATGCCGGTGTCGCTTACGGCGACCATGACGTATTGGCCCGGGTCGACATCCTCGTGTTCGGCTGCATAGGCGTCATCCAGGTAGGTGTTCGCCGTCTCGATGGTCAGCCGCCCGCCCTGCGGCATGGCGTCGCGAGCGTTGACCGCGAGGTTCAGCAGCACGTTCTCAAGCTGGTTGGCGTCGGCGATGGTACGCCACAGGCCGCCCGCCAGGACGGTTTCCAGCGCCACCGACTCGCCCAGCGTCCGGCGCAGCAGTTCGGACATGCCGGCGACGAGCTTATTGGCGTCCAGCGGCTTCGGATCCAGCGTCTGGCGGCGCGCAAAGGCCAGCAGCCGGTGGGTCAGGGTCGCCGCCCGCTCGGCGCCCTGGGCGATCATCGACAGCGCACGTTTGATCTTCGTGTCATCGCCCGGCGGCGGTGACGCGGCGAGCAGGCGCTGCAAGGTTTCGACACCGCCGCCGATGACAGTCAGCAGGTTGTTAAAATCATGCGCGACGCCGCCGGTCAGGTGGCCGATGGCCTCCATCTTCTGCGACTGCCGTAGCGATTCTTCCGCTTGCGCCCGGCGTGCCACTTCTTCCGCGACGCGCTGCTCCAGCAGTTCGTTGGCCTGCCGCAGCGCATCGCGGGCGGCCCGGCGCAGCCGCGCGAGGTCGAGGTTGGATCGCACCCGCGCCAGCAGCTCGCGCGCCGAGAACGGCTTGACGAGGTAGTCGTCGGCGCCGGCATCCAGACCTTCCAGCCGCGCCTCCTCGCCCGCCCGCGCCGACAGCAGTATCACCGGCAGGTCGCGCAGATCGGCGTCCGCCCGGATGGCGGCCAGCAGGCCGAACCCGTCCAGCCGCGGCATCATCACGTCCGACAGGATCAGGTCCGGCCGGTTGGCGCGGGCCGCGTGCAGCGCCTCCCGCCCGTCGCGCACCGATTGTATGTCGTAGGCGGGATAGAGCAGCCGGGTGACGTAGTCGCGCATGTCGGCGTTATCGTCGGCCAGCAGGATGCGCGCCCGCTGCTGCTCGGGCGCCGGGGTCAGCGCTCCGAGACCGGACAGGACGCTGGTGGTTTCCAGCAGGTCCGCGCTGCGCGGCTCGGCTTGTCCATCCTCCGGCAGCCAGCGCAGGGCTTCCTCCACGAAGGCCGCGGCGGAGACGTTGTCCGGCGCGGCGAGGGCGGAGGTCTCGGATACCCGGTCCGGCGGCAGATGCGCATGCCCGAACGGGATGCTGACCGAGAACGTCGTGCCGGCACCTGTTTCGCTTTCGACGACGATCGTGCCGCCGTGCAGGCGGACCAGTTCGTTGACCAGGGCGAGGCCGATGCCAGTGCCCTCCAGGGTGCGGCCGCACTGGCCTTCGATCCGGTGGAAGCGGTCGAAGATATGCGGCAACTCGACCTGCGGTATGCCGATGCCGGTGTCGCGCACAATCAGCACGGCGGCCTGCCGATCGGCCGCGGCAGCCAGTTCCACCGCGATCTCGCCGGCCAGGGTGTATTTAAACGCATTGGAGACCAGGTTGAGGACAATCCGCTCCCACATCTCGGGGTCCGCATAGACCGGCTGCGGCAACGGCAGGCATCGCGTCTCCAGCCGCAGCCCGGCACGCTCGCAGGCGGACCGAAAATTGCTGGCCAGTTCGGCGGTATAGCGATCAAGCTCCAGCGGCTGGTAGCGCGCCTGGACCCGCCCGGCCTCGATGCGGGAGAAATCCAGCAGCGTATTCACCAGCCGCAGCAGCCGCAGCCCGTTCCGGTGCACCATCCCCAGCCGGTGGGCGGTCTCGGTTTCGATGCGGGCGGAGAGTTCCTCCTCCAGCGGACCCAGCATCAGGGTCAGCGGCGTGCGGAACTCGTGGCTGACATTGGAGAAGAAGGCGGTTTTCGCCGCGTCGATCTCGGCCAGCGCCTCCGCCCGGCGGCGCTCGGCGTCGTAGGCGCGGGCGGCGGCGAGGCCGGAGGCGATCTGCGCGGCAACCAGGTCGATGAAACCGGCATAGGCTTCGTCGAACGGCCGGTACGGGTTGAGTCCCGCAATCAGCAACCCGGCCTGCTGTTTCTCCCCCTGCTGTACGATCGGCACCACGACGACCTGGCGAGGCGGGATGTCCCATGCGCCTGGCGGCAGATTGGGCACAGCGCTGACATCATGCAGCAGGCGTTTGCCGTGACCGCTCAGCCACGGCACTGAGTCCGGCTCGACCGCTTCGGGCGCCAGTTTGTCACCGATGCTTCCTGAGTCGGTCGCGCGCCGCAGCCGGCCGCTGTCGCCGTCCGCCAGGTAGATCAGGTTGAACGGAATGTCCCTTGTATCGCGGGCCAGCGACCGCTCCACCGCTTCGAGCACATCCGGTTCGGAGCGGACCGCGCCGAGTTCGCTGGCGAGGTCGCGCAAGCTGGCGACGCGGCGCTCGCCGATGACGCGCTGGGTTTCCTCCATCACTACACACAGCATGCCGGCGATGGCGCCGTCGTCGTCCGGCAGCGGGCTGTAGGAGAAGGTGTGGTAGGTTTCCTCCGGGTAGCCGCTGCGCTCCAGGAACAGCAGCAGCCCCTCGTCCCAGGTGGCGTGACCGGTTTGCAGGACGGATTCGATGCGCGGCCCGATATCGGGCCAGATTTCCCGCCAGACCTCCTTGGCGGGCCGTCCCAGCGCCCGGGGATGCTTGACGCCAAGGGTCGGGGCGTAGGCGTCGTTGTAGAAGAACGTCAGGTCGCCGCCCCAGGCCATCCACATCTGGTAACGCGAGGTGACCAGCATCCGCAGCACGGTCATCAGGCTTGGCGGCCAGTTCTCAGCCGGGCCGATACCGGTGACGGCCCAGTCGGTTGAGCCGATAAGGGCTGCCATCTCGCCGCCGGCGAGGGCGAATGCGGACCTGTATCCGCCCGCGCCCGTTGCATCCCTGTCGCCGGGGGCCCGGTTCGTCGGGAACAAGCGTGAACCTCCAAAGATAATTTTGCCAGTATGGCGAACCGGCGGCCTGATGAAATGAAAACACCGGGTGTGGGCCGGCCTTCACGGAGAGGTTACTGAGGTGGGGGTGCGAAGCGGGTGCGCAAGGTGGATGGGCGGAAGGTGGCCCATGAAAGGCGTAGATGCGCCGCGCAGTCACAAAATCACGCCTCGACGATATGTCCGTCCTGGTCGATCCGCACCGGGACAACCGGCCGCATCGGGATAGCGGCGATGTAGCGGGCATGCCGCCGCTCCCCGGCGCGCGTAAGCGCTCCCTTCGTCACCATATCCGCCAAATCGCGCGTGGCGGTTGCCGGCGACGCCTTGGTGATCGCTATGTAATTGCCCGCGCTCAGCCCGCCCGTGAAACCTTCCGGCCCCTCGCGCAACACCCGTACCAGCGCTTTGCGCTGGCGCTCGTTGAGTTGCCCCTGCATCCGGTCGAGCCGGTGAGCCTTGTCGATGACGAACTCGACCAGCGCTCTTGCGTGCCGCTGCGCTTCGATGGCGACGGCGGCAAACCAGCAAAGCCAATCGGTTATTTCATCGCCGCGGCTGCTCCGCTCCAGCATCTCGTAATACGACTTGCGCTTCGCCAGAACGGTCGCTGCCAGCGCCGTCAATGTCGGGCGGCCAAGGCCCTGGGCCAATGCCTTCTCGGCGATGCCCCGCCCGATGCGTCCGTTGCCACCTTCGAAGGGGTGAATAGACACAAAATAGAAGTGTGCGATGCCCGCGCGCGTGAGTGCCGGCAGCGGCTTCGTTCCGTCCGGGCCGGTCTGATTGAACCAATCGATAAATCGGGACATTTCCCGCGGCACGTCGGGCGACGGCGGCGCCTCGAAATGCACCGCGGGCGCGCGCATCGGCCCCGGGACAATTTGCATCGGTTCCGGGTGCCTGCGGTAGCGGCCGACATCCGTCAGGTCGCGCCGGCCGCGGGTCAGCATGCGGTGCCATGTGAACAACCTCTCGTCGGAAATCGGCTCGGCAAACGATCGGTGCAGATCCACCATCATCTCGGCGATCCCCTCCTCCTCCGGGCGGACCCGCCTATGGTCGGTGGCAAAGCCGAGTTGCCCGCGGATGGACGACTGCACGCTTGCCCGGTCGAGGATCTCGCCTTCGATTTCGGAGGTGGTGACTGCCTCGACGCTGAGTGCGTTGACCATGAGTTCGTCGCTGTCGGCTCGACTCAAGTGTTTGAGAGTGCCGGCGAACACACCGCCGCCAAGCAGAAATTGCTGTTCAGCCCTTGTCAGGCGGCTACGCTGCCACGCAAATTCGGGCCAGTCGGTCCGCTGCCAGTTCCATTGCATGAGCGATAGACGACCTTTCTATCGCTCATAATGTGTCCAAAAATGAGCGATAGCATGGTCGTCTATCGCTCACCCTTCAATCCTGCCGCTGAGGTCTTGGCAGACCGGAGCGAAAGGTCGCCGCTACTTCAGCCCCACCAGCGAACAGCGCGACTCCGCAAGCGGCTGGAACGCCTCGTCCCCCGGAATCGTCGCGACCAGCTTGTAATAGTCCCAGGGCGCCTTCGATTCGGCCGGCGTCTTCACCTGGAACAGATACATATCGTGCACCATCAGCCCGTCCGCCCGGATGTGGCCGTTATGGGCGAAGAAATCGTTCACCGGCGTATCCCGCATCGCCCGCATCACAGCAGCGCTGTCCGTGGTTCCCGCCGCCTGAACCGCCTGGAGGTAATGCAGCGTCGAGGAGTACACCCCCGCCTGCGACATGTTCGGCATCTTGTGCAGCCGCCCGTAGAAGCGCTTCGCCCATTGCCGCGTGGCATCGTCGCGATCCCAGTAGAACGCCGAACTCAGCAGCATGCCCTGCGTCGCCTGCAGTCCAAGGCCGTGGATGTCGTTGATATACACCAGCAGCCCGGTCAGCTTCTGGCCGCCCTGATCCAGCCCGAACTCCGCCGCCTGTTTTACCGCATTCACCAGATCGGCTCCCGCGACGGCAAACCCGACAACCTGCGCCTTCGACTGCTGCGCCTGCAGCAGGAACGACGAGTAATCCGAGGTGCCGATGGGCGCCAAAGCCTGCCCCAGCACCTGCCCGCCCGCCGCCTTCACCACCGCCGAGGTATCGGCCGCAAGCTGATGCCCGAACGTGTAGTCGGCGGTCAGGAAGAACCACGACTTGCCGCCTTGCCGGATAACCGCCTTCCCGGTGGTGTGGGCCAGCGCATAGGTGTTGTAGGTGTAGTGGACCGAGGTCGGGATGCAGGCCTCGTTGGTGATGCTGGTCGCACCCGGCCCGCTCATGATGATGATCTTGTCACGCGCCTTGGCCACCGCCATGGCGGCCAGCGCCGGGCTGGAGGCGGCGACGTCGAGCAGCGCCGCGACATGCTCGACATCGAACCACTTCGCGGCAACCGACCCGGCGATGTCGGGCTTGTTCTGGTGATCCGCCACCAGCACCTCGATCCTGCGGCCAAGCACCTCACCGCCGAAATCCTCCACCGCCATGCGCGCGGCGGTCTCGCTGCCGGCGCCGGTGACGTCGGCGTAGACGCTCGACATGTCGAGAATGAGGCCGAGCCGGATCGGTGCGGCATCGGGGGGTGTTTGCGCCAGGGCTGAGTGCGCGACGAGAACCCAACAGACAGCCAGGCCAGCCAGCAGCGCTTTCATGCATCCCCCGATCGTCACCGCCATTCACCCCGGCGGTTTGTTCGCGGAGGTGTTACCACACGCGCCGAACCGAGTCACTTTGCCGCGTCAGGCAAAGCGCGGCAGAAGCTGATTCGCCAGATCGGCCGCCTCGATCATGTCGCGCGCGACGGCGGCGCTGCCCTCGCCCATTCCGGGCGCGCCATAGCCCCAGGCGGCATAGATGCAGCTTATGCCGGCGCCACCGGAGGCGAGCACGTCATTGCGATGGTCGCCCAGCATCAGTGCCTGCCCGGCATCGCCGGCCGCCTGCTCCAGCGTCGCCAGCAGATGCGCCGGATCGGGCTTGCGCACCGGGAAACTGTCGCCGCCGCCCACCGCGCGCAGCAACGGCAGAATTCCCAGTGCCGCCAGCAAGGTGCGCGATGCCCGCTCCGGCTTGTTGGTGCAGACCGCGAACTGCCAGCCGTCCCGCGCCAACCCTTCGAGCACCGGGCGCACATGTGGAAACAGCCGGCTTTCGACCGCGACATTCTCCTCATAGTCGGCGGCGAACGCTTTCAGCGCGGCGTCGTCCGGGGCGACGCCCCGCGCGGCGAAGGCGCGGGAGATCAGCACCGCGACGCCGTCGCCGACCATCGAGGCGACTTCGGGGGGGGCGAAGGACGCCAGCGAGCGGGCTGCCATCAGACGGTTCAGGGCTGCCGCGATGTCGGGTACCGTATCCACCAGAGTGCCATCGAGATCGAGCAGCAGGGTTCGGGCCACTATGTAGTACTCCGTAATGCGAATTGCACCAAATACGAAACGATAGTCTTTGACATGTCAGGCGGCTCGCCGCTACGCCAAGCCAGCTAGCGAAGCAGGGAACCCAAATGCAAGCAACCGCCGTCATCCTGGCTGCCGGACTCGGCACGCGGATGAAATCGTCACTGCCAAAGACGCTGCACCGGCTGGCGGGAGGATCGATGCTGCGCCATCTGCTGGCAAGTTGCGAGCCGGTGTTCGACCGTATCGTGATCGTCCTGGGACCGGATATGGACGCGGTCCGCAAGGAAGCCGCGCCGCATGTCTGCGTCGTGCAGCAGGATCGCCTCGGCACCGCCCATGCCGCGCTACAGGCGGTCGAGCTTTTTGGCTCCGGCCAGGTCGCCGTGTTGTATGCCGACAACCCGCTGATCCGCACCGCCACGCTGCGCCGCCTGTTGGACAGCCATCTGCCCGACAGCCTGTCGCTGCTGGCCTTCCGCCCGGACGACGCGGCGAAATACGGACGCGTGATCGTGGGCAATGACGGTTTCGTCGACCGCATCGTCGAGTATGCCGATGCCAGCGACGCGGAACGCGGCGAGGATCTTTGCAACGCCGGCGTTTTGTGCGGCTCGGCCCCGGCGATGCAGCGCTGGCTGCGGGCGGTGCGCAACGACAATGCCAAGGGCGAATACTATCTGACCGACCTGGTCGCGCTGGCCCGCGCCGACGGCCGCCCGGTGATCGCGGTGGAGGCGGCCGCCGACGAACTGGCCGGCGTCAATTCCCGCGGCGAACTGGCAAAGGCGGAGGCGGTGCTGCAAGGCTGGATGCGGGATGCGGCGATGGAGGCGGGGGTCACCATGACCGATCCGTCCTCGGTGTTCCTGTCCGCCGACACGAAACTGGGGACGGACGTGACGATCGAGCCGAACGTGTTTTTCGGGCCGGGCGTGACGGTGGCATCCAACGTGACGATCCGGGCGTTCAGCCATCTGGAGGGCGCGGCTATCGGTCCCGGCTCCGTCATTGGTCCGTTCGCGCGGCTGCGGCCAGGTGCGAAGCTGGCCGAGGACGTGCATGTCGGCAATTTCGTCGAGGTGAAGGCGGCGGCGCTGGCGAAGGGCGTCAAGGCCAACCACCTCTCGTATATCGGCGATGCCACCATAGGCAGCGGCACGAATGTCGGCGCCGGGACTATCACCTGCAACTATGACGGCACCAACAAGTTCCGCACCACCATCGGCGCGAACGTCTTCATCGGTTCCGACACCGCTCTGGTCGCCCCTGTCACCGTCGGCGACGGCGCGATCATCGGCGCCGGCAGTGTGATCACCGAGGACGTGGCACCGGACGCGTTGGCCCTGGCGCGCGGGCGGCAGGTGCAAAAACCGGGACGGGCCACTGAACTGCGCGCTGCGGCGAAGGCGAAGAAGGAGAAAGTCTGATGTGCGGGATTGTCGGTGTTATCGGTGCGGGTTCGGCTGCTCCCATCATCCTGGAAGCGCTGCGCCGCCTGGAGTACCGCGGCTATGACAGCGCCGGCATCGCCACTTTGGTGGACGGCAAGATCGAGCGCCGCCGCGCCGAAGGCAAGCTGAACAACCTCGCCGCCTCCCTGGAACGCACCGCGCTGCCCGGCACCATCGGCGTCGGCCACACCCGCTGGGCGACGCATGGCGCGCCGACGGAAAGCAACGCGCATCCGCACGGCACGTCGCGCGTCTCGCTGGTGCATAACGGCATCATCGAGAACCACGCCGAACTGCGCGCCGAACTTGAGGCCGCGGGGCAGGTCTTCCATACCGAGACGGATACCGAGACCGTCGCTCAGCTTGTGGACCTGTATCTCAGGCAGGGCCTGCCGCCGATAGACGCCGCCGGCAAGGCGCTGAAGCGGCTTGAGGGCGCCTATGCGCTAGCGATCATCTTCGCCGGCGAGCCGGACCTGATGGTCGCCGCCCAGCACGGCGCCCCGCTCGCGGTGGGCTTTGGCGACAACGAGATGTTCGTCGGCTCGGACGCGCTGGCGCTGGCGCCGCTGACGCCGAAGATCGCCTATCTGCGCGACGGCGACTGGACCGTGGTGCACCGGCACGGCGCCGACTTCTTCGACATGGACGGCAACCCGGTCGAGCGCGAGATCAAGCTGACCCGCATGACCGGGGCCGCCATCGGCAAGGGCAACTACCGACACTTCATGGAAAAGGAGTTGCACGAGCACCCGGCCGTCATCGGCGACACGCTGCACCGTATGGTCAATCCCGCCACTCGTGCGGTGGCTCTGCCGGACGATCTGGGCATCGATTTCGCCACCGTGCCGCGCATCACCATGAGCGCCTGCGGCAGCGCCTTCTACGCCGGGCTGGTTGGCCGCTGGTGGTTCGAGGCAGTCGCCCGCATCCCGACCGACGGCGACGTGGCCAGCGAGTTCCGCTACCGCACCCCGCCGATGCCGAAGGGCGGCCTCGGGCTGCTGGTGTCGCAGTCGGGCGAGACGGCGGATACGCTGGCGGCGTTGCGCTACATGCGCCGCGAGGGGCAGCAGATCCTGTCGATCCTCAACGTCGCCGAAAGCACCATGGCCCGCGAAAGTGACGCCGTGCTGGAAACCGTCGCCGGCCCCGAGATCGGCGTGGCCAGCACCAAGGCGTTCACTGCGCAGTTGTCGGTGCTTGCCTGTCTGGCGCTTGCCGCGGCGCGGGCGCGCGGGTCCATCGACGCCGAACAGGAGGCGCGGATGACCGCGGCCCTGCTGGAAGTGCCCGGCCGCGCCGCGGAGGTGCTGGAATATGACGAGGCAATCCAGGCGATCGCCCAGCGTGTCTCGAAGGCGCGCGATGTGCTGTTCCTCGGCCGCGGCAATTGCTTCCCGATCGCCATGGAAGGCGCGCTGAAGCTGAAGGAGATCAGCTACATCCATGCCGAGGGCTACGCCGCCGGGGAGATGAAGCACGGGCCGATAGCGTTGATCGATCCGGCGGTGCCGGTGATCGCCATCGCTCCGTCCGGGCCGCTGTTCGAGAAGACCGCGTCCAACCTGCAGGAAGCGGCGGCGCGCGGCGGCCAGGTGATCGTGTTCAGCGATGCGGCGGGGGCGGCGAAGCTGAAAGGGATCGCGGCGGATACCATCATCCTGCCGGCTGTCGATCCGTTCGTCGCGCCGATCCTGTATGCGATCCCGGTGCAGGTGCTGGCTTACCATGTGGCGGTGCTGAAAGGCACGGACGTCGATCAGCCGCGGAATTTGGCGAAGTCGGTGACGGTGGAGTAGGCGGGGCGGCCGAGAAGGATGTGTGGCCGGACCGCCCTCGCCCTATCTTCATGGCCAGGCGTGTCCCCGTGGCTATCAGGATTGAGGGCCGGGCGGAGCAACGGCTTCCACCTCACCGTAATGGCCGGGCGAGTCCCGGCCATTACGGTGAAGGCGGAGACGGTTCAGCACGATCATTCTCCGCGCGACCGCTTGTCCCGACAGCTACGGGGCGCAGGCCCAGGGCGCAGGCCGGCCATCCACGCCTATGATTCGAATTACTGCCCGCCCAGAAAAGCCTTTACATGCGCCGCGATATCCGGTGCGGCAGCCGCGACGGTCGGGTGCGCCGGCACCGGGTCCGGCACGGTGGTCAGCCGTTGCACATGCGCGCCGACATTGGCCGCCGCCGTGGGCAGCAGCATTGCCGCCGTGCTCAGACCCTTCTGCATCCCGTTCGGCGCCCGTGCCGCCGATCGGCTGAGTTGTTCGGGCGAGACGGGGACCTTGGGCACCGCAATCGACTCGGGACCGTTATTGCTACCGTCTCCGGTCAGCGCCTCCAGCAGGTCGGGTGCGGCCGCATCGCGCGGCGTTAGCGCGGGAAAATTGAAAAACCTGCGTAAGGTCGCGATGATCGAGGTGTGATCGAACGGGGTTGCCCCGGGTGGCCGGATAATCGAGCCGGGTGGAACGTAAGGCGAAATAATGACCGCCGGCACCCGCACCCCGAAACGATCGAACGCGAATCCGTCCGGAGCCGGGCCGCCGGGAGGCGTCGCGGCGGGCGGAAGGACATGGTCGTAGCAACCGCCATGCTCATCATAGGTGATGATCAGCAGCGTGTTCGCCCATCCGGGCCCGCCGCGCACCGCGTTGTAAACCGCGGCGATCAGCGCCTCTCCGAACGCCACATCATGCGGCGGATGCTGGTCGTTTGGCATCTTCTTCAGCACCGGATCGGTGAAGTAGCGCGGCTCGATGAAGCTGTACGCGGGAAGATTGCCGTTCCTGGCGTCGTTGGCGAAATCCTGCTCGAAGAAACGGAAATGCGTGAACGCGTCCCGCCATAGCCTGGCCAAGGTCGCAGATTGCGGAATATCGTGGAAATACACCCGCCACGTATGCCCGGCATCCTGTAGCCGGTTGAACACGGTGTCCATGTTGTAGGGAAAATGCGTCGGCGAGTTGTTGACATAGCCGTTCGCGGTCGCGGTATGGACAAAGAACCGGTTGGGCCAGGTCTGGCAGGGCGCCGAGGCATGCCAGCGATCCGAAACGCCGAAGGCGCGCGCCAACTGACTGAGCACCGGCACCTGGTCGGGGGTGAAATAATGCATCACCGCCGCCGGATCGGGTGCCGGATCGACCTTCGGATCCGGCGGCGGCTGGCGCATATAGTTGTCGACGAAGCCGTCCATCGCCGGAGCGCCGGTGTTGGGCTGGCCGTCAGCCACCAGGCCATTGATCTGCATAGCGATGTCGGTGAACAACTCGCCCGGATCAGGGTCCGGTATGGACGCTGCCGTCGGCGTGAAGTCCGGCGACTTCCACACCGGCACGGTCTGCTGCAATCCGCCGGGCTTGTGCCAAACGTTTTGCTCCGTGCCGTCCAGGCCGTCGAACGTCTCATCGCTCTGGTAAAGCATTCCCAGCATCGAATCGAACGAGCGATTTTCCAGCATCAGGACAACGACATGCTTGATGTCCATTGGCTTTCTCCTGCACGGAATATCAGAGCGGAAACGGCACGGTTTGTCTACTACCCCTTTGGAACTACCCCTTTGGAACATGGTCCGATGTGACAACGGTCACACGATCGGCCCGGCAAGCGCCGGCTCATCGTTCTGTCCGGTGATGCAACCCGGCGGCTGCCGTCGCGTTTGCGGCTCAAGCAGGGTTGGGGATGGTCTGAAATGAGCGATGAGGCGAATACGGCTCCGGGCATGGGCGCCGGCGTGCGACCGGATGCATCGACACCATTCGCCGCAAGTCGTGGCCTGCTGCGAGCGGCGGGGCATCCGGCGCGGGACACCGACCAGCTCGCCGCATTTGTGCAGCAGCAGCCATTGACCGCCGCAGTGGTCGCCTTGGCTGTTGGTTTCGTCCTCGGAAAAATTAGCCAGGCCATGCATGCGGCCGGACTGTCGCGAAATACTGCCGGCGGACTTTGTTGACCGGGGACCGTTCCGGACGTCCTTGATCGCCTTGCGGTTGGCGCAGACAGCGAATCTCGGCAAAATAACGTCGCGGACCGTTTGCCCGGGTCGCGCCGACCCAAGGGTCAGCCGCCGCTAATTCGTGCTCGCGGGCGGTGCTTCGCTAGGACGCTAAGCCGGCAATCGGGTTGCGCCCGATCGCCGGCTGGACAACGCTGCCGGATCGCTCAGACGATTGGTCCTCTGCCCCGTCCCAGAAAATTCATGATCAGCACGACCAGGAACACGACAATGAAAATATAGAACAGGATCTGAGCAATGCCCGCGGCAGTGCCTGCGATACCACCGAAACCAAGGAAGCCGGCGATAAGAGCTATGACAAGCGCCACCAGCGCATAATATAACAAATTGCCTGCTGGCATATCTTCCTCCAACTTGAGCACGGCCCGGGGCCGTCCGTTCGACGAACATAGTGCGATCAAACTGTAGCCGACAAAGCGAAAACCGTCGACCTAAGAACCGGGTTTCATCGGCTGCGATCACCTTTCCGGGGCTGCCGTTCACTCAAACTAATATCGCATCGAACAGCATCCGCCGCTCGCCCGGTGAATCCGAAACTCCCTGTCACATCGCGCGACTCCAGGACGATGTGCTAACGCCTGCGGTGTTGCAGACGTGGAGGCCTCCAGTTGAAGAAACCGAAACGGCGACGCACCGCGTCCGGGCGCAATCAGGGTCGCACGCCGGCGGCACCAACGCTGTCCACCAGAGACAGCGAGATCGGCGATACCCTGGCAGGCATGCTGCGGGCGAGGCTCGCCCTGATGCCGCGGCATGTTGCCGGCGACTATCACGATCTCGCGCTGAAAGCCGACCTGACGTTAGCCGAAAAAGCCAGGGTCAGCGTGCTTGAGGATACCTATTCGCCGTCGAGCCAGCAGATACAGGCGGCGATCTCGGAGGCCCATGCCGAGATCAAGCGAAACCGAAAGGTAGCCCGGTAGCTGAACGAAGGGTGAGGCGGCGCAGCTTTCGCCAACTCGCGAAACGGCTGCCAAGAAAACAAAACAGGCCGCACCCTTCCGGATGCGGCCCGCTTCGTCGTTAGCGTGAGCGAACGGATCAGAAATCCATATCGCCCATGCCGCCGCCGCGCGGAGGCATCGGCGGGCCCTTCTTCTCCGGCTTCTCGGCCACCATCGCCTCGGTGGTCACCAGCAGGCCGGCGACCGAGGCCGCGTCCTGCCGCGCCGTCCGCACGACCTTCGTCGGGTCGATGATGCCGGCCTTCACCAGATCCTTGAACTCGCCGCTTTGCGCGCCGAAGCCGTAGTTGTAGTCGTCCTTCTCCAGCGTCTTGCCGGCGATCACCGCGCCGTCTTCGCCGGCATTCTCGGCGATCTGGCGCAGCGGGGTCTGGATCGCCTTGCGGACGATCTCGATGCCGAAGCGCTGGTCGTCGTTGTCGGCCTTCAGCTTGGCCAGGATCAGCGACGCACGCGCCAGGGCAACACCGCCGCCCGGAACGATACCTTCCTCGACCGCTGCACGCGTGGCGTGCAGGCTGTCGTCAACGCGGTCCTTGCGCTCCTTCACTTCCACTCCGGTGCTGCCACCGACGCGGATGACGGCCACGCCGCCGGCCAGCTTCGCCAAGCGTTCCTGAAGCTTCTCGCGGTCATAGTCCGAGGTCGTCTGCTCGATCTGCGCCCGGATCTGCCCGCAACGGCCCTGGATGTCGTTCTTCTTGCCGGCGCCTTGGGGCGTGTTACGCCTGTCCGGGGCCGACTAGTCGAAACGTTTGGAGAACGCGGTCGCGGTGACGATCTGCGCGCTGGCAACACTTCCGCGGCTGAGTAGGCCGGCCTTCTTGTCGCCGGTTACAAGGAAATCGGCTTTGCCGATGTCCGCGAGTGAGAGTAACCAGGAATCATTCGGATCGTCGGCCTCGTGCAGCGGTGGGATGCGATCGACGACCACCGCACGATGAAGATGGTTGATCATCCGTCCAACGTGGTGCGATTCAAGTAGCGTCCGCAGCCTTGGATACCGGCTGGCACGGCGGAGCTCCTCTAACTGAATGCCCGTCGTGATCAGATCGAAATCGCCGTTTTGCCACGCCTGGTAGATTCGTACGGGTGGGCTGTCGCGCGAGATCAGGGCACTCAACAAGATGTTGGTGTCGAGAACGACGCGCATTCAGGGGCGCCGCGCCCACTCCACGGCCTCATCGATCAGCGCTTCGATTTCGTCGGGATTAAGATGCGCCATCTGCTGCCGGGCCCGGGCGACCGACAGTTCGAACAGGCGAGCCCTCACTGCGTCCTCGACGAACGAGGACAGATCGCGAGCCTCCCCGGCCGCCTTATCGGCCAGGAATTCGCGTACGGCCTGGTCCGTCTGGCGGGAGACGGCCACGTTCCATTGGGCTGCGTCGGACATGCACAAGATATAGGCGATACCGTACTAGAGTGCCAGTGATTGCTGATGCCGCGACGAACCCCCGGCTTGCGGCCCCTCGGGCCAGGCCGCGAGGGCACGTTGCAGCTTGCCCGGGGATGGGAAATATCTTCCGGCCCAGATATCTATTTTTTCCAATACCGCTTGAAGCGTGATATGGGATATGATAGATATCTCCTGCCGCCCATATCAGGAGTTGCGCTATGCCTGATCACCCAGCCAAGCCGCCCCAAGCCCTCAAGCCAGGCTACGGAATGCACGTTTCCGGCGACGGCTTCTGGCCGCGGCCACGGATTGTCAACGAGTTGGTGGAAGGGTTGCTCGCGGGCGAGTCCTTCACGCTGTTCGGCCTGCGGCGCATCGGCAAATCCTCCGTGATGGCGGAAACGCGGCTCCGGCTGCGCGACCGCGGCGCCATTCTCGTTCACGTCGATGCGCAGAACTTTCGCGGCCTGCCCTCGCTGTTCGCCGCCATTCTCCGCGAACTGCCTGAGAAAGGGTTTCGGGACATTCTGTTCCACCACCTGACCAACCACGCCCTGCTGGCCGGCAAACTGGTGGGTAAGTTCACCTCGCTGCTCAAACAGCAGAAGGATGAGTTTCAGCCTGAAGACGAGGCCGAACTGCTCGCCTATTGGGGCGTTATCGCGCCCGCCGTGGGCGAACGCCTGGCCGCGAGTCCGCTGCCGTTTGTACTCTGCATCGATGAATTGCCGATGCTGCTCGAGGACATGCTCAAACGGCCCAGTGGGGTCGAAACAGCGAACCGGCTGCTCGCGGGGCTGCGGGAGTGGCGCGTCCATCCGGGCGTCGCGATGTTTCTGACCGGGTCGGTCGGCATCCGGCGCCTCGCCAAGGAACGCGATCTCGATTCCACGTTGATCAACGACATGACCCAGCTCACCCTGCCGCCGCTCAACCGATCGGAGGCCGGCGCGATGCTGCGCGCGTTGGTGAGGGGCAGCGGACAGGCCGATTGGCCCGACGCACTCATTGAGGCCGTGCTGGATCGCGTGGTGGCGTTTTATCCCAGCGTCATCCAGTTTGTCTTCCGCCGGCTGCATTCCGGCCGCGTGACGGACATCGCTCAACTGGAGCGGACGTTCCGGGAAGACATCGTGCCGCCGTTCGAGAGGAGCTTCTTCTCCCAATTCGCGGAGCGGACGAAGGGTAACCCCGGCGAGTTGGCACGGCGGCTGGACCGGGCGCTCGCCATCGTGGCCGGCAACCCTGACGGGATCGCGCTGACCTCCTTCGCCGAGGCATTCACGGCGGGTGGCGATCCGGCGGAGGAGTTGGAAAGCGTGATTGACATCCTGCGTGAGGACGGGTTCGTCGCCTGGGACAGCGACAGCCGCACGCTGTCGCTGGCGGACGGCCTGGTGCGTGCCTGGTGGCGCGCGCGGCCGCGGGCCTGATCGGCCATGTCGCTGCTTCGGCGCTTCAATCCGTACGGGCTTGCCGATGCGGTCGTGGACGCGCTGTCCACCGGCCGCGACGGCGTGGTGGCGGACCTTTTAGACGTTATCGAAACGAATATCGGCAGGCACCCGGTGCAGCACGCGATCGTCGTGGCGCCGCGGGGCTTCGGCAAATCGTTTCTGATGCGTTTGGTGCAGAACCGGCTGCGTGAAAAGACGAACGTCGCGCTGGCGCTGCTGCCGGAGGAGCAGCGGAACGTCCGCCGATCGTTTCTTTTGCCCGATGAAATTCGCCGCGTATTTGAGCAACGCCCGGCGGCGGATGTGCGGGTCCGCTGGTCGGAGGAGGCGGCGGCCTGGGAGTCCAGCGTCAAGGCGCTCGATGACGCGATCGAGGCGAGGCTCGGACCGGATGGCCTGCTGGTCGTGGCGCTGGAGAACTTCGACCTGCTCCTGGCGACGGTATTTCGCGACGACGAACCGCAGCGGCTGTTGCGCGGATGGCTGACGCGGGAATCCGGGCGGATCATGCTGCTGGCGACGGCGACGCGCCCGGTAGACGATACTTATGCGCAACCATTATTTCAGGCCTTCACCGCGTTCCACCTGCCATTGTGGACCGAGGATGATTGCCTGCTGTTCTTCGATCGGGTGCGTGCGCGGGAAGGCGGCCCGGCGATGACGGATCGCGAAAAAGCGCGCGCCCGCGCGATTTCGATCTTCGCCGGCGGCTCACCACGCATTGCGACCGTGCTGTATGAAGTCCTGTCCAGCGGATCCGCGCTGACAGCCGCCGCGCTGCTCGACGAACTGGTGGACGAACTCTCGGACTACTTCCGAAACCGTATCGATCGGCTGAGTCCGCGGGCGGCGGATGTCATCGATACTTTGTTGCGCACGGGCGAACCGAAATCGCAGAGCCACCTGGCCGAGCTGCTGGGCGAATCGCAAAGCCGCGTGGCGGAGGTCTTCCGCGAGTTGCTGGCGGACCAGTTTCTGCGCGGGACCCCGTCGGTCCGCTCGCGGGTGACGCTGTATCAGGTGACGGACCGGCTGCTGGTGCATTTCTACCGGACGCGTTATTTCGATCCCGAACGCCGCGTCAGTCCCCTGGAAGCGATCGCCGAATTCCTGTCGGAGTTCTTCGATTCGGACGAGAAGCAAGCGGAAACAGAACGCCTGCGCTTGGAGGGTCGTGATCGCGATGCCACTGTCATGGCCGGGCTGTCGCGTGCGCGCTCGCCGGACGCGGTCCTCCGTGCGCCGATCGACCCTGGAGAGAAGGGCTTTCTGCGACGGCGCCGCGCCGATCACCAATGGTATGCGGTCCATCGGGACGGCGACGGGCGAGTCGCCTTCTCGGTATGCGCCCGCCTGCTCGATGGAATGGGCGACTCCGCCGAGGTTGAGGTAGCGGAAGCGATCCTGGACGAGCTGGAAACCGAAACGGCGATCCGGAACGATCCGGTCTGTCGTGCGATGATTTTGCGCTGGCGCGGCGATATCCTGCAAGGCCGATCGGCTCACACCGCCGCCATTGCCACTTTGCGCGACGCTCATGCTTGCGCGGAAGACGCCGGGTGTCGCCGCGAGCAGGCCTTGGCGCTACGCTTTATCGGCTGGAGCCAGGTTGAACTCGGGCAACACGCGGAGGCCATCGCCACGCTGCGCGAGGCGCTCACCCGCGCCGAGGCGGCGGGCGACGTCCGGGAACAAGCCGTGGCGCTACGCCAGATCGGATGGAGCCAGGGCGCACTCGGGCAGCACGCGGAGGCCATCGCCACGCTGCGCGAGGCGCTCACCCGCGCCGAGGCGGCGGGCGACATCCGGGAACAAGCCGTGGCGCTAGGCTGTATCGGCTTCAGCCAGGGGCAACTCGGGCAGCACGCGGAGGCCATCGCCACGCTGCGCGAGGCGCTCACCCGCGCCGAGGCGGCGGGCGACATCCGGGAACAAGCCGTGGCCCTACGCCTTATCGGCTGGAGCCAGGGGGAACTCGGGCCGCGCGCGGAGGCGATCGCCACGCTGCGCGAGGCGCTCACCCGCGCCGAGGCGGCGGGTGACGTCCGGGAACAAGCCGAGGCGCTGCGCCATATCGGCTGGAGCCAGGGGCAACTCGGGCAGCGCGCGGAGGCCATCGCCACGCTGCGCCAAGCGCTCACCCGCGCCGAGGCGGCGGGCGACATTCGGGAACAAGCCGCGGCGCTACGCCTTATCGGCGGAAACCAGGGCGATCTCAGACAGTACGCGGAGGCCATCGCGACGCTGCGCGAGGTGCTCAACCGCGCCGAGGCGGCGGGCGACGTCAGAGGACAAGCCGACGCGCTATGCCAGATCGGCTGGAACCAGGGCGCACTCAAGCAGCACGCGGAGGCCATCGCCACGCTGCGGGAGGCGCTCACCCGCGCCGAGGCGGCGGGCGACGGCAGGGAACAAGCCGAGGCGCTACGCTGTATGGGCTTCAGCCAGCAGCAACTCGGGCAGCACGCGGATGCCATCGCCACGCTGCGCGAGGCGTTCACCCGCGCCGAGGCGGCCGGCTATGTTCGGGGACAAGCCGAGGCGCTGCGCCATATCGGCCGGAGCCAGGGGCAACTCGGGCAGCACGCGGATGCCATCGCCACGCTGCGCCAGGCGCTCACCCGCGCCGAGGCGGCGAGCGACATCCGGCAACAAGCCGAGGCGCTGCGCCATATCGGCTGGAGCGAGGGGAAACTCGGGCAGCACGCCGAGGCCATCGCCACGCTGCGCGAGGCGCTCACCCGCGCCGAGGCGGCGGGCGACGGCGGGGAACAAGCCGAGGCGCTGCGCCATATCGGCTGGAGCCAGGGCCAACTCGGGCAGCACGCGGAGGCCATCGCCACGCTGCGCGAGGCGCTCATCCGCGCCGAGGCGGCGAGCGACGGCGGGGAAGAAGCTTCCAGAATAGCTTCCGAGATAGGCTTTGTGATTTGGCGCGCCAGACAAGCGCGGCAAACAGTCCGGCACACCCCGGCGATACTGGACGTGTTGCTGTCGTCGGGTCGGCAAAAAAAGGGTAGTTTGCGCCCAGCCGCTTTGTACTTTGACGATGTGATGGCGCTATCGACACGTTCCGGCGAATTTGCCGAAACGTGGCGCACGGCGCTCAGCGCCGCCGACGTGTTGGCGGATCGGGCGAACGCAGCCGGGATGGCGGTCGCCGACGAAGTGTGCCGGATTGCCGCGGCCACCGGACGGGCCGCGGGCTACGCCGCCGCGGCCTCAGTCATCAATACCCTTGCGCCGGAAGCCCTTATGCCGCCGGGCGAGGGACTGACCGCGACTACAGTGTTGCGGGAAACCGTAAACGCCCTCGCCAGGACCCTCGCCGACGCCGCCCTGCTGCGCGATCTCACGGACCTGCTGGACAGGCTGCTGCCGGACGGGCTCGCAACAGAGCGCGCTCTGATCCGTGCCCGGATCCTGGACCTCGAGCACCCGAACGATGCGGCCGCCCTGGAAGGCGTCGACCCGGACATCGCAGCCGCCGTTCGGCGACTGCGTGGCGAAACCGATCCGGAGGTGCTGTTCCGCCGCAACGCCGGCCGGACACAAGCCGCCACGGGCGCGCCGAAGGCCGGGAGCAAGGGAAGGACGCGGCGCAGAAAGGAAAGCTGAAAATCGCCGAGTGACATTCGATGTCCCGCCCGTTGCCGCATGCGGGCGAACGGACGAGACGCCGAGCGGGCACCGGCTGAGGTCTTGATCAGGATCGGTGTCCGCCCGGGCGCGCCGAGATTGCATGCAACAGATCGATCCGCATGAGAAATCTATATCGCCTTCCTCGACCGCCGCGCGCGTGACGTGCAGGCTGTCGTCTACGCGACACGGGCGTGGCGGCCCGTTGCATCCGGAGCAACTCGTAGCTACACTAATGGCGCTACAAATCGAGATCGGCGGAACAACCGGTGGCGCGATGGAGTTGGGACCCGGAAAAGGCTCGGACAAACCTGTTGAATCACAAGGTCAGCTTCCCGCTGGCCGAACGGATCTTTGGCGACCCCGGGATCGCGACCAGGTTGGATCCCTATCCGCACGAGGAACGATGGCAGTCGGTCGGGAAGCCGAGCGCGGACAGCCACGTCACGCTGTTCGTGGTGCATACCGAACCCGTGAGTCAGCCGGACGGAGAGGAAGAAGGCAGGATCATCTCGGCCCGGCGGGCCACACCGCATGAAAGGAGGGCTTATGAAGAAGGGCAATTCTGATCCGCTGCCGCCCGATCTGGCGGCGGAACTGGCAACTCTGGAAGCCATGCCTGACGACACGATCGACACCTCCGACATCCCGGAGGTGCGGGACTGGTCCGGGGCCGTGCGCGGGCAGTTCTATAAACCAAGGAAGTTGCAAAAGACCTTGAGGATCGATGCCGACGTGCTGGCCTGGTTCGAAGCCCAAGGCCCCGGACATCTTACGCGCATGAACCAGGCCCTGCGGGCAGCGATGCTTAGGGAGATTCGGCGCAAGAAGAAGGGCGAGGCGGCGTAGGTTTCCACAACTTCCAGGAATGTTTGTTCTTGGACGTTGCCGATGTGCCGCTCACCGAACGAAAACGGGCCGCACCCTTCCGGATGCGGCCCGCTTTGCGTCGTCAGCGCGAAGCGAAGGATCAGAAATCCATATCGCCCATGCCGCCCATGCCGCCACCGCCCGGCGGCATCGGCGGGCCCTTCTTCTCCGGCTTCTCGGCAACCATCGCCTCGGTGGTCACCAGCAGGCCGGCAACCGAGGCCGCGTCCTGCAGCGCCGTCCGCACGACCTTGGTCGGGTCGATGATGCCGGCCTTGACCAGATCCTTGAACTCGCCGGTCTGGGCGTCGAAGCCGTAGTTGTAGTCGTCCTTCTCTAGCGTCTTGCCGGCGATCACCGCACCGTCTTCGCCGGCGTTCTCGGCGATCTGGCGCAGCGGAGTCTGGATCGCCTTGCGGACGATCTCGATGCCGAAGCGCTGGTCGTCGTTGTCGGCCTTCAGCTTGGCCAGGATCAGCGACGCCCGCGCCAGGGCAACGCCGCCGCCCGGAACGATGCCTTCCTCGACCGCCGCGCGCGTGGCGTGCAGGCTGTCGTCAACGCGATCCTTGCGCTCCTTCACTTCCACTTCGGTGCTGCCACCGACGCGGATGACGGCCACGCCGCCGGCCAGCTTCGCCAGCCGCTCCTGCAGCTTCTCGCGGTCGTAGTCCGAGGTGGTCTCCTCGATCTGCGCCCGAATCTGGCCGCAACGGCCCTGGATGTCGTTCTTCTTGCCGGCGCCCTCGACGATCGTGGTGTTTTCCTTCTCGATCAGGATCTTCTTGGCCTTGCCGAGATCGTTCAGCTTGACGTTCTCAAGCTTGATGCCGAGGTCTTCGCTGATCACCGTGCCGCCGGTCAGGATCGCGATGTCTTCCAGCATCGCCTTGCGGCGATCGCCGAAGCCCGGCGCCTTCACGGCCGCGACCTTCAGGCCGCCGCGCAGCTTGTTCACCACCAGGGTCGCGAGCGCCTCGCCCTCGACGTCCTCGGCGATGATCACCAGCGGACGGCCGGACTGCACGATGCTTTCCAGCAGCGGCAGCATCGGCTGCAGGCCGGACAGCTTCTTCTCGTGGATCAGGATGTACGGGTTTTCCAGCTCGGCAACCATCTTCTCCGCATTCGTGATGAAATACGGGGAGACATAGCCGCGGTCGAACTGCATGCCCTCGACGACGTCGAGTTCGGTGGCGATGCCCTTGGCCTCTTCGACGGTGATGACACCCTCGTTGCCGACCTTCTGCATCGCTTCGGCGATCATCTTGCCGATTTCCGTCTCGCCATTGGCGGAGATGGTGCCAACCTGCGCGGTTTCAGCCGGCGTGGTGATCTTCTTGGTGCGCTTCGCCAGTTCCTCGACGACGGCCGCAACGGCCTTGTCGATGCCGCGCTTGAGGTCCATCGGGTTCATGCCGGCGGCCACGGCCTTGGCACCTTCGCGCACGATGGCCTGGGCCAGCACGGTCGCGGTGGTGGTGCCGTCACCGGCGATGTCGTTGGTCTTCGAGGCCACTTCGCGCACCATCTGGGCGCCCATGTTCTCGAACTTGTCGGCCAGCTCGATCTCCTTGGCGACGGTGACGCCGTCCTTGGTGATGCGCGGCGCACCGAAGCT
Source organism: uncultured Rhodopila sp. (assembly GCF_903915725.1). Taxonomy (GTDB): domain Bacteria; phylum Pseudomonadota; class Alphaproteobacteria; order Acetobacterales; family Acetobacteraceae; genus Rhodopila. The sequence continues at coordinate 73,265 of NZ_CAIWTY010000018.1, forward strand.
CTTGTCGAGGACCACGTTGCGGCCCTTGGGGCCGAGCGTGACCTTCACGGCGTCAGCCAGAATATCCACGCCACGCAGCATGCGCTGGCGAGCGTCGCCGCCGAAGCGAACGTCCTTAGCAGCCATTATTCGTATTCCCTCTTGTATCGATGATTTTGTTCAGAAGGCCGGAGCGTTAGCGCTCAGGCGGCCTTTTTCTTGGAAGCGGAGGCATCGATGATGCCCATGATGTCGGACTCCTTCATGATCAGGAGCTCCTCGCCATCGAGCTTCACTTCGGTGCCGGACCACTTGCCGAACAGGATGCGATCGCCGGCCTTGACGTCGAGGGCGACGAGATGGCCCTGGTCGTTGCGGGCGCCCGGGCCGACGGCGATGACTTCGCCTTCCATCGGCTTTTCCTTGGCGGTGTCGGGGATGATGATGCCGCCGGCGGTCTTTTCTTCGGCGGTCAGACGCCGGACGACAACCCGGTCATGCAGGGGACGGAAAGACATTTTGACGCTCCTGAGTGCGATCTCAACCAGTTATTGATCGGATTGCCAACACCGAACCCGGGCCTCCGATGAGCACCCGGTCGATTGTTAGCACTCCCCGGTCGGGAGTGCCAGCGATGTATCCCCGTGCCGGCTGGAAGTCAAGCATTTGGCAGCACTCTTTTGCGATGAGTGCTAAGCGGCTGAAATTGTTGTGTTTCTTGTTGCATAGGGCGGGACTTGTCCGACATGATCCGGTCATCGGCCGGCATCTTTTTCGTCAGGCCGCAGGCGCGCTCGGGAATGGAGGCAGGATACCCATGAGCCTTGTTCGGCAGTTGCAGAATTACCGGTTGACCACCGCGGAGATCCTTTACCACCTGCCGGACCATCCGGCCTTGCTGCAGACATACATCTGGCAAGACCTTGACATCGCGCCGCAATATCCCGTCCTGAACAAGTTTCTGGAATTCTGGAGGCGGGAGATCGAGGGGAACTTGCATTCGGTGCGGGTGGCCTCGGCCAAGCTGATCAACCCCGGCAAGGTCCGGCACGCCGAGGCTCTGTTGCACCTGCACTGACGCTCGCGTTCCGGCCGGGCCGCTGCGGGCCTGATGATCCCGGCGGCCGTAGCTGCGATTCGGGCGAACCAAAACGGCAACCTGCGCGCGAACTGCTTCATAAACCGCCGTGCATGCCATATGATGCGCCATGCCCTTCGACGTGCACGAATTTCCCGGCGCCTCCCGCATGGATCGCGCGGCGGGGCGCAAGAACCGCCGGATCGTCGCGATCTGGCTGTTTACCGTCGCCGCCATGATCATGGTGATGATCGTCCTCGGCGGCGCCACCCGCCTGACCGGTTCCGGCCTGTCGATCATGGAGTGGGCGCCGCTGATGGGCGCGCTGCCACCGATGTCCGATGCGGAATGGCACCGGCTGTTCGCGCTGTATCAGCAGATCCCGCAATACAATCTGGTTAATGACGGTTTCGGGCTGGACGGCTTCAAGCGGATCTTCTGGCTGGAATGGACGCACCGGCTCTGGGGCCGCCTGATCGGCGCCGCTTTCCTGCTGCCTTTGGTCTGGCTCGTGGCAACCGGCCGAATCGAGCGGCGGGTGCTGCTGCGCCTTGCGCTGCTGTTCGTATTGGGCGGGCTGCAGGGCGCCGTCGGCTGGTTCATGGTCGCATCCGGTTTCGAGCCGGACTCCACCGCCGTATCGCCCTATCGGCTGGTCATCCATTTGGCGCTGGCCCTTATCCTCTATTCCGCCATCGTCTGGTCGGCATTGTCGCTGCTGCATCCAGTCGGCCGGCGCATGCCGAAACCGCGGGCGCCAAGGGGGCTCGCCTGGGTCTGTCTGGGGATGGTGTCGCTGACGATCGTCGCGGGCGGGTTCGTAGCCGGCCTGCACGCCGGACTGACCTACAACACGTTTCCGCTGATGGATGGACAGATCGTGCCATCCGGCTATGCGTCACTGCACCCGCTGCTGCGCAATTTGACCGAGAACATCGCCGCGGTGCAGTTCGATCACCGCCTGCTGGCCAGCCTGACGCTGCTCACGGTCACGGCGATGGGGGCGCTCGGGCCTTATTTCGGATTGTCGAAAGGCTTGTCCGCCTGCCTGCTCGCCGCGGTCGCCTGCCAGTTTATCCTGGGCGTGGCCACCTTGCTGTTCGTCGTGCCCGTGCCGGTGGCGACCGCCCATCAGGCCGGCGCCGTCATCCTGCTGACCGTCGTCCTGATCGTGCTGCACCGCCTGATGCACGGGCAGCCGCGAACGCTCGCCTGATCAGAACGGCTGCACGATGGTGGTAGCCAAACGCCCTGCAGCATCCCATCTTGCTCCCAGCCATTAGTAAGGATCGCCCTCCATGAGCGCCATCGCCGCCACCGACAAGCTGTTCTTCGAGCGTGCCGACGCCGCCCTCGATCAGGCCGCCGCCGCCGCCATCCTGGAACAGGCCCTGCGCGGCAGCGACGACGGCGAGCTGTTCCTGGAATACCGGGAGAACGAATCGATCAGCCTCGACGACGGCCATATCCGCACGGCAAATTTCGATTCCGGCATGGGCTTCGGCCTGCGCGCGGTGGCCGGCGAGGCGACCGGATACGCCCATTCCGGCGAAATCTCGGAAGACGCGCTGCGCCGGGCGGCGGCGACGGTGTCGGCGATCTCCGCCGGACATTCGGGCACCGTATCCGAACCGCCCCGGGCGACCAATTCCCGGCTGTATTCGGACGCCAACCCGCTGAGCCTGATGGATTTTTCCGCGCGCACCTCGCTGCTGGGGGAGATCGACGCCTATGCGCGCGGCAAGGACCCGCGCGTCAAGCAGGTGATGGCCTCGATCAGCGGCGAGTGGCAGGCGGTGCAGATCATCCGCCCCGACGGCACCCGCGTTGCTGATCTCAGGCCCCTGGTGCGGCTCAACGTGTCCCTCGTCGTCGAGCAGAACGGCCGCCGCGAGACCGGCAGCCACGGCACCGGCGGGCGTTTCGCCTATGATTTCGTCACCCGGGAAAGCAGCTGGCGCGGCGCGGTGGATGAGGCGCTGCGCCAGGCGCTGGTGAACCTGGAAAGCATCCCCGCACCAGCCGGCGAGATGCCGGTGGTGCTCGGACCGGGCTGGCCCGGGATTCTGCTGCATGAGGCCATCGGTCACGGGCTCGAGGGTGACTTCAACCGCAAGAAGACCTCCGCCTTCTCCGATCTTCTGGGCAAGCGCATCGCCTCGCCCGGCGTCACCGTCGTCGATGACGGGACCATGGCCGATCGGCGCGGGAGTCTGACGGTGGACGATGAGGGAACGCCGACGAACCGCACGGTGCTGATCGAGGACGGCATCCTGGTAGGGTATTTGCAGGATAGGTTGAATGCGCGGCTGATGGGCATGCCGGCAACGGGCAACGGGCGGCGGCAGTCGTACGCTCATGCGCCGATGCCGCGCATGACCAACACGGTTATGCTGGGCGGCGAGCACACGCCGGAGGAGATGATCAAGTCGGTGCAGCGCGGCATCTACGCGGTGAACTTCGGCGGCGGCCAGGTGGATATTACCTCCGGCAAGTTCGTGTTCTCCGCCAGTGAGGCCTACATGATCGAGGACGGCAAAGTCGGCGCGCCGGTGAAAGGCGCCACGTTGATCGGCAACGGCCCCGACTCGCTGACCAAAGTCCAGATGATCGGCAACGACATGGCGCTGGACCCGGGTATCGGCACTTGCGGCAAGAGCGGGCAGGGCGTGCCGGTGGGGGTCGGCCAGCCGACGCTGAAGCTGTCCGGACTGACCATTGGCGGCACGGCTGCCTGATTCCCCCCTACCCTCGTCATGGCCCGGCTTGTCCGGGCCAACTGTCGCGGCAGGTGCTGGCATAGGTTGTCCGGACCAGCCGGGCTATGACGATCAAGTACAATAGCTGGCCATGACGAAAGCGTCATCCGGCTGTATATCTTTTGTGCAAATGACCGCCTTACGATCGCGCAACAGATGAAAAATCCGCCGGAAACGGACGTTGTTCTGGACAGCCTGGCGCGATGTCTTCATCACCACCGGATGATCCCGCGCCCACGCTGCTGGCGGCTCGCCGCCACGTTTATGTCTGCCGCTTTGATGTCCACCGCAGTGCCCGCCGGCAGTCAGGCCGGCACCGCCTGTCCGGCCGATCCGGTGATGGAGCCGTTGCATTTGCCGCATTTGAAGGCGGCCATCGCCGCCCGGACAGAGGGCCTGATCGTTGCGTTGGGATCATCCTCGACCGAGGGAGCGATGGCATCCGACAGCGCGCATACCTACCCGGCGGTGCTACAGACTGCTCTGGAAGAGGCGTTACCCAAGGCGCATGTCGCGGTCATTAACCGCGGTATCGGCGGCCAGGACGCGCCGGAGGAATTGGCAAGGCTGGAGTCGGACGTGATCGCCGTGCGTCCTCAGGTTGTTATTTGGCAGGTGGGCGCCAACGGCGCGATGCGCTACGCTGATCCGGTGGTGTTCCACAAGATGGTTTCGGAAGGTGTCGCGCGACTGCGCACGGCGGGGATGGACGTGATCCTGATGGATAATCAGAGGTCGCCTCGGGTGCTGGCGGCAACCGATCATATCGTGCTGGAGGATTCTCTGCGCGATGTTGCGCGGGAGACCAGGGTGAATCTGTTCTCCCGCAGCCGCTTGATGGATGCATGGTCGGATGAGGGCGCAAAGCCGGGTCTGTTCACGGCATCGGATAGCCTGCATCACAACGATCTCGGGTATGAGTGCGTCAGTCAGACTTTGGCGCGGGAGATCGTTGCGGCGATTGCGACCCCGGTGACTGTGGCGGCGAGCAAGTAAAAACGGTCTCGCCGCGTGGCTTGTGCGGGCCATGAGGAGGGGGAGGGGACGCGGCTATTTACTTAGCCGGACCAAACAGTTCCTCGATATCCGCTTCGCTTAGTTTTAGCGCCCCGCCATGCTCCGCGTCCAAAACACTGGCGACGATGGCGCGCTTCTTGTCCTTCAGCACTTCCATCTTTTCCTCGATCGTGCCCAGCGTCACCAGCCGGTGCACGAACACTTTCTTGGTCTGCCCGATCCGGTGCGCCCGGTCGGTCGCCTGGTCCTCGACCGCCGGGTTCCACCAGGGGTCGTAATGGATCACCGTATCGGCGGCGGTCAGGTTCAGCCCGACACCGCCAGCCTTCAAACTGATCAGGAACAGCGGCACCTCGCCGCCCTGGAACTTCTTTACCGGCGTGGCGCGATCCTTGGTATCGCCGGTCAGTTTCACGTAATCGACCTCGTCCTCCACCAGCCGGCTTTCGATCAGCGCCAGCATTTCGGTGAACTGCGAGAACAGCAGCACCCGACGCCCTTCGGCGAACATGATGGCCAGCATTTCCATCAGCCGATCGAGCTTGGCCGAACCGGCTTTAGTCCGGGCGACGGTTTTTAGCTTCAGCAGGCGCGGATCGCAGCACGCCTGCCGCATTTTCAGCAGTGCATCGAGGATGATGATCCCCGACCGCGCCAAGCCTTTCTGAGCGATCGCCGCCTGCACCTTCGCATGCATCGACAGCCGGATCGCCTCATAGATCGCGCGCTGGTTCGCCTCCATCTCCACCGGCTCGACGATTTCCGTCTTCGGCGGCAGCTCGGTAACGACTTCCTCCTTGGTCCGGCGCAGCATGAACGGACGGATGCGGCGGTTCAGCATGTCCTGCCGCTCGACGTCGCCGGTTTTTTCAATCGGCGTTCGGAACCGTGTCTTGAACGATTTCTGGCCGCCGAGAAATCCCGGCGCGAGGAAGTCGAACAGCGACCACAGCTCTCCCAGATGGTTTTGCAATGGCGTCCCGGACAGGCACAGCCGCTGCCGCGCCTTCAGCCGCAGCGCCTGCCGGGTGGTTTCGGCGTTCGGGTTCTTGATGAACTGCGCCTCATCCAGGATGACGACGTGCCATTCCTGCCCGGACAGCACCTCGTGATCGCGCGTCAGTAACGGATAGGTCGAGAGCACCAGGTCATGTTTCGCAATCTTCCGGAAGCCGGTCTTGCGCGTTGGACCGTGCAGCGGCAGCACCGACAGTTTGGGAGCAAAACGAGCTGCCTCGGCCAGCCAGTTCGGGACCAGACTGGTCGGGCAGACGATGAGCGATGGCCGATCAAGCCGGCCGGCGGCTTTCTCGATCATCAGGTGCGCGAGGGTCTGCACCGTCTTGCCCAGCCCCATGTCGTCGGCCAATACACCCCCCAGCCCGGCGGCACCCAGAAACTGCAGCCAATCGACACCCTGGCCCTGGTACGGCCGCAGCGTCGCCTTGAACGATGCCGGAATCTCCGCCTTCGGAATGCCGCCGGCCTGGCGCAACTGCCGCCCGAGTTCGCGCAGCGATTCGCCGCCGCGCCACACCAGGCCGGTGCGTTCCTCCAGCCCGGCGACATCGGCCGCGTCCAGGCGGGAAAAGCCGATCTTGCCGGAGTCGGGGTCGATGCCGCCGCCGGCCCAGAGTTCCAGCAACGCCTGCAAGGTCGGGCGGATGCGCGACATCGGCAGCGACAGCACGCGGCCGTCCAGCAACGGCAGCACGAACGGCTTGTCATCGTCGCCCTCAGCCAAAGCCGCGGCCTCGGGGCGGGCGATCATCCTGATCAGCGCCGGCACCAGATCGACCTGCTCGCCGTCCACCGTCACGCCGAGATGCAGTTCCAGCCAGTCGATGCCGGAGCCTTCGACCAGTTCGGCCTCGATCTCCGCATCGGCGGTCAGCACCTGGACGGGGAAGTCGGTATCCACCTCGACCGTCCATCCGGCACGGCGCAGACGGGGGATTTCCCGGGTGACCACCTCCATCCAACTTACATGGGCGCCGGTTTCGCGCAGCGCGAAGTCGTCGGTGTGGGCGTGCTGGTAGTAGACCGGGACGAGTTCATGCACGGAGCCGAAGCCCAGGCTGGCGAGTTCGCTCAGGGCGCGCGATTCGGCGGCCCGGTCTCGGTGTACCTCGTACAGGGCACCGTTCAGCACGGTGATCGTCGGCAGCGGCTTCAAAGTGCGCGGCAGACCGATGGGGCCGTATTGAAAGGTCAGCCGCAGCAGCGGGACGGAATACAATCCGCGGCCGATCGCCTTGGCGGAGCCGCGGCCGTAGCTGGGGTCGCTCGGCAGGGTGCCGCTGATCAGCCGCAGATGCGGGTGCATGGGCTGGTGCACCGCCTCGGCCGCCTTCATTTCCGCCGGTATCGGCACCCTGGCCGCCGGCGATCGGCGAGTCAGTTGCTCGCGCACCTCGGCGGCGGCCTCGGGAGGAATCGAGGGAGCGTTCAGCAGCCGGGCGACGACCCGCGGCGCCAGATCGAGGCCGACCGGTCCCATCGCGCCGGAGGCGGGGTCGATATACCAGGGTGCGGGAAGGCGGAGGCCAATCAGGCCTTCGTCAAGCGCCAGCGTGGCCTGCTGCGACGCGTCAGGGCGGGTGATCCAGGTGATCTGTCCCTGCCGCTCCGGCCCTTCGGCGAGCGCCGGTCCTTCGGCTGTGGACCAGCGGGCGCGTCCGGTTGCCAGGATGCGGCGCACGGTGTCGAGCGGGTCGTCATCGGCCGGCGGACCGTTGTAGCCGGTGCGGCGGCCTAATCGCGCCAGGATCACCAGGTCGGACGGGCGCAGATATTTGGCTGGAGAATTGATCTGGTGGGGCGCGTACCGCTTTACAGTCCCGACGCTGTCGTCCCGCCGCAGGGCGACCGTCATCGGGTCGATCAGCAGTCTCGGCACGCCAGGGGCGTTCGTTTCTGCGTTCAATACGTAAAACACGCGGGTGCGAATCGAGGCGGGGTAGTCCTCGGTCGGTTCTTCGTCTTCACGATCGAAGTCGGCCAGCCAGGTCTGGATCTGCGGCGGAAGCGCGGCCCTGGCGGCCTTCGGGGCCGGTTCGAATAGCGACTCCTGATGGTGCGGCACCATCATTTCACGGCGCTGAGCGGAGATCAGCACCGCCGCCAGATGCTTGCAGCCGCGCCCGACCGGACAATTGCACGCACCAGCTATGCGCAGGCCGTTGTGTGGGGAGGGGCTGATTTTCAGCGTTTGTCTATAGGGATCCGGCCGCGTTCCCTGCGTGGTCGCGGTTATGATCGCGCCGCGATCGGCGATTTCGAGGTCCTGCACGCGCCCGCGTTGCTCGTACGAGCGTCCGGCCGACAACGTCGTCGGCGGAAAAATCCGCCGGATGTCGGCTTCGCGAATGGCAAGTGTTGGGTCGATGTCAGGAGCGATGGGCACGATATGCATATACAGAGGATGCGTGGTGCGTTCGAGTCGTGACTAGAGGTGCAATGTGTTGTTTCCTCACTAGCGTGTCATCTTGGTTAACAGGGGGCTACTCCCCCTCGTCATGGCCCGGCTTGTCCGGGCCACCTATCCCCGCACGCCGTTTGACCCGTCGCGTTTACGGTTTGTTAACCGCGATGGTTCAACATCGGGGCATGGGTGGTTGGGTCTACATGATGACGAACCGGCCGTTCGGAGTGCTCTATGTCGGGGTCACGAGCGACATCGTCCGCCGGGCATGGGAGCATCGGGAGGGAATCGCATCAGAGTTCACCGCCCGCTACAAGCTGACGCGCCTGGTTTATATGGAGCACCACGATGAAATCCTGGCGGCTATTCATCGGGAAACCAGGCTCAAGCATTGGCCAAGGCTTTGGAAACTCAACCTGATCGAGCAGCAGAACCCGTTGTGGGGGGATCTATACGAACAAATCGCGGGCTAGCGTTGGTCAGACGAAGCCCCCCCGCCGTCATCTCCCGGCTCGCCCGGACAACCCGCGTAAGCGCGTGCGGCGATAGGTGGCCCGGACAAGCCGGGCCATGACGGGAGGGGGGGACGCGCCCGCCACTTCGACCGACCTCCGCCCCTTCCACCCAACCTCACCCCGCTGCCAGCGTGCGCATCGCCGGGGTCCGCTCGAACAGCCGCAGCAACACCCGGATCGCCTCTCCGCGCTCAGTCTCCAGCTTCGGGTCGCGCGACAGCAACACCGCCGCATCGCGGTTCGCCATGTGCAGCAACGGCTCGTGCTCCACCGCATCGGCCAGCTTGTAGCCGGGCAGCCCGGCTTGCCGCGTGCCCAGGGCGTCGCCGCCGCCGCGCAGGCGGAAATCTTCATCCGCGATCTGGAACCCGTCGTCGGTGTCGCGCAGCAAAGTCAGCCTGCGGCGCGCCGTCTCGTTCACCCAATCCTCGTGCAACAGCAGGCAGAAACTGCAGTCGGCGCCGCGCCCGACCCGTCCCCGCAATTGGTGAAGCTGTGCCAGCCCGAAGCGTTCCGCGTGCTCGATCACCATGATCGACGCTTCCGGCACGTCGACGCCGACCTCCACCACCGTCGTTGCCACCAGCAGCCGGATCTCGCCGCGGGCGAAGGCGGCCAGGGCGGCATCGCGCAGCTCCGCCGTCTGCTGCCCGTGCGCCAGCCCGACGCGGTCGCCGAAGCGTAGCTTCAGGTCGAGGAACCGTTCGGTCGCGGCGGCCACGTCCAGCGCCTCGCTCTCATCGACCAGCGGGCAGACCCAGTAGACCTGTGCGCCCTCATCCAGCTTGCGGCCGATCCCCTCCAGCACCGTCGGCATCGTGCCCAGTGAGTGCAGCGTCGTCTTGATGGGCAGCCGCCCGGCCGGTTTTTCGGTCAGCCGGCTGACATCCATCTCTCCCCACTGAGTCAGTAGCAGCGTCCGTGGTATCGGCGTCGCGGTCATGATCAGCACGTCGGTGCGCTCGCCCTTGGCGCCGAGCGTCAGCCGCTGCGTCACCCCGAAGCGGTGCTGCTCATCGATCACCGCCACCGCCAGGTCGCGGTATTCGACGGCATCCTGAAACAAAGCGTGGGTACCGCAGACCATCTGGATCGTGCCGTCCTTGATGCCGCGCAGCAGCCGCGCCCGGTCCTTGCCCTTGACCGATCCGGTCAGCAGCGCCACCGGCACCGGGCACAGCTTCGACAATGTGCGGTGATGTTGCTTCGCCAGCACCTCCGTCGGCGCCATGATGGCGGCCTGCTTGCCGGCCTCCACGGCGCGCAGCATCGCCAGCAACGCCACCAGGGTCTTGCCCGACCCGACATCCCCCTGCAGCAGCCGCAACATCCGCCGCGGAGACGCCAAGTCGGCGTCGATCTCCCGCAACGCCTTCTCCTGCGAGGCCGTCGGCGGGAAGCCGAAGCGCTGCAACGCGACGTCCCGCAGGCGGGAATCGCCGATCAGCGGCTGGCCGGCGCGGGCGCGGACGCGGCCGCGGATCAGCGCCGTTGCGACCTGGCCGGCGAGCAGCTCGTCATACGCTAGCCGTGCCCGCATCCGCCGATCGGGTTCTCCGGCCGTGGGGGACTGGACGGTGCGCAGGGCCTCGCCGAACGGCGGCCATTTCTCGCGCTTCAGCAGTGCCGGGTCGTGCCACTCGGGAAACTCCGGCACCAGTTCCAGCGCTGCGGCGAGGCCGGAGGCGACCTGGCGCGGCCAAAGCCCGGCGGTCAGCGGCCAGACCGGCTCGATCGCCGGAATCCGGTCCGCCTGCTCGATCGGCACCAGGTGATCCGGATGCGGCATCGTCAGCCGGTTGTTGAACATGTCGAGCTTGCCGGAAACCAGCAGCTTGGTGCCCGGAGGAGTCTGGGTTTCGCGGGTGAACCTGAAGAACACCAGTTCGGCGGTTCCGGTCTCGTCCTTGACGATGATCCGCCACGGCTGGCGGGACGTCGCCGGGCGTTCGTGCCGCACCACCTCCACCGCCAGCGTCGCCACCGTCCCCGGCTGGGCAGCCCGGATCGTCGGCCGCGCGGTGCGGTCCAGGTAGGATTCCGGCATGTGAAACAGCAGGTCGATCACCCGCTCCCCGCCCGCCGCGCGCGCGATCAGGGCCGCGACGGCAGGACCGATGCCGCGCAGACTCGTCAGGGGTGCGAAGAGGGAAGCAAGCGAGTCGGAGTTCACAGGGCTGACAGGTAGCAGACTGATCGCTATATGACAGCGCATCGATGAGTGAACCAGACAACACGGTGGCCTTCCGGCGCCGGAGGCTGTTATTCCGCGCCACCCACCGCGGAACGGCCGAAAACGACCTCATGATCGGCGGCTTCGTCAGCGCGCACCTTTCTTCCTTGACAGAGGAGGACCTGGGCGCGTTGGAAACCCTGATGGAGATCCCCGACACCGTGTTGGCCGATTGGCTGACCGGCCGGGTGCCGATTCCGCCTGAGCAGGAGACAGCGATGCTCCGCCGCATGCGAGATTACCTGAAGCGATGACCGATCCGATCAAGGTCTGGGGCGCGCCGGAAGGCTGGGACGCCTTCCTGCTGGCCAAACGCCGCCGCGAACACGGCGGCGCGGTCCTGCACGTCGCGCGCGACGACTCCCGCATGGCGCGGCTGGCCGAGGCGCTGGCCTTCGCCATGCCGGAAGCCGACATCCTGCGCTTCCCCGCCTGGGACTGCCTGCCGTACGACCGCGTGTCTCCCAACGCCGAAATCGTGTCAGAACGTATCGCCACCCTGGCGCGGCTGATGGAGAAGCCCACCGGTCCTCGCATTGTGCTGACCACGGTGAATGCCCTGGTGCAGCGCGTACCGCCGCGCTCCGCCTTCGCCGGCGCCAGCATGACCCTGACGGTCAACGGCACGGTGAAGCCTGAGAAACTGGCGGCGTTCCTGGAGGCCAACGGCTACGGCCGGGCCGGGACGGTGATGGAGCCGGGCGAATACGCCATGCGCGGCGGCATTATCGACATCTTCGCCGCCGGGGAACCGGATCCGGTCCGGCTCGACCTGTTCGGCGACACCATCGAATCCATTCGCGCGTTCGATCCGTCGTCCCAGCGCAGCGCCGGCAAGCGCAACAGCCTGTCGCTGCGGCCGGTGTCCGAGGTGCCGCTGGGGAAAGAGTCGATCGCGCGGTTCCGCACCGGCTGGCGCGACCTGTTCGGGCAGGAGGCGGCCTCCGACCCGATCTATCTGTCGATCTCCGACGGGCGGCGCCATCCGGGGATGGAGCACTGGGTGCCGCTGTTCCATCCGACGATGGAAAACCTGCTCGACTATTTGCCGGACGCGGCGGTCAGCCTCGACCACCAGTGCGACGAGGTGCTGGAATCCCGCATGGAGATGATCGCCGACCACGCGCAGGCGCGGAAAGCGCCGCCGCGGGACGGGGAGGTGCCGTATCGGCCGCTGCCGCCGTCGATGCTGTATCTGGATCGCGCGGAATGGGACGAGATGCTGTCCTTCGGTCCGGTGCTGGCGTTTACCCCGTTCGGGATGCCCGATGGCGCTGGCGGGATTGATGGCGGCGGACGGCCGGGGCCGATCTTCGCGCAGTCTGGCGGCGGGCCGGGCGTGACGGTGTTCGACCAGCTGCGCGGGCAGGCGGAGCGGTGGAACGCCGAAGGGCGGCGGATTGTCGTGGCCGCCTGGACGCGCGGCTCGCGCGAACGGCTGACCAATCTACTACGCGAGCATGGCTTCAAGGATGCGGCGCAGGAGGCCGATTTTGCCTCCGTTCGGCGCAAGCCCGCCGGCTCGGTGTCGCTGGTGGTGCTGGGTCTTGAACGCGGCTTCGTCGCCGAACGCATGGCGGTGGTGGGTGAGCAGGACCTGCTGGGCGAGCGCATCTCTCGCCCGCCGCGCCGCCGCAAGCGGGCCGACCAGTTCATCGCCGAAGCGACGGAAATTGCCGAGGGCGATCTGGTGGTGCACCAGGAATACGGCATCGGCCGCTACGACGGCCTGGCGACTCTCAGTGTCACCGGCGCGCCGCATGACTGCTTGCGGCTGATCTACGACGGGGACGAGAAGCTGTTCCTGCCGGTCGAGAACATCGAGATGCTGTCGCGCTACGGCAGCGAGCACCAGGGCGTATCACTGGACAAGCTCGGCGGCGCGGGTTGGCAGACTCGCAAAGCCAAAATGAAGCAGCGCATCCGCGACATGGCGGGTGAGCTGATCCGCATCGCCGCCGTGCGCAAGATGCGCGATGCCGAGACGATGGCTCCCCCCGAAGGCGCCTGGGACGAGTTCTGTGCGCGCTTCCAGTTCGTCGAGACGGAGGACCAGGCGCGGGCGATTGCCGATGTGCTGGAGGACCTGGCAGCCGGCAAGCCGATGGATCGGCTGATCTGCGGTGATGTCGGCTTCGGCAAGACCGAGGTCGCGCTGCGCGCTGCGTTCGTCGCGGCGATGGCGGGGTCTCAGGTGGCTGTGGTGGTGCCGACGACGCTGTTGGCACGGCAGCATTATCGTGTGTTTTCAGCGCGGTTCGATGGCTTGCCGATAAAGGTCGCGCAGTTGTCGCGCATGGTTACGGCGAAGGAGGCGACGGAGGTTCGCAAGGGGATCGCCAATGGCGATGTCAATATTGTTGTCGGCACGCATGCTTTACTGGCGAAATCCGTGGAATTCTCCGATCTTGGGTTGCTGATCGTTGATGAGGAGCAGCATTTTGGCGTTGCCCACAAGGAACGCCTGAAGGCGATGAAGGCGGATGTGCATGTGCTGACGCTGACGGCGACCCCCATTCCCCGGACCTTGCAGCTCGCCCTGACCGGCGTGCGGGAAATGTCGGTCATCGCCACGCCCCCGGTCGATCGTCTCGCCGTGCGCACCTTCATCATGCCGTTCGACTCCGTGATCATCCGTGAGGCGTTGCAGCGCGAGCGGTTCCGCGGCGGCCAGGTGTTCTGCGTCGTTCCCCGCATCGAGGACCTGCAACGCATGGCCGATCGGCTGCGCGAAATCGTGCCGGAAGCGCGCACGGTGCAGGCGCACGGGCGGCTGGCGCCGACGGAGCTGGAACGGGTGATGACCGAGTTCGGCGACGGCAAATACGACATCCTGCTGTCCACCAATATCGTTGAAAGCGGCCTGGATATGCCGGCGGTGAATACGCTGGTGATCCATCGTGCCGACATGTTCGGTCTGGGGCAGTTGTACCAGCTCCGCGGCCGCGTCGGGCGGGGGAAGCAGCGCGGCTACGCCTATCTGACCTGGCCGCCGAACCATCGGCTGTCCGTCGCGGCGGAGAAGCGGCTGACGGTGATGCAGACCCTGGACGCTCTGGGCGCCGGGTTCACGCTGGCCTCGCACGATCTCGATATCCGCGGCGCCGGCAATCTGCTGGGCGACGAGCAGTCAGGGCACATCAAGGAAGTCGGCATCGAGCTGTACCAGCAGATGCTGGAGGACGCGGTCGCCGATATCCGCGCCGGTGAGGGCAAGCGGGCGGGGCAGGAGCGGGACTGGACTCCGAACATCTCGTTGGGACTGCCGGTGCTGATCCCCGAGGATTACGTGCGCGACCTGCCGGTGCGGCTCGGGCTGTACCGGCGCATCGGCGGACTGGCCTCGGACGCGGAAAGCGACGCGATGGCGGCCGAACTGGTCGATCGATTCGGCAAGCTGCCGGAGGAGGTGGACAACCTGCTCGGCGTGGTCGCGCTGAAACGCGCCTGCCGGGAGGCGGGGGTCGAGAAGCTGGAGGCGGGGCCCAAGGGCATGGTGCTGACATTCCGGGGCAATGCGTTCTCCAACCCCGCGGGCCTGGTGCAATGGCTGTCGAGAAAGGGCGGGATGGTGAAACTGCGGCCGGACCATAAGCTGGCGATCGTGCGCGACATGGACGTGGCGACCCGGCTGAAATTCGCCCGGGATACGCTGAAGTCGCTGGATCAGATCGTGCGCCAGGCGAAGGCGGCATGATCGGGCGGTTCGCCGTCGCCGCGGTGCTGCTGTGCTTGGGCGCGCATCCGGGCGCGGCTGCCGAGAAGGGGTGTTCTTCGGCCGCCTGCATCAACATCGTGTTCGACGGCGACAGCATCTCCGCCGGTGTCGGCGCCACCCGCGACCATACCCCGGATCACCTGGTGGCGCGGGTGCTGGGGCATGTGCGGGTGTATAACGTGGCGGTCAGCGGGCGGCCCGTCGGCGAGTGCCTTCGCTTGTTTCCGGATCTGGTGGCGCGCCTGTTTGTGCCGGGCGGGGAGCCGAACGTGATCGTCTTCCATGCGGGCGACAATGACATCAACCTCGGGAACAACGCCGCCCATACCTATGCCGTGTTCACGTCCTACGTCTCCTTGGCGCACGCGCAGGGCTGGAAGGTCGTTGTTTCGACGGAACTGAAGCGGTTCGACTTTCCGGCGGCGAAGGAAGCGCAGCTTGAGGCCTACAACGATCGTCTGCGCGAGAACAAGGCGCACGCGGATGCGGTTGTCGACCTCGACGCCGAGCCGAAGTTCGCGGATGTGGCGTACCGGAGTGATCCGGCCGTGTTCAGCAAGGACCGCGTCCACCTCAGCGACGGCGGCTACGCCGTGCTGGCGGAGTTGCTGGCCCCCGCTGTGAAGCAGGTGGCGGGGCGGGAGCCGATCGCTAAGCGGGTCGGGCGTTAAAGACGAAGCACGCGGCAGGGGTGGCGACGCTCCCGGATTGCAGCCTGCAGCGAAGCCCGGGCGGTGCCACTACTGTATAGGCCGGGGCGGTTTCATTCACCGCATTTTAACACAGAGGAAGAACGAGGGCCACAGAGGACACAGAGAAGAACTTTGTGCGTTTAATATCAACCGGCCTTGAGAAAGACTCTTTCGCATGGCCTCCCCGTCGTGCCGACGGCCTCGACCGGCACCGTAAGGCGCGGATGTGCGCCTGCGCACACCATGACGATTGAGCCGCGCGTGCCAACGGGTCACTCCCTCGGCGATTGGCATAACGCAATGATACTAATTGATATTGATCCCGATATTCCGCCAACACAGTCGCGGATTGCGGCACAAGACCTGTCTTGACACAAGGGCCTTCTCTGAGCGCTCTGTGGCCCTCGTTCTTCCTCTGTATTAAAATATCCATAGAACGAAGCCCGATGTGCCATCCCGACGGGCACCAAGGCGATGGTCAGATAGACAGAAACGATTTGCCCTCCCGCCGCCCTAATCCTGACCGACCAGCTTCCGAGCGATCCCGATCACCCGGTGCGCCTCCGACCACAACCCGTACGGCTCCAGCGCATCCATCGGCGCCCACACCGCCGAAGTAACGTCCGTCGCCGCTACCGGTTCCCCGGACACCCAGCGGGCGCAGAAATCCAGGATCGTGTAGTGGAACTGCACCCTTCCGTCCGCATCTCGCCGGATCGTATCGACATGCGCGCAGAAATGCAGCGTGCCGACAGCCAGGCCGCATTCTTCCATGAGTTCGCGGCGAGCGGCTTGCTCGCAGGTTTCGCCGACATCCTGCGCGCCGCCGGGCAGGGTCCAGGAACCCACGTTGGGCGGCTTGCCGCGCTGGCACAGCAGCACGCTGTCGCCCTTGATCACCGCGATCCCGATGCCGATGATCGGCCGAGCGGGATACTCGCGGTCGCTCATTTCTTCTCGGTCTCGGGCGCGGCCGGTTCGGGCGAAGCGGGTTCAGGTGCAGGCGCGGCAACGTCGTGGGAGGCAGCCTCGGGCGCAGCAGCCTCGGGCGCAGCAGCCGCTGGCGGGGCAGGCTCCGGTTCCGGCGCGGGATGCGCGGCAACCGGAGCCGATGCGGGAGGCTCCGCCGCCTTCAAATCATCGATCGCCGGCACCAGCGATTTCTCTTTCCAGGACGGGACCTGGTAGCTCCATCCGGCAACCCGGGCGGACAGGCGGTCTGCCTCGGCCTTGACGTTGTCGGGACCGGAGACCGCGAACCGGACCCAGACATCCTTGTCGGCGTGTAGCAGCGTCACCTTCACCGCAAGTCCGTCGAGCGTGGTGAACACCGCCTGTCCGGCAGGTTCACCGCCCGCGTCGGCATCCGCCTTCACCGACTGCAAGGTCAGCGTCTCCAGCGCACGGGACACGTTATCGACTTTGTAGTCCTCAAGCTTCGGGTGCTCCGCCGGCTTGGTCAGAGTGAACTTGCCGTCCACCCGGCCGAACACCAGCGCGCCGTCCCCGACAACCACCGCGGCGATCTTGTCCTGCGCAATATTGAGAATGTCTCGGTCCAGCCACGCCGACGCATCGGCGTCCGCCTGCAAGGCGCCCTCGGCCAGCCAGGACTGCGTCTCGTCCGGGCGGCGGACATAGACCTCGTCCGGCACGTGCCCCTGGCTGCGCACCCGGCGATGCCCGACGATCACCGCCACGATGGGTTGGCCGTTGGCATCCAGCAGCCGCAGCAAGTCGCCCGAGGCGGCTGCGCCGCTCGGATCCTCCACGCCGAGGCGGGCGAACTCGGCCGGGTTGCCGGTGCGCGGCTCCAGCAGCCGCAGCTCCGTCAGGCTGGTCAGCACGCCGCGCAGCTTGACGTCCTGGATCGGGTAATCGTGCATCGAGGCTACGCCCCAGCCGCCATCGGCTCGCTTCTCGATCACCGTCTGCTTGCCCTGGTGGGTGATCTCCAGTTTCGCCGCGTCGTGCAGCTTCGCCGCCAGGCCGGGGAACATCAGGCCGCCGCCGGTGATCGCGGCCTGCTCGCGCGGCTTCATGGCGACGCCGTAATACCAGCCGCCGGCTACGGCCGCGGAGCCCGCGACGACCAGCGCGATCAGGGTGACCGCCCTCATCGCCGTGCCCTCGCGCGGCGGCGTCGTTGCAGGATGCCCATGGTGATCGCCACCACGGTCAGCACCAACGGCACCGCGACGATGGTGAAGACCCGCATCTCGGTCTCCAGCCGCGAAATGTCACGGTTCAGTTCCAACTGCACCGCGCGCAGTTTGCCGCGGGTTTGAAGGATGTCCTGCCGCGCGGTGTCGATGGCGGCGCGCTGTTCGGGCGTGATGACCGCCTCGGCCTTGCCGTTCTCGCCGCCGGAACGCAGCGTGCGCAACTGCTTCTCGACGTCATCCAGGTGGGTCTGCAACGCCTGCTGCGTCTGCCGATACTGCGCCTCCGCCTCGCTCTGCATTGCCGCGACCAGGGTGAACGGGCGGTTGGTGTCGCCGCGGGAGCGCAAGCCAATCAGCGCGTCGCTGCCGGACAGGGTGCCGATGAGGTTGGCGACGAAGGGGCCGTTGTCGGAGAACGGGGTCGCGGTCGCCTGCCCGAAGAAGTCCGCGATGCGCACCCAGAACCGGTCCACCAGGATGTCGGAATCGGCGGCGACCACGAGGTTGGCTGGGCCGTCGGTCTGCGCCTTGTAGTCCGGGAAATTATCCGGCCGCTTCTGGTCCCCGGTTAAGGGCGGCGGCCCGGAGAAGGCGGATTTCAGCACACCATGCACACGGGCGGCGATCACCCGAGGACCGCCCTCCGGCTTGAAGCCCGCCAGCAGCTTGGCCGGATCGGGCATCTTCACGTCATCGACCGGCAGCAATTCGCTGCGGTCGCTGCTGCTCAGCAGCGGGGTAAAGTCGATCGTCGCGGTCGGCGCCTTGGACAGGAAACCGGCCGATGCCACCGTTACCTGCTGCAAATCCGCCGTCGCCGGGTCGTCGTGGTTGATGCCGTCGCGGACGTTGAACCAGGCGACGTAGCTGACCGCCTGCACCTCATCATCCCCGCCGGCCCGCACCCGCCAGCCGCCGCTCAGGTCGCCGACGACCTTGGAGGGATCGAACTGGATGCCCCAGGCGTCGAACAGCGGCTTCAGGTCCGAGTGGGTGTCCGTCGGCGGCATGCCGGTCTGCGACGGGGTGGAGGCCAACGCCTCGCTCCACGGATCGACCATCGCCATCAGCTTGCCGCCGCGCATGACGAACTGGTCGATCGCATACAGCGTGGCGGGCGAGAGGCCCCGAGCCTCCGCCACCAGCAGCACCTGGATGTCCGGGTCGATGACCTGCGCATCCAGCGGCACCGTCTTGACCGTATTGGTCTGCCGCAGCAGCACGGTGGAGGCATAGGGCTGGCCGCCGGGGCCGCGGCCGCGCGACATCATCATCGCCTGCGGATCGCCGTCCAGCGGCAGGGAGGACATCACGCCGACGACCGGGCGCGCCGGGTTGGACAGGTCGTAGACCAGTTTCGTCAGGTCGTATTCCAGGAAGCGCTCGCGTTCCGCCTGGAAGAACGGGATGATCTTCTCGTCGTCCTCCAGATTCGTTCCGGCGAGGCCGAAATAGACCTGCGATCCGTTCTGGTCCAGCGGCACCGGCTGCAGCCCATAGGCCATGGCGCGGTCCTCGGTATCGCTGAACGGTTCGGGGTCGTACAGTTCCAGCTTGACCTTCCCGTTCGACACCGAAGCATAATCCTCCAGCATTTCCCGCACATGATCGGCGTAGGTGCCGTAGGCGGGGACGGTGCTGCCGAGCTGCTTGGAGTAGAACAGCCGCAAGGTCACCGGTTCCTTGAGTGCCGCCAGGATCTGCCGCGTGCCGGGGGCCAGCGTGTAGATATGCCCCTGCGTCAGGTCGAGTTGCACGTTGGCGAGGCGGGCATCAGCGAACATGTTGATGCCGATGGCGATCGCGGCGGCGGCGACGATGCCGATGAGGGAGAAGGTCAGGCGGCGCATCGGGTCAATCCGCTTTCCGTTGGTCGACAAGAACGGTATTGAGGAACAGGAAGAAGCCGATGAAGGTCGCGAAGTAGATCACGTCGCGCAGCGAGATCAGCCCGCGGGTGAAATCCGCGAACCGGTCGGTGATCGCCAGCCGCCGGGTAAACTCGCCCAGCGCCGGGGCGGTGTGCGACAGGAAGTCGTTGACGATCGGGTTGGAGGCGACGGCGAACAGGAAGCACACCGCCACCGCCAGGACGAAGGCGATGACCTGGTTGCGGGTCAGCGCCGACATCGCCGCGCCAACGGACAGGAACGCCCCCGCAATCAGCAGGCTGCCGAGATAGCCGGAGGCGATGACGCCGTTGTCCGGGTTGCCGAGGATGTTCACCGCGATG
This sequence comes from uncultured Rhodopila sp., assembly GCF_903915725.1. GTDB lineage: Bacteria > Pseudomonadota > Alphaproteobacteria > Acetobacterales > Acetobacteraceae > Rhodopila. The sequence continues at coordinate 93,078 of NZ_CAIWTY010000018.1, forward strand.
ACGAACGGGAAAGTCAGCAGCAGCGCGATGCCGCAGAACGCCCAGGCGGCGAGGAATTTTCCGAGCACCGCCTGGGTCTGGGTTATCGGCAGGGTCAGCAGCAGCTCGATAGTGCCGAGGCGGCGTTCCTCGGCCCAGAGCCGCATGGTAATGGCCGGGATAAGCAGCAGGAAAACCCAAGGAATGAACGTGAAGAACGGGTTCAGATCGGCGATACCGCGGTCGAAGAACTGGCCGAGGTTGAAGGTCAGGGCGCCTTGCAGGACCAGGAAGATGACGATGAACACGGTGGCGACGGGGGTGGCGAAGTAGGCGCGCAGTTCCCGGCCGGCGATGGTGAGGATGGCGTTCATGCAGCAGGGGTCTCCGAGCCTGGGGCGGCCGGGCCTTTAATCGTGTCATGGCCGGATTTAGTCCGGCCATCCACGCCTTGCAGTATGTGCTCGGAGAAAGTCGTGGATGGCCGGGCCAAGCCCGGCCATGACACAGGGGGGCGCCATGGCGCGGGGGCGGCTGCGTGGGTCCGCCCCGACGAAACGAAAACCATCAAACCGCCCCCTCCATCGTCAACGCCCGAAACACGTCCTCCAGCTTCCCCGACGCATGCCGCTCCGACAGTGCCTGCGGGGTCTCATCGGCGACGATGCGGCCGCCGGCGATGATGATCGCGCGGGTGCAGACCGCATCGACTTCTTCAAGGATATGGGTCGAGATCACGATCGCCTTGTTCGGCGCCATCTGCGCGATCAGGCCGCGGACCTCGTGCTTCTGGTTCGGGTCCAGCCCGTCCGTCGGCTCGTCGAGCACCAGCACGGGCGGGTCGTGCAGCAGCGCCTGGGCCAGCCCGACGCGGCGCTTGAAGCCTTTCGACAGGGTCTCCACAGGTTGCAGCCGGACGCCGCGCAGCGTGGTCAGGCCGAGCGCGTGGTCCACCCGGTCCGCCAGTTCCGCGCCGGTATAGCCGCGGATCTTTGCGCAGAAGCGCAGGAAGCCTTCGACGGTCATCTCCGGGTAGGTTGGTGCGCCCTCCGGCAGGAAGCCGAGCACCCGGCGGGCGGCGACGCTGTCGGTCTGCACGTCGTGGTCCAGGATGCGGGCGGTCCCGGCGGATGGGATCATGAACCCGGCCAGCATCCGCATGGTGGTGGATTTGCCGGCGCCGTTGGGTCCGAGGAAACCGAGCACCTCGCCCCGCCGCACCTGGAAGGTCACGTCATCGACGGCGGTAAAGCTGCCGAAGCGCTTGGTCAGGCCCTCGATATCGATCAGTGGTCCGGCCGGATCTGCCGCGCGAGTCGCCACGTTGGGTTCCCCTCCGTCTACGCTGGGCGGCGGACATACAAGAATTGCTGATCAATGCAACCCGGGCGGGGTTGGGATGACCGGAAGTTCACGCAATGGAAGGAGGGGTGGCCGACAGGGTGCGCCCCGCACGGCACAGGGCGCCCGCGTTGTGTCATGGCCGGACTTGGTCCGGCCATCCACGACTGTGCCGCCACGAACGACCGCAAGTCGTGGATGGCCGGGACAAGCCCGGCCATGACACGGGGACGGGGACTGTGATCGTGGGCCATGACCTACGCAGTACCCTACCCGAACATCGAGTCCACAGCGTCCTGCAGCAGGTCGGGGTTGTCCTCGGGGGACGGGGCGGCTGCGGCGGCTGCCTCGCCCTCCGGCACGATGTCGGTCAGCATCGTCTCCACCTGCTGGAGGTGCTGGATGGCGCGGCGGATGCGCTGGCCGGTGACGTCCTGGAACGAGCACGCCTCGAAGATCGCATTGACCTTCTCGTTCACTACCTGCACCGCAGCCGGGTCCGCCGAACCATTGCGCAGCCAGTCGCTGATCGCTTCCGCCGCCTCCATGATGCGGTTGGCCGCGGCCTCGGTCGCCTGCACCACGGCCTCCAGCTCCAGCCCGCTATTGCGGGTGGCGGCGGCGGGCATGGCGATCAGGCCGGTGATCTGCTCCTTGATGCCTTTCAACTGGCCGGACAGGTTGTTCTCGCTGAAATCCATCAGGTCAACGGTGGCGTGGATCTCGGCGCTGAGTTCGGCGATGCGGCGATCGACGAAGCTGCGCAAATCGCCCATCTCGGCCCGGATGGCCACAGTGATGGCCTGCTGGATCTGGTCTGCCTGGTCTGCCACGTGCCTGTCACCCCGTCGGAGAGGCGGCCATCAGACCACGCAACGGTTAATATCAGGTTAAGGGCCGCCACCTTCTCAGCAGCAGCGCATTGCAGACCACGCTGACCGAGGACAGCGCCATCGCAGCACCCGCCACCATCGGGCTGAGATAGCCCAGCGCCGCCAGAGGAATCCCCAGCGCGTTGTAGGCAAACGCCCAGAACAGCCCCTGGCGGATTTTCCGCACCGTCCGCCGCGACACCTCGATCGCGTCGGCGACCAGCGACAACTCGCCGCGCATCAGCGTAATCCCGGCGGTTTCCATCGCGACATCGGTGCCGCCGCCCATGGCGATGCCGACATCGGCGGCGGCGAGGGCAGGGGCGTCGTTGATGCCGTCGCCGACCATGGCGACGGGGTGGAGGGCGGCGACGGCCTCGGCCTTGCCCTGCGGCAGGATACCGGCGTGGACCTCGTCGATGCCGAGTTGCGCCGCCACCGCCCGGGCGGCGCCTTCCGCGTCGCCGGTCAGCATCACGGTGCGCAGCCCCATCCGGTGAAGCTGTTCAATCGCTTGCTTCGCCCCCGGCTTGATGGTGTCGGAGAAGCCCAGGACGGCCAGGGCGCGGGGCTGCGGGGCGGTCTCGGCGAGGTAGGAGACGGTGTGGCCGGCCTCGGTCATCGCCGCCGCGTCCGGGGTTAGCGGGGCGAGGTCGATGCCGTTTTCCGCCATCAGCCTGATGTTGCCGAGGATCAGGTGGCGGTCGCCGATGGTGGCGGCGACGCCCAGGCCAGGCATGGCGCGGAAGTTTTCGGCATGCGGCTTTTCGATGGTCTTTGCCGCGACGCGGACGGCCTCGGCCAGCGGGTGCTCGCTGCCGGCTTGCAGCGCAGCCGCATCGGCCAGCGCTTCCGCCGGCACGATGCGGGCCAGCGAGGGCTTGCCCAACGTCAGCGTGCCGGTCTTGTCGAAGGCCACTGTTTGCACGGCTTGGGCGCGCTCCAGCGCCTGCGCATCGCGGATCAGGATGCCGCGGCGGGCGGCCATGCCGGTGCCGACCATGATGGCGGTGGGGGTGGCGAGGCCGAGGGCGCAGGGGCAGGCGATCACCAGCACGGAAACCGCGTTCAGGATGGCGGTGGCCGGGGCGGCTCCGGCGACCAGCCAGGCGGCCAGGGTGACGACGGCGATGCCGATGACCACCGGCACGAACACCGCGCTTGTTTTGTCCGCCAGCCGCTGGATTGGCGCTTTGGTGGCCTGGGCGTCCTGCACCAGGCGGACGATGCGCGCGAGCATGGTCTCGGCGCCGATGGCGGTGGTCTCGATGACCAGGTGGCCGTCGGTGTTGATGGAAGCCGCCGCGACGCTGTCGCCGACGGTGTGGTCCGCGGGCAGGCTCTCGCCGGTGAGCATGGAGGCGTCGATCGCGCCGCTGCCCTGGACGATGCGGCCGTCGACGGGGATGCGTTCCCCCGGGCGGACGACAATCAGGTCGCCGTGGCGGATGCGGCCGATGGGCAGTTCCGTCTCGGTGGTGCCCGTCAGCAGGCGGGCGGTGGCGGGGCGGAGTTTTGTCAGCGCGGCGAGGGCCGTCAGGGTGCTGCGCTTGGCTTTCGCCTCCAGCCATTTGCCGAACAGGACGAACGTGATCAGCAGCGCGGCGGACTCGAAATACAGGCCGTGGGCGTGGCCGGTGGTGAGCCAGATCCAGGTGGACAGGCCCCAGGCGGCGGTAGTGCCGAGGGCGACGAGCAGGTCCATGTTGCCGGATAGCGCGCGGGCGGCGGCCCAGCCGGCTTTGTAGAAGCGGGCGCCGAGCCAGAACTGGATGATGCTGGCGAGGGCGCATTGCGCGGGTGCAGGCAGCATCAGGGCGGGGATCGCCATGCCGAGCAGCAGCGGGCTGCTGAGCACGGCGGCGGCGATCAGGTGGATGAGGTCGGTGCGGTCCTGCGGGTGGGTGTCGCGAGGCGGGGCCTCGGGGCGGATTTCGGCGGCGGTGAAGCCGGCTTTGTGCACGGCGTTGATGAGCGCCTGGAGGTCGGGGTGGTTGGCGGTGACGCGGGCGCGCTCGGTGGCGAGGTTGACGGCGGCGGCTTCGACGCCGGGGACGCGGGTGAGGACTTTCTCCACGCGGCTGACGCAGGAGGCGCAGGTCATGCCGGTGATGGCGAGGTCGATGGTTTGGGTGGGGGTGGCGGCGGGCATGGGGGTGATTAAGGGGGTGGGGGCGGGTGGCACAAGGTGAGGTGTAGAAGTCTCGACTAAACCTGACAGTTGGGGTTCAATCGGTGGGGCAAAGGTTGCCCGGTGTGTCGGCTCGCAGGGAGGCGGAGCCGACCGAAGAGCCGACACACCGGGCGGGCAAAATCGGAGCGCCCGCTATGACA
>NZ_CAIWTY010000019.1 GCF_903915725.1 uncultured Rhodopila sp.
CCACCCTCAAGCACATGGCCCTCAACCTGCTCAGACGAGCCCCTGGCAAGAACTCGTTGCGCGGCAGGCGCAAGGCGGCCGGGATGATGAGTTTCTTGCAAGCCTCATTACCGGGTGAAAAGGTTTACCCGATTCCCCTGCACTGTCGATCCGGCTGGGCAAGGTCCCCCAGACTCGGGATCGAGAGCTTTGCTGTCCGACGATTCCGCTGCCTGATCAGAATGCGGCGAGCTTGAACAGTCGGCAACTGTAGCTCTTTCGTCACAATCTCAAACGCTATCACCACCGGCAAGCTGATGCGCAGCCCGGACGTCGCGATTGCGTGCGCTTAAGCGTTCATCCGCGCGCGCTCAGGCAAATCCACTGTGACTAACACGTAGGGTAAGTCCTGTTTAGAGCCGGGATGGGACGCGTGATGGGCGATCATCCGACCATGAACCCTCCGTTTGCCCAACATATCCACCCAATCCACATTCATAGACCACATGCGTCCCACATCGGACTACGATCATGAATGGCGTCAGGGGGGCACCGGCTCTTCGTCGACATCCATCACCTAAGCTGGCAAAGCTGGGAGCAACACAGGGTAATCGCATTTCAGAATAGGGCGAGCAAACTGGCCAGGTAGGTGTCGTTCCAGCCGGCTCGCTTGAACTTCCCGCGCAAAGATCCCTTGGTGGGGTCCTTTTGCATGACGTTGATCGCCATGTGTCGCAAGACGGCTAGGTTTTGCGGTCCGTGGCCCAATCGGTTCCTGGCCTGATCTTCGTTCATCACGACATCCAGGCGCCAGTGCAGGCGATTTTCGACACCCCAGTGCGAGCGGACGACGTCGTTGAGACGCTCCGCCGACATATCCAGGCTGAGCAGGTAATAGGCGGTCTCGGCAGTGGTCTTATCGCCAGCCTCGCGGCTGCGGACCACCTTGCCGATGGCCGCCAGGCCGGGCCAGTGGTGGGCCTCCTGTAACCAGCCGATATCCGTCGAGACTATCGCCGTGCGGGTTTCGATGCGGCCGTGATCGCCATCGACGGTGGACTCGCTCACCTTGGCTCCGCATGCCGGATCGTCGAGGAAACGTCGCACGTCGTCGTGCAGAGTGCCCTGGTTGCCCTTCAGCGCCAGCGCATAATCGCCGCCCTTGTCGACGATCGTGCGAGCGATCTCGCGCTGGCGGTTGAGCGCGTCCGCGGTTACGATTGTGCCTTTCAGGGCGAGCATCTCGAGCAGAGCCGGGACGGCTTTGATCTCGTTGGACTTTGCGTCAGTGGCGATCTGCGCCAGCACCATGCGCTGCTCACAGCCCCATGCACTGACCATGTGCAGGGGCGACTTGCCGCTGGCACGATCGAACGAACGCCGCAGAACCTTGCCGTCGATCGCGACAACACCTTTTACCTGCTCGCAGAACCCCGCCATGAAGCGCTGAAACGCGGCGCCGAACTGCGCCGGGTCGAGCTGGCGGAACAGCCGGCTGAAGGTGTCATGGCTGGGTAGGCCGTTCTCCAGCTTGAGAAAGCCGCGCAGGAACGGTTCCTTGGCTTTGGCGAACTCCGCCATGTCCACTGCGCCTTGGCCGCCGCTCAGCACCGCGCATAGCGCAATGATCAGAAGCTCGTGGAAGTCGTGCAGCGCGGCGTTGCCGGTTCGCGGATCCTCGAGACCCTCCCAGCAGGCGACAAACTGATCCAGGGTGACCTCCCATGCGGCGTTTTCAGCGCCAACGGGTAGAATCGATCAGTTCCGAATCGGGCAAGCGGCAATGCGGTTGTCAACCGATTTCCAAATGCGATTCGCCTGGGAGCAACAAGTCTGTAGTAGCCTTCGCTTGTCGAGTGTGTCATCTAATCCGAGCTTCCTTCTTTAGTTTTACATAACCCATTGGCGGCGTTGCACAAAACGCCGCTTCAGCCGCTTGCTACTGGCTACACCGCGACGCCCAGCAGTTCGAACGCCTTCTGCTGCACCGGCGTCGGCCGCGTCACCACGG
>NZ_CAIWTY010000020.1 GCF_903915725.1 uncultured Rhodopila sp.
CGCCGATGCAGACCTTCATTGACACGCTACCGGTAGCGAGGGAGAAATTGCTGCAAGCGGCGTGATCAGCGACACGAGATATTCGTCGGACACCCACCACGGCGGAGACCCGACCGTCAGATCAAGTCCATACTTTTACAGGTGAGGCGACTATCTGGGCCTATCAGGAATCTTGTGTGAGGGGTCATAACGAAGCCCGGCTTCGGGCTTGGAGAGACCCATGACAATACGCAACGAACTCATCGACGAGCTGCTTGCCAGCCAGGACCCGGCCTCGGTGATGCACACCGACGGCCTGCTCGGCGAGCTGAAGCAGGCCCGACTATCTCTGGCTTAGCCTTTGCCCGACATGCTCTCCCCGTCTTGGCGACAGAAACTGAACTGCCAGATGGCCGCCCTATCTCAAACTCCCGACTAGCTGGTACTATGTTACCGAGAGATTTACCGAAGTGTTCGGCGGAGTGCCGGGCTTCCGAGCCAGCACAATTCCCCGGTCACTCTTTGGCAGCATCACCGTAATGTGTCGGATTCGGATCTGAATAGTTTCGGAGGTGGGATCAGAGTAACACGTGAACACGGAATTAGTCTGATCACCTTTTTCATCGAAAGTGTCGCACCATCCGTCGAAATATGCGTGAGGGTCGTCACGGTTGAAACCAATTGATATAAAATATAAGCCCGTATTCGCTGGTGACGATAAGGGAACCAGAAAATCTTGGCGGACGGGATCGAGTCTACTGGTCAGAATATACTGGTATCCCAGCTCGCGAAAAGCGGCGAGGTAGGCAAGGGTACGTCTCGCTTTCAGCTCGCGCTTTTGCTCGTGGGGCTGCGGCGCAAATTTGGGGGTCTTAAACATCTTCTCGATTATAGGATCATAACATTTGCCCTTTAGCCCATTGCAAGAACGGCAGAGCAAAGTCAAACCCGACCTGTCGTTCAGGGAATGTGCCCTGCGCAAGCTCTCCGGGTCATGGCGAAGGGCACGTTGAGGAATAATGTGCTCGAGGGTCAGTTCCTCATGTGACTTTGGGATCAGGCATAGCGGGCAGAGGATTCCATACCCATGCGGAAGTTGACCGAGTTGAGCGAGTTCAGTCCACATGCGATGAAAAATCTTCGCCTCGGTAGGTGGTAAATCAATGTTTGGGTAGTCGGTCATAGAGTTAGTTACCCTAAATCATCGGAATATGGTGGTTAGGGCGCTGATCGGTAAATTTCAACATAATATGTTCCAAAGTCGGTGAATATATGTCGTCGGAGGATAGTCGGTTCTGGCGGTCCGGAGAGGGAAAATGACGCTGTATCGCTCTTGGCAGCAATTGGCAGTCAGCGCCCGCTAAGTGCCGCCTCAACATCCCCAAGCGTCACCATCAGCATCATCGGATCAAGCGGCGAAACCTCAAACCCCAGCGCCAGATAGAACGTCTTCGCCTCCTCCGACACCGTATGGACCACAATCCCCCGAATCCCGATTGTATCCGCCGCCAGCAGCACCCGCCCGGCGCAGTCCCGAAACAACGCCCGCCCCAGCCCGCGCCCCTGCCACGCGCGATCGATCGCGAGCCGCCCCAGCAGCACCACCGGTATCGGGTTCGGCATGTTCCGGCGAAACCGCCCGAGCGCGCTGTCCACGCCGATCCCGCCCGAAGCGATGGCGTAATAGGCGACGACCCGACGCCCCTCGGCAACAACGAAGGTGCGGCTTGCCCCGCTCGCCTGATTGCCCCGCGCCTGGCGCTTCAGCCAGTCATCGAGCGAAGCCACCCCGGAGTCGAAGTCCACAAGTGCGTGCGCCTCCCCAAGCGGTTCCGGCGCGGCGAGCGGCACGCCTACTCCCAGGGCGCCGGCGTTTGCAGTGAGCGCCGCAGCCTCTCATTCGGTCGCGGCGGTTCATCGAGACGCGCCTGAAACGCCTCGAACGCCTCCGCCCCGGCAAGGAACAGCGTTTGGTCGAGCAGCGCATCCTCCGCCGCCCGGCGGGCCGCCTGCAGCACGAACTCGGTCTTTGTCTTGCCCGTAAGCGCGGCGGCACGGTCGATCAGCCCGCGATCTTCCGGCTTGGTGCGAAGATTGAGCGTGTCGCGGCGTGCCTGTCGCACCAGGTCAGCAGGCAAACTAAGGTTGCAGGATTGGCGAGGTGTCGCCCGCTGGTCCAACGTTCGTCTCCGTACGCATCCATGCGCATAGCGCGGCGGCGGCGAGCGCCGCAAGCGGGGCGTTGAGAGGGGCGTCCGGATGGCAGGATTTGCATCGCATGCTTGCCCCCACCCGGACGTGCTATACATCAGCATCCGAGGAGCCCAACATGGACAATCCCGTCGAAGTGACCATCCCGGTCGACGCCGAAGTTGCCAGGGCGCTGGCCGATCCGGCGCGGCGCGAGGCCGCTGGACGTGTCCTGAGCGGCCTGCTCATGCGCGGCCAGCTTCGCGATGTCCTGGCTGAGGCGATAGCCGAAGCCAAGCGCGAGGCTCGTGCCAACGGCCTGACAGACGCCGATATCGACGCCGAACTCAAGGCATGGCGGCAAGAGCCGCTTTCTTGATCGTCGTTCTCGACGCCTCCACCTTTGTTTCCGCCGCGCTGAAGGTCAGCAGCATTCCGGAACGTGCGCTGTTCCGGGCGGTAACCGAGCCCGACCGTCTCATCCTGTCGCGCGATGTCGAGAACGAATACCGAGAGGTCATTTTCAGACCGAAGTTCGACAGGTTCGTTTCCGTCGAACGTCGGCAACTTATTCTCGACACCGTGATCGTTGCAGCAGACCGGGTCGAGCCTGTTGAGACGGTGCGGGAATGCAGTGACCCCAAGGACGACAAATACCTGGCGCTCGCCGCTGCCGGCAGGGCGGATGTCATCGTGAGCAGCGATACGCGCCACTTGCTCCCGATGCATCCCTGGCGCGGGATTTGGATACTCTCCCCAGCGGACTATCTTGCACTTCCGTGACGGGTCATGCGGCGCAAGGAAAAAGTCATTCTCCCGAAGTGCGGGCGCCAACACAGTCAGTCGGGCGCAAACAGTGTATTCGCCGGAAAGTAGTGGCGGAAACGGCCCCGCCGTCGCAGCGCCTTTGAGCTGGGACTACAACCAAGCCGCCCCATTGCAGGTCGTTCTCCAACACGCAGCGAAGCACGTTGGCATCGACCAGCGTCGATTCAGTCCTCGCCCCGGGTTAGCGCCATGACTTCATCGCTGGACCGCCCCGGGCCCAAAATGCCGAGCAAACGATCGAACGGATGCTCGCCCGGCCCGGCCTCGGACTTGCGAAGTGCCAATACGCCCTCGCGGTTAACGACGGCCTTGGCCCGGGTCCTCGGATCGATACCCACCGCCTCGGTGACCTCGCCTTCGACGGTAGCGGCTATCATGACACGACCCTCAGTAACACCAGCAGAATGCAGGGTATTACCCGGGTCGATCAACCAGAAATCAAAGACCGCCTACCATCCCCCCTCCAAAAACGCCCGCACCGTCTGCACCGCAATCAGCCCCATGATCGGCAGCGACTCGAGCGGCGCATCCCCTAGCAGCGCATGCGCCACCACCACCAGATCCGGCGCCCGGTTGCGATACTTCGGGTCCGTGCTGGCATGCGCCCACAGCGCCATCAGCAGGAACCGCTCCGCCCAGACCGCCCGCTCCGGCGGCAGGATCTCGTGCGTCACCGCCGCCAGCATCCCGGGCCGATCCGTGCGCGCCAACTTGCCCAGCGCCTTGCTCACCTCAGGCCCGTCCTCGAACCATGATCCGATGATCGGATCGTCCGACATCCACTCCAGCCCATGCTCATACAGCGCCGCGATCCCCTCGGCCGAACGCTCCGACTCCCGCAACTCCCCGAACAGCCGATCGGCTTCGGCGCGGAGGTCCAGGCGGCGGTCTTTCCATTCGGAGCCGCCGACGGCCTCGGCCACCTCCAACAAAGCCTCCGGCGGCACCGCGTTGTGCTCCACCCCGGTGGCGATGGCATGCTGGATCACCGCATCGACATAGCCCTTGTCCACCTGGGTGAAGATGCCGCCCAGCTTGGCCTCCTTCAGCAGCCGGTTGACCTTGCTGCGCACCAGGTCGGTGTCCGCCCAGGCATCCACCACGCCGGTGCCGTGCCGCAGCAGCAAACCCCCGAACATGCCGGTCCGGCCCAACCGGCTGACAGTCAGAATGCTTTGCGCGCCCGAGCCGTCGATCATCGTCGCATGGTATTCCAGATCCGCCGCCGGCGGCGGCCACGATCCGATCGCCACCCCCGCCATCCGCGCCTTCCGCACCATCGTATCCACCGCCGGCCGATCGGCGGCGGGGATCCAGTTGCGGATGGCGATGGTGCGGCGAAGCGCGTCGGAGGACAGCGTATCCAGTTGCGCCGACTGTTCCAGCGCCGCCGCGGCATCCCGCCGCACCACCGAATCGTCGTCCAGCAGCATCAGCGGCACCGCGTCGCGCAGCTTCTCGTGCGGCGACAGGGTCAGCTCGGTGGCCAGAAAGCCGCGCAGGCTCGCCGGCATCAGCGCACTCGGGCTTTTCAGCGTCTCGATCACTTCGAACGGCGAGGCCAGCATGTTCGCCAGTTCATCCAGGAACCCGCGCAGCATGGCCTGCATTTCCTCGGGCGGTCCGGCCTCCTCCGCCTCGAACCCGGCCGCCGCCAGCGCAGTCTGCGTCTCATCCGATATCGGCACGCGCGCCTCGCTCAGCGCCGCTGCCATCCTGAACCAGTCGTCGCGCGGCACCGACTTCGATTCAGCCAACTCGATCAGGGTCTGCTGGTAGTCGTCGAGCATATTCACCGCCCAGTCCCAGCCGCGGTCCAGCCGGTAGCGGACGAATTCGAGCTGCAACGACAGCATTTCCATATACGCGCCGACGAGGTTGTCGTCGCGCCGCTTGGCGTCCGCCGACGCTGCGGCCACCAGGTTTTCCATGATGACCGGCAGCGTCTGCGGCGTCTGCTCCAGCCAGCCCCGGTCTTCCAAGCTCAATTCCGGCGTGGCGGTCCGCGCCAGGCGTTTGGCAATGGCCTTGATCCGGCTGCGTTCCAGCCCGGTCGCGTCGGGCGGCTCCGCCGGATCGTCGCCAATCAGCGGCGACTCCGATTCGTCCTCCAGCGCGCTCATGAGATCGGCCATTTCCTCGTCGTCGAGGTCGGGGCCTTCGAGTTCCTCCAGCAGGTCCTCGACCGCGGCCTCGATCTCATCGGAGTCGCCGCTGCGCGCGACCACCTTGCCGTGCTGCAAGGTCTCCTGATCGAAGCTCCAGAGGCCTTCCACGGTCATCGAGAAGCCGCCGTAGCTGGCGGAGACGCGAAACGCAGTCCAGGTCTTCAGCGCCTCGACCCGGACATCGCATTCGCCGTCGAACAGGTCGATGGTGTATTCCTCCAGCAGCACGCTGTCGTCGCCGGCCAGCTTCGCGGTGGAGAGGATGGTCTTGTATTCCTCCTCCAGATCCGGATCGAAGAAGTAGTCGCTGAGCAGCTTCCCGGCGAGATCGATCAACAGGGCATCTGTCGGATCCGGCTTGGCCGGGCGAGACGCGGTACGTTTGGCCATGGGTTGCTCCCCCTGTTGCGTCGGTGCCGCGGCACCGTCATCTGCTCGTCATAGCCCGGCTTGTCCGGGCTACCTATCGCCGCCCGTGGTGCGACACCAGCATTTCCCGCCGGGCTGGCATTCAATCCGCCAGCGCCGCCAGTTCCGCCCTGAGCGCCGCGATCCCATCACCGGTTTCGCTACTGGTGGAAAGTATGCGCGGATAGGCCGCCGCGTGCGAGCGGGCGAGTTGCTCCGCCTCGCGGATCTTGCGCTCAAGGCCCGCCGGTTTGACGCTGTCGGCCTTGGTCAGGACGATCTGGAACGTCACCGCGGCGCGGTCGAGCAGTTCCATGACGTCGTTATCCGCTGGCTTCACCTCGATCCGCGCGTCCAGCAGCAGCATGACCCGCCGCAGGGTCGGGCGCCCGCGCAGATAGTCGAACATCATGCCCTGCCAGTCGGCCTTGATGTCCTTCGACGCGCGCGCGTAGCCGTAGCCCGGCATGTCCACGAGGGTCAGCCGCCCGCCGAGATCGAAGAAGTTCAACTGCCGCGTCCGCCCCGGCTCCGAGGATACGCGCGCCAGGGAATTGCGCCCGGTCAGCGCGTTCAGCAGCGACGACTTGCCGACATTCGACCTGCCGGCGAAGGCGATTTCCGTCCCGCCGGGCGGCGGCACCTGTTCCAGCTTCTGCGCGCCGAAAAAGAATGTGCATTCCGCCGCGAACAGCAGCCGCCCGGCCTCGATCGCCGCCGCTTCGGCCGCTGCGGCGGCTTCCGGAGTCAGGTCGCCTTCGGTCAAGTCCGCGCCAGGGAGGGCTTGGACAGGTGAGTCCGGCGCTGGATCAGCCATTGCTGGCCCACCGAGAGGGTGTTGTTCCAGCTCCAGTATATGATCAGCCCGGCCGGGAAATTAGCCATCATGAAGGTGAAGATGATCGGCATGAACTGGAACAGCCGCGCCTGCACCGGGTCGGGCGGCGGCGGATTCATCTTCTGCTGCAGGAACATGGTGATGCCCATGATCAACGGCCAGGCGCCAAGGTGCAGCAGCGGCAGGATAGTAACGGGATTGAACGGGATCAGCCCGAACAGGTTGAACACATTGGTCGGGTCAACCTGCGACAGGTCGTGAATCCAGCCGAAGAACGGCGCCTGCCGCATCTCGATGGTGACGAAGATCACCTTATACAGCGAGAAGAACACCGGAATCTGCACCAGCATCGGCAGGCAGCCCGAGGCCGGGTTCACCTTCTCCGCCTTGTACAGACCCATCATCTCGGCCTGCATCTTCTGCGGGTCGTCCTTGAACCGCTCCCGGATCGCCGTCATCCGCGGCGCCAGCAGCTTCATCTTGCTCATGGACCGGTAGGAGTAGTTCGCCAGCGGGAAGAACAGCAGCTTCACCAGCACGGTGAACACCAGGATGGCGACGCCGAAATTGCCGAACAGCGAATTCAGGTAGTCCAGCGCGAAAAATATCGGTTTGGTCAGGAAGTAGAACCAGCCGAAATCGACCGCCTTGTCGAAGCTCGGGATATGGTACTGGCTCTGGTAGTGGTCGAGCAGGGTGACGATCTTGGCGCCGGCAAAGGCGTGCGTTGTCATCGACACCTCCCCGCCCGCGGGTGCGCCCAGCGGATCCGTCGTGACGTAATCCACCTGGTAGTGGTCGCCATGGTCGTCGATGTGGCGGAAATTGACCTTCGAGGACAGGTCCTGGTCTGGGACCAGCGCGGCCAGCCAGTATTTGTCGGTAATGCCGGCCCAACTGCCCGTCGCGGTCGCATCGTAGGCGAGGCCGTCGCGCTTGTCGCCCTCGCTCTTCGCCTTGTCGTAGGTGGTTTCCTGCAATGTGCCATCCACGACGCCGAGCAACCCTTCGAACAGCACATAGTAGCCGGCGACGACCGGCTTGTAGTCGCGGCGGATGCGCGACCAGGGGAACAGGCTGACCGGGCCGCCGCTGGCGTTCGTCACAACCTGGCGGACGGTGAACATGTAGTTGTCGTCGACCGACAGCTCGATTCGGAAATTAACGCCTGCACCGTTGTTCCAGGACAGCGTGACCGGCGTCGCCGGCGTCAGCGTTTCGGCCGAGGCCGCCCAGACGGTGTCGTTGTCCGGAACCTTGACCGGCGAGCCGGGGGGCGCCGTCCAGCCGTACTGGATGTAATACGGGTGATCGTCCGAGCGCGGCTCCAGCAGGCGCACCAGGGGTGACGTCGGGGCGATCTGCTCGCGATAATCCTTCAGGACAAGATCATCCAACCGCGCACCCAGCAGGCTGATCGAGCCTTGCACCTTCGGCGCATCGATCTTCACCCGCGGCACGTTCTTCGGCACGGCGGTATTGGCAGCCGAAGGAATGGCTGCGCCAACCCCGCCGGACGAACCGGGTGAGCCTTCCTGCGGCGTCGCGCCGGGAAGCTGGGTCTCGGCGACATGCGCGACCGGGGCCGGTTTCGGCAGGTGCGGCACCACCAGCCACTGGAAGCCCAGCAAGATCGCCAGCGATACCGCGATCGCCAGGAAGAGCCGTTTCTGGTCCATTAATGCCCCATCTGCCGGTCGGTCCCGGGGACGGGATCGACTCCACCTTCATGCCACGGGTTGCAGCGCAGGATGCGCTTCGCCGTCAAAGCCGAGCCGCGCACCGCCCCGTGCAGGCGCAACGCATCCACCGCATATTCACTGCAGCTCGGCCAGAACCGGCAGTTCGCACCGATAACCGGGCGCAGCGTCCATTGATAGACACGGACCGCCGCGATGCCGGCATGCGCCGCCGGACTCATGATGCGCAACTCATGATACGCCGATCTTGGCCAGCGCGCGCCGTATGTCGGATTGCAATGTGATGAAGTTCCTGTTGCGGGTGCTGTCGCGGCCGATAAGCACCAGATCGACTCCCGCCAAGGGGTGCTCGTTCAACACCAGGCGAACGGCCTCTTTCAGCCGTCGCCGCGTGCGGTTGCGCACCACGGCGTTGCCGACTTTCTTCGTCACGGTAAAGCCGAGCCGGGCGGGGAGGCTGTCCGGACGGTCCAGCGCCTGCAGCACGACTCCGCCGATAGCCGCTTTCCGGCCGGAGGCGGCGGTGCGCAGGAATTCAGGCCGCCGCTTCAGGCGCCCCGGTTTAGCGGGTTGGGCTGGCATGGTTGGAACACCAGCGTCCGGTTGCCGGCTCAGGCGGAGAGGCGCTTGCGGCCCTTGGCGCGGCGGTTGGCCAGGACCTTGCGGCCGCCGACGGTCTCCATGCGGGCGCGGAATCCGTGCCGATGCTTGCGGACCAGCTTCGAGGGTTGATAGGTGCGCTTCACGAGTACTCTCCGAAAACCATATGGCGGCGGCCCTGCGGCCGATGCCCTTGCAAGCATGCCGGCGGGTGCGCCTCAATCAGCGACCCGTCGGGAAGCGGCGGCTTATAGGGTCACGGCTTCGGCGCGTCAATCTTTGCGGCCGGGTTTTCGTCCAGCCAGCCGAGCCGCACCGCTTGCGACACCTTCGGATGCTGGATCCGCGGCGCGTGACCGATACCAGTTTGCGGTGAGAGCGACTCTGCGGCCGCGCCACCCCGTCATGCCGACGGAGGTCGCGTACACGCCGCTTTACCTGCACGAACTTGGGCGCAGATCGCGGCCCTTCGCCCGCCATGACGGCAGAAGCGCAACCCCCGACTCGCAGCGGTCGCTCCGTTGGCATGCATCAAGTCAACCCGGCCTGCACGGCTTCAAGCTCAGCGTTGAGCCGGCGGCAGATGTCCGAGAATGTCCGTGCCCCGCTTTGAGGTTGCCGGGATTCCCACCGTTTGACGGCATCCGCAACATCGTACACGCCACGCAAGGCCGCAACTGCGGCGAGGTAACCGTCATGGTCATCCAGCGGGACCTCGGACATGTACGCCTGCATCATGGCGATGACACCTCCTGGCGTCAGATCGGCTGCCGTGGCCGAGCCGGCACGGTCTGGACGCGACGTGTAGCGGTTCGTCTTTTCGATCCAGGTGGCCGCATCCTTATGGGAGAGGTGCATGATGGCCGCGCCGGACTCGGGCGAAATCGTGACGATATCGTCGGCGACCGGGTGCACGCCGGCATGGACGACCGGGGTAAACCGGATGGCGCCGCGCCTGAACAAGACGGGCCGGTATTCCGGCCAATAATAGGCTCGCTCGTCATGCCTGCCGAGAACATGATGTCTGTAAGGCAGATAGTAGATCGAGCCTTCCGGCTGCCTGACCGCGGAGAGAATGACCCGGGCGGCTTTGCCGTTCAGACACTCGTCATCGTCCAGGGACAGTATCCATGGCGTGGTCGCCAGGCCGATGGCTGCGGCACGGGTTTCCTCGACCGTCGGACTCCAGGGAACCTGCACGAATTTGTCGGCCATGCGCCGCGCGACTTCGGCGGTCCCGTCGGTCGATCCTTTATCGACGACGATCAACTCATCGGCGATGCGGGCGGAGCGAAGGCATGTCTCCACGACATCGATTCGGTTGAACGTTATGACAATGCCGGTCAGACCATGGGTCATGCACAGACCTCCGCATCGATGCTTGCCGGATCGAGACCCAGGTCGTGCCCCTTGGCATAGTCGACGATTCTGAGCGGCACGGGAGGTATGCCGCAAAAATTGCACAGTGCCGGGCCCAACCCCGTGCACTCCAGCGAAAGCAGCAAAAAATTGTCGTTGTTGGCGAAGTAAGTCGTGATCGAGTCATGATGCCATGCGTGGAAGTCGGACAGTTCGCAGTCCGCGATGTCTGTAATGACCTGCGGTCGCTGCAAGAAATAGGACCAATAGACGGCACGCTCAAAGGCGACAAAGGGGCGAGACTGGATATGTGTCCTGACGGATCTGATCCAGGCGGAAGCCGGTCGGTAGAAGGCGAAAAATCTCGCGTTTGGATAGTCCGCCGACAAGGGGCGATAAAGTGCCGCCATCGGCGCGTCGCTGACTGACCTGTAGGCGGAAAACACGGGTTTTAGCGTGCGTGCGACAAAGCCGGGGTCGTCTTCATGTCCCTCCACCTTCGCCTGATAGTCGATGCCGGACACCTCGGCGGGCCAATGTATCGCGGCGATTCCGCTCCTGCGAAACAGATCGTGAGAGCTTTGCGTGGCTGAACGATGCAGGCTGATGTTGAAAAAATTAACAGTTGCGCCCGGTGGCCGGGAATTTGCCGTCGTTACTGTCATTGCTTGGGAACCTTTCAGTTTCCGTCCCCTGGTCGGGCGCCCCCGATACTGTCGAAACGGCTTTTCCAACGGCGGTATAGCCACACCACCGCTCGAAAACATAACGAACCTATCACACCTTCGATCAAATTGCTGGGATCCGCCGAACGCCGACGGCGACGGGCCGGGGCACCCATAGCCGGCGGTGCGTGTAGCTTGGCCGGCAGCAGCCACCACACCGTCCTGATCTCGGGTTGCGATACGATGACACCGGGTACAGGATTGCCCGGCAGCGGCAGAACCGCCCAACCAAAAGCACCGGAAACCGTCCCGCATCATGTCCCGCTTTGCCGGCCTGACACCGCTTCTTGCGCCCCGTTCGATCGCCGTCCTCGGCGCATCGTCCGATCCTACGCGGATCGGCGGCCGGCCGATTGCGTATATGCGGGCGCAGAAGTTTGCGGGCGGGATCTATCCGGTCAATCCGAACCGGGCGGAAATCCAGGGGCTGAAAGCCTACCCGTCCGTCGCGGATCTGCCGGAGACTCCGGATGTGGCGATCGTCGCGGTGCCGGCCGCGCTGGCGGCCCCGGCGGTGGAGGATCTGGCGCAACGCGGCGTCAAGGCGGTGGTGATGTTCACCGCCGGATTCGCCGAGATGGACGAGGCCGGTGCCGCCGCCCAGGCGGCCATGGTGGCGGTGGCGCGAGCGCACGGCATGCGCATCCTCGGGCCCAATTCGCTGGGCGTGTTCGACGCCCGCCATGCCTATTACGCGACGTTCTCCGCATCGTTCGACAGCGGCTGGCCGGTGCCGGGGCGTATCGGCATCGCCAGCCAGTCCGGCGCCTACGGCACGCATCTCTATACGCTCGCCCGCAACCGCGGCATTGGCGCGTCGCTGTGCGTCATGACCGGCAACGAGGGCGACGTCACCGTCGGCGAATGCATCGGCTGGCTGGCGGAAAATCCTGATGTGGATGTGATAGCCGTGTATGCCGAGGGGATCCGCGAGGCACCCGGCCTGATCGCCGCCTTCGAAGCCGCCCGCGCCGCAAAAAAACCGATCGTCATGCAGAAAGTCGGCCGCAGCGAACTCGGCGGCAAGGCGGCAAAGTCGCACACCGCGTCGATCGCCGGCGACGATGCGGTCACCGAGGCAGTGATGTCGGAATTCGGCGTCTTCCGGGCGCGCAACAGCGAGGAGATGCTGGACATCGCCCACACCGCCACACGGAAGATCTATCCGGTGCACAATACGCTGGGCGTGATCACCGTCTCGGGCGGGGCAGGTGTGCTGATTAGCGACACCGCCGACAGTTTGGGTCTTGCGATGCCGGAAATGCCGGCGGCGGCACAGGCCAGGCTGCGGGCGCTGGTGCCGTTCTGCGGCCCGCGCAACCCGGTGGACGCGACCGCCCAGGTGTCGAATGAGGTCGCGCTGGTGAAGACCTTCATGGAGTCAATGGTGGTCGATGGCGGCTACGCCTCGGTGCTTGGTTTCTTCAGCATGACGGCATCGTCGCATCGCTGGGCCGCGGTCCGCGAGCAACTGAACCTGGTGCGCGCCGCCAACCCCGATCGCCTGTACGTCTTGTCCGTCATCGTGCAGCAGGACCGCCGCAACGATTTGGAGGCGGACGGCTGGGTCGTGCATGAGGACCCGACCCGCGCGGTGGTGGCGATCGATGCGATGGGGCGGTTCGGAGCGGGGTTCGCAGCCGGGGCGTCCTTGCCGCCGCCCGAGCTCGCCCCGGTCGCGCTGCCTGCCGCTACGCCCTCCGAAGCCGAGGCCAAGCGCTTGCTGGCGGCGGCCGGGATCGTATCGGCTCCCGAAGCCGCCTGCGCAACGGTCGATCAGGCCGTTGCCGCCGCCGTACGGTTCGGCTTCCCCGTGGTGCTGAAGATTTTGTCGCCGGATATCCTGCACAAATCCGAAATCGGCGGCGTGCTGTTGGGCATGGGCGATGAGGCGGCGGTCCGCTCCGGCTTCGCCGTCCTGCTGGAGCGTGCCCGGGCCGCGGCGCCCGCGGCACGGATCGAAGGCGTGCTGGTGGCGAAACAACTCAACGGCGGGGTGGAGTGCATCCTGGGCATCCATCGCGACCCGGTGTTCGGGCCGATGGCAATGTTCGGGCTGGGCGGCATCTTCGTCGAAGTGCTGAAGGACGTGGTGTTCCGCCGCTGCCCGTTCGGTGCGGATGTCGCGGAGGCGATGATCCTGTCGATCAAAGGCGCGCCGCTGCTGACGGGCGCGCGCGGGCGGCCGAAAGCTGATGTGCAGGCACTGGCAGAGATGTTGTCGCGGCTGTCGGCGTTCGCTGGCGCGGCCGGGGACAGGCTTCAGTCGATCGACCTGAACCCGGTATTCGCGATGCCGGAAGGGCAGGGAGCGTTCGCCGCCGATGCGGTGATCGAGGTGGCCGAAGACGCGTAAGAAACCTTGGCCGAAGCAAAGCCCCGGCCACGATATCCGCGTATCAGGCCTGCCGGGCACCGCCCCATTGGCGATGGCTAACCCACCAGGTCAAAAACGAAACGGCGATGAGGGCGATAATAACGATCGCGATGAGCAGGGCGGACTGCTCAAGCCATCCCATGGCCGGCACGGCCAGAAGCAGGATTCCGCCGACGGCGCAAATCCGCCAGACCCGCGACTGCAAGCCCGCCACAAACGTCCCGAGTGCGAGCAGGGTCATCATCGCCAGCGATGTCGCGCTGGAGTTCAGCACGCCCTGGACCACATTGTTGTACAGGACATAGATGGTGAAGATCAGTGCGAACCAGCTCAAAGCCTGAGTGTAGGCCAGTTGCAGGCGGTCTTGTTCACGGTCGAAGTGGCGCCAACCGGCTGTCACGCAAATAACGCCGAACACCGGCGTCAGGATGACCCAGAAAGTCGCCGGCATATGGAACGTGACGCCGAACAATGGCAGCAACAGCATCGCGATATAGGGCGAATCCTGCACAAGCCAGGTCCGGACAACCGACCGCCATGTCGATGCGACGCTGGTGGCGACGTCGGCGATCGGGCTTGCGTTGAAATTCTCATTGGTTGCGAGATCCTGGATCCCGATAGCGCTGGACATGCTGTGACCTTTCCTGATTTGCCAATAGCCGGCTTCGCTTCCGCGCGACCGGCATATGGGCTTTGACTATGACAGCTTCGCCCGGGTGATAATCCGGGTCTGCCGAAGCGCCCGGGCGGAGTTGCTGACCGGGTGGCTATTTCTTGAATGCGTCTCTCACGATGTCCTTGGCACCGCCGACGGCATTCTGGACCTTGCCTTCGGTTCTTTCCGCCTTGCCATCTGCTGTCAGTTTGGCATCACCGAGTACTTTGCCTGCGGCCTCTCTGACAGTGCCTTCGACTTGCTTTGCTGAGCCAATAATGCGATCATTATCCATAGTATTATTTTCCAGTTTTATTTGTGGTGGATTCGATGCTTCGCAATCACCCGCGGGCAAGTTGCTCCGGAGGGGACGGCAGTTCAACGAGATTTCCGGCGGCTTCCGGTCATGTCGGCCCGTTTTGCGTCATGCGGCAATCGGGATCGTGGGTTTGACGCGATACCGGTCCTTTAACCGAGGGCGTCACGACGGAGACAATTGCTGGATCCGGATTGAATGGATCAAACTTCAAATGGGCACGAGGCACGGAATTTTCCAGGAAGATAATCAATTGCCGGTCGGGCGGTTCGCTCACGTTTATGTGAGGTCGCGGCGAAGTCGGCGATCCGGCGGCAGACACACCGATGCCTGGTCGGCTAAACCAGCCTCTATTCAGTATCTATTTGGATGGAGCAAGTTATTGCCAGTCTGCATGCGGCAGCGCAGGGCGTGGCTGGTGCGCCCCCGGCCTTCGCCGCGGGCGCACCATGACGAGGAGGCGGCAGTCGCCTCGCAAGTCTCTGATTTAGCGTTTGTGGCGTCCGGCCACGATAGGTCTCAGTCTACCCCCGCAGGATCGTCCGGCCGGCAAACCGGGCCGCCGTGCCGAGCTGCTGCTCGATCCGGATCAACTGGTTGTACTTCGCCGTCCGGTCGCTGCGCGCCAAACTGCCGGTCTTGATCTGCCCGCAATTCGTCGCCACCGCCAGATCGGCGATCGTTGCATCTTCAGTTTCGCCCGACCGGTGGCTCATGACCGCGTTCCAGCCGGCATTCTGTGCCAGTTGCACGGCTTCCAGCGTCTCCGACAGGGTGCCGATCTGGTTGACCTTGATGAGGATGGCGTTGGCGGAACCGAGTTCGATGCCGCGGCTCAGGCGTTCCGGGTTCGTCACGAACAGATCGTCGCCGACGAGCTGCACCTTCTTGCCCAGCGTGTCGGTGATCAGCTTCCACCCGTCCCAGTCGTCCTCGGCGCAGCCATCCTCGATGGAAATGATCGGGTAGCGGCTGGCCAAATCGGCGTAGTAACGAACCATCGCCTCGGAATCGAGCACCTTGCCTTCGCCCTCGAGGTGGTACTTGCCATCCTTGTAGAATTCGCTGGAGGCGGGGTCGAGTGCTATGAACACGTCCTCACCGGGGCGGTAACCGGCCTTCTCGATCGCCTTGATGATGAAGGTCAACGCCTCGTCGGCGGATTTCAGGTTCGGGGCGAAGCCGCCCTCGTCGCCGACATTGGTGTTGTGGCCGGCATCGTGCAGGCCCTTCTTCAGGGTCGCGAAGATTTCGGCGCCCCAGCGAACGGCTTCCGCCACCGTCGGCGCGCCGACTGGCTGGATCATGAATTCCTGGATGTCGATCGGGTTGTCGGCATGCTTGCCGCCGTTGACGATGTTCATCATCGGCACCGGCAGGGTGCGGGCATAGACGCCGCCGACATAGCGATACAGCGGCAGGCCGAGCTCGTTGGCCGCCGCCTTGGCAACCGCCAGCGATACGCCGAGGATGGCGTTGGCGCCGAGCCGCGCCTTGTTCGGGGTGCCGTCGAGGTCGATCAACAGTTCGTCGATGGCCACCTGCTCGGTCGCCTCGATGCCGCCGATGGCTTCGAGGATCTCGCCCTCGACATTGGCGACCGCCTGCAGCACGCCCTTGCCGCCGTAGCGGGAGGCGTCGCCGTCGCGCAGTTCGACGGCTTCATGCGCGCCGGTAGAGGCGCCGGACGGCACCGCGGCGCGGCCGGTGGTGCCGGATTCGAGCAGAACATCGACCTCGATGGTCGGATTACCCCGGCTGTCGAGGATTTGGCGGGCGGTGATGTCGGCGATAGCGGCCATGAGTGAGTCTCCCGTCGTTGCGTTCGGGCGGTGCCCTATCACTTTGCGGCGAATGGTGCCACCCCGGGTCGGTGACGGTGTGCCGGTGGGTGGCGCGGGCTTGGCCCCGGCGGAACGGCCAAGATGCTTTGTCCTCGTCGATACGGCGCGTTAGCATGGCCCGGGGATTCGAGCGGAGGCACGGCATGGAGACGTTGGATCGGATTACGCAACAGCCCGGCGTCATGGGCGGCAAGGCGTGCATCCGCGGCATGCGGGTCTCAGTCGGCATGATTGTCGGACAGATCGGCGCTGGCCGCGGCGTCGACGAAGTGCTTGCGGACTACCCCTACCTCGAGCGTGAGGACGTCCTCCAGGCGCTGCGTTTCGCTGCGTGGCGCACGGAAGAGCGTGAGTTTGCTATCGCTGAGCCATGAGCAGCAGTTCTCATTATGGTCGGACCACAGGCTGTGCGACCCTTGGCCTGCCGTTCCGGCGCTTTCGGACGATCTGAGACCGCCGGATTGAGTCCCGGACGCAACAGCGCCGGACGAACTGCCTGCCCGCCATCAGTTTC
>NZ_CAIWTY010000021.1 GCF_903915725.1 uncultured Rhodopila sp.
CGGCCATCCACGACTTTGGCTTACGCGGCACCGCAAGTCGTGGATGGCCGGGCCAAGCCCGGCCATGACACGGAGGCAAGGGCGGGGCCGCCCGCCTACGGCCTCCGCCCTGCCTACCCTTGCCGCCCTCGGCCTGACGTTCGTCCTCGCCGGCTGCATGGTCGGCCCGGACTACAACCGCCCCGACGCGCCTACTCCCGTTGCGTTCAAGGAACTACAGGGTTGGAAGCTCAGCCAGCCGGCGGATGCGGTGGACAAAGGCGATTGGTGGTCGGTTTACCATGACCCGGAACTCGATCGTCTTGAACGCATGGTGGAGATCTCCAACCAGACGGTGAAAGTCTCCGAAGCAGATTACCGCAACGCCGTCGCCCTGGTCGCCGAAGCGCGCGCCAGCCTGTTCCCGACGATCGGCCTCAGCCCGGGCGTGTCGCGCTTCGGCGGCGGGGGCGGCAGTGGCAGCAGCGTAAGGTCCAGCATCAATTCAGGAAATTCCTCATTCAGCAGCGGCGGGCGTAGTGGCACGACCTATAGCATCAGCGGCACCGTCTCCTGGGTGCCGGATATCTGGGGCAGCGTGCGGCGGCAGATCGAGAGCAGCGTCTCCGGCGCCCAGGTCAGCGCAGCCGACCTGGCGAATGCGAAACTATCGGCACAGGCGACGCTGGCGACCGATTATTTCGACCTCCGGGCGGAGGATGCACTGGCGCAGCTTTTGACCGAGACCGTTGCCGCCTATCGGCGCGCCTTGCAGATCACGGAGAACCAGTATCGCGCCGGAACGACGGCCAGCACCGATTATGTAACGGCCTTGGCACAACTGCAATCGACGCAGGCGCAGTTGATTGCCGTCGGTATCCAGCGGGCGCAGTTCGAACACGCCATAGCGGTGCTGACCGGTCATCCTCCATCGGAGGTAACCATCGCTCCCGCGCCTCTGGCCGCGGAGGTGCCGGTGCTGCCGCCAGGGCTGCCGTCGGAACTGCTGGAACGGCGGCCCGACATTGCCGCCGCGGAGCGGGCAATGCAGCAGCAGAACGCGCTGATCGGTGTGGCGGTGGCGTCGTATTACCCGACCATTTCGCTGTCGGCGCTCGGCGAGTACGCCGGCAACCCGATTGGCCAGTTGTTCAATGTCGGCAACCAGATCTGGTCGCTGGGCGCCTCGGCGTCGGAGACGGTGTTCAACGGCGGCGAGCGCCGCGCGGCGGTGCAGGCGGCGCGGGCGACGTATGACGCGTCTGTGGCGACATACCGGCAGACCGTGCTGACCGCGTTCCAGGGGGTGGAGGACGCGCTGTCGGACCTACGGATTCTGGAACTGCAGGCTCAGGCCGAGGCGCTGGCGGTTAGTTCCACGCGGCGCGCGGTGGACGCGACGCTGAACGCGTACCGGGCCGGGACGGTGCCCTATACCAGCGTGATCACCGAGCAGACGCTGTTACTGTCGGATCAGCAATCGGCCCTGGCGGTGCAGCAGAGCCGGCTGGTGGCGAGCGTGGCGTTGATCGAGGCGCTGGGCGGCGGATGGTCGCGAGCGGATTTGCCGAGGAAGATCGAGACGGCCAGTCCGCTGCTGCCGTAGGACTCATCCCGCCATAGGCTCGGGCCGACGGGTCGGGTAGACCGAACACATCGCTGCGGGTATTCGGAGACCGTCCTGACGTTTCGAGTGGCGAGATGCACCTCCTGCCGCAGGTAGCCAACTTGCCAGAACTTTAAGAATGATACATCCTTACTGAACGTCTCGCAGTTTGGCTTCTATAATGGCAAGGAGCGCTACCTATGGTGATTCCGTTACATCTCAGCGTGAAGCAGAGGGTCGACCAGATGATAGCGGGAGCAAAGGCGCGATACGGTTGCCATCTGGCGATCAATCAATCACACCGAACCGCAGAGCAGGCTCAGCAATTTCACATCTGCCATATGTTTTTACATAACTTCTTCAAGCATCTAAAGCCTAAACATGTCTCAGCCGATGGTCGAACGATAGACTGGAATCGTCTTTCGGATCCGACCGTGACCTGGGACATCATTCCCCGGCCGGAGCAGGACTTCCTGCGTACGAAGAACCATCAGCCGGCGCAAAGGCAGCTTATAAATGGCCGCGCCAACTGGGTCGCCGGTTATGAGCCGGACAAGCAGTCGACGATCCACGCGATGAAGCAGTTTCTCCAGAACGCCCACGTTACGAGTATGGCGGCCCCGGGGAAACACCTGTGTGGAGAGCCCTGCGGGTGCGGCGGCCACGCTTCAAAGCATATTACCGGCCTTGCTTGCGACGTCGGTGGAATGGACCGTTTGGGTCAGCTTATCCTTACCAAGAATCGTGAATGCAGGACCATGGACGAGGCCGTGGATCATTTTCTTGCCGAATACGGGCTTTGGCGGCCGTTAGCACATTTGCCGGGAAAGGCGAGGGAGGTTTGGCACCTCGAGGCCTTGCCGGCGCATCATAGGCATCCACACCCAGTTCAGAAGGCTGATCCTAGCCTGCATCATAAACTTGCCCTCGAACGCAGCAGTCACCACTACGCCTGCTAACGGCCGATCGCGGTAACGACGTTAGGGGCTGGCTTCGCCTGAAATTGGCCGGAAGTCGAACGGGACCAAGATCCCACGGCGGCCAACGCATCGAATTCATGAATCCACCCGAACCGCTCGGGAAACCGCGCCAACTGCTCGCCGCGGCCGGCGATGCCATCGTCAGGCAAATGCAGCACAGTATTGGTTGCCCAAGAACTCCGCTGGATCACCCGCGTGCGCACCCGCCTCAGCGCATGATACCGCTGCATCGCCTCGTCGAACTGCTCGACGCCATACGCAGCCAACAGTTCGGCCAAAGTTACGGCATCCTCGATCGTCGTATTCGCCCCCTGCCCCTGGTGCGGCAGCATGGCATGCGCCGCGTCGCCAAGCAGCACGACCCGGCCGCGCCGCCAGCTTTGCAGCGGGCGGACGGTGAACAAACCCCAGCGCACCGTGTGCGGAACGGCGCCCACCATCTCGACCACCGCCGGATGCCAGCCGGCAAACGCCTTCGCCGCCTCGTCCGGCGCGATCGGCGCAACCCAGTTTTCATGCGTCCAGGTGCGCGGCCCTTCCACAACCGCAAAGAAATTGACGTCCTGCCCCGCGGTGCCGATAGCGTAATGGAGCAGATGCGCGCCCGGTCCCATCCAGAACTGGATCGCCCGCGGGTCCGGTAGCGACGGCAAATCGGCCACCGGAACGATGCCGCGAAACGCGCTGGTGCCGGAGTAGGCCGCCCGTTCCTCCCCCGCGATCAGGCGGCGCACCTGCGAGCGGATCCCGTCCGCGCCGATAACGATATCGGCCTCCGCGCCGTGGCCGTTGGCGAACTCCAGCCTGACGACCCCGTTCGATTCGGTCAGGCCGACAAGCCGATGACCGAGATGCAACCGGTCCGGCCCGTGCGCCCCGCCGAGCACGCGCTGCAAATCGGCGCGGTGGATACCGCAATAGGGGGCGCCGAAGCGGGCGCGGTAGGCGCCGCCCTTGGCAACCGGAAACGCCGCGACCCGCTCGCCGTCATGGCCGCCGCGCCAGATCAGTTCACTCGGTTCCGTCGAAACCGCGACGATGCCGTCAAGACAGCCCAGACGCTCAAGCTCCCGCGTCGCGTTGGCGGACAACGCCACGGCGGCGCCGATTTCCCGCAACTCGGAGGCCTGTTCATACACATCCGCGGCCAGCCCGCACCGCCGCAAGGCCAGGGCGAGCGTCAGGCCGCCGATGCCGCCGCCAATGATGCCGATGCGTATCCGCGCCAGGGTCATGGACTGTTCTTCTTGTCTGTTCTCGTCCCGCCTCTCAGCCAATCATGCCAAATCCGTCGAGTCAAACGGTCCGCCGGCAGTACCGATGCGGGTCATCCAAGGCGATTTGCTACCCTCCCGCCCCGGACGCCGGCTACGCGGCCGCAACGCAGAAACGGCCAGTACCCGTGTTCAACTTCGGTTGTCTTGCATTGTTTGTCCTTGGAGCGGACTTGGCCACTACATAGAAAACACCGGGACGACCGACCTCGTGCTGATCGCCGCATTCCGGTCATCGCGTTACCAGGAGGTTTCGTTCTCCGACTGGCTGGCCCACTCGCCGCCCGAAATGGTCGCCGCACCTTCAACCTCGCCCCGGAGGTGGTCGCCCGGTTCCCGAAGAACCGACCTGATATGATGCCGGGGTAGCCGCTCGAAGCCGACGCAATCGCGTCCTAACCTGCGACAATGGAAATCCGGGACGCGGTGGCCGAGGACGCACCGGCCTCCCGCGAGGTCATCAGGCGGTCGATTGTCCAGCTCTGCACACACGATCACAGGAATGATCCCGCGATCCGGTCGCGATGGCTGGACAACAAGACGCCGGAGATCGTGGCAACCTGGATAACCGGGACAGACGCTTCCATGCTGGTGGCGGTGGAGAACAAGACGATCCTGGCGGCGGGTTCGGTCACCGGTGCGGGACACATCACCCTGAGCTATGTCTCGCCGGATGCGCGGTTTCGCGGCGTCAGCCTGGCGTTGCCCGGCGCGCTCGAAGGCTGCGCCCCGGGCCGGGGCGACACACGGTGCCCACCGATCAGCACCGAGCGGCGCGGGCGTTCCACTCGCCCATGGCTACCGGATCGACGGCCCGCCGGAGCATCAATACGGGGCCGGGTAATTCCCGATGTCGAAGCGGCTGCACGGCCGCTCGCCGCCGGGCTAAGGTGCGAGGATACGGCATTTTGTCATTCGTCATGCTGCGTGCCCGCCGCGCCCGAGCGAATTGTGGCATTTATGCTACAGATGCGAATGAATGGATGCGGGTTGATCTGAATCAACCCCGCTAACAGCACAAAATTGTTTTTCAGGGCGCCCGCGATATACGGGCGTTTGTATTGACGCGAAGGTTCTCTCTACCGGTCGCGCGAGGAGATATTGTGAAGAAATTGCTATTCGCCGCGACGGTGCTGAGCGCTGCCGCCATCGGGCCGGGCTTCGCCCAGAATCCGCTCGACCTGAACCAGCCGCCGGTGGGCAAGGCAGCCGGCACGTTCATGATCCGCGCCCGCGCCATCGGCGTTATTCCCGAGAACAATTCCAGCTCGATCACCGTTATCGGCGGGCATGTGTCGGCCACCAACCAGGCCGCGCCGGAACTGGATTTCTCCTACTTCCTGACCGATCATGTGGCGCTTGAACTGATCGCCGCCTCGACCCGGCACACGATTTCGGCGCAGAATACCGCCGTCGGAACATTCGATGTCGGCAGCGCCTGGGTGCTGCCGCCGACGCTGACCCTGCAATACCATTTCCTGCCGCAGTCCAGGTTCAGCCCCTATGTGGGCGCCGGCGTTACGGTGGCTTTCTGGTATGCGACCAATCCGTCCAACCCGCCGGTGACGCATTTCACTGTCGGGAACAATGTCGGCGCGGCTCTGCAGGCCGGTGTTGACTATAACTTCTCCGGGCACTGGTTCGCCAACTTTGACATTAAGCAGATCTTCTTGAACGCCGACGCGCATGTCGACGCGCTGGGCACCACGGTGAAGGCCCGCACGTCGCTCGATCCGCTGGTTATCGGTGCCGGCATCGGCTACCGCTTCTAAAGCGGTGATGACCGCTTCGACCGGGCACGGTTCGCGCGTCGCCGTTGCGAGGCGCCTTGTCCTCGGGTCAAGGCCGGGCTCGTCCCGGCCGTCCACGCCTTGCTGGGGTGATCGCGGCAAGGTCGTGGATGGCCGGACTAAATCGGGCCAAGACACAAGACAAGCTGGCCCTTCCGCGCCATGACGACATCGGCATACCGCCCAATGAGCGGCCATGCCGGCCTAAGCCATGCGCTGCCAGGCCAGCGCCAGCAGCAGCATGGCGTTGACAGCCATCAGAATCGGGGCGGCGACCGCGACTCCGCGGCTCCATCTGCGGCCCGCGGCGTGCCCGGCGATCCCGACGACCATCAGGCTTGGGACCGTACCGAGTCCGAATGCGACCATCGCGGCGGCGCCCAGCGCGGGCCGTCCGGAAGCCGCGGCGGCAGCCAGTGCCGCGTACAGAAATCCGCACGGCAGGAACCCCAGCGCGATCCCGAACAGGAACTCGCCGCCAGCCGAACCGCGCGGAATCGACCGCGTGAAGCGGCCCAGCAGTGCGCCCCAGAAGCGCGGCGCGCGCTCGAACGATGTCAGCCCCGGCAGGATGCGCCGCAGCGCCAGCGCCAGGAACAGCGCGGCCGCCAGCACCAGCAGCACGGCCGAAAACCGGCCGAACCAGGCGGATCGCCCCAGCACAGCGGCCGAACCCGCGGCACCAGCCCCCAGCGCAGCGTAGGTACACAGCCGCCCGAGGTGATACGGCAGCAGCATCCCGTTGCCGATCCGCTGCCGCTCGCACAGAAGGGCCCGCGGCAGCCGCGCCATCCGCTCGGACATCTGGCCGAGCACGAAGGCGCCGCACATCGGCGCGCAGTGCACCACGCTGCCCGCCGCGCCGGCCACGAACAGCCCGAACACCAACCCGCCTTGCAAGGCGGTATCGGAGGAGCACAACGCGCCCAGCCAATGCAGGTCCGTCATCATCGCGCGGTTCTAGCCCGTATGGTGTATGGCGTTGACATGAATCAATGTTAATAACCCCGCAGCGCAGCAATTTGCCGCTGTGACCCAGGAGAGGTGTAGATGGAAAGCGTTTCAAGCCTGCTTGTCGGAACCATGGTCACCGCCTTCGGCGTCGTCGGCCTGTTCCTGGTCGCCCACGCGGCGGATTCCGAAATGCTGCTGTTTGGCGTCAGCCTGGCCATTTTCGCGGTCGCCTTCAACTTCAACCTGATTCGCCGTCACTACAACTCTGTAGACAAGGCGCACGCCTCAGAACGGAAAGCCACCCATGTCTAGCAACGCCCTGGCCGCGAGGCCGGTCATCTATAACGACGAGGTGGTGAAGAAATTCGTCATCGCCGCCGTCTTTTGGGCCATCATCGCCTTCGGACTCGGGGTTTACATCGCCTCCGAGCTGGCATGGCCCTCCCTCAACCTCGGTCTGTCCTTTACCAATTTCGGCCGCCTCCGGCCCGTCCACACCTCCGCCGCGGTTTTCGCCTTCGGCGGCTCCGCGCTCATCGGCACATCCCTCTATGTCGTGCAGCGCACCTGCCACGCCCGGCTATGGGGCGGTGCGGCGCTGGCGAACTTCATCTTCTGGGGCTACCAGTTCTTTATCGTCATGGCTGCCCTGAGCTACGTGATGGGCTACAGCCAGGGCCGCGAATACGCGGAACCGGAATGGCATATCGACCTGTGGCTGACCGTCGTCTGGGTGCTGTACCTGCTGGTCTTCCTCGGCACGCTGATCAAGCGGAATGAGCCGCATATCTACGTCGCCAACTGGTTCTACCTGGCGTTCATCATCACCATCGCCGTGCTGCATGTGGTCAACAATGCGGCGCTGCCGATCTCCTGGTATTCCGCCAAAAGCTATGGCGCTTACACGGGCGTTCAGGATGCGCTGGTGCAGTGGTGGTACGGGCATAACGCCGTCGGGTTCTTCCTGACCGCGGGCTTCCTCGGGATGATGTACTACTTCATTCCCAAGGCAGCAGGACGTCCGGTTTATTCTTACCGTTTGTCAATCGTGCACTTCTGGACCCTGATCTTCATGTATATCTGGGCCGGACCGCACCATCTGCATTGGACCTCCCTGCCCGACTGGACGCAGACCCTCGGCATGGCGTTCTCCATCATGCTGTGGATGCCGTCATGGGGGGGCATGATCAACGGCCTGATGACCCTGTCCGGCGCCTGGGACAAGCTGCGCACCGATCCGGGGCTTCGCTTCTCGGTCACCGCCGTGGGCTTCTACGGCATGTCCACCTTCGAAGGCCCGGTGATGTCGGTGCGCGAGGTCAACGCGCTGTCGCACTATACCGACTGGACCATCGGCCACGTGCATTCCGGTGCGTTGGGCTGGGTCGCCTTCATCAGCTTCGGCGCGCTGTACTACCTCGTGCCGGTGTTGTGGAACCGCAAGGCGCTGTATTCCAACCGGCTGGCCTCGTGGCACTACTGGATCGCCACCCTGGGCATCGTGTTCTACATCGTGTCGATGTGGGTCGCCGGCATCATGGAAGGCCTGATGTGGCGCGCCTATGACAAGTTCGGCTTCCTGCAATACTCCTTCGTCGAATCGGTCATCGCGATCCACCCGTTCATGGTGATCCGCATGCTGGGCGGGGTGTTCTTCCTGCTGGGCGGCATCATCATGGCCTACAATCTCAGGAAAACCGTCACCAGCCCCACAACCGAACAGCCGCGCCAGGGTCTCGAGACCCCGTTGGGCGGGTTCGCCGTGGCGGGAGAATAAGACAATGTTCATTCGCCATGAATGGTTCGAAAAGAACGCGCTGCTGCTGCTGATTGGCTCGCTGCTGACCATCTCCATCGGCGGCATCGTCGAGATCGTGCCTCTGTTCACGATCGAGACGACCGTCGAGCATGTGGAAGGCATGCGCCCCTACTCCCCGCTGGAGTTGCGGGGACGCGACATCTACGTGCGGGAAGGCTGCTATCTGTGCCACAGCCAGCAGATCCGCACGCTGCGCGACGAGGTGGAGCGTTACGGCCACTACTCGATCGCCGCCGAGAGCATGTATGACCATCCGTTCCAGTGGGGATCGAAGCGTATCGGTCCCGACCTGGCGCGTGTCGGCGGCAAGTACTCCAACGACTGGCACTACGCGCACCTGAAGAACGCCCAGTCGCTGGTGCCGGAATCGCTGATGCCGCATTACGCGTTCCTGGCGGAAACGCCGCTGCAGACCGACGACATCCAGGAGCGGATGCGCACGCTGCGGACGCTCGGCACGCCGTATACCGACGAGGACATCGCCAATGCCAAAGCAGATCTGCTGACGCAGGCGGATCCGGCGGCGGACAATGCGAAGCTGGTGGGGCGGTATCCCAAGGCGATCGAGGCCTCCGGCGACGGCAAGACGGTGACCGAGGCGGACGCCCTGGTGGCCTACCTGCAGATGCTCGGCACGCTGGTGAACTTCGCTGACACCAACACCGAAAGGCTCCGGCAATGACCACTCTGCAATGGATCGAACATTACTCCGTGGTGCCGATGACCTTGTTCTTCGTGGTGATCGTCGTGGCCACCTACTGGCCGGGGCGCAAGCAGGAGATCGAGAAGCAGGGTCGTATTCCGTTTGAGGATGACGTGTAGTGCCAACCAAGATCGAAAAGGATGCCGTCTCCGGCCGCGACACAACGGGCCATGAGTGGGACGGGATCAAGGAACTGGATACGCCGCTGCCGAAATGGTGGCTGTACACCTTCTATGCCTGTATCGGCATCGCGTTCGTAATCTTCTTCCTGTATCCGTCCATTCCGTACGGGCCGGGCTACTGGCATGGGGTGCTCGGCTACTCGCAACGGAAGATGGTGGACGCCGAAGTCGCCAAGCTGACGGCTATCCGCAAAGTCTCCCTCGACAAGATCGGCTCCCTGTCGTTCGAGCAGATCAAGGCCGATCCGCAGCTGCTGGAAGTGGCGATGACGGACGGGCGGATTACATTCGCGGAAAACTGCCAGCCCTGTCACGGGGCCGGCGGCGGCGGGCATATCGGCTATCCCGCGCTGGCCGCCGGGTCCTGGCTGTGGGGCGGCACGCTGGATGACATCCAGCAGACCGTCACCCATGGCATCCGCAGCGGCGATGACGACGCCCGCAACAGCGCGATGCCGCATTTCGGCGCCGACGGCCTGCTGAAGCCGGCGGAGATTCAGCAGGTTGCCGATTTCGTCTGGTCGAACTTCTATGGCCACAAGACGGAAGGACAGGACACCTCGGCCGGGGCGAAAATCTTTGCCGAGAACTGCATCGCCTGCCACGGCGAAAACGGCGAGGGCAACCGCGTCGTCGGCGCGCCGAGACTGAACAGCCATATTCACTTGTATGGCGACGCGCGAGAGACCATCGTCGCGCAGGTCACGCTGCCCCGGCAGGGGGTGATGCCGAACTGGAACCACCGGCTTGATCCCGCCACGATCAAAGCGGTCACGTTGTATGTCCATGCGCTGGGCGGCGGCGAGTAGGAGCCATTGTGTCGCGTATCAGTAAAGTCGAGAGCCGCCTCCGGACCGAGCAGGATGCGGTTCAGGACCACCTCTACGCCAACCGGCTTCGGATTTATCCGAAGTCGGTACGCGGCAAGGTGCGGACGATCAAGTGGGCGATCCTGATCGCCTGCCTGACGATCTATTACGTGCTGCCCTGGGTCCGCTGGTATCGCGGACCCAACCAGCCCGGGCAGGCGGTGCTGCTCGATCTTTCGACCGAGCGGTTCTATTTCTTTGGACTTGAGCTTTGGCCGCAGGACATCTGGCTGCTGGCCGGCATTCTGATCATGGCCGCGGTCAGCCTGTTCCTGGTGACCAGCCTGATGGGTCGCGTCTGGTGCGGCTATACCTGCCCGCAAACGGTGTGGACCGACCTGTTCATGTGGATCGAGCGGGAGATCGAGGGCGACCGC
The DNA here is from genome assembly GCF_903915725.1 of uncultured Rhodopila sp. Taxonomy (GTDB): domain Bacteria; phylum Pseudomonadota; class Alphaproteobacteria; order Acetobacterales; family Acetobacteraceae; genus Rhodopila. The sequence goes on from NZ_CAIWTY010000021.1 coordinate 10,534, forward strand.
AATGAGCGGATGACGCGCGATGCCGCACCGCTGAATGCGGACACGATCTGGAAGAAGTTCCTCAAGCACGGCATCTGGCTGACCATCGCGTTTTGGACCGGTGGCGCCTGGATCATGTATTTCGTCGATGCGCCGACGGTGACCGTCGATTTCTGGATCGGCGACGCGGCGACTCCGGTCTACGTGTTCACCGGACTGTTTACGCTGACCACCTATGGCCTGGCCGGATGGGCGCGCGAGCAGGTCTGCACTTATATGTGCCCCTGGCCGCGTTTCCAGGCGGCGATGCTGGACGATCAGAGTTTCACCGTGACCTATCAGGCGTGGCGCGGCGAGCCTCGTGCCCGCGGCAAGCGCGTCGAGGGGGCGCCGACGGCGGGCGACTGCGTCGATTGCAGCCTGTGCGTCACCGTCTGTCCCACCGGGATCGACATTCGCGACGGCATCCAGCTAGAGTGCATCAATTGCGGCCTGTGCATGGATGCGTGTGACCACGTGATGGAGCGCACCGGGCAGGCCAAGGGGCTGATCACCTGGGACACGCTGGCGCGGCAGGCGGCCAAGAAGCTCGGCAAGCACGAGCCGATACGCTTCCTCCGGCCGCGGACCTTGATCTATGTGTCGGCGCTGACGATCGCGGTGATCGGCCTGACGACGGCTTTGCTGACGCGATCGACGCTCGGGCTGTCGGTGCTGCGGGACCGGGCGCCATTGTTCGTGCCGCTCGCCGATGGCAGCCTCCGCAACGGCTACACGTTGAAGATCGTCAACAAGTCGCAGACCAACGGCGCCTTCGACCTGAGCATCAGCGGCCTGCCGGACGCGAAATTGGCAGTCGCCGAGGGCGACCCGACGCCGAGTTCGACCGTGCACGTGCTGGGATCGTCCGATGAGGTGAAGACATTCCGCCTGCTGGTGACGGCCCGGCCGGCGGCGCTTACGGACGGCTCGCAGCCGGTGGATTTCATCCTGCGGGATACGGCGACCGGGGCGCAGACGGTATACCACTCGGTGTTCATGGGGCCGGTCGGCTACTCCGGCGGCGCGCACTGAATTTGACAGGGAGAACATCATGGACAGAAGTGCTTATCGCTGGTTTCCCCACGCCTTGTTCCTGTCGATGGGCGTCGTCTTCGCGGTGAACGGCTATTTTATCTACGCGGCGGTGAACAGCTTCCCCGGGGCAGCCGGCACCGACGGGTTCGATCTCAGCAACGGCTACGACAAGGTGCTGGCGACCGCGGCGAAGCAGGCGACGTTGGGCTGGCAGGTGGAGTCGTCTTTGGACGACAGCGGCAGGCCGCTGCTGCGGCTGACCGACAAGGCGGGTGCGCCGCTATCCGGTGCCGTGATCGACGCGCATGCCGAGCGGCCGTTGGGCCCGCCCGAGAGCACCGTGCTGACGTTCCGTGCGCTCGATGGCATGCGGTATCAGGCGGATGCGCCGCTGGCGTTCGGGCAGTGGGACATCCTGCTGGCGGTGACGTCGGGCGGGGACCGTTACACGGCGACGCGGCGCGTCCTGGTGAAGTGATAGGTTTCCCCGTCGTACCACTAACATCATGGCCCGGCTTGTCCGGGCCACCTATCGCGGCACGTGCTGGCATAGACGGCGCGGACACGCCGGGCCATGACGGGTTGAAGGGCGCCACCCTCGACCTGCCGCCTGCTCCACCCGCAGCCGCCGACACGGTCTGTGCGCATTGCGGTCTCCCGGCCCCGGCCGGTAAGCGGTTCTGCTGCCCGGGGTGCGAGGCAGCCTACGGGATCATCCAGGGCCTCGGGCTGGGCCGCTACTATCAGCAGCGGTTGCTCGACCTCGGAGCCCGCGCGCTGCGGCCGGAGCCGGCGGAGCGCTGGGACCTCGCCCGGCATGTCGCGACCCGGCCGGATGGCGGGTTCGAAATCACGCTCGCGGTAGATGGCCTGCAATGCGGCGCCTGCGTCTGGCTGATCGAGTCCGTGCTGTCGAAGCAGCCGGATATACTGGCCGGCCGCGTCAATATGACCACCCGCCGCCTGCATCTGGCATGGCGCGGCGTGGCGGCGGACGCGGACCGGATGGTCGCTGGGATCGAGGCGCTCGGCTACCGCCTGGTGCCGTTCGACATGTCCGCGCTGAACGCCGCGCAGGACCGGAAGGGGCGGATGCTGCTGCGCTGCCTCGCCGTCGCCGGGTTCGCGGCGACCAACGTGATGCTGATGTCCATCGCCATCTGGGCCGGGGAAAGCGGCGTTATCGGTCCGGCCACGGTGGCGCTGCTGCACTGGGTCTCGGCGCTGATCGCCATGCCGGCCGTGGCCTATGCCGGCCGGCCGTTCTTCGGCTCCGCGTTCGCGGCGCTGCGGCAGGGCCGGACAAACATGGATGTGCCCATCAGCATCGGCGTGCTGCTGGTGACGGGCATGAGCCTGGTGCAGACGATCCAGCGCGGCGCCGACACCTACTTCGATTCCGCCGTTAGCCTGCTGTTCTTCCTGCTGATTGGCCGCGTGCTTGATCACCGCGCCCGCGGACGCGCCCGCGCCACGGCGGAGCAACTTCTTACCTTGCGCATGACCGACGTCGCCGTGCTGCAACCGGACGGAACAGTCCGCCGCGTCGGGCAGGAGCAGGTGGCCGAGGGCGACCGCATCCTGGTGGCTTCCGGCGAACGCATCGGCATCGATGGCGTTGTCGAAACCGGCGCCACGTCGCTCGACGCCAGCCTGGTCACCGGCGAAAGCCTGCCGGTGCCCGCCGAACCCGGCGCAGCGGTGTTCGCCGGCAGCCTGAACCTCGGCGCGACTTTGACCGTAAGGGCGACGGCCACCGGTGGGTCTACGCTGCTTGCCGAGTGCGTGCGGCTGATCGAGGCGGCCGAGACCCGGCGCGGCCGGTTCGTCATGCTCGCCGACAGGGTGGCGCGGCGATACGCGCCGACGGTGCATATCTGCGCGCTGTCCACGTTCTTGTGGTGGTATTTCGTCGCCGGGTTGCCGATCGGCCAGGCGCTGCTGATCGCAACCTCGGTGCTGATCGTCACCTGCCCCTGCGCCCTGGCGCTGGCGGTGCCGGCGGTGCAGGTGATCGCCACCGGGCGGCTGTTCCGCGCCGGGATGCTGCTAAAAACCCCCACCGCGCTGGAGCGGCTGGCCGATGTCGATACCGTGGTGTTCGACAAGACCGGCACGCTGACGGAGCCTTTGCTGGCGCTGGCTGCCTGCGGCGATACGGACGCGCTGGCGCAGGCGGCGGCGATGGCAGCGTGCAGCCGGCACCCCCTCGCCCGGTCTTTGGTCTCCGCCGCCGGACGGATCGCGCCGGCTTCGGATGTGACGGAGCATCCCGGACAGGGACTGAGCCGGATGACGCCTGCCGGAGAAATCCGCCTGGGCAGTCGGACGTTCTGCGGCAGGTGTGAAGATGCGGCGGCCGGCCCGGAATTGTGGCTGGCGCGTCCCGGTTCCGCGCCGGTTCGTTTCGGCTTCGATGAGCGACTGCGGGCGGACGCGGTGCAGACGCTGGATCGCCTGCGCGCGATGGGCCTGAAGCTGGCGCTGCTATCCGGCGACCGTCCGGCTCAGGCCGAGCGGATCGCGGCGGCGCTGGGGATCAAGGACTGGCGGGCGGGCTGCTCGCCGGTTGACAAGGTGGCGCTGATCGAGGCGATGGGCGCCGAGGGCCGTAGGGTCTTGATGGTCGGCGATGGCCTGAACGACAGCCCGGCGCTGGCGGCGGCCTCGGTATCGGCATCCCCGTCAACGGCGGCGGATGTCAGCCAGACCGTGGCGGACCTGGTGTTCCAGGGCGCGAAGCTGGGACCGGTGGCGCTGGCGCTGAAGACGGCGCGGCGGTCGCGCTCGGTGATGCGCCAAAACCTGGTGCTGTCGATCGGCTATAATGTGCTAATGGTGCCGCTGGCGGTGTGCGGGTGGGTCACCCCCTGGCTGGCCGCGGCTGCCATGTCGAGTTCGTCACTGCTTGTGATGGCGAATAGCCTGCGCTTGCACGGAAGGACGGACGCATGACGATCCTATTGTTTCTGCTGGTGGTCAGCCTGATCATTGCCGCACTCGGGCTGGCGGCGTTTCTCTGGTCGTTGCGGACGGGGCAGTACGACGACCTGGACGGGGCGGCGAACCGGATTCTGTTCGACGACGATTAGGCCGTCAGCCCGGCCCGTCAGTTCCTGATGTTTGCCAGCATCAGTGCCAGGATGTCCGCTTTTTCCTCGGGCGAGGTTCGATCGAATGCCTCTTGGCAAACTGAGCCACGTAGACGAGACCCTCAGAGTCCAACGGGTGAAACCTCCGCCCCGGATCATAGTCGGCAACATGCCGCTCGTCCTGCAACGCAACAAAGGCTCCGGCAAAATCCCGCATATCATGCCTGACGGCGGTCCGGCCGAGTTGTTTCTGAAGGTTTTTGCTGAGCGTCTGAACATCAAGCGATTCGCAAACCGACCTCATCCGCCCGTGATTGAAGCTGCGATACAACAGGCTGTAACCGGCGGTCCGCTGCTTGCCCGGGCCCATGAAGCATTCGGCCCCGCTCTGCAAAACCTTATGGAACAGAGCGTAATAGGCAGTCGAAACAGCCCGGCGGAGCCGGGCGTCGGACGCGGGCGACTCGGGTTCGGCGGACAGGAGCAGACGGGCGACCGCAAGCAAAGCGGACGGATCAGGCACCTTCGCGCTTCTCCCAGTCGGCCCGGGTCAGCAATGTGATATAGGGGTAATGGCCATCTTCACGGGCCATTAGCGCGTCGCGCAGGTTTTGACCCAGGCGAATACGAGCCACGCCGCCGCTCTCGGGATCATACCCCTGGCCAACCAGGAAGGAGAAGTAATACGCGGGCTCATCGGACGAATCCAATCGCTCGTCCACCTTGACACGTTCAACCGTGCCGAGGCCGGGTACCCTCAATGCGGCGGCGCGAGCAATCTCAGTCAGTTCGGATTCGGCAAGTTCGCTCATGCACCGATAATGGGCACACGGCCGCGCAACGTCAATCACTGACCGACAGCGCCGCAGACACGTCCCGAGGCGTCGGCCCTGCCACAACCGAAACCGCCCGGGCCGGAGGCCTTCGTCCGCTCAGTCCTCCTCGTCGAACATGAACTCCTCACCGGGAAGCGCCGGCGGCATGCTCAGACGGCCCCGCAGTGCCTGGAATTCCGTTTGCAGAAGCAATGGCTTGACCATGGTCGCGGCCAGTTCGTTGGCGCGCTTCTGCAATGCCGCGACCTTGTCCGGGTTCGCCGCCGCGACGTTATCCTTCTCCGACAAATCCTGCGCTATATTGTAAAGTTCCACCGCGGACGGAAGCGGCGTGCGCCAGATCAGCTTCCAGTCGCCCTGCCGCACCCCGGCGCGGAACGGTTCGATGTTGTAAATGACCTCGGTGCGCGGCGACGGTTTGTCGCCGGCAATCGCCGGCCAGACATCAAGGCCATCGAGCGGCTTGTTCTTGTCAAACTTTCCACCGGCCAGTCCAACCAGCGTCGGATACATATCGACGACATGGATCATGCCCTCGACGGTGCTTCCGGGCTTGATCTTTCCGGGCCAGTTCATGATCGCGACCACCCTTGTGCCGCCTTCATACAGCGATCCCTTGCCGTCGCGATACGGACCATTGTCGTTCGGGATCTTGATTTTCGACATGTCGCCTTCGCCGGCAAACATCGGGTTTCTCGTGCCGCCATTGTCGCTCTGGAAGACGATCAGCGTCTTGTCGCGCATCTTCTTTTCACCGAGCGCCGCCACGACACGGCCGATCTGCTCATCCATTGCCGTAATCTGAGCCGCATAAGCCCGGCGGCTGGGATCCGCTATATCCTTGTAACGATCAAGATACGCCTGCGGCGCCTGGTACGGCGTGTGCGGCGCATTGAAAGTCAGATACAGGAACAGCGGCGTCTTCGTGTCATGGCCGTCGATCAGCTTTACCGCGTCGTCACCGAGCAATGTCGTCGAGTAGCCCGGCTCCCGCACAACCTTATTGTCGCGATACCAATCGACAACTCCGTGCTGCTCGTGCGTGAAGTAATCGATCTCGCCAATGAGAGGACCGTACTGATGGTCGAAACCGCGCTGCCGCGGCCAGTATTTCGCATCGGCATGGCCCAGGTGCCATTTGCCCACGATCGCGGTTTCGTAACCCGCTTCCTGCAGCGCCTGCGGCAACAGCCACTCGTCGAGCGCCAGCCCGTAGGTGTGGGTGGAGAGGATCACCGCAGTCTGCAAGCCGTAGCGGAACGGATAGCGCCCGGTCAGCAGGGCCGCGCGCGTCGGCGTGCACATCGGCTGGGCGTAGAACTGCTCCAACCGGACGCCGCCCGCGGCGAGCGCGTCGATATTGGGCGTCTGGATATCGGAGCCGTGAAATCCGACGTCCTTCCAGCCCTGATCGTCCGAGACGATGTAAACGATATTGGGCGGCGTTGAGGGTGCGGCGCCGGTCGGCTGCGCGCTCGCCGCGCCGCAGAGCAATGCTGATAGGATGAAGGCCGCCAATATGCGGGTAAGACTCGGCATTCGTTTCAACCCCAAACGTGAACCCTTCGAGTCCTATCATGGAGAAAGGCGCCGGTCGTCAAGCAGTCGGCGGCTGTGCACTGTCCGGAGCGCGACCTCGTGGGATGGCCGGCGGCCGGTGGGTGGTTTTGCTTCCGCTCTGGCGCGGAGAGCGCCGAGATTTTGAGATCGCAGAAAAGGCCCTCGCGTCAACGACGCTTGTGCCTGTGCTTCGAAGGCATCGCCTTCGGCAATCCGATCCTCATCCGGGTGCGCGTCTCGCAACGCCGTGTCCACCACGGCCGCCCCTTCTCTGCGATCTCGAAATCTCGGCGTTCTCCGCGCATAAAGCGGAGGCGCAGCGGGTACCGCCGTTGCCGGTTATCCCGATCAAACCAACACCGGCCACGCCACAGCCCAGAGGTTTGTTATGCTTTGCTTTTGCGACCATCGATGCCGCGGACCCAAAAACCTGATTGCGGCCTGCCGCGACCGCCTGTCGGCAGCGCGTCCCGCCGCCGGGTCGCAATCTACGCCGGCGCCAGTCCCAAACCAGACCCGGCGCGACCCCGGGGCCATGATGCAGTTGATCCTCCATGGTGGCATCCCGAGCAGCGCCGCCCCGGCGGGGTGAAACTAGCCCAGAATCGGCTGCTCCGGAAAAGCCAACTCATGCCGCGACCGCCATTCCGGCTTGACGTAGTTGACGATCAGCGACCGCCGCACCCCGGCAATCGGCCGCCGCTGGAAACCGTGCCAGGTATCGGCGCCGGGAATGAAGATCAGGCCGCCGTTGCGGACATACGGCGTCGTCGCCACCAGCCTATCCGGCCCATCAAGCACATCCGTCCCCCAGGCTTCGGAGCCGGGCTCGTCCGACAGGTACACCAGCATCGTGAACAGTTTGACGCCGATATCGGTATGCGGCTCCAGCCAGAAGCCGTCTGTATCGAGGCAATACTCGATACGAAGCGAACTGCCCGCCAGCACGGAACCGCACTGGCTTTCCAGCCGCCGCACCACCGCATCGCTCTGCAACGCCGATGCCAGCGCGTCACACACCGGATACGCCGCCCGCTGCTCCACACCGAAGAACAGCCGCGTGCTGTTATGCGTCTCGCGCTTGCCGTGCGTGTCGCCAATCGGCGGAGCCACCGCTGGAAGCGCGTCGATCGCCGTGCAGCTATCCTCCGGCAGGATGCCATCCAGCAGCCAGTGGCGGTACGGATACGCCGCCGCCTCCGACCGGTCGAGGCAGGACAGAAAGCTGGCGGCAACCGCCCGTGCGTCCGACATCGTTACGCCGTGGCGGCGGGCGCGAAGGCGCGCTTGGCAGTGGCCGAAACCCGGTGGCGCAGCAACTCCCGCTTCGCCGCGAAGGTGCTGGCCATCCAGTTGATCATCACATAGCGCCGCACCCCGACATACGGCTCATGCCCGTGGAACGACTTGTCGGAGCGGCGGAAGGCGATCAGCGTGCCGGACTCCGGGGGCACCTCGGCGATCATGTCCTGCAGATCGTCCGGTCCGCGCAGCAGCCGCAGCCGCCCGCCGGTGGCATCCCAGGAATCGTTGAAATACAGCAGCGCGGTGACGACCTTGGACTCGCTGTCGGTGTGGATGCGCCCGTCCCGCCCGGCGCAGCGTCCGCGCACGGTGATCATCGTCGCCCGTCCGACCAGGTCGATGCCGAACTTTTCGGAGAAGACCGCGGCGACCTCCCGGCTTTGCAGTTCCTTGATCAAGGCGGCGAAGCGTGGCCCATGCCGCGTGGCCTCGACCGGCAGCAGCCCCGGATAGGCGATGTCGGGGAAGTCCTTGCGGATCAAGGCGGCCTGCTCGGGCTGCACGAAGCCGGGCACAACCGTGAAGGTGAAGGGGTCGGTCGTGACCGCTGCGTTGCGAAGCGCGTCGAGGTAAAGCAGCCCCATGGAGTCTCACTCGCTGTCATAGATCGGCATCCATTAGATGCCGTGCGGAGTCCGGGAATTGATCCGGATCAAGGACGGCGGCGGATCGCGTCGACATCAATGCAGCCGATCGGGAGACGGAAGTGGCAGACATGACGGATAGCGCGATTAAGAAGTATTTGAACGAGCGCATTCCGCGCTACACCAGCTACCCGACCGCACCGCATTTCTCGGCGGCCGTCGGGCCGTTGTCCTACCGCGACTGGCTTAAGGCGGTGCCGGCCGACGCCAAGCTGTCGCTGTATCTGCATGTGCCGTTCTGCGAGACGCTGTGCTGGTATTGCGGCTGCCACACCAGCATCACCCGGCATCGCCCGCCGGTTGAGAAGTATGTCGCGTCGCTTGAGCGTGAAATCGATCATGTATCGTCGCTCATCGGCGGCAAACGGGTCCTGCATGTCCATTTCGGCGGCGGCACGCCCGCGATCGTCGGGCCGGAGCTGTTCATCGGGCTGATGGCCCGCCTGCGCGACCGCTTCACCATCGAACCGGGCACCGAGGTCGCCATCGAGATCGACCCGCGCCGCCTGAAGCCTGAGATGGCGGCGGCGCTGAAACAGGGCGGCGTGACGCGCGCCAGCCTCGGCGTGCAGTCGTTCGAGTTGCCGGTGCAGGAGGCGGTCGCCCGGATCCAATCCATCGAGACGACCCGCGCCTGCGCCGACCTGCTGCGCGATGCCGGGATCAGGGACCTCAATGTCGATCTGCTCTACGGCCTGCCGCATGAGACCGCGGCGTCCTGCGAGACGACCGTTGCCGATGTGCTGACCCTGGAGCCGGCGCGGATCTCGGTGTTCGGCTACGCCCATGTGCCGGGCATGATGAAGCACCAGCGGGTGATCGATGAGGCCGCGCTACCGCGCTCCGACGAGCGCCTGCTGCAGGAGCAAACCATCGGCGAGGCGCTGATGCGGGCCGGCTATCAGCGCATCGGCCTCGACCATTATGCGCTGCCGGACGATCCGATGGCGGTGGCACTCCGGGCCGGCCGGTTGCGCCGCAACTTCCAGGGCTACACGGACGACCCGGCCGATGCGCTTGTCGGCCTCGGCGCCTCGTCCATCGGCCGGCTGCCGCAGGGCTATGTGCAGAATGCCGCCGGGATCAAAGAGTACGGTGAGCGGATCGAGGCGGGTGAACTGGCGACCGTCCGCGGTGTCGCGATCACGCCCGAAGACGATCTGCGCGGCGATATCATCATGCGGCTGATGTGCGATTTGCGCGCCGACGTGCCCGACGCTATCCGCCGGCACGGCTTCGACGCGGGATGCCTGGATACGGAACTGTCCGGATTGCAGCCGCTGATCGCCGACGGGTTGGCGCGGATCGAAGACGGTGTGATCACTGTGCCGGAGGAATCCCGCAACCTGGTGCGGCGGGTGGCCAGCCAGTTCGATGCATATCTGGATCCGGCGGCGGGCCGGCACGCGGTGGCGGTCTAAGGGTGTTTGGGGCCCGGTGCTGGCCGGGCCCATGACGTTTGCGAGGTAGCCGGAACCCGGTTCCGGCTACATGATTTCCCAGAACCCGGTTTCTTCGTCGAGCCGGGCATTGTCCAGGGCGGTGAAGTCGCCGCGCGAAACCATGCCGACGACCTGGGTGCCATCGACCACCGGCAGGTGGCGATAGCCGCCGTCATCCATCATCCGCAATGCGTCCGTCGCATGGCCTCGCGGCTGCAGGGCCTCGGGTTCCAATGTCATGACGCTGCGAAGCAGGGTTTTCGCCGGGTCGAGCGCCTCGGCAACGACCCGCGCGACCGCGTCCCGTCCGGTGAACAGTCCGGTCAGCCGTCCGTCCGGCGCGGTGACCAGCACGGCGCCGATGCGCTGATCCCGCATCACCCGGCACGCCGCCTGAACCGTCGCGGTGTCGGGCAGAGTGACTGGATTTTGGCGCTTGACGACGTCGCCCAGACTTCTTTCGGGCATGTTAACCTCCTGATCTTCAATGATCCTGGACGCTTAACTGGCCGCTATACCAGCATTCCGGGAGCGCGTGAGATGGCCGCGACGAGGTCCGATCGGCTGACGATGCCGATGACACGCCCGTCGCGCAGGACGGGCACGCGCTTGATCCTGTGCTTGACCATCAACTCGGCGATCTCCGGCAGCGTCGTCTCCGGCTCGACGGCGATCACATGCGCAACCATCACGTCGGCGGCGGTCCGCGTATCCTGGCGGATGTAGTCGAGGAAATCCTGCGGCAGGTTCTCGCCCTCGGCTATAACGCCCAGCCACCAGTCGCGGCGCGCCCTGACCGACTCGCGGAACGGCTTGAGGATGTCGCCCTCGCTGACGACGCCGGCGAGCGAGCTGTCAGAATTGCAGACCGGAACGGCGCTGATGTGCTTGCTGGCAAGCAGAGCGGCGATCTCCGCCATGCTGGTCTGCGGCGAAACGGCGATGACCGGCGAGGTCATGATATCGGCCGCGGTAATCGACATTGCGGAATCCTCCAAGCGTCGGGCGCAGCCTCTCGCAACCAAAGGTGGAGGTCATTGATCAGGGTCAAGCCGCGCGGGTATTTCCGGCTGTCACATATGGCGAGACAAGCCGGCACCCGGCGTGATCACGTGGGGAAGGCCCGCCACGGCGGCCAGGATATTGCCCTGGCCGCCGGAGGCAAGCGGCCGCTGAACGGTCACCCCGGCAACGATCTCGATCCCCGGTGTGGTTCGGGTCGGGGCGGAGGGTATCGTCCCCCCGCGGCCACCCCAACGTCCGAGGACCGCGGCCTTGTAGCTGTCGCCCAGCCCGGGCGTTGACGAATGGTATCGTCCGACCGCGGCTTCCCAACTTCCGGTTTCAGCATACAGTTCTTTCAGGAAACGGGCGGCATAGCGGGCGTTGGCGTCGGGGTCGAACGCTTCCTCCAGGGTTGCGAATGCGGTCGGATGATGATGCAGGTTGATCTGGAAGCAGCCGACATCGATCGACCGGATGCCGAATCGCTGCCGATCCGTGACATATCCGATGGCTTCCGTCCGGGACGATAACAAGCGCCCCTCCCCCGCCGCGTTGGCGGCATACGGCCATGGTTCGACGGCACCCGAAGCCGCGTCCCACCGGCCGCTTTCCTGCTGCCCGATCGCCAGCAGGAGGCCGGGCGGCAGGCCTTGTTCCTGTTCGGCAGCGACGGCGGCTTTGCGGCACACCTGCATGTCGCCCGGAGTTCCCGCCGCGAGCAGCGGCCGGGGCAGAAGACTGGCCGCGAGCAGCAGAAACAGGGGCAGACCGCATTTCATTGGGATATGCGCAACGACGCGAGCTGTCCGCCGATATTCGTGAATGTCGCCTGCAACTGCGCGTCGGTTGCGTCCAGGAAGTAGTACGGCGGAGCAGTCGCACAGTTCTGGAACAGGGTCTGCGTATCGGCACTCACCGAACCGTCATGATTGAACAAGATGCAATAGATGAGAATGCCCTGCGCCTTGATAAGCGTGCACAACTGGCTCATTTTATTGTTGATGTTGGTGGTTGCATTGGCCTGCGTGTTCTGCCCGGCCGCGAGCTTCATGTTGTTGTCCAACAGCCGGCCGTAACCGGTGAAATCGGTATTGCCGTCATTGGTCCACTTTGTCGCAGTGCCGTCGGGCAGGTTCGCCGGGCCGGCTCCCGGGGCGCCGCCCGGATAGTCGTACCACTGGTTGTTGCCGTCCGTCATCAACACGATGACCTTCTTCATGTATGGCGTATTGTAATTGAGCGGCAAAGTGGCGTTACCCCAACCGGCCGCGCCCCTCCACCGCGGGCTGAGCGTCCACCACCCGGCTTGAAGCCCGAGATTGATGAAGGTGCCGCCTCGGAAATTCGCCACCATCTGGTCGATCTCCGCCAGCACCGTGGCACGGCTTGCGGTTTCCGGCAGGATCGGGAGACCGCCACCGGTGCTGTTCTGCGGGCAACCCAGGTTGGGACCGACAGCGGTATTCTGCGCGATCGTCGATTGCTGGGCCTCCGTGATGTTCGACGGTGTCCAGTCATTATCGCCGAAATACGCAGTTTTGCCTTTGTCCAGGACCGTGTACTTGCCGTATGTCGATGGATACAGATACGGTGTCATCGGCGCAACTGTTGGCGGGACATCGGTGAAATCGTTGGTCAGACCGGTGGCCGCGTCGACCGTGTCGTAGCGGGCCATCACGCAACCCATCCAGTTGGTGTTCATATAGGCGCCAGCGGTGTTGCTTCCAGCCTTGAGCATGGCGGTATTGTTTGGACCGATATTTACTTCGGCCGAAAAAGGTACGACAGAAACCCAAAGGTTCGGTTCGGTATCCACCGTGCCATTGGCATAGAGCACATTGACCAGGTCGGTGGCGGATGCAATCACGGACGTGATCGGCCACCCCGCCATCGAGCCTGTGTTATCGAGCACCAGGGCGACTTCCATGCCGGTAGCCGCCCGGGTAGCCTGCGCGGAACTGACTACCGACACACTGGGAATACCGAAAATATTCATGAATGTCGTCGGCATGAGGCCCTGGGCCTGCACCGAAACCGTGTTGGTACTGATATTGGTAACCGCCACGCTGGTAATGTTCGTGCTCAAAAACCCCAGCGTCGACATTGCGCTGCTGCGTCCGAAGTTTGCCCAGAACAAATTCGTTGCATTGGTTGCACTTCCGGCGATTGTCATGTCGCGGGCAGCAACCAGCACCGCCGCATCGACCGATGTCTTCAGGCGCGACTTCACCATTACCAGCCGCGTTCCGTCCACCGCAACGCCGATCGCACCGATCAAAGCAACGATGATGACGGCGACTAAGACGCTCGTTGCGCCGCGCCGGTCGCGCGGTAAGCTTTTCATTGCGGCGTGGCCAGCGTGCCTGATCTTGGCTCGAAGATCGAGTGGGCATACAAGGACGGCGCCCCGGGGCCGCTCATGAATGACAGACTGAATTTCCATGGAGTGATACCCGTGTAGACTTCGGTTGCGATGATGCTGTGGCCGCTGGGCACGCTGTACCCGGGCGGGAATGTCAGCGCATTGCCCGGGGTTCCGATCAGGCTCGGGTAAGCGGCGGCATTGCCCGTTCGTTCCTGCCAGACCATGCTGGTGCTGGTTCCATTGTTGGTTATGCCGCTGATGATGGTGGCGCCATTGGTGCCGCACACTGAAAGGGGAGCGGCAATATTATAAGCGATCGCAAAGTAATTCAGCGATGTCGAACTTGCCGAACACCAGGAAGCCGGAAACGCGCTCAATGGCAAAGCCGTTGCTCCCGCGACGATATTGCCGACCTCCGAAGCAGTATTGTCCAGCCGGAACTTGTTGATGAACCAAATCGTCAGGTCGGTCCCGGCGAGCAGCAAAATCAGCAGGATCGGCAGCACAAGCGCGAACTCGAACGCCGCGATCGCGCGGCGATCGTCAGTTCGTAGGGAAGTTTTCATTCTGCACCACCGTGGAAAGCGTGTATGTGATCCCCGACAGACCGGTCGCCAGAACCGGGAAATATCCCGCTCCGGACAGCAGCCAGGGCTGGAAATAGGTCACCTGGTATTGCACCACCGACCCGGAACCGCCTGCCCCCGCGACACCTTTCCCCGCCGCACCGACAGTATTGAAGGATGGATAAACCGTTTCGGAGACAGCCAGATAGGACGGGTTGATCAGCCCTAATGCCGCGCCCGAAATGATATCGGCGATCGCCGCCTCGCGCGAAGCGGGAGGATTGGCGGCCATGCTCGGCGGAACGGTTTGCCCGGTGATGCCGAACCGCGCCGCCTCCCGCAGGCCATATTGCAGCACGGCGGCGGTTAGCAACTGAAACGAACCTTCTATCAGGAAGACAATCAAGGAGAGCAGCGCAAGGCTGATAATCGCGAACTCCTCGATCGTTGCTCCGGACCGGTTGCGGGCCAGCCCGCGGGCGAAACGGATTACAGGGCGCATCGCTTTCAACCGTTCATCATGTGATAGACCTGCACGCCGGCAGGTCCGAGCACGACGATGATCACGCAGGGGAGAAAGAACCCGATCATCGGCAAGGTCAGCAACACCGGCAGACGGGCCGCGCGTTCCTCGAACTTCACCAGCATCGTGTCGCGCATCTCGTTCGACAGCACGCGCAGCGCCTGGGTCAGCGGCGTGCCGTACTGGAGCGTCTGCGCCAGCGTTCCCCCCAGGGCGACCAACGTTTCGAGGTTGGTGCGCACGCCGATGTTGATCAAAGCCTGCCGCCGGTCCGGCAGCATCTTCATTTCGTTTGCAGTAAGCGCCAGCTCGTTTGCCGTAGGCGGATCACTGTCGCGGAACTCCATCGCCACGCGGTCCAGCGCGGTTTCAAGCGGCAAGCCGGCATCCGCGCAAATCACCAGCAGGTCCAACGCATCCGGCAGCCCGCGCTCCACATCGGCCAGATAACGCTTGCGCATCCTGCCGATGATCATGTCCGGCAGGATCAGCCCGATGGCCAGGCCACCGAACGCGGCTACGATCTGTATCGTGCTGTCGCCAAAGCCTCCGCTCAGAAACCATGCCAAAACCGGCAGCGTCACCATCAACGAGACCTTGGCGCCGACCACCATCGGCAACGCCGAGGCGGGGCGGTATCCTGCCGCCGCCAGGGTCTGCTCCAGGTCCCCGGTGGTTTTGGCGGAGAAGAGTCCGGTCTCCAGGATCATTCCGCCCAACCTGCGGATCGCGCCGAGGGCATCGTCGAACCGATTGGCGCTCACCGTAGCGTTCGCCGGCCTGCGCCCCTGCACGAGCCGGATGCGTTCCTTGACCTGGTCCTGGCGGCGGGTGATCTCGGACAGCACGGCGGCAGCTAAAAGGATCAGCACGAAGCCGGCGGCGATCACGCGCCATAACAGTACACTTGTCATGACAGACTCCGCTTGATCATGGACCGCATCGTCAGCAGCCCCAGGCACAGGCAGGAGATCGCGGCCAGGAGGATCTTCTTCCCGAGCGGATCGGTAATGAGCAGTACAATGTAAGTCGGCGCAACAAGCGTCAGCGCGGCCGCGACCAGGAACGGCAATACCGTCAGCACCACCGCGGTCGCGCGCCCCTCGGAGGTAAGCGCCTTGCCGCGTTGCCGCAGCGCGCTCCGCCTGCGGATGACGTCGGCCAGCTTCTCCAGCGTCTCGGTCAGGTTGCCGCCGGTCTGCGCCTGCAGCGTCAGGGCCACGGCCAGAAAGCGGTATTCCCGCAGGCCGGTGCGAGCGGCCATCTTCCAAAGGCCATCCTCCATCGTGCGGCCGACGGAGATTTCACTTGAAAGTATTCCGAACTCGGCCGCGGTCAGGGCCGGAGACTCGCGCGCGGCGACCTGACACGCCTCGCTAACCGGAATGCCTGCCCGGACCGTGCGAACGATCATCGACAACGCATCCGGGAGTTGCTTTATCAGTTCGTTCCGGTACTTCAGCAGCCAGCGCTGCAGCAGCCAGCGCGACCCCAGGAACCAGCCGGCCGGCCACGCCACCCAGCCGATATCGCCCACAAGAAAGACCACCAGCTTGGCGAGGAAAAACCCGAACCCGAACATCGCCAGAGGAACCGTCCACCATGGCACCGGATACAGATCCGGCCGCCCGGGCTCCAGCCCGATCAGTTTGCCGAGGCTTTCCAATGGACTGACGTTTTTCACTGCGCCCTTCAGCCGCAGCGAGCGTCCGCCGGCCGACATGACCACCGGGGCGTAGGATGTCGCCACCGCCTTGGTGCGCTGTTCGACCAGCCGGTTGCGCGAATCCATCGCCAGCAGGCTGCCCGCGCCGATGGCCAGCAGCGCGAAACCCGCCGCCCCCATCAGCAGCATGGGCGGAATATGCCCGGCGCTCATCGATCCGCCTCCTCCAGCGCCGACATCCAGATTCGATCGACGCCGAAATAGCTCAGCCGTTGCATGCAGGCCGGCCGCATGCGGGAAACACGATAGCGGCCCTGGATCTTTCCCTCCGGGCTCTCATTGTCGAACTCGTACTGGAACACATCGTTCAAAGTAACGACCTCACCTTCGAGGCCGACGACTTCGGTGATCTGCGTCACGCGGCGCACGCCGTCGCGCATTCGCTCGACCTGGACGAGCAGATCGACGGCGCTGACGACCTGGGTGCGGATGGCCCGCAGCGGCAGGTTCGGCTGCCCCATCTGCACCATGTTCTCGATACGCGTCATGGCGTCGCGCGTGGTGTTGGCGTGGATCGTGCTCAGGCTGCCGTCGTGGCCGGTGTTCATGGCCTGCAGCATGTCGAACGCTTCCGGTCCGCGGACCTCGCCGATGATGATCCGGTCGGGCCGCATACGCAGGGCGTTGCGCACGAGGTCGCGTGCCGTCACTTCGCCCTTGCCTTCCAGATTCGTCGGCCGCGTCTCCAGCCGCACGACATGCGGCTGTTGCAACTGCAATTCCGCTGCGTCTTCGACCGTAACGATACGCTCATCCCGGCCGATCATCCGGGACATGGCGTTCATCAGGGTGGTCTTGCCCGATCCGGTGCCGCCCGAGATGATCACGTTCAGGCGCGCCTGCGATCCGGCCTCCAGCAGCTTCGCCATCGGCGGCGTGATCGAGCCATTGTTTATAAGAACTGAAAAGTCGATGACCTTGCGGGCGAACTTGCGGATCGACATGCAGGGCCCGTTCAAAGCGAGCGGCGGGAAGATGATGTTGACGCGGGACCCGTCGGCAAGCCGCGCATCGACCATCGGGCTGGATTCATCGATCCGCCGCCCCACGGCCGCCGCGACCCGCTGGCAGATGTTGCCGACATGCGCCACATCGCGAAACCGGACATTGGACAGCACCAGCTTGCCGCGCTGCTCGACAAACACCTTATCGGGACCGTTCACCATGATGTCGGTGATGGTGTCGTCATCCAGCAAAGGCTCCAGCGGGCCGAGGCCGAGCATGTCGTCAACCAGTTCGGCCGCAAGCTGGCGCTGCTCACGGCCGTTGAGCTGGATGCGCATCTCATCGGCGATTTCCGCCAGCAGGCGCTCCACCTCCGCCGCCAGCTTGTCCGATCCCTGGCCCGAGATCGTTGCTGGATCGAGGCGCGAGAGGAAAATCGCCCGAAGTTGCGCGATCGGATCGGGTGGTGCCGCGGGCCGGGCCGCGGCAACCGGCGCGACGCCCGCCTGACGTGGGCTGACCGCTGGCTCCGATCCGCGGCGCCCAAAGGCGACCGGGGGGATCATCGGGCCATCAGACGGGCGATAAGGCTCCGTCCCTTCGGCGCAGGCGGAGAAGTACTGACCGCGACCGTAATTTCCTGCGACAACGCCTCCATCGCGTTGCGCAACGGACCTCGGCTGCGCGTCGCCGGTTTTCCGATGGTCGCAGCCCGGACCAGCGACTTCGGCGCATGCGGAATCACCACCTCCGGGGTTTGCCCGAGTGCGGCGACCACCTCTTTCCGGTGCAGCATCCCCGTATAACCCTCATGGTTCAGCACGACGATCGGCGGCCTGGATTGCGTCGCGCCCGCGGGCATGGCCAGAAAGCGCAGCGTGTCCCGGATGGACCCCAGCGAGCCGTCCATGACCAGGACGCGCTGGTGCGCCGCGTCCAGGAACACCCGGTTGAAAGGGGTAATGTACCGCGGCACGTCCACCACGATGAAGTGATAGTGTTTCCGCAACAAATCCAGCAGATCGGCCGCCAATTCGGGTCTTATCACCGCGGGCCGATCGAGCGCTTCTTCGGCGCACAGCACGTGCAGGCGGTCGCTGACGCTGCGCGCGCCACGTTGCAGGAACACTTCGTCCACCCGTTCGGGATGCTCCAGCGCCGTGCGAAGGGCGTCGGCGGTTTCAACCGAAAGCATCAGCGCCGAGGTCCCGCCATGCAGGTCCGCGTCAATCAGCAGCGTGTGCCGCCTGGTTGCCTCACCGAGATGGCTTGCCAGGTTGGTGGCGATGGTCGTTGCCCCTACCCCGCCGCGCACACCCGTGACAGTAATGATACGGCCGGCCCGGATCTGCAGATCGGTTGGATCCCGGCCGATGATCACCGGCCTGAAATGCCGCGCCACGGTCTCACGGTTGAGCGGCTTGGCCAGATATTCCAGCACCCCCAGGCTGCGGATCGCCTGGCGATAAAACTCCATGTCCTGGGTGTCGCCGATGACCAGAACGCGGACGCCGGGCTCGACGAACTGCGCGAGATCGTCAAGCACCCGAAGCGGATGTTCCTCGCCTGAAACGTCCAGGATCAGCACGTTCGGCGCAAGATCTCGCTGCAATGCCTGGCGCGTGGTCGCCAGGTCGGCCCGGCGGATCGTATTTTCGTCCTGCAGCAGGTCGCCCAGGGCATCGCGCAAGATCGCCTCGGTCGCCTTATCGCGGACGAAGGCCCTGAACCGGGTGCGATCCGAGCGGCCGGCGTCATGCTCCGGCGATGGCGCGACGGCCGCGAGATTGGGGATCACGGTCATTGGCCGCCTCCTCCGGTATTCGTTCCGGTGTTGTTCATCCTGATATCGGCAAGTCCGGTCGTCGCCAGCGGCTTGACCTTATCGCTCCGCAGCCGATCGATGGCGGCGGCGGCAAGCGCGGCGGAAGTCCGGCCGTCGCCGTGGCCATGATCCAGATCTGCCGGGTTGGCGATCATGGCCTGGAGGTTGGCTTCGTTCACGTGGGCCGGCTTCCAGGTGCCGGCGCTATACGATGGGTCCGCAACGTTCTGGCAGGCCGCCAGGGTCAACGCGACGAGGATCAGAAGTTTCGTCCGCACAACAGCCTCCTTTTAGTTGAGAATGAAACCGGCATCGCCAGGCAGATGGGCGGAGATGACTTCCGGGGTGCCGCGGGCCATCTGGCGGTTCAAGGTCACCCGGTCGTAGTCATGCGGCACGCGATAATCGTCCGTGGGCGCCCGCAGCTGCTTTGGGTCATCGACCGGCCGCACGATATAAGGCGTGATGATGATCACCAGTTCGGAGTCGTTACGTTGTATGTTATCGGACCGGAACAGAGATCCGATGATCGGCGCTTCGCCGATATAGGGAAGGCCGTTGTTGCCCAGCGTGTTCTGCGCCGACAGCAGGCCGGCGATGGCGAAGCTCTGGCCGCTGCCGAGCTCCACGCTGGTGTCGGCGCGGCGGACGGTCAGCGCGGGCACCGAGATCGTGCTGTTGCCGACACCAAGCTGGATGGCGCCCTGGGTCGAAAGCTGGCTGACCTCCGGCCTGACATGCAGGCTGATATGGTCCGAACCCAGCACGGTGGGAACGAAAGCGAGCGAGATACCGTATTGCTTGTATTCGATGGTGATGGTGTTGTTTTGCTGCGCGACCGGTATCGGATACTCGCCGCCGGACAGGAAGCTGGCGGTTTCTCCGCTCATCGCAGTCAGATTCGGCTCGGCCAATATGGTGGCCAGGTTATCCGCGGCCAGCAGATCCAGCAGCGCGTCGATAGACAGGTTGCTGTCTTTATAACCGCCCAGCAACTGATGCGCAGGGCTGGCCGGCGAGTTGAAGGGATCGAAGATCGACGCGCCGACGATGCCATACTTGCCGATGGAGCCGAGCGCCGCCCAGTTGATCCCGAACCGCCGCGTCACCTGGCGGGAGATTTCAGCGATGCGCACCCGCAGGTTGACCTGCACGCTGGCGCCGACCGTCAAGCGGTTGTCCAGTGTCATCTTGTCGCCAAGGAACCCCCTGGCGATGCTGTCCGCCTGCGCCGCCTCGGCCGGGTTGGACACCTGCCCGGTCAGGGTCAATCCGTTGACCGATGTCTGCACGGACACGTTACTATGCGGCAACGCCTGGTGCAGCGCCGCCTGCGTCGCCGCGGCACCGTAGGCGGAGGGCCGGACAGTCACCTCGTAACGCCCGATGACATTGCCGCCCTGATCCAGCGCGGCGATCGTGGTGCGGCCGGGGGCCACGCCGAATACGAATACGCTGGTCGGGCTGGCGGGCCGGACTTCGGCCACCTTCGGATCCGCCGCGAACAGGTTGGTGATCGCCCGTCCGGTCTGGATCACCTGGCCGGAACCGGCGTCGATCGTCAGGGACGTCGGCGAAGGTGCCTGCGATCGCGGCGCCATGGGGCCGGGGGAGATCGGAGTCTGGGCGAACGCCGGCGCGCCTGTCAGCGACAAGCCGCAGAGCAGCAAGGGGATGAGCGAGCGCATTAGTAGTGGTACTCCACGGCATTGGCCTGCGGCCCGGTGAACAGGTGGATGGTCATGTCAGGATTGCGCGGCGAGGCACGAAACGCGGCCGAGACGTCGCTGCTCCAGACCAGGCCGTCCTGGGCGACGGAAGCGACCATCGGGTGATCGTCTGCCACCGGGACAGGCTCGCTGGCCGAACGGACAACCACCGCCAGATGACCCAGCGTCGCGGCGACCGAAACCTTCTCAGCCTCCTTGGCCAGCACCTCGATCGTCACCGTGCGGGCTATGGTGTTGTTGCTAAGCGCGCTGCCCGGCGCGACGCCTTCGGTCATGTGCTGATCGACAGCAATGACGCGGGCGTTCTGAATGACCGTCTCACCGACCACCCGCCGGCCGATGGGCGTGGTCGAGTCGTCGATTTTCTGGGTCAGGATCACGTCGACACGGTCACCCGGCCAGATCAGCCCGGCGGTCCCGCTGACGGCATCGACACCGATGGTGGCAGCACGGGTCCCGGGCGACAGCACCGCCGCAAGGAAGCCCCGCTCACCCGGGCGAACGACATCGTCGTGCAGTATCGGCTGCCCGGGTTCCATTTGATGGCGGACCATGGCGCCCTGGATGGCGGCCCGCGTGTCCAGGGTGTCGAGCCAGGCGCCGGCCGGCACGTCCGCCGGCAGCACGGTCTTGGATAAGACATCGTCCGGCAGCAGCAGCGTTCCACCCCGGACGACGCGCGCCGCGGTGAGGATCTGGGCCTTGGGAACGACGACTTCCTGCGGGGCGGCGACCACAACCGGCGCGGCGGTGGGGCGCAGTCCGACGACCACGGTGACCGCGATGCCCGCGAGACCAAGACCGATCAGCAAGAACAATGCAATACGGACTGCCATGTTACACCTAGCTCGGGAAAAGGGTGAAAAGACCGCCAGCCGCGATCGCCACGGCGTACGGCAGCGGGCCGCGTCGGTGGATGCGCCAGATCTCGGCCTTGAGCAGCCGGGGCAGGAAACCCTGCCGCGGACCGGCCACGGGGCGACGCACAAGCCTTGACAAAGCGATATACAAAACGGCGAGCACGCCGCCCGCCAGCGATATGGCGATCAGCAGCGGCCCTATGTCCGCCGGTGCGACCGCGACGGAGGCGGCGCCGAGAAGCTTGACGTCGGCTCCGCCCAGCCATCCCCGCTTCCACATCAGTGCAGCCGCGATGAACACCAGCAGACCCCAGCCGATCGCAGTAAAAGGATTACCTATGACTGTATGCAGAACGATACCGCATGTCAGTATTGCGACGGAGACCCAATTGGGCACCAAACGTGTCGCGATATCCCGCAATGCCGCGAAGACCAAAAGAGCGGCAACCGCGGCGTCGAGGCAATATATGCTGCCGGACTGCATTGGATGGACCTGCGGGTATGAATGGATCAAGGGCTGTAATTGTCGGCGATAAGTTCACACAAGCCGTTGGCGGGGCGCCGGACTAAGGTCCCGGACGCCCCGAGCCTCCAGCTTAGGTGGCCAGTGCGCCGATGACGGTGCCCATGGTGCTGAAGAACGTGCCCAGCGCGGTTCCGAACTTGGTGACGCCGACGATCACCGCGACCGCGATGAAGGACACGAGCAGCGCGTACTCAAGCGCGCCGGCCGCGTCGCGGTCTTCGTTCAGGCTGGAGATGACGAGGGCGATGGAGGACTTGATGTTGGACAGCATGACTCGACTCCTGTTGCAGGTTGACTTGTGAACACCGACGTATGCTTGGTTTGTCGGCATCCGTTACATCCGATCGGCTGGCCAGGGGTTTCTCGTTACATCCTGCGCCATCGGCCGGTGCGACTGATATGAATGAAACAAGGACGAATTCGAACTGAATTAAGCGTGAGAGTTTTCCCGCCGACGCGACCGTCTTCGCTGCATGAGACTGGCCTGCACGAGCACCGCAAAATTCAGGGCTTCCAGTTAGTGGATTGATATATAATGACTCACTCCGTCAGGGCGGCCGGTTTCCGTCACCCGCCCGGTCGCGTTGGCCGATCACAAACCGGAAATTAATTAGAAATTCGTCAAAAATTACACGCTACTGTGACAGTTGCATGGCTATTTCGGATAGCTGTCAGTATCAAATCCGTTATCGAAAATAGACTTACCGTACAACTGCATGTTAACCCGCACCGGGAAAACGGCTTCGATCAGCAAAGTGTCATCGTAATCGACACCGCGCAATACGACCGTAACCCGCTCGCTGGTGGCCCGCGGTCCAAATACAGCGCCAGGCCACGCACTCGAAACCACAGACCTCGTCGCAGCATACGATCGTCACCGACACACAGTTGTTTGAAGACCATGCCGAAAGGATAACCTTGCAGTTATGCACCTATTCCGCGAATATCAATTCGTGATCGCGGGTCCAGCCGGACCGGAAAGGAATCGCCATGACATATGCCGCATACCAGGGCAGGCCGTCGCCCCTCATCGCCGCTCTGCTCGGCGCCCTGCTGCTGACCGGATGCGGCGCGTCTAAAAACAGCGCTGCCACGAACGACGCGGAAACCCGCTCCCGGCTCGCCCAGTTGGCGGACGGAGAGGGCAACGCCGATGCACAGCTTGCTCTCCTGCGCGACGCCGCCACACGCGACCGCGGCGACGCGGCCTTGCAAAAGCGATACGCGACCGCCCTCGCCAACGCTGCCCGCAACGCCGAAGCACTCGATGTCGCCCTGCCGGT
Source organism: uncultured Rhodopila sp. (assembly GCF_903915725.1). Classification (GTDB taxonomy): domain Bacteria; phylum Pseudomonadota; class Alphaproteobacteria; order Acetobacterales; family Acetobacteraceae; genus Rhodopila. The sequence continues at coordinate 33,823 of NZ_CAIWTY010000021.1, forward strand.
CTATGGCCGCGACAAGCGCGATACCGATCTCGGCCTGCTGATCGGACGCCTGTATGTCCGCCAGGACAACGGTGCGGCTGCCATACCGGTCTACCAGGAGGTGATCGCCCATAACGCCGACAATCTCGAGGCACTGAACGGTCTCGGCATCGCCGAGGTCATGCAGCGGTCCTACCCGGACGCGGAGGCCACATTCCATAGCGCCGTCGCCGTCGCGCCGACCGACGCGGCATCCCGCAACAACCTCGCACTCGCCCTCACGCTTGAGCACAAATCCGACGAGGCGATCGGCATCCTGGAAGCGCTCTGGAAAGAGGACAACACGTCGCGGCGGGTTCGGACCAACCTGGCAATGGCCTATGTCGCCGCCGGGGACCGTGACAAGGCGGCCGCGTTGCTATCGCCGGTCATGGCTCAGGCCGATGTGGAAAAGTCGATCAGTTCGTATGCCCAGCTCGCCGGCGAGGCGCCGCCGGTTGCCGAGCAGGTGGCTGCCAGTGTGCCGGCCCGGACCGCCAGCAAAACCAGGCAGCCGGGAGGCTGAAGCAACCTCACCGCGATAGATCATAGAAGCGCGTTTCGCCGAAGCGGTGCGTGGTGAACGTGCCGGTGTCGATGGCCGCCGCGCGCAATGCTCCGGCCAGCGCCTCCTGCGGGGCGCCGATCGCCTCATCGGTCAGTTGAAACGTGCCGAAATGCATGCCGATGGAGCGGCGGGCGCGCAAATCGATATGCGCCTGTACCGCTTCGGCCGGGTTCATATGTGCCGCTTGCATGAACCACCGCGGCTCGTAGGCGCCGATGGGCAGCAAGGCGACATCCGGCGGGCCGAGGCGTCCGGATATCTGCCCCCAATGCGGACCGAACCCGGAATCGCCGGCAAACAGTATCCGCCCTTCCGGGCAGGCGATCATGAATCCGGCCCAGAGCGTCCGATTGCGGTCGAACGGGGTGCGCGCGGAGAAATGCCGCGCCGGAGTCGCGGTGAAACGCACAACCCCGTGCACGGCCTCCTGCCACCAGTCCAGTTCGGTTGCGTTGATCCCCTGCCTCGCCAACGCGCGTGCATTGCCCAGCGTTGTGACGACCCGTGGCGCGTGCCGGCGCTGGAGCTCGCGCAAGCTCGGCAGGTCCATGTGATCGTAGTGATTATGCGACAGCAGCACCACGTCGGGGCGCGGCAGATCGTCCAGGGCGATGCCGGGCGGGCGGACCCGCTCCGGCCCGGCCCCGGACACCGGTGAGCAGCGCCGGCTGAAGATCGGGTCCGTCAGCACGACGGCGCCGGGCAGCCGGATCAGGAAGCTGGCGTGATTGATAAAGCTGATCGCGACGGTGCCCGGCCGCACGGCCGAGGGCGGCGGCGGAAAAACCGGGTCAGCCGCGGGACGCTGCCAGGGCCTGCGCTTCCCGAGCAGGCGCCAGCGCAGCACCTGAAGCAGCCCGCGCGACTCGCCGGCTGCGCCGGGATTGAAGAAGCGCCGCCCGTCATGATGGTCTGAAAGCGGGAATGTCCGTCTCATCGTGCGTGCCCGGCCTGTCTGGATGGCGGCTGTCCGCCGCAGCAAAAAAAACGGCGGTGCCCGAAAGCACCGCCGAAGTTTAGGGAGGAAACGTCCAAGAAAGCAGTGCGCCTAAGCGCGGTCTGCGAGACGAAGAATGGGCGTCGCGTTCGCGGCATGCAAGCGGAATTTGCTGCGTCGCAGCATTTTGTTATCGCTACCAAGGACACCCGTGGCCAAATCGCAACACCGGGTAGCCGGCAAAGGTCACAGCCCGGACAGCTAGCCGAAAATTGCGCGGATAAACCCGGACGGCTGTCCGGACGCCGCCTATGCGTTCCGAAAGCGACGTTCATAATGCCGGGATGCAAAACTGTGATTCACGCCGGCGTCCGACTCCGGCCGGCATAATAGGCACCACGATCCGCGGGTTGACCGTGGCGGCTGTGGTCGTGACTTCTATCGCCGCCGCGCGGGCGGCGGAACTGGCGGGTGTCACGATGCCGGACTCCAGGGTCATCGACGGCACCCGGTTGACCTTGAACGGCATCGGACTGCGGACCTATTCCATCCTCGGGATCAAGATTTACGTCGCCGGCCTGTACCTGGAGCATCGCAGCAGCAACGCCGACACCATCCTGGCCTCGCCCGAAACCAAGGTGCTGTCGATCCGGTTTCTCCGCGACGTGAGCGCGGAGGACGCCCATAAATCCTGGCGCAACGGCTTCGCCAACAACTGCCGACCGCCGGAGTGCTCGGTCGACCAGCAGGACGTGGAGCGGTTCATCGCCCGGGTTCCCGCCGTCCATGATGGCGATGACAGCCTGATCGTGTTCACCGAAAAGGGGGCCCGCCTGACGATCAACGGGCAACTGATGGGCGATATCACCGACCCCCGCTTCGCCCGTGTCCTGCTGCGCACTTTCCTCGGTCCGGCGCCACCGACAGCCCGGCTGAAGCGCGAATTGCTTGGGCAGGAGTAGCGGCGCCACCGGGGATTTGCACGCGCTATCAATATGTTAGCGACCCGGTCGGACCTAGTTTGATATCATTGCGCTAAGGGGCCTTGAGTCGATCACGGTCTAAAGAGCATATTCCGCCACGCACCCAACCACCAGTACCTGATGGGAAGCCTTTATTGATGCGTGGTATCGCCCTGCTCTGCTTCGCGCTGACCCTCAGCGGCTGTGGTTACAACACCTGGTGGAACCCGCCTTTGACCGGCGGTTACAACCCGAACCGGCCGATCGACGACAGCGAGAACGTTAACCGCGTCCTCGGCGGCGACCCGGCAGTGGAGCCTTTGACGACCGAACCCGGCGACATCTGGCCCGGCCCGCTGCCGCCGGCGCCGACGCTGAAGGATCTGGAGTCGCAGGGCGGTTTGACGCCCGGGCAGGAAGCGCCGGTTCCGGGGTCTCCGCTGAGCCGCGGAACCATGCCGTCGGTGTCGCCGAACCCGAGCAACGGCAGTTCGACGCCACCGGGTAACAGCCAGCCGGGTCTGCCGCCGTTGAACCCGGCGCCCCCGCTGTCCAGCTACGCCTCGCCGCCGGCTGCTCCGCCGCCGCGCACGCCGGGCGGCCAGGTGATCCAAACCCCCGGCGGGCCCGCGGTGACGACGGGCGGCGGTCCGGGGTATCAGACGACCATCTCGCCGGGCGGCGGTCAGTCGATCGTCGTGCCGAACGGCAACGGGACCAGCACGGTGATCCATGGGGATGGCCGGATCGAGACGATCCCGACGCCGAAGTGATCTGATTGCTTTGGGCCGGCACGATATAGATAGGCATGAGCGAGCCGATCCGGGTGCTGTATTTTGCGTGGCTGCGGGAACGCGTGGGCGTTGCGCAGGAGGAATTGGCGCTGCCGGAGGGTGTTGGAACGGTGGCGGCGCTGGTCGATTACCTGGCGGCGCGGGATGCGCGGCATGCGGCGGCGTTCCGGGACGGGCGGACCGTGCGGTGCGCGGTCAACCAGGAATTCGCGGACCTGTCGAGCGCGGTGCAGCCGGGGGACGAGGTGGGGTTTTTTCCGCCGGTGACCGGGGGGTAGGGTTGCCGGGGTGGTGCGTCGGTTCTGCCCTGAACGTCTGATGTGGTCAGCGTGGTCGCCCGCTGGCATGTTCACGGCCAGCCAGCAAGGTTTCCGGCCGGATGTTCTCGCTCGCCTACGTGATTTTGTCCGTTACCGACACCCCGCCTGCCGAGGCCATTCGGGCCTCGTTGGCCCCGTTCCAGCGCGGCGGGCGCGGCGACCTGCCGGAGACACGGCCGGCTTTCCACGATGAAACAGAAACGACCGCAACATCGAGATGGTGGCGACCCTGTTCGGGGATGCGCGGGAAGGCCGGGCGAATGCCTTTCCGTCGGCCCTTGTGCTGCCTCCCGGGACGATTAAGGACGGCCTGAGATGGCTCAAGACGTGGCCGGAGATGGGACCCCGGGAAACTTTCGCCTGGCTGGGCCTGGAGCCCGAAGCGACCCGGGAAGAAATCGTGCAGGCTGCCTATACACGGTTCGAGGATCACGGGGCAGCCGGCGTGGCGCATCATCACTAACAGAACAACGCGTCTGACCCCTTACCCCAGCACCTCCGGATTAACCACCCGAACCGGCTTCCCCTCCAGAAACCCCACCGCATTCTCCACCATCTGCGGATAGAACGAGTCCCATGTCTCCCGCACGCAATACCCCAGATGCGGGCTCAGCACCGTGTTCGGCGCGCTCCGCAGCGGATGATCCACCGGCAGCGGCTCCCGGTCGAACACATCCAGCGCCGCCACGATCTTCCCCGCATGCACCGCCGCCAGCAGCGCCGCCTCATCCACGATCGGCCCGCGCGAGGTATTCACCAGAATCGCCCCCGGCTTCATCCGCGCGATCTCCGCCGCCCCCACCAGCCCGCGCGACCGGTCCGACAGCACCATGTGAATGCTGATTGCATCCGACGCCGCCATCAGTTCGTCCTTCGAAACCAGCACCGCCCCGGCCGCCGCCGCCTTTTCCGCCGTCAGGTTTTGGCTCCACGCGATCACGTTCATCCGCAGCGCCTTGGCATACGCCGCCATGTAGCCGCCCAGCCGCCCCAGCCCGAGCACCCCCAGCGTCTTCCCGGCCAACCCGATCCCCACCGGCACGCCCATCTGGAACCCGCCCGCCCGGATCACCGCATCGCCGACGGCCAACCCGCGCGCCGCGCTGATCAGCAGTCCCAGCGCCAGCTCCGCCGTCGCCGAGTCCGCCATCCCGCCGCCCTGCGTGTTGCACACCACCACGCCCCGCGCCGTGCACGCCGCCGTATCCAGCGACAGGTTGCGCGCGCCCGTCATCCCCAGCATGCGCAGCTTCGGCAGCCGCTCGATCAGCGACCCCGGGAGCGGAGTCCGTTCCCGCATCGACAACACGATTTCGAAATCCGCCAGTTTCGCCGCGGCGTCATTGGCATCCGCGAAGGCATGCTCGAAGAACACCACCTCGGCCCGCGCCTGCAAGCCCGTCCAATCGGCCGCGCCGCGCGCGATACCCTGCCAGTCATCCAGCACCGCCACCCGGGTCATGTCCGCCTCCTGCCGCATCCTCAGACGGCAAACTGACCCCGCCGCGCCGGGCGCGCAAGCGGTTGCCCGACCAAGCCGACACGTGGCATTCCGGGGCCGAGGAGGACCCCCCGCATGACCCGTGTCGCTGTGATCGGAGCCGGGCTTATCGGCCGCGCCTGGTGCATCGTGTTCGCCCGCGCCGGCTTCCAGGTCGCTCTCTGGGACAAGTTCCCCCAGCAAACCACACTCGCCCTCTCCTTCATCGCCGATCGGCTGCCGGAGCTGAGGGCGGCGGGGCTGCTGGCGGATGCGCCGGAGACGGTGCTGGCCCGCATCGAGCCGAAGAAGTCGCTGTGGGACGCCGTGCGCACCGCCGACTACATCCAGGAAAACGGTCCCGAGCGGATCGACGTCAAGACCGGCGTATTTACCGAACTGGAACGCGCGGCGCGGCCGGAGGCGGTAATCGCCTCGTCAACCTCCGGCATCCCGGCCAGCGCGTTTACAGAACATCTGAAGACCCGCCACCGCTGCCTGATCGCGCATCCGGTGAACCCGCCGTATCTGATTCCGCTGGTGGAGATCTGCCCCTCGCCTTGGACCGATCCGGCGGTGACGCAGCGGACGCGGGAGATCATGGTGCAGGCCGGCCAGGTGCCTGCCACGGTGAAGAAGGAAATCGACGGCTTCGCGCTGAACCGGCTGCAAGGCGCGCTGGTGGCGGAGGCGTTCCGGCTGCTGGCCGACGATGTGATCTCGCCGGCGGACCTCGATGCGCTGGTCAAGCACGGGATCGGATTGCGCTGGAGCTTCATGGGGCCGCTGGAGACGATCGACCTGAATGCTCCGGGAGGGCTTGCGGATTACTGCAACAGGTATGGCGCGCTGTACGCGACGATGCAGGAGCAGATGAAGCCGCTCGACTGGGAAAAGACGTTGGTGGACCGCCTGCACGCCGCCCGCCGCGCCGAACTCCCCGCCAACATGCAACCCGTCCGCCAGGAATGGCGCGATCGGCGGCTGATGGCGCTGCTGGCGCACAAGGCGGCGCAGCCGGAGTAGGTTGCGCCAGCCGCCCCGCCCCGCCACATTCAAAGCATGAAACAAGCGATCGTAAGACTCCAGGTCCCGACCAGCGGGCAGGCGCTATACGACATCACCCGGGCGGTGCGTGCCCGCGTCAGACAGGAAGAAATCGGCACCGGGCTGCTGACGCTGTGGTGCCGCCACACCTCGGCGTCACTGGTCGTGCAGGAAAACGCGGATCGGGACGTGCAGGCCGATCTGCTGGATTTCTTCCGGCGCGTTGTGCCGGAGGGCGGGCATTACCGGCACGACATCGAGGGTCCGGACGACATGCCCGCGCACATCAAGGCCGCGCTGACGCAAACCAGCCTGTCGATCCCGGTGGATAACGGCGTGCCGGTTTTGGGAACCTGGCAGGCGATCTATCTGTTCGAACATCGCACCGAACCGCAGATGCGGGAGATCGTGGTGCATATTATCGGTTCATGACTTAACGAAACGGGTCCCGGTGACCGTGGCTTTTGTGTCATGGCCGGCGGCCGCCTCGTCGTCATGGTGCGCGAAGGCGCACCATCCACGCCTTGCGGTGCCCGTTCGGGCAGAGGCGTGGATGCCGACCTTCGTCGGCATGACGGGGACTGCAATACGCCCGGCCATGACAGCGGGCAGGCCCCAGCATCAAGCCCGCTTCGCCGAACGTCCCAACCCGCCATGAAGATCCAGCACGCGCCCCAGCCACTGCGCAACCACATCGTTATCTTCAAGTAACGCAAACCGGCTGGCACACCGCGGCCACATCAACGTGCCCGCGATAATATAATCCGCGTAGCTCGGCGCCGCGCCGCCCAACCAGTCCTGCCGCCGCAGCACCAGCCGTACCGGCAGCAACACATCGCGGAACGCCGCCACGCGGTCCTCCCGCCCGGCCTGGATCGCCTCCAGGCTGGCGCCGAACCGAGCCTCCCGGCTGGAGCGGAAATATTCACGGTCTTTCGGGTCGATGACGTCGATCAGATCGCGCACGATGAACCGGGCGATCGCGCCGACAAGCACGCCGTCCGCCCAGGCGTTGACAAACACCGCGTGCGCTTTGCCGAAAGGGCCGCCGAACAGCGAAGGCTCGGGATAGCGGTCGTCCAGATACTCCGCGATGGCCCAGCTATCGGACACTACCGTGCCCGCATCGCTGATCACCGGCACCTTGCCCTGGCCGGAGAACGCAATGGCGTCCGTTTCGGTGAACCGCCACGGCACGGTTTCCACCGCCAGCCCCTTGTGGGCCAGGGCGAAGCGTATCCGCCAGCAATACGGGCTGAACCGGACATCCGGGTCCGCACCCGCCAGGTCATACAGAATGATGCTCATGCGACGATCATGCCCGCGATTTCCCGGCCGGCGCAAATCGCCAGCCCCGCACTCACGGATTGCGATCCGGCGGAAAGCGGGGAAAGATCGGCCCGGCGGCGGCGTGCCGCCCTGGCCACGGCATCGAGCTGGCAAAATCGCGGGCTGATGAGGGGACGTCCAATGGAGCGCGTGGCCTGCATCGGCGAATGCATGATGGAACTGTCGGAACATCCGGACGGCACGCTGACGCGCGGCTTCGGCGGCGACACCCTTAACACCGCGCTGTATCTCGCACGGCTCGGCGTGCCGGTGGACTACGTCACCGCGCTGGGCGACGACCCGTTCAGCGACGCCATGATCGCCGCCTGGGCCAAAGAGGGCATCGGCACCGCCCTCATCCCGCGCCTCGCCAATCGCCTGCCCGGCCTGTACCTGATCCAGACGGACGAAAAAGGCGAACGGCGCTTCTTCTACTGGCGCGACAATGCCCCGGTGCGCCAACTGTTTCGTCTGCCGCAGATCCGCACTATCGAGGCGGCGTTGTGCGGAGCGGACTTGATCTACCTCTCCGGCATTACCCTCTCCCTGTTCGACGCGTCCGGCCGCGATCGGCTGTTCGATGTCCTGACCCGGGCGCGCGCCCGCGGCGTCCGGATCGCGTTCGACACCAATTTCCGGGCCCGCGGCTGGCCGGATGCGGCGCTGGCCCGGGATGTCTATGAACGTGCCTTCCAAACCAGCGATATCGTCCTGGCCAGCGTCGAGGATCACCAACTGCTGCACGGTTCCGCAGACCCGGACTCGGTCATCGAGCGCTTGCACGCGGCCGGTGTGCGGGAAACCGTGGTGAAGCTCGCTTCCCCTGCCTGCCACGTCACATTCGGCGGCGCCGGGGAGGTGGTCGCCGCGGAACCCGTGTCGGACGTCCTCGACACCACCGCGGCCGGTGACAGCTTCGCCGCCGGATACCTCGCCGCCCGCCGCGCCGGACGCAGCCCGGCCGCCGCAGCCCGCATCGGGCATACCCTGGCGGGTGCCGTGGTCCGCCACCGCGGCGCCATCATCCCGCAAGCGGCCATGCCAGCCATCAACCTTGCACCGGAGGCACCATGAGCAGCGACACGTCCCAGACCCTGGCCGAACTGCTTCGTAACGCCCGGCTGGTCGCCGTGCTGACGATCGAGCGCGTGGACCGGGCGGTGCCGCTCGCGCGTGCCCTGGTGGCCGGCGGTGTCCGAACCCTCGAGATCACGCTGCGCACGCAAGCCGGGGCGGATGCCGCCGCCGCCATCAAGGATGCTGTGCCGGAGGCGATCACCGGCCTCGGCACGGTGCTATCGGCACGCGACCTGGAACTGGCGAAGTCGCTGAAATTGCCGTTCGCGTTCAGTCCCGGCGCCACGCCGGACCTGCTCGATGCCGCGGTAGAACTGGGCGTGCCGTTCGTGCCCGGCATCGCCACGGCGTCGGAACTGATCGCCGCGATGCGCCGGGGTTTCACGACCGTGAAGCTGTTCCCGGCGGAGCAGGTGGGCGGCATCGGCGCGCTGAAGGCGCTGGGCGGCCCGTTCCCGGCGGCGCGGTTCAACCCGACCGGCGGAGTCAGCGAGGCCAACATGGGCGCCTACCTGGCGCTGCCGAACGTGGTCGCCGTCGGCGGGTCCTGGCTCGCGCCGGCCGCCGATATCGAGTCCGGCAACTGGCAGGCGATTACCGGCCGGGCGCAGCGGGCCATGCAGCTTCTTGGACCCGCGCCGCAACGATAGCGCCGCGATCACGGGTCGGAGTTTCCTCATCAACAAGTAGACAGCACCCGGCCCCCGGGCGACGACTCGCAAAGGCCGGAGTAGGTTGCCGCCATGCAAACCTCCCGTCCGGTCGAAACCGATCTCGTGCTGCTCGGCGCCGGTCACGCCCACCTGGAGGTGCTGCGCCGCTTCGCCCTGCGTCCTGAACCCGGCGTGCGCCTGACGCTGATCGGGCGGGAGCCGGAGACGCCGTATTCCGGCATGCTGCCCGGCCTGCTGCGCGGCGAATACACTCGCCAGCAGGCTCATATCGATCTCGCGCCCCTGGCCGCGATGGCCAAAGCCCGCCTGATCCTCGCCGAGGTCACCGCCTTCGACCCCACCACCCGCACCCTGACCATGGCCGATCGGCCGGAGGTCGGGTTCGATGTGCTGTCGATCGACGTGGGAGGAGTTCCGGCGGCACCTCCCGGCGAGGGCATCGGCGTCAAGCCCATCGGCCGCTTCCTGGAGCAGTTGGCCCGCCTGGAAGCGGAGCTGCCCGAGGCCTCCCGCATCGCGATCGTGGGCGGCGGGGCGGCCGGCAGCGAACTGGCGCTTGCCCTGGCCGTCCGGTTCGTCGGGCGGTTCCGCTTGGTCCTGATCTGCGCCACCGCCGACCCCGTCGCGGAGGCGCCGGCCGCCGCCAGGCGCGCGGTGCGGCAGGCGCTGGTGGATGCCGGCGTGGAACTGGTCTGCGGCGTCACCGCGGTGGAGCTGGAGGCCGATCGGCTGGTGCTGTCGGACGGCAGCAGCGTCGATGTCGCGACAGCACTGTGGGCGACGGGCGTGGAAGGTCCGGCATTCCTCGCCGCGTCGGGCGTCGCCTGCGACCGCGCAGGATGCATCCGGGTGAACCACGACCTGTCCAGCGTCAGCCACAAGTTCATCTTCGCCGCCGGCGACTGCGCGGCGCTGGAGGGCAATATCAGGCCGAAGGCCGGCGTGTGGGCGGTGCGGGCCGGCGCGCCGCTGGCCGAGAACCTGCGCCGCGCCGCCACCGGGCGCCCGCTGGAGCGCTGGCGGCCGCAGCGCGATGCCCTGGCGATCCTCGGCCTCGGCCACGGCCGCGCCGTCGCCTGGCGCAACGGCATCGCCGTGCAAGGCCGCAAAATCTTCTGGTTGAAAGACCGTATCGATCGGCGGTGGATGCGCGGCTACACCGACCCCGGCATTCCCGCCGAAGCGGACGGGCCGGAGCGCTGCGGCGGTGCCGGCGCCAAGGTCGGGGCGGAGATCCTGTTCGGCGCGCTGGCCGCGCTGCCGCGCTCGAACGGCCTCGATCTGATGGAGACGCCGGACGACGCCGCGGTGCTGAAGCCGCCCGTCGGCAAGCTGCTGGTGCAGTCGGTGGATCATTTCCGGGCGTTCCTGGACGACCCGTATGTGTTCGGCCAGATCGCGGCGGCGCATGCCCTGTCGAACCTGCACGCCATGGGCGCGGCGCCGTGGACGGCGCTGGCGATCGCCTCGGTTCCCGCCGGCCCGGGGCCGAAGATGCGGGCGGAACTGGCGGCCATGCTGCGCGGCGCGGCGGAGGTGCTTCAGGCCGATGGCTGCAACCTGGCCGGCGGCCACAGTGCGGAGGCGGCGGAGCCGGCGTTGGGCTTCTCGGTCACCGGGCTGGTCGACTCCGGAAAGATCCTGCGCAAGGCCGGACTGCAACCCGGCGATCAGTTGATCCTGACGAAACCCCTCGGCACCGGCATCATTCTGGCCGGGCACCGGGCGGCGAACGCCCGGGCGCAGTGGCTGATCGCGGCAATCGAATCGATGCGCGTGACGAATGCCTCCGCCGCCCGGATCGCCATGGCGCACCGCCCAAGGGCGGGCACCGATGTCGCCGGGTTCGGTCTGGCCGGGCACCTGATGGAGATGCTGGGCGCCTCCGGCATGTCGGCGGTGCTGCGTATGGAGGCCGTTCCCGCTCTTCCCGGCGCCCGCGCGCTCGCTGCGCATGGCATCGGGAGCACGCTGGCGCCGGAGAACCGGCGGCTACTGGGGGATGTGCCCGATAATCCGGACATCGCCCTGCTGGCCGATCCGCAGACGTCCGGGGGGTTGCTGCTGGGCGTGCCGGCGGGACGGGCGGAGGCGTGCCTGCAGGCGCTGCTCGATGACGGACTGACCGCGGCGATCATCGGCGAAGTGGAGCCCGCGGGAGAGCGCGGCGGCCGGATCAGGCTGGCGTAGCGAAGCGCGTCGGGAACTGCGCACCATCGCGTTGAAAGGCCCGCGCCCGCATGTCATGCTTAGCGGCGCTTACCTTGACTCCGCGGCACGGTAGCCCACCGTCACGGCGGGCGCAGGCTCGCCGATCACCACCGTCATGGCGGGCGCAGGCCCGCCATCCACGCCTTTTTTGGTGGAAGCAAGAGGCCCGGGCGCCGACATGCGTTGCCATGACGAGGCGGCGCGGCCAGGGGGTCAACATCCTCGCCGGCCGGTATCCGTCTTTGCGCGTTCTCGTGAAGCAGGGAGTCTGCATGGCGTTTGACCCCGACCTGATCCGCCGCCTCCGCGGACGCATCGAGCTTTTGACGCCGGAGCAGATGGGGCGCGCCGATGGCGCGGCGGGCGTGTCCGGCCCGGTGCTGATGGAAGCGGCCGGCCGGGCGGTGGCACGGGCGGTGAAACGCCATTTCAGGCCGTGCCGCGTGCTGGTGCTCGCCGGCCCCGGCAACAACGGCGGCGACGGCTACATCGCGGCGCGGTTGCTGTCCCGTCTCGGCTGGCCGTTGCGGGTGGCGGCGCTGGCACCGCCGCGCGACGGCTCCGATGCCGCCGGTGCGGCGCGGCTTTGGCACGGCCCGATGGCCGTGTTCGATCCGGCGGAGGCGGCGCGCGCCGACATGGTCATCGACGCGGCGTTTGGCGCCGGCCTGACCCGGCCGGTCGAGGGCCTGGTTGCCGACACGCTGCGCGCCGCCCGGCGGGTGGTGGCGGTCGATGTGCCGTCCGGCCTGGACGGGGCAACCGGGGCGGCGATGGGTTCGGCGACGGCGGCCGAACTGACCGTGACGTTCTTTCGCCTGAAGCCGGGCCACCTGCTGCTGCCGGGCCGCGACCTGTGCGGACGGATCGAGCTGGCCGATATCGGCATTCCGTCCGCCGTGCTGGACGCAATCGCGCCCGCGACCTTCGCCAATCTGCCGTCCTTGTGGCGACTGCCGATGCTGCGGGATGACGGGCACAAGTATTCGCGCGGACACGTGACTGTCGTTGGCGGTGCGGCGATGACCGGCGCGGCCCGGTTGGCGGCCGAGGCCGCCCGGCGCGCGGGCGCCGGCATGGTGACAATCGCCGCCCGCGGCGCCGCCGAGACGTACCGCTCCGGCGAACCGGGGCTGCTGGTCAGCGAAGCCGGCATCCCGGCCCTGCTGGAGGATGAGCGGCGGACGGTCTGGGTGTGCGGCCCCGGCCTCGGCCCGGATGACGCACGGACGGTGTTCCCGGCCCTGGTCGCCGCGGGGCGGGCAGTGATCGGCGACGCGGACGTGTTCACCGCCTTCGCCGGCAATCCGGACGCGCTGCGCGGCGCCGCGGTGCTGACCCCGCATGCCGGCGAGTTCGCCCGCGTCTTCGGCGCCCCGGCCAATCGGCTCGACGCCGCGCGGGAAGCGGCGCGACGGACGGGGGCGGTGGTGCTGCTGAAAGGCGCGGACACCATCATAGCCGCGCCCGACGGCCGGGCGGCGATCAATCTTTCCGCGCCGCCCTGGCTGGCCACCGCCGGGGCCGGCGACGTGCTGGCCGGCGCCATCGCCGGGCTGCTGGCGCAGGGCATGCCGCCTTGGGACGCCGCCGCCGCGGCGGCCTGGCTGCACGGCCGGGCGGCGCAAACGGCCGGCCGGGGGATGATCGTCGAAGACCTGCTGCCCGCACTGATTCGTGTGCTCGCGGAGACCGCCTCGCTCCCACATCCCTAAGCACGCAGTCCTTCCTCCATGAGGCGTGCATGAGCGAAGCCGTATCCACCGGCCTGCTGGATCGCACCATCCGGCGCATCACCACTGTGTGGCGCGACATGGCCTCCGGCGTGCCGGATGAGACCCTGGAGGCGCAGATGCGGACCTGCCTCGCCGGACGCGGCGGCGAGGTCAGCGCGCGCAACCGCGCGGCCAAGCTGGCGGAAACATACCTGGCGGCGGACGAACCCGGGCGGCGGGATTTTCTGCGTACCCTGGCAAGCTTCGACTCCGATCCCGACGCGGTGGCGGCGGCCTATGCCGCGGTCACCGCCGCCGAAGATCCGGCCGAGCGTTCGGCGGCGAAAGCCGAACTGCGCCGCGCGCTGGAGCCGCCGCGGCTGAAGCTGCTGACGCAGTTCGTGTCGATACCGGACGGGTGCAAGTTCCTGGTCGATCTGCGCGGCGCTTTGTTGCGCCTGCGCGGGTCGGACAAGATGCTGACGGCGCTGGATGCCGATTTGCGCGGCCTGCTGGCGGCCTGGTTCGACATCGGATTCCTGGAACTTCGGCGTATCGACTGGAACAGCCCGGCGGCGCTGCTGGAAAAGCTGGTTACCTACGAATCTGTCCACGCCGTTCGCTCCTGGCGCGATCTGAAGAACCGGCTCGACGCCGATCGGCGGTGCTATGGGTTCTTTCACCCGCGCATGCCGGGGGAACCGCTGATCTTTGTCGAGGTCGCGCTGGTGAAGGGATTGGCGGGCAGCGTGCAGGATCTATTGAATGAGAAAGCGCCGGTGCTGGACCCGGCGGTTGCCGATAGCGCGATCTTCTACTCGATCAGCAACTGCCAGGCCGGACTGGCCGGGATCAGCTTCGGCAATTTCCTGATTAAGCGCGTGGTCGAGGAACTGTCGGGCGAGTTCAGCAACCTGAAGACGTTTGCCACCCTGTCGCCGATACCGGGTTTCCGCCGCTGGCTGGACACGCTGCTGGCCTCCGACCCGGAGGGCCTGCTGAGCGATGATGAGTCGGTCAGCCTGGTTTCCGCCCACCCGGCGGACAGCGGTTGCGCCGCCCTGGCGGGGATCATCGGCAAGCGGTCCTGGTGGCGGCATTCGGCCGTGCGCCAGGCCGCGGAGCCGGTGCTTGTGCGGTTATGCGCCCGCTACCTGATGGCCGAGTCAAAGCGCAATCGCGCCCTCGACCCGGTGGCGCATTTCCACCTGTCGAACGGCGCGCGGGTGGAGCGGCTGAACATGCTCGGCGATACCTCAGACAAGGGCGCGCGGGAGAGCGCGACCCTGATGGTGAATTACCTCTACGATCCGGCGAAGATCGAGGAGTGGCACGAAGACTATGCCGGCGAGGGCAAGCGAAACGCGTCAACCGCCGTGCGCAAGTTGGCGCGCGGGTGGAGTTAGCTCCGCCTTTGCAAATTATGCGAAACGGCCGACATCGACTTCGATCACGTCGCGTGAAAGTTGTGATAGTGGAATTGCCGCCGGCGGGTCGAAGCCCCAGGGGTTGCCGAGCGTCACCGTCGGCACGCCAGCCTGAGTCGTGACGCCCTCGAACATGTAGGCATGGCCGCTGACCAGATTGAACGGCAAGCCGGCCGCGTTGGACGTATCCATCGCAATCAGGTCGCCCGCTGCAACAAAGCTGTCCAGGTTCGCCAGCGTGAGAGCGGCGGGCGACATGTAGGTGGCTGACTGACCGGTCAGTTCCTCCATGGCAATGACCGGGTTGCCGCCGTTCATGATCGCGCCGTAGCCGCCATCCAGCGTTGCGACCGCCTTTTCCAGCACCTGCGGCCAAATTTCCTTATAGCCGCCGGAGACATCCTGGTTCGCGCCGTTATCGACCGCGTAGGCGGGGAAACTGTTGCTCACGGTCACGCCAATGGCTTTGAACGATGTAGTGCCGAAAGTAGGCAGTTGGCCGTTCGACGCTTCGTGCAGCGTGACAGTCTCGGTGCCGTTGGGGTTGGTGTGGATCATGTTCATGATAGAGGCTTGGTGGAACAGTGCCAACTCGCCGATGGAGGACAGCACGAAACAGTCGCCGATTTGCCCCTGGTTGATGTCGGCAACGCTGATGGCGGAGGTTTCGCCCGGCTCCTGCAGATAGAGGGTGTCCGTGAGCACGGCGGATGCTTGCGCGGCGGCACTTGTCCTGAAGGAGTCGAAGGCCCCCGTATCGTTGGAGTTGCCGTCCAGCGTGCCGGGGAATTGCGCGTCCGTTCCGTCCCCGGAGCCATTCGGATCGTAGAGGCGATGATGATTCGTCATCCGGCATCTCCTGAGCGAGGCCTGAGGTTTCAGGCATGTCACCGCCTCGGGCGGCGTCAGCGAGACGCTAAATCTGCGGGGGATGCCAGGGCAGGGGGACGCCGGTCACAAGGCAGTAGAGACCGTTCCGCATCGATCACACAGATTCGATGACGGTACCGTCATACACGTGAATCTGGCGTCAATCCGCAATTATACCGACATGCTCCGCAGCCATTTGCTCTGAATCAGCGCCAATCGGGCGGTTTTCGGGATGGTCACAAGGAATTCAGCTTGATTTTGGATGCACGGCAGATCGACTGATGTAGGCGCAATTATTCGTGATATCATCCCATTCTTAATCCGAGGCGATCACCGGGGCGGAGGGGTTTCGGGCTGCCGCCATGCTATCAACACTTTCACGCGATATTTTGGCAATAGAGCGAACAACTGATGCTAGTTGCGCCCATTATACCAATCGGCGATCACGTTGCCTCTCGGGCGCAGCCACCCGGCCATGCCGACGGAGGTCGACATCCACGCCTTATTCTTTTTGTAAACAAAGGCATGGATGGCGGGCCTGCGCCCCATAGGCGTTAAAATAGTCCGCAGCAGCTGCGTTTGTCCCCCGTCATGGTGCGCGGAGGCGCACCATCCACGCCTTGCGGTGCGGGTTTAGGCAACGGCGTGGATGCCGACCTGCGTCGGC
>NZ_CAIWTY010000022.1 GCF_903915725.1 uncultured Rhodopila sp.
CGGAGCACTATGTCAGAGCCGCCCATGAGACCCGCAATGCGCTTGACCATGGAAAACATGCTCTGTTTCATGACGATCGGGCGGCCATGCACCACATGGAACACTACGGGTGTCATGCATCGGCGGAACTCGTATGAGCGCCGAAGCTTCCCGGCCGCAGGGTCAGTTTCCGGCACCGTCGGTGTGCACCGGGATCCTCTTGGGGGTCATTCTTGCGTCGCGGTCTGATCAGGCAGGTCAGGCGCCCGATCTTGTCTCCGAGCCGGCGGAATCCGCGTCCAGTTCCGAAATATGCGGTCCACCAAGGTAGTTGCGGCCAGCGACGGCCGGGCCGCCTCGCGCCAATCCTGACTGAAACACATCGATCCGAGGAGTTTCTTCATGGCCGCGGAACAAGCACCCGCAAAGGTCTATCTCGTCGGCGGCGGAATCGCCTCCCTGGCCGCGGCAGTCTTTATGATCCGAGACGGCAACATCCCGGGCTGCGACATCACGATTCTAGAGGAACTCGATAAGATCGGCGGTAGCCTCGACGGTTCCGGCACGCCGGAGAGCGGGTATGTGCTGCGCGGCGGGCGCATGATCGAGAGCAAATATGTCTGCACCTTCGATCTGTTTTCCTCGATCCCCACTCTCGACGGCAGCAAGACGGTCACGCAAGAGATTGGCGACTGGAACAAAACACTCAAGACGTCCTCCAAGTCGCGGCTGTTCCGGTCCGGGCACCGGGAAAGCGCGCCCTCTTTCGGTCTTCGCGAGCGAGATATCCTGGCGCTCGAGCGACTGGCGCTGGAACCCGAGGCCATGCTGGGCGGGACGAGCATCGCTGAACAGTTCGATCCTGAATTTTTCGCGACAAACTTCTGGTTGATGTGGTGCACCACCTTCGCCTTCCAGCCCTGGCACAGCGCTATGGAGTTCAGGCGCTATCTGTTGCGGTTCGCGCACATGGTCGACGGCCTCAACTGCCTGAACGGCATCATGCGGACCGTTTACAACCAATACGATTCGATGGTGCGGCCGCTGGTCAAGTGGCTGACCGAGCGTGGCGTCAGATTTGAAACGAATACCCGCGTTACCAATCTCGTGCTGAATGACGATCGTGGGTCACTGACCGTGAGGCAGATCGATATCGAGCGTGGCGCCGGGCATGCAACGATCACGGTAGATCCGACGGACTACGTATTGGTCACCCTGGGATCGATGACCGAAGCTTCAAGTCTGGGCAGCATGGACACGGCACCCGTGATGAACGGCAAAGCCTGCGGCGGCGCCTGGACGCTCTGGGAAAACCTCGCCACCGGCCGATCGGCGTTCGGACGACCGTCGGTGTTCACGGATCATGTCGAGGAGTCGCGGTGGGTATCGTTCACCACGACGCTGCACGATGACACGTTCCTGCGTATCGTCCGGGACCTGACCGGCAATGTGCCCGGCGAGGGCGGTCTGATCACGATTCCGGATTCGAACTGGCTGGCTTCGATTGTCATTCCGTTCCAGCCTCACTTCATCGGCCAGCCAGCCGATGTCAGCGTATTCTGGGGCTACGGCCTGTCTGTCGACAAGCCCGGAAACTTCGTCGAGAAGCCGATGTCGGCCTGCACCGGCCGCGAGATCATGACCGAAATCCTCGGCCATCTGTGCATCGAATCCGAGGCGCCGGATATTCTGAAATCCGCCATCTGCATCCCGTGCATGATGCCATACATCACCAGCCAATTCCTTCGGCGCTCGCCGGGCAACCGGCCGCAGGTCGTGCCCTCCGGCTCGCGCAATCTGGGCCTTATGGGCCAGTTCTGCGAGTTGCCGAACGACGTCGTCTTCACCGTTGAATATTCGATTCGAACGGCTCAGGCAGCAGTGTATCAGCTGCTTGACCTCAAGCGCGAGCCTCCCGCTGTCTATCAAGGCAGGTTCAATCCCCGAGTTCTGCTCAGGGCGTTCTTGTCCCTGCACGGCATAGGCACATGATCCAGCAGAAGACCCGATCGGGGCTGACAAGTACTGAGGCTCGGGCGCGTCTGGTGAATTACGGCCCGAATGCCATGCCGGATACCTCCGCGCATCCATTGCGTATGGCGTTCGAAAAGTTCTGGGCGCCGGTCCCATGGCTTCTGGAAGCCGCCGTCGTGCTCGAACTCGTGCGCGGAAGCTATCCCGAAGCCGGCATCATCAGCGCCCTTCTGGTGTTCAACGCGGGGCTTGGACTGTTTCAGGAAGGCCGGGCACAGGCAACGCTAGCCGCGCTGAGGTCCCGGCTCGCGATGACCGCATCGGTCCGGCGTGATGGAGTGTGGGCAACTTTGCCCGCCGCCGAGCTGGTTCCCGGCGATGTGGTCAAGCTTTCACTCGGCGGCGTTGTCGCCGCCGACGTGCGCTTGACCGAGGGGAACGTGCTGCTCGACCAATCGATGCTGACCGGCGAGTCCGTGCCGATCGAGGCGGGTGCGGGCCTGAAGACCTTTGCGGGTGCGCTGGTGCGGCGTGGCGAGGCGATGGCGGAGGTCACAGCGACCGGCGCGAACACGAAGTTTGGCCGCACCGCGGAACTCGTCCGCACCGCTTATGTGGTCAGTTCGCAGCAGAAGGCTGTTTTGCACGTCGTGCGCAATCTCGCTTGCTTCAGCGCGCTGGTTATCGTTGCACTCTCAGCCTACGCCTATTTTCTTCACCTTCCCGTCGCCGAGATCATCTCTCTGATTCTGACGGCGGTGCTGGCATCCATACCTGTCGCGCTTCCGGCGACCTTCACCGTTGCTTCGGCGATCGGTGCGCGGGCGCTGGCTCATCTGGGCGTGCTGCTGACGCGGCTGTCCGCGGTGGATGAGGCTGCAACGATGGATGTGCTATGCGCTGACAAGACAGGCACGCTGACGCTTAATGCGTTGAGCGTGGCGTCGGTCGAAGCGATGGCCGGCTTCGATAAGGCGCATGTTCTGGCATTGGCTGCTCTGGCAAGCTCGGACGGCGGCCAGGACCCGGTGGATGCCGCCATTCGTTCGGCCGCCGCTTCCCGCGGGATTTCCGACGCGCCACGGCTGGTCAGCTTCGTGCCGTTTGATCCCGCAACAAAAATGTCCGGTGCGACGGTCCGGGATGCGGGCGGAGAAACCCGGCAAATTCTGAAGGGTGCCTTTTCCGTCGTCGTTGGCCTTGCGCAGCCATCTCCGGGCGCAGCCGCCGCGGCGGCGGCGCTTGAAGGCAAGGGGTTTCGCGTGCTGGCGGTCGCTACGGGACCATTCGGGGCACTGCAAGTGGCCGGGCTTGTTGCACTCAGCGATCCGCCGCGATCGGACTCTGCCAAACTCATTGCCGAGTTGCGTGGTCTCGGCGTTGGTACCGTGATGGTGACTGGCGACGCTCCGTCGACCGCGGCGATCGTGGCCCGAGCGGTCGGGCTGCGGGCGATGGTCAGTCCGCCCGGGCCGATCCCGGACGGCGTGCGGCCCGAGGCATTCGATGTTTTCGCAGGCGTTCTGCCCGAGGATAAATACCGGCTCGTCAAGATGTTTCAGGCCAGCGGTCATACCGTCGGCATGTGCGGCGACGGTGCGAACGATGCGCCGGCGCTGCGTCAGGCACAGATCGGGATCGCGGTATCCACGGCGACCGATGTCGCCAAGTCGGCCGCCGGAATGGTGCTGACCGATCCCGGCCTGTCGGGCATCGTCGCAGCGGTAAGAGAAGGGCGTGTGACATTCCAGCGGATCCAAACCTATACGCTGAACTCGATACTCAAGAAGATCGTGACGATGCTGCTGCTGGTTGTCGGCCTGGTGATGACGGGACATGCTGTTTTGACCCCGTTCCTGATGATCATTCTGATGGTTATCGGCGATTTCCTGGCGATGTCGTTGACGACCGATAACGTCCGGCCATCTTCCATGCCGAATGCCTGGCGGATCGGAAGTCTGACGGTCGCCGGTGTCATTATAGGTCTCTGCCTTTTGGCGTTCTGCACCGGGTTGCTGGCAGCCGGAAAGTATGAATTTGGCCTCGGGACCGATGCGCTGAGGACGGTGACCTTCCTGTCGGTGGTGTTCGGCGGCCAGGCGACGATCTATGCGATCCGGGAACGTCAGCATCTATGCCGATCGGCTCCGAGCGTTTGGCTTTTGGTGTCATCTGTTGCGGACATATCAATTGGATCGGTGCTGGCTATTTTCGGCATTGCGATGACACCGCTTGCACCGATGGTTGTCGCCGAGATGTTCGGCGCAGCCGTGGTCTTCACGATCGTCCTCGACGTCGTAAAGCTTCCGATATTCGCCCGGCTTCGTATCACTTGAATAAGGTAGGGTTTCATGAATCCGGAACAAGCAGCAGTACGGCAGTCGGCAAAGGAATTCGTCGCCGGGAATATTATTCCTTATGCCGAGTACTACGACAAATCCGGTGATTTCCACGCTTATCTTTTGGAAGCGACGAGGACGACGGGGATTTTCGCGATGGCGGTGCCGACGGAATACGGCGGCCTCGGCTATTGCCCATTGACCCAGGCCCTGGTGCTGGAGGAATGGGGGTACGGCTGTGCCGCCATGGGAACAACTCTCTCTGCCAGCATTCTGAGCATGGAGGCAGTTCTGATCGCAGGCAATGAGGATCAGAAGCGCCGCTTCTGCAAGCCTATGCTCGAGGCCGGGCTGGGCGCTTTCGCATTGACAGAGCCGGCGGCCGGCTCCGATGCCAGTGCCGGCGTGGCAATCGCGGTAAAGAGCGGGAACGACTATATCCTGAACGGCCCGAAATGCTGGATCACCAATGGCGGCGTGGCTTCAGTCTATGTTGTCTTCGCTGCAACCGATCCGGCCAGAGGCGCAAAAGGCCTGAGTGCCTTCATCGTCGAGCGCGGCCTGCCGGGCTTCATTCCGGGCGATCGGGAGGAGAAGCTTGGCCTTCGCAGTTCAAATACCTCGTTCTTCTTCCTGAAGGACGTCCGCGTGCCCGCCGCCAATCTTCTGGGGCAGGAGGGCGATGGAATGAAAATCGCCATGGAAACACTCGATATCGCAAGACCTGCAATCGGCGCGCTGGCCGTTGGTCTGGCGCAACGCTGCCTCGATGAATGCGTGAAGCATCTGCGGCGGCGTTTTCCCGCCAAATCGTTTCCCGGTGAAACTTTGCAGTTTGAACTTGCCGACATGCAAATCGAAATCGAGGGAGCAAGGCAGGCCCAGCATCACACCATGGCGCTGCGAGAGGCGAAGCTGCCTTTCACCAAGGAATCGGCGGTCGCAAAAACCCTATGCACGGCTGTTGCCATGAACGTCACATCGCGGGCGATGCGCCTGATGGGATCGCATGCCTACACGTCTGAGTTCGGCAAATTCATGCGCGACGCCAAGGTCATGCAAATATATGAGGGCACCAATCAGATCCAGCGACTGGTGATTGCGCGTTCAGTGCTCGCTCCCCCGAGGGCGGCGGCCCCGGCAACGACAGCAGGTAAGAAATGACGTACTCCTTGACCGAACCTCAGCAAATCCTTGGGCAGCGCGCCCGGGAATTCGCCTTTGAATTTCTGGATCCGATACTGGCGGATCTTGATCGCGGCCAGATCTTCCCGAAAGCGTTAATCGGCCGCTTGGCGGCACATGATTTTCTCGGCCTGATGGTTCCGAAACAATCAGGCGTGCCCGGGGCGGGTTTTGTCAGCCATATCGAGGTGGTTCAGGCGCTATCGCGGTCATGCCCCGCCATCGCCTCCGTCATCAACAATCATGCCCTGGTCGCGTATGCCATCGCCCATTGGGGCTGCGAATCTCAGAAGAACGCGTATCTGCCCGCGATGATAAAGGGCGAAAAACTCGGCGCGATTGCCGTCCAGGAAGAAGGTCCGATCCCGGGAGACGGCCCCGCAGCGCTGCTCGCCGTGCCTCAGGGGAGCGGATTTATCCTGAACGGAACGAAGACCTTCGTCCGCAATGCGGGTGTGGCCGATGTCTATCTGGTGTTCGCGACCATCCAGTCCGGCCTGACCGGTTTCGTCGTGGATGCCGGGACAGCCGGGCTGAGCGTTGGACCGAGGCTGGAAACCATGGGACTGAGAGCGTGCCCGGTAGCCGATCTCAGCTTCAAGAACGTTGCGGTATCCGAAACCACCGTCGTGGGCGGCGAAGATCCGAGCGTCGCCGGCCAACTGCTTTCAATCGGCGCGGTAGCCGAGGCCGCACAAACCGTCGGTATCGCCAGGGCCGCCGTTTCACACGCCGCCGAGTATGCGAAACGTCGCGTGCAGTTCCGCCATCCGATCGCCCGGCTGCAGGCGATCCAGACCCTGCTTGCCGAGATTGTCACCGACAGCCACATGGCCTGGCTTGGCATCCGGCACGCCGCGCAACTGATCGAGGACGGCGCGCCGTTCGAGGCCGAGGCGGCGATGGTAAAGTTGTTTCTCGGCCGCTTTGGCTCAAAGATGCTGATCGATGCCATACAGATCGAGGGCGGCATGGGGATTTGCGAAGTCGTCCCCAAGCATATCAGTGGACCGCTCCCTCTCGCACGGATGTTTCGCGATATTGCCGGAACGACGCTTCTGGATGCTCCGGATGACTTCCCGGACAAGGTCGTCGCCGCAGCCGTTTCGTGATCTCGCCAGACGCCGGGTGGGAAAATCCGCCCGGCGTCAGTCGCGTCAGCGACGAATACGATGGATCGCCCATCCAATCCCGGCGATCAGTGCCAGCGCACCGAACGCCGCAAACAAGCTGCCGCCCGTCAACAGAAGGGTCAACAAAAACCCGGCCACTGCCGCCAGCGCCATATACTTGTTTTCGATCGGGTAGAACTTCTTCTCATACGGCTCTCCCGCTTGATCAGGCCGCGGCCGCATGAGCCGCTATGCCCGCTGCAACCGATCGGCCGGCGATGCGTCCGAAGACCAAACAATCAATGATGGCAACGCTTCCCAAACGGCAGGCGCCGTGAACGCCACCTGTGATCTCGCCAGCCGCGAACAGTCCCGGAATGACAGCCCCGTCGAGATCAATCACCTCTGCCTGGCCGTTGATTTCGACCCCGCCCATCGTGTGGTGAACCTTCGGCCAAACGCGAGCCGCGTAGAAAGGTGCCGTGGTTAGCGGTCTGGCATCCTTGAGAATCAGCTTGCCGAATTCAGGGTCATGCTTCGCCGTCACATATCCGTTGAAGTCCTCAACTGTCTTCGCCAGTGTGCCCGGATCGATCTTGTAGTGAGCGGCCAGCGCGGCGAGCGTATCGAACCGCCCTACGGTCCCGCTCTCGATCGAATGGTCGAGTCCCCACCAGGCGAATTTGGCGCCATAGGAATCGGCAATGCTGATAGCAGGATGACCGCAGGCGATGATGGCGTCGCTCTGGTTTTTGCGATCATCAAGCTCGCTGACGAAGCGCTTTCCACTGGCGGGATCTATCAGAAGCCCATGCGCCATCCCGCAACCGGCGATGAATCCGCACCCGGAACCGATCCCTTCGTCGTCCGGGCTGGTTAGGGGCAGAAGCTGGATCTGGTCGAGTTGGACCGAGGCCGCACCGAGGCGCAGCGCTGCAATGAGGCCCTCGGCCGTAGCGCCCGGCTGGTTGGTGGTCTTGTAGTCCGCTGTCAGCCGCGGGTCCTGCACCGTGCGGAAATGCAAGTCCTCCGAAAATCCTCCACACGCGAGCACGACGCCTTTGCGGGCCCGGACGTTCTTCAGGAGACCGCTCCCCGGTTCTCCAAAATTGAATTCCTTGCGTACTGCAACGCCAATCACCCGCCCATCCCGATCGCGGTGCAGTCCGGTGATCTCCGCATGGAGGGTTATCGGCACATTGGCTTTCTTGAGTGCTTCGACCTGCTTGCCGACGACTTCCGAGCCATGCCCGTTGGCAGTTTGCAATGTCCGCGGCACCGAATGGCCGCCCATCATGTTGATCTGATCTTTGTAGGCCGCGCCGACCCGTCTCATTGTCCATTCGACGGCCGCGTTGGACTGTTCCGCAACGATACGGGCGAGTGCAGGATGATTGAGACCGAGGCCGGCAGCGAGCATGTCGCTGTACATCAGATCCGGGGAGTCCTTGATGCCCTGCTTTTTCTGAGCTGCCGAACCGGCTGCGGCAACCTGGCCACCGTTGATCCAGGAATTTCCGCCCGGTTTGTCCATCTTCTCCAGAATCATGACGGAGGCGCCCGCATCGTGCGCCTCGATCGCGGCGGCGAGTCCGGCAAAGCCTGAACCAACCACTACGACGTCGACGGTCTCGTCCCAAACGACGGTTTCACGGTTCGGCGTAATCGGCATGGTGCTCTCCTTTATGTCTCATGCAGGTAAGCAGCCGGAGAAACGAGATGATAGGATCGGAAAATACTCAGGTCAGCGGATTTTCACTTCAACGACTGGACGGCGGTCGCTGTCGAAGACATGGGCAGCACATGCCATGCAGGGATCGAAGCTGTGTATGGTGCGCAAGACCTCCAGCGGCTGATCCGGCACCTCCAGGCGGTGGCCGTCCATTAGTGCGGCCTCGTAGGGTCCATGCTGGCCGCGTTCGTCCTTGGGTCCGGCATTCCATGTCGTCGGCACAACGGCCTGATAGTTGGTGATGACGCCATCATCAATGACCACCCAATGCGCCAATGCACCGCGCGGCCCTTCGATGGTGCCGATGCCGCGGCTGTGGCGGGGCCAATTCTCCGGCGCCCATTTGGCGTCATTGAACGTGCGCAGGTCACCGCGCCCGATGTTCGCCATGAGCCTGGCATGCCAGCCCGCCATGCGGTCGACGAGCAGCTTGCTTTCGATGCCGCGCGCCAGAATCCGACCGAACGTGGAATAGATCGCCTCGAACGGCAGGTCCAGCCGCGCAAGCGTTTCGGTTGTCAGCGCCTTGGCAGCGGTGTCGCCCGCGGCATGCAACATCACCAGCCGCGCCAACGGTCCCGTTTCCATCGCGTGGCCGCGCCAACGCGGCGCCTTGACCCAGGAATAGGTCTTGTCCGCATCGAGTTGTGCGAACGGTGGTTTCGGCCCCGTATAGTCCAGCGATGTCTCGCCCTCGAACGGATGCAGGCCTGTGTCCCGGCTGTATTTGTACCAGGAGTGTGCCACGTATTCCTGGATCTGCGCCGGATCTTGCAGGTCTACCGCAAGGATTTCCGACAGGTCGCGCCCCAGCACGGCGCCGCGCGGCACACCAAAGCCGTTGCCCGCAGGCGAACCGGCAAAGTCCCCGTAGGTCAGGAAGTTTCGCACGTTCTCGCCGCGCCCGAACCAATCCTTGTAGCCGCCGCCGATGGCGATCAGGTCCGGCAGGTAGACGCCATCGACAAAGTCGCGCATCCGCTCGATCAACGCGCGCACGCGGATAAGGCCGGTTGTCGAGACTGCTGTAGCGTCAGCGCCCCCCGGCAGCTTGCCATCAACCGAGATCGCGCAAGGCGCTCCGCCGACAGCCACATTCGGATGCGGATTTTTTCCGCCGAAAATGGTCAGCAGCTCACCAATTTCACGCTGCCACGCCAGCGCATCGAGGTAATGCGACAGCGCGATCAGATCGACCTCCGGGGCCAGTTTGTATCCCGGGTGGTTCCACCACCCGTTCGTAAAGATCCCGAGTTGGCCTGACTCCACCAAGTCCTTAAGCCGCGCCTGCGCCCGTCCGAAATGATCCATCGACGTTTCGCTATAGCCGATCGTTTCGGCGATCCGCGAAGCAGCCTGCGGATCGGCCGCCAACGCGTGGATCGGGTTCACCCAGTCCAACGCCTGAAGGTGATAGAAGTGAATGACGTGGTCCTGCAAAAGCTGTGCGCCGGCCATCAGGTCGCGGATCAGTTCGCCATTCTCCGGCACCGTGATGCCCAGCGCGTCCTCCACCGCCCGCACCGAGGCGAGGCCGTGCACCAGCGTGCAAACGCCGCAGATGCGCTGGGCGAACGCCCAGGCATCGCGCGGATCGCGGCCCCGCAAAATGATTTCGATGCCGCGAACCTGCGTGCCGGCGCTGAGCGCCTCGACGATATTTCCCGCAGTGTCGATCGACACCTCGATCCGCAAATGACCCTCAATCCGAGTGACTGGGTCGATAACGATACGTCTCGCTGCCATGCTCTATGGCCTGAGGCTGTCGGCGACAAGTTCGAGCAGGCTGCCAACCGTCTTGTTCCACTGCGCGGCTTTACCGCCGTGGTCCAGCGTCTGACGGCATCCGGAGCAACTGGTGTAGACCGTGTCCATCCCGGTCGCCTCGACCTGCCGCTGCTTGATCTCGAACGCCTTCTGCCGCAACGGCGCCGCGCGATTGATCAGCGCCACGCCGCCACCGCCACCGCAGCACCAGTTCGCATCACCGGCATCTTCAAGTTCATGCAGGTCCACCCCAAGCGCCTCCAGGATGGTTCGCGGTGCCGCCGTCGCGCCACCACGTCGAGAGACCTGGCAGGCGTCATGGTAGGTTGCGCGTTGCTTGACCGTTTTGACCCGGATGCGGCCATCCGCCAACCCTTCGGCCAGAAATTCGGTGATCTGCATGACCCGGAACGGCAACTTCCTGCCGAACGCGTTTGCTGCCTCCCACCGCATTTCGGTGAAGGCGTGTCCGCACTCCGGCATCAGCAATGTCTTCGCCCCGCAGGTCGTCGCCGCCTGGACGACCCCCAGCGTCGTTGCGCGCTGGCCGTCGCGGTCTCCCGCGGTCAATGAAACGTTGTCGGCATCAAACCCATCCGTCCGGAACGTCCATGACTCGCCCACGTGGTTCAGGATCTTCGCGATCGCCGCCATCGAACCGGGATAAGTCTTGAGGTCGATGGAGGAGACCGTTGGCACAATGTCCGCGGTTGCTTCGTCCACGTGCATGGCCACGCCGTACTGGTCCCCGATGGCGTGCAGCATCTCCCGGAACTTCGTTACGCTCAACCGGAAGGGACTGCCCGTCGCGTGCTCCTTCTCGGCCAACAACCCGAGATAGTCGGCCGGCGCCAGCCCGGCCGTATACATCCCGTGACGCGCCTTCTCCACCAGATCGGCGATATCGATTCCCATCGGGCAAATCAGCGAACAACGGCCGCACATGTTGCAGGAATCGTAGATCAGATCTTGCCAGCTCGTCAGTTCGTCCACCGTAACCTTCCGCGCAAGCCCGAAAAGGCGATAGATCAGTGCGAACGGACCGACCTCCCGCTCATACGCTTGACGGAACGGAGCTATCTTATGGATTGGCGTGTACCGAGGATCCCCGGTCTGCACATAGAACTGGCAGGCTTCAGCGCAACGTCCGCAATGCACGCAGGATTCCATCGACAGGGCGGCGGTTGGACCGAAGTCGGATACAAACCCGCGCATCGCTTTCTCGGCCGTGTTCATGTCGCTGCCCCCTTGCGCGCGAAGTTCATTCCCATCGCCGCCCGGCTGTAAAATGCCAGCTTGACATGCAGCAGCTTGCCGAACGGGAGCCAGACCATCATCAGCTCCACGCTGAGGATGTGCAGCGTCAGCAACGTCCTGTAGCTGGCGATCGTTTCGCCTGACAGCAGGATGCCGGTCAGCACCGGCAGGAACACCAGAAGCCAGCTCAGGTAGTCGTCGGTCGTCGACAGCAGGCGCAGCACAGGGTGATAAATGCGACGGAACAGCAGGGCGATCATGCTCGCCAAGGTTAAGCCACTGACGATGACGACCAAACCTTTCGGCAAGCTCGGCCATGTCAGCCAGAAGAATTGGTGGATCACCTGGATATGCGGCGCGCCGCCGAGGACGATCACTGCCAGCCCGAGATGAAAGGTGGAACTAAGACCAACACTGACCGCGATGCGGGGCCAGAACGTCCGGCGCGGAACAAACCGGGTGAAAACTGTCGCCAATCCGCCGCGCACCCGCCCGGCAAAGCCGATCCGCGGCGCAGCCAGATGTAAACGCTGACGTAACAGCAGAATGCCGGCGATGCGCCACGCCGTGCCCCCGACCATAACGAGCCAGGCACCCTGCAACCCCGGACCGCGTGCGAAGTCCAGCAATGTCATGTGCTTTTCCTCCGACCGCTCAGCGCTGCGGCGAGACCGCCAGCCACGCCGACGCCAAGGGCGATGCCGGTGTTGCGCCATCCGGCACTGCTGCCTCCGGCCAGCGAGGTGTAGAAGCTGCCTGCGTCCCAGAAATCGGGTTCCGAACAGCCGATGCAGCCGTGGCCCGATTCAATCGGAAAGCTGGTGCCGCCGTTCCATTTCAGGCTCGCACAGGCGTTGTGGGTGACTGGTCCCTTGCAGCCGAGTTCGAACAGGCACCAGCCTTGCCGGGCGCCCTCGTCGTCGAAGCTTTTCGCGAATTTGCCCTGGTCGTAGAACGGCCGGCGGTAGCATTGGTCGTGGATCGTCGTGCCGAAATAGGCCAGTGGCCGCTTGCGATCATCAAGTTCCGGCAAATGTCCGAAACTGATGAAGTGGACCAGCACGCCGCTGAGCACCTCCGGCACCGGCGGACATCCCGGTATGTTAACGATCGGCTTGCCGGAGATCAGGTCCTCCACGCCTGCCGCACCGGTCGGATTGGGGTAGGCTTTGGGGATTCCGCCGTAGGCCGCGCATGTGCCGATCGCCAGAACCGCCTTCGCGTCTGCGGCGATTTCGCTCAGCATGCCGAGGTTGCTGCGGCCGCCGGTCATCGAATAAACGCCGCCGTCTTTGACCGGGATCGATCCGTCAATCGCGAGCAGGTATTCGCCTTTGTTCGCCGCCACCGCCTCTCGCAGGGTTCGTTCCGCGTCGGCGCCAGCCGCTGCCATCAGCGATTCCTGATAATCCAGAGAAACGAAATCGAAAATCAGCGCCTCGATGGAGGGCGAGGATGAGCGCAGCAGCGTTTCCAGACACCCGGTGCACTCCTGGAACGACAGCCAGATCACCGATCGTCGCTTCGCCTTTGCCAGGTTCGCCGCCATCACGGGGGCGAGGGCAGGGGGCAAGGCGAGACTCGACGTCATGGCGATGGCGAATTTCAGCAAGCTGCGCCGCCCAAAGCCGCGGCGGCCCAGTACCTCGCCGAGGGTTTCGGCAGACTCCATCAGGACGTTCTGCCTGCGGTCTTAGCCAGCAGCGCGGGCATGCGATCGAGGCCGCGCTTCATATCTGCCAGGTCGGCGCGCAGGATTGCAGGCGTGACCGCCACTTCGATAAGCAGGGCGATGACCCGCCCCGCCCCGTCGGCATGCTTGGTCCACCAGACGCCGGGAAGGCTCGTTTCGCGGATTTCACTGCGGCCCGCGGCATCCAGCACGACGCTGATCTCTCCCTGGCCCAGGCACCGGTCCAATGTTTCGATACAGGATGGAGATAGCGGCAAGCCGCGTAGATCGATACTGCCGCCCTCGTCACGGTCAATCAGACCGCGCAGCAGCCCGGCGACCTCCATGAGCAGCGCCTCGACAAGTTTGTCGTCGGTCAGAAAGCTGAAATCGGTCATTGCCAGTCCAGCACCGTCTGGACCACCGTGCGACAGGCCGCCGGAAACGCCCGCGCCACGGGTTCACTGAGGCGCTCGCTCCAGCCGACGCGGTCGGGTTGAATGCCCAGAAGCGCAAGATGCGTCGGGCTCCAGCCCATCAGCCGTGCCAGGGTCAGTAGATCCACCAACCCCGCCTCGTGCGCGCTCATGCGGCCGCCGCGCGAGACGTGGTCGGCAAGTGCGTCTCCGTCGAGCAGGCACAAAGTCCCGGCTGGCGCGCGAAGCTGTGCGGCATCAACGAGGATGACGGACTCAGACCGGGTGAGAGCATCCATGAGCCGAAATCCCAATGTCCCGCCGTCAAGGGTTCGTAGGCATGGCGGCGTGTCCGGATCGCCGGCGAGGTAACGAACGACATGTACGCCAACACCGTCATCGGCGAGCAGCGTGTTGCCTAGACCGAGCACCAGAACATCGCGGTTGCCCATTCGGTCCTTCCTTTCACGGTAAACGAGCACCGTAGCGGAGGACCGGGTCGCGGAAAGGTTCGGAAAATACCTATAAACCCCTGGCTCCCGGGCGCGTAGTTTCCGAACCTGTCCCCGAAGCGGCGTGGCCGTTAAATTTGTTTCCGCCACGCACTTGCCCGGCTGAGCGAGCAAAGCCGGTGACCCATGAGGGAGCACACCATGTTAAGACGCGCATCGGCCTTTAACGGATATAGTATTGAGGCGGTTGACGGGAAGGTTGGGACCGTCGCAGATCTTTTGTTTGACGACACGACCTGGCAACTGCGCTGGCTGGTAGTTGACACCGGCGGGTGGTTGACCGGACGCAAGATCCTGATTCATCCATCATCGCTGGGACAACCGGACCTTGAAGGCCGGGCGTTCCCGGTCGAACTGACACGGGAAAAGGTCGAAGCCAGCCCGGACATTGCGGAGGACGAACCGGTTTCGCTTCAGATGGACCATGATATGTACCGCTACTATTGGCCGACCGACGGCTCTTTTGGCGGTGCCGGAATCGTTGCGCCGCTGATCCTGCCGTTGGCGCCCGGGGTGTCCAACGCCAAAGCCGATCGGCATTTGCGCAGCGTGGGAGAGGTTTCGGGCTATGCGATACATGCGGTTGACGGACATATCGGCCATCTCGAGACCTTTCTGGTCGATGATGAAGCCTGGGCCATCCGCTACCTTGTTGTCGATACGGTCAATTGGTGGATGGGCAAGCACGTTCTCGTTGCGCCGACCGCAGTCAAGGAAATTGACTGGCTACAGCGTTTCGTTCGGGTCGATCTGACCTGTTACAAGATCAAGGGCAGCCCCGCATGGGAAAACACTGGCACCATCGACAAGGCCTATGAGAGCTTACTGCGAATATATTATGGGTGGATGGATTCCGGGCGCACCACAGAAGCGGCGCATGCGCCGCCGGTTGCGGCGCCCGCCAAAGCGCCGGTCTGACGCGGCGTGAGGCCGGGGACAAAGTTCCCGGCCTTGCCTCACCTCCCGGCGCTTTGCGCAACGGTCCGGGTGTGGTGCGCGATCATAGCTTCCTCGTCCGTTGCGATAACGCGCACATCGATGCGGCTGTCCACTGCGCTGATGCGGTCCGCGCCGGCCGTGTTGGCGGCTTCGTCGAGACGCAGCCCAAGCCAGCCGAGGCGGCCGCACACCGCCGATCGGATGGCCGGTGCGTGCTCGCCGATGCCGGCGGTGAAAATCAGCCCATCCAATCCGCCCAATGCGCTCACCAGCGCGCCCGTCTCGGTAGCGATCCGGTATGAAAATATATCGATTGCCTCCCTCGCATGCGGATCGTCGCTTGCCAGCAGCACGCGCACATCGCCGCTGAGTCCGGAGACGCCAAGCAGGCCGGAGCGTTGATACAACATGTCCTCGATATCGCTGAAGCTGTGTCCCTGTCGCCCAAGATAAAGGATCACCCCGGGGTCGAGCAGCCCGCACCGCGTCGCCATGACCAAACCGTCAAGCGCGCTGAAGCCCGTCGTTGTCTCGATGCTGATACCATCTTTTAACGCGCACAGGCTGGCCCCGGATCCCAAATGGGCGGCGATAACGCGGCCCGCTGCCAGCACCGGCGCCTGCTGAGCCAACCGTCCAGCGATAAACTCATAGGACAGACCGTGAAAGCCGTAGCGGCGCACGCCCGAATCGGAAATCGCGCGCGGCAATGCAAACCGTGCCGCGAGCGGCGGGATAGTATCGTGGAACGCCGTATCGAAACATGCGACCTGCTTCAGGCCCGGACGGGCGTCGGCAACCGCCCGCATGGGTGCGAGGTTGTCGGGCATGTGCAACGGATCGAGCGGTGTCAGCGCCTCAAGCGCCGTCAAGAGCGCCGGAGTGATCAATTCCGGCGCGATATGGTCTGCTCCGCCATGCACAACGCGATGCCCCACCGCTACCAGCCCATCGCGGCCCAAATGCGAGTCGGCAAAGTCGAGCAGCGTATGAAGTGCGGCATCGAAACCGTCCGGCAGCCGTCTGTCGGCCAGCACGGCCCCGGCGGTTTCGCGCGCCACAAAATGCGGCGTCGAGTCCAGATCCTCAATCTCGCCCCGGACCGTCGCCTTCATGGCAGGCCCGGCGTTGAACAGGGCGAACTTTATGCTGGACGAACCAGCATTCAACGACAGGATTGATCCCGTCATGCGGCAGCACCGGCACGGGCAGCCAACACCGCCAGGCCGCAAGACGCCAGCCGGGTCGCCGCATCATCCGCCCGACTGGTCAGGATGATCGGCACCGAAGCTCCAACGACCACCCCGGCACCGCCAGCGCCGGCCATGAAGGTCAATTGCTTGACGAGCATATTTCCGGCCTCGAGATCAGGCGCCAACAGGATATCCGCCCGGCCGGCGACTGGAGAAACGATCGCCTTTTCGGCGGCGGCTTTCGGACTGATCGCATTGTCAAAAGCGAGGGGGCCGTCCAGCAATCCGCCGGTGATCTGTCCACGATCGGCCATCTTGCACAGCACCGCCGCATCAAGGGTGGACTGCATGCGGTCGTTTATCGTTTCTGTGGCGGCAAGGATAGCCACGCGCGGCTGCGTGATGCCAAGAACATGTGCCAGGTCGATCGCGTTCTGAACGATGCCGGCCTTGTCCGCCAGGCTCGGTGCGATATTAATCGCAGCGTCCGTTATCAGCAGCGGGTGCGGGTAATCCGGCACGTCCATCAGGGAGACGTGGCTGATCCGCCGCGACGTCCGAAGCCCGGTCGCCTCCGCCATCACCGCGTGCATCAGGTCGGAGGTGTGCAGATCCCCCTTCATCAGCAATCCTGCCTCGCCGTTGCGGGCAAGCGCCGTCGCGCATGCCGCGGCTTTCGTTGCATCCGGAACGTCGATCAAACGCAGGGCGCCGATATCCACGCCATCCTGCCTCGCAACCTTCTGGATAGCTGAAGCCGGTCCGATGAGGATCGGAACGATCAGACCGGCCTTCGCCGCGTCCAGGGCCGCCAGCAGGGAAGCGGTATCGACCGGGTAAACCACCGCAGCCGGTATCGGGACGCCACCGCTGGCACGAGCCAGCATCGCAACGGTCCTGTCATGACGATTGACACGCACCGACGGCAGGATCACCCGCCTGATGCGAACCTTCTCCGTCGGCGCGCGGGCGAAGGCGCTGCCGGTGATCACCACCTTTCCGGTCTGGTTGGAGCAGACGCAGTCCAGGACGACATCGCCCTTCGCAGGCTTCTTCTCCCGCAACGTCACCGTCGAGGTGATGGTATCGCCGATGCTGACGGGATAAGTGAAACGCAGATCCTGTCCCAGGTAGATCGTTCCGGGTCCCGGCAACCTCGTGCCGAGCGTGGCGGAGATCAGACCGGCGCCCCACATACCCTGAATGATGATATGGTGGAACATATCCGTTGCGGCATAGGCCGGATCGACATGCGCCGGATTGACGTCGCCCGTCACGGTTGCGAACAGATCGATGTCGCGCTGTGTCACTGTGTGCGACAGGCTCGCACTCTCGCCTATTTTCAGCTCTTCGAAGGTTCGGTTTTCGATAAACAGATCGTCCGGCATCGTCATCATCCTTCGAGCACGTAAGTGCCGGGCGCCTCGCAGATTGGCTGGAACCCGGGCGCGCCCATCGGTGGCGGATCGACCCGGCCGCTGGAGCGTTTGTCGAGCCATTTGTTCCATTCGACCCACCACGACCCGTCCTGCGGCACGGTGTCCTGTTCCCATTCGTCCGGTCCGAAGGTGTGGCCGCCGGCTTCGCGGGCCCGCATGCGGAAGTGGCGATGCGGGTGACCGGGCTCGCTGACGATGCCGGCGTTGTGGCCGCCGGAGGTCAGCACGAAGGTGAGTTCGCCGTCGTTCAGCAGATTTAGTTTGAACACTGAATGCCAAGGGGCGATATGATCCCGTTCGGTGCCGACAAGGAACATCGGCAGCTTGATGTCGTCCAGCAGAACGGGACGGCCCGCGACCGGGAAGTGGCCTTCGGCCAGTTCATTGCGTAGGTAAAGGCGCCGTAGATACTCGATGTGCATACGTGCCGGCAGACGCGTCCCGTCGGCATCCCAGGCCATCAGGTCGAAGGGCGCCTCGTGTTCGCCCAACAGGTAACTACGGATGGCATGCGACCAGATGAGGTCATTGGATTGCAGCATCTGGAACGCACCGCCCATTTGGGCGCTGCTCAGGTAACCCTGGGTTTTCATGATGTCATTGAGAAAGTTGAGCTGATCTTCGGTGATGAACAGTTCCAGCTCGCCGGCTTCGGTAAAATCCGTCTGCGCCGCGAACAGCGACATGCTTGCAAAGCGGTCGTCGTTGTCGCGTGCCATGGCGGCGGCGGCGATTGTGAGAAGTGTTCCGCCGAGGCAATATCCTGTCGCGTGGATTTTCGCATCGCCGCAAATCGCCCGCACAGCGTCGATCGCAGCCATGACACCCAGCGTGCGATAGTCATCCATGGTCGTTCCGGCCATGTCGGCGTCCGGGTTACGCCAGGAGATCGCGAAGACGGTGCGCTCTTGCGCCACCAGCCAGCGGATCAGGGAATTACCCGGCGAGAGGTCCAGGATGTAGTATTTCATGATCCATGCAGGCACGATCAGCACCGGCTCGGCCCCGACCTGTGCGGTTGACGGGGCATATTGGATCAGTTCGATCAGCGCATTGCGAAACACGACCTTGCCCGGCGTTGCGGCAACATCTTTTCCGACGGTAAAACCGCTCGGGGCCGAGCCGCTCTGGTCTCGCAAGTAGTTTCCGATCCCCATCAGAAGGTTTTTGCCGCCGGTGTCACGGGTCGCGCCAATAACCTCGGGGTTGAGCCAGGGCACATTGGATGGCGAAATCAGGTCGAGCCATTGCCGTGTGGTGAAGGCAACCATGCGCTCATTATGCGGGCCGACGCCTCCAGGGCTGCGCACCACGCTATCCCACCATTCCTCCCCAAGCAGCACTGCCTGGGTCAGCAGACTATAAGGGCGCTGATGCCAAGCCGGATTGGCGAAACGATGATCGCCCGGTTGCGGAACAATAGGCTCTTCTTGCCCCATCGCCGCGCGCATCAGCCGGGCCCACTGTGCCATCGCCGTACGCCCCAGATCGGCTGTCTGGAACGGTGCATTAGCCGCATGGGCGGCCCAATCCAGGCACGCAAGTGCAACAGTGCTAGGCGAACGCCCGCCGGTGAACCGGCTCTGCCACGCATGCAGCAGCCGATCGAGATCGGCCGGCGTTGTCACACGCGTGGGCCGGACATCGGGGGGCGAAGTAGCCAGACGGATTGGTGTCGTGTTGTCAGGCATGGCGTCACGTCCTCGATGACCGGGTGGAACAGCACGCGCATGCCCGGTGACATGCGCGTGCCAAACGTGGATCAGCCGTTCGCGGCGGAATGGATTTCAAGCGACTCCGGATTGGTAGTCCCCAGAATGTCCTTAGCACGCGCGACGTCGTCAGGACCGCAATGCGCGATCACAAGGAAGCCGTCGGCTTTGATCGCCGTTTCATACTGAAGCACGCTGTCCTTCGGCACGCCGATGCTGTACAGCGCCGCGCCAATCGCACTCAGTCCGCCCGTGAGGACAGCGGTTTCGGCGCCGGAAAATATAATCGCGGCCAGATAGCCGAGAACGACGACATGTCCGACAATCGGAATGGTCAGGAACAAACCGCCGAAGAACAGCCCCCAAAGTCCGCCCCAGAAGGCGCCGCGCGTCCCCCAGAACTTGACCCTATCGCCCATGTTGTAGAAGCCGACGACCTTTTCATCGGTGTGGTAGCCCTTGCCGACGACACTGAGATTCTTCATCTCGAAGCCGGAGTCGGCAAGTTTTTTGACCGCGGCTTCGGCCGACGGATGGTCTGTAAAGACGGCGACGACTGAATCGGAAATTGCCATGTGATCCTCTTTGCTGACGCAGTAGTGCAGACGCACTGCTTAGCGGACATTCTCATACGCGCCGCCGATCCAGTGGCGACAGGGTCGGAAAATACTCACAGGCCCATCTCGCACGCCGAGCGAACCGGAATGTCAAGCCAGGATTGTCATGAACATTGTGCGTCACAACTGCATCCCCGGCGGCGATGTCCTGAGTAGTTTCCGTGCCTTCTCGCGATGAAGGCTCAGGGCGCAGAGTGACCCGCGCCTTATTCAAGGATCCCACATGAAGTCGCAAATTCTGGCCGCGATTGGCGAGCACGGACTACAACCCGCGGCGGCCCTGAACGCCGCACTGGCCGCGAATGACCGGGTAAAATACGCCTTCTCTCTGTTGCAGATGGCGATGTCTCATGCCGAGGACCCGGAACAGACCGCGCCCACGCTGAAACGGGAGCGTATCGGCTGCGGCATCGACGATCCCGATCTGGACACTGCTGTGGCCGCATCCAGTATGGACGGAAAGTCCTGCCATATGCCCGGTGCCGCCCGGGTGGTCGCGCGCATTGCAGAAGACATGCGACTGATGGCGGCGCCGGTGCTCGGCGAAAAGCCAAACGGCCTCGCTGCCCGCGTTGACGGGCTGTTGGAGGCGCTGCCGGTCACCAAGGACGATCTGCTCGATCCCGAGGCCACAACCGCAATGATGCAGGCCGGACATGGCCATACCGATAGCCTGCACCGTCTGGTGATGGATCTGCACAAGCGGCTGAACGCGATGCAGGCGGCGCTGGCCGAGGAAATTCTCGACGGCGCAGCGACATACAGCCTGGCCGCAACCGATCGCCCGATGGTCGCGGCATTCATGGCCGGCGTCAATCGGACCGCGAAACTGAAATTTGCCCATCCCGGCCTGGCCACGACAGCGACGCGCGTCGGAGGACGCCTGGTCATTCAGAACGACATCGGCACGACGGATGCCCATGTCATTGTCATCCATGTGCAGGAGCTCACCGTCAGTGTCACCTATACCGACGTGCACCCGGAAAGGTTGGCGTTTTTCCAGGATATGCTGAAGCCGCGCGGCGTG
Organism: uncultured Rhodopila sp.; assembly: GCF_903915725.1. Taxonomy (GTDB): domain Bacteria; phylum Pseudomonadota; class Alphaproteobacteria; order Acetobacterales; family Acetobacteraceae; genus Rhodopila. The sequence continues at coordinate 20,873 of NZ_CAIWTY010000022.1, forward strand.
ACGTGGGACGCTCAACGCACCGCGCTGCTCGCCGCGGGCGCGCCGTTCTATCTGGCTACCGGGACGGTCAAGGCAGCCGACGAAAGCGACTGCCGGGCCTATCTCGACTTTCTCGGCTCGCGTCTGGTCTTCCTGATCGACTGGAACCACGCCCGCAAACAATTGCGCCAGTTCCTGCGCGGTCCGGATCGCCTTGTCCTGCTAAGCTGGGCGGCGGAGGCGGGGATCGGCCATCGCGGCTTTCTGGAGCTTGGCGGCGCGCGGTTGGTCAACCAGGCGATCGAGATGACCGCCGGATCATCGATGCATTTCGGCGACCGGCTGTGCGACGTGCTCGGCGATGCGGAGACGCAGGCATTCCTGCGTTTCGTGTTTCAGACAGCGACAGAGGGCCTGTTGCAGGGCACGTCGCATACCCTGATCCATGATCGTATCCGCGTGACCCTGGCGACGCATTTCAGCAACGAACAGCGGCAGCTTTTGCAGGTGGCAGCCGATCATGCCGGACTGATATTCGAACTGGCTAACCTCGTGCGGGATGGCGTGCAGGCGGAGGCGGACGGTTCAGGCAAGCGGGCAAAACGCGCCCGCGGGTTTGAACATGATGCCGATCAGTTGGTGATAGAGACCCGGGAAGCGGTGCGCCGCCGACCCGACTTCGGGGTTTTCCTGAAGCTGCTGGAAGCGGCTGATGACGCGGCGGACGAGTTGGAAGACGCCGTATTTCTTCTCGATCTCGACACGCTGCAAGGAAAACCATTGGAGGATATGCAGACACTCGCGGACCTCCTGGCGGAGGCCTCGCAGGAATGGATCAAGGCATTGGGTCACGCCGCCCAGATCGGCCATGCGTCCGGCCGGGCGGAGACCGAGGATTTTCTGGAAGCGGTCGATCGCGTTTCGGCGCTGGAACATCAGGCCGACGATGCGGAACGTGCGCTGGCAGCATCCGCCATTCAGCATGCCAAGGATTTTCGCCAGTTGCATCTTTTCACGGCCATCGGCGGCAAGTTCGAGGCAGCCGCGGATGCGTTGAAGCACGTCAGTCTGCTGCTCCGCGATCATATGCTCGAGGATGTCATCGATGGCTGATCTCTATCCTGTTCTGCCCGGCGTGGCACCGGCAACAGGCGGAGCCCGGGAGGTTGGCAACAAAGCCTGGAGCCTAATGCTGATGGCGCAGGCCGGGCTTCCGGTGCCCCCTGCTTTCGTTTTGCCCACGGCGTGGTGCGGGCGCAATGAACCCGTCCTTTTGCGTAAAACCCTCGCCGACGGGATCGGGCGGCTGGAAAGTACCACCGGGCTTGCATTCGGCGGGGCGCGGCGGCCGCTGTTGGTGTCGGTTCGTTCCGGCGGAGCCGTGTCGATGCCGGGCATGATGGAGACGGTGCTCGATGTCGGTTTGAATAACGACACGGTTGAAGCGCTCATACGCCTGACCGGCAATCCTCGTCTTGCCTGGGATAGTTTTCGGCGTTTGGTCCAGTGTTACGCGGAGGTCGTCGCGAACCTGCCGACCGCACCGTTCGACGCGCTGGTCGCGGCGGCGCTGGTGCAGGGCGAGGCGGAGACCGAGCGGGAACTCGATCATCGCGCGCTGCGGGCATTGACCCTGGCGATGCTGGATTGCTACCGGACTCTGGCCAAGGCGGCGTTTCCGGCCGATCCACATGAGCAACTTGTCATGGCGGCCGAGGCGGTTTTCCGATCCTGGGATGCGCCCAAGGCGGCAAGCTACAGGCGGATGAACGGCATCAGCGATGACGCTGGCACAGCGGTCACTGTCCAGACCATGGTTTTTGGCAATGCCGGCGGCGAATCGGGTGCCGGCGTCGGTTTTACCCGCGACCCTGCCACCGGTGCGCGGACGTTCTATTTCGACTTCCAGTTCAACGGCCAGGGCGAGGACGTCGTCGCGGGCCGCCATAAACTGCGCGATAATGATCGCTTGCGCATTGTGCTGCCTGCTGTCTGGAAACGGCTAAACGACATCTGCCACGCGCTGGAGGTTCTGTTCGGCGACGCACAGGATTTCGAGTTCACCGTGCAGTCTGCCGAACTGTTCCTGCTTCAGTCCAGGCGGGCCAAGCGCACGGATTGGGCGGCCGTTACGATCGCGGTGGACATGGTCCAGGAAGGTGCCTTGACCCCGGCCGAGGGATTGGCACGGCTTGACGGCATTGATCTGGCCGCCGTCGCTCGCACCAGCTTCGTGCAGCCCGTTCCCGCGACCCTCGCGATGGCTCAGGTTGCGAGCATGGGTGTTGCGAGCGGCGCCGTCGCGCTGGATCCGGACGCGGTCAAGCGGCTGACCGCGGGTGGAACGCCGGCCATCCTCGTGCGCCGGGATACCGTCACGTCGGATATCGAGGGGATTGCGCTGGCCGTAGGGATACTGACGGGATCAGGCGGGCGAACATCGCATGCGGCAGTGGTGGCGCGCCAGCTTGGAAAAGTGTGTCTGGTGGCCTGTCCCGGATTGCAGATTGATCTTGCCCGGCGACAATGCGTGATCGGTGGGACGACATTGCTGGAAGGCGATTTCGTGTCGCTGGACGGAAATACCGGGGCGGTGCATGCGGGCCGGCTTTCGTTGCTGACCGAGAAACCCGAGCGGGCGCTGGAGATCATCGCCGGGTGGCGTCATGCCCATTCATCGAAGAGACAACGAAAGCTTTCGTAATGAACGATCATGCTGCCGCCCTGCGCTCGGACGAACCGGACGCCGAACAGGTCTGGCAGGAGCCGGCCGATCGGCTTCTGGTGCAGTTGCGGACGAAGCTTGCGGGTTTGGGCGGGGACGAGGCGCGGTCCCGGCTGGAAACGTACGGACCCAATGACGCTGCCACTGTCAAGCGGACGCCGCTCTGGCTGCAGTTCCTCGCCCGCTTCGGCAACCCGCTGATCATCATCCTGCTGATCGCCAGCGGAGTGTCCGCGGCAACCGGCGATATCGCAAGCTTTGTCATCATATTCTGCATAGTGATGCTCAGCATCATATTCGACTTCGTGCAGGAAGTGCGGGCGCAGAACGCCGTCGAGGCGCTGCGCCGGTCTGTGGCTGTACAGGCGACGGTGCGGCGGGACGGTGCAGTGGTATCGGTTCCGATTCATGAATTGGTTCCTGGCGATATTGTCGAGCTGATTGCCGGCGACCTGGTTCCCGCCGATTCGCGACTGCTTGTAAGCCGGGATCTGTATGTCAATCAGGCGCTGCTGACGGGTGAGCCATATCCGGCCGAGAAACGTGTTGCCGATTCGATATCCGCAACGGAAACGCAGGCCAGCGCCTCAAACGCGGTTTTTGCAGGCACTTCCGTGATCAGCGGCACCGCAACGATCCTGATCTGCCGGACCGGCGGCAGAACGGCGCTCGGCCATCTCGCGACCAGCCTTGCGGAAAAACCTCCTGCCACCGCGTTCACCGTCGGCATCCGCCGCTTTGGCATACTGATCATGCGCTTCACCGTGCTGATGGTGCTGTTCGTGCTGGTCGTGAACATCGCGTTCCATCGCCCGATGCTGGAATCGCTGATGTTCGCGGTCGCGCTTGCCGTAGGACTGACGCCCGAGCTCCTGCCGATGATCGTTACCGTCACGCTGGCCCGTTCGGCGATGCAGATGGCGAAGCGGAAGGTGATCGTGAAGCGCCTGTCGGCGATACACGACCTTGGCGCCATCGACGTGCTGTGCACCGACAAGACTGGCACGCTGACCGAAGCGGCGATCAAGCTGACGCGTGTGATCGATGGTCACGGTGCCGAAAGCCCGCACGCATACTCCTATGCCTATGTCAACAGCCAGTTCGAAAGCGGGATGAAAAGTCCGCTGGACGATGCGATTCTGGCCGCGCACCCGTTCGACATGTCCGCCTTCAAGAAAATCGACGAGGTACCTTTCGATTTCGAGCGGCGACGGGTTTCGGTCCTGGTCCAGCATGGCGCGAACCGGCGCCTGATCGTCAAGGGCGCGCCGGAGGATCTGCTGCGGCTGTCAGGGCGATACCAGGATGCCAGCGGCGAGCAGAAGCCGCTGGACGCTGCCACGCGGGCGGTCTTCCAGGCTACCCTGGACGATCTCGGAGCGCAGGGATTTCGCGCGCTGGGGGTCGCAAGCCATCTGGCGGACGCAGGCGCGGAGACCGCGGCGATTGCCGATGAGGCGGACCTGGTTTTTGCCGGCTTCGCGGTGTTCCTTGATCCGCCCAAAGCCAGTGCCGGTGCAACGATCCGCTCGATGGCGGAAGCAGGGATCACCGTGAAGGTGCTGACCGGCGACAATGATCTGGTGTCCCGGCACGTCTTCGGCGAAATCGGCGTCCCGGTAACGGGCGTGCTGTCCGGCGAAGCGCTGGAGCACATGACCGAGGAGGCGCTGATCGGGCAGGTGGATCGCGTCAACCTGTTCTGCCGGGTCAATCCGCAGCAGAAACACCGTATTCTGCTGGCTTTGAAGCGGCTGGGTCATGTCGTCGGCTTCATGGGCGACGGCATCAATGACGCGCCCGCGCTGCATGCCGCCGATGTCGGAATCTCGGTTGACGGAGCGGCTGACGTTGCCCGTGCGGCGGCCGATTTGATCCTGCTGGAACACGATCTTTCGGTGGTGCGAGATGCGGTGACCGCCGGGCGGGCAACGGTGCAGAACGTATCGAAATATGTGCTGATGGGCGCCAGTTCGAACTTCGGCAACATGTTCAGCATGGCTGGCGCAACGCTGATTTTGCCGTTCCTGCCGATGCTGCCCATCCAGATCCTGCTGAACAACCTGATTTACAACGTGTCGGAGATCGCGATCCCATTCGATGGCGTCGATGCCGAGGCCGTCGTCGGACCGGTGAAATGGAACATCCGGCTGATCGAGCGCTTCATGCTGGTGTTCGGGCCGGTCAGCTCGATCTTCGATTTCATCACGTTCTACGCCATGCTGGCGTTTTTCGGCGCGGGCGAGGCGTTGTTCCAGACCGGCTGGTTCATCGAATCGATGACGACGCAAACTCTGGTGGTTTTTTGCATCCGCACAAGGCGGCTGTTCTTCCGCAGCATGCCGTGCCGGTTTCTGGTAGCGACGAATCTCGGGGCGGTCGCCCTTGCGGTCGGACTTCCGCTTGTGCCCTGGGGACGGTGGTTCGGCTTTGTTGCGCCACCGCCGCTGTTCTTCGTGTTCCTGGTCGCGGCGACCCTGGCGTATCTGGGTCTGGTTGAAATCGTAAAAGCGGTGTTCTACCGCGCGATGGTCGGGCGATGAGGCCGGAACGACATCGCACCGGAAAGACCGGATGGCTGCGCGCCGCCGTCATGGGTGCGGATGATGGCATCCTGTCAACGGCGAGCCTGGTTCTGGGTGTCGCGGCGGCGGACGGCAGCCATAAAAGCGTGCTGGTCGCCGGGATCGCCGGTCTCGTGGCCGGGGCGATGTCGATGGCCGCGGGCGAGTATGTATCGGTGTCTTCGCAGAAGGATACCGAACAAGCCGATTTGGCTTTGGAGCGAACGGAACTGCGGGTCGACGGCCGCGGCGAGCACAAGGAACTCGCAGCGATCTATGTCGGCCGCGGGCTTGATCCGGCGCTTGCCAGGAAGGTGGCGCACCAACTAATGGCGCATGATGCGCTGGGTGCACATGCCCGAGACGAACTGGGCATTTCCGAGGCACTGGAGGCGCGTCCAATTCAGGCGGCCCTGGCGTCGGCGACGAGTTTTGCCCTGGGTGCCGCCATGCCTTTAGCCGTTACGACCTTTGCGCCCGTGCGCTGGCTGATCATCGCCGTGGCGGCGACTTCTCTGGTCTCCCTGGCGGTGCTGGGTGCTTTGGCAGCCCACACCGGTGGCGCGCGGATCATTTCGGGCGCTTTGAGGGTTGCATTTTGGGGTGCGCTGGCAATGGGGGTGACAACCGGCGTCGGCGTTTTATGCGGATCGATCCGCTGATCTTGGGCACTGCTCGATAGGGCGCTGTGCCTCCGTCAATTGAGTCGCGCCTCGCCTGCGCGAGTGAAAGCGGGAACCCGATGGACATGGGCGAAACACTCGACAAACGCGCGCGGCCGGCAGTTCGGCCGCCTGACGGAAGCCTCCGGAATGCGCCGAAGATGGCGGTCAGGCATCTGGATTTCTACTATGGCGACAGCCACGCGCTGAAGGACGTCTCACTGGATTTGTTCCCCCGCCAGGTGACCGGTCTGATTGGCCCGTCCGGCTGCGGCAAATCAACTCTGCTGCGGGTTTTGAACCGGATGTACGACCTGTATCCGGCGCAGCATGTAACCGGCGAAGTAACGCTCGATGGTCACGACATTCTGGGTTCGGCGGTCAACCTGCGGCGTCTGCGCAGCCGCGTCGGCATGGTGTCACAGGAGCCGACGACCTTCCCGATGTCGATCCATGACAACATCGCCTTCGGCGTCAAGCTGCACGAGCATCTCTCGCGCGCGGAACGGGATCTTCGGGTCGAATCAGCGCTGACCGCCGCCGGCCTTTGGATGGAAGTAAAGGATCGGCTACGCGAGCCGGCGGGCGCGTTGTCAGGCGGGCAGCAGCAACGCTTATGCATCGCCCGCACATTGGCGACCCGGCCCGAGGTTATTCTTCTGGATGAGCCCACGAGTGCGCTGGATCCGATCAGCATGGCGAAGATCGAGGACCTGATCGATGATTTGAAGAAGACCATCACGATCGCACTGGTAACCCATAATATGCAGCAAGCAGCCCGGTGCGCCGATAACGTGGCGTTTTTCTATCTGGGGGAGGTCGTGGAGTTTGGCCTGGCGGCCGACATATTCACGTCTCCTAAGCAGGCTCGCACACAGAACTATATAACCGGCAAGTTCGGCTGAGTGCGGCCTGCGCGGCCTAGTACAGCGTTTCCATAAACCGACTCGTATCACGCGGCCTCGCCGATCTTGTAGGTCCAGGTATGGATCACCGGTTCGCTGTTGACGTCATCAAGGTATGCCATGATCCGGGATTTGAGTTCGGCTTTGGAAGCGACCCGGATGTGACGCAGCATCGACCGCGCCATCTTGGAGAAGAACCCCTCCACGAGATTGAGCCAGGAACCGTGCTTGGGCGTGAACACGAGCGAAAAGCGGCCTTCGGGTTGGGCATCCAGCCATGCCCGGGTTTCCTTCGAAACGTGCGCTGAGTGATTGTCCAGGATCAGCTTGATGGCGGTTTCCGCGGGATAGGCTGCATCGAGCTGCTTGAGGAAATTGACGAACTCCCGCGACCGGTGCCGCTCCTCGACACGCGCGTGGACTTTGCCGGTAAGCAGGTCGATGCCGGCGAGCAGGCTCAGTGTGCCATGACGTTTGTATTCATGGTCGCGTGCGAAGCCCTCATGCTCGCCTGGCTTCGGGGGCAAGTCGGGCGCGGTGCTTTCGATCGCCTGGATGCCGGGCTTCTCGTCGTATGAAATGATGGCTACGTTCGAGGTCTCGGATTGGCTTTCGCGCAGAACTGCGACCTCACGATAGACGCAGAGCACCTCAGCCATTTTCGTCTCGAACGCCTCGTCGCGCCGCTCGAGATAGTAGCGCATCTTGTGGGGTTTGACGTCGTTGCGGGCGAGGATTTTGCAGACCGTGCCTTGGACGATATTGGCCATGCAAGGATGTCCCGCAGCCCCGGCGTGCTCGCGCGCATGGCGCGCCAGCAGCCGTGTCGTCCAAAGCTCGTGCGGATATCCCAGGTCCTTGGCCTTTTGGCAGGCCAGCGAAACCAGCCACGCCCTGGCGTCAGCGGTGATCTCCGGCGCCTTGCCCGGCCGCGGGCTGTCGTCGAGCGCGGCCATCACGCCGAGGCGGACGGCGCGATCAAGGCACCGCTTGACCGTCTGATGGGTCACCCCAACTGCCTCGCCCACCGCGTAGGTTGACGGGTCGGACTGATAAGCCAGCAGGATGCGGGCTCGCTCGACCCAACTGGCCGGTGCCGTGCGCGACCGCGCAATCGCCTCCAGTTGAGTCAAATCCTCTTCGCCGATCGAGATCTCGATCACCCGTCGCGTTGCTGCCATGTGACCCGCCATCAAGTCAGTTTCCGGCAAGGCTACAACATGTTGGGTGGTCTGGAGAATCCCCCCGCAACTGATTGGTTTCACAGAATCGATGTACTAGGTAGTTTCCAAGTCTGTTTTTCGACGATCCCCCAGACGATCGCCGTGCGCGACATCGTCCCATCGATGAACGCCGGAAGGTTCACTTTCATAATCGACATTCCGGTCGATTTCGAGCAGGGGGTGCTGCATGGGCGCAGTCCGGACATTCAGGTCGATGTCGATGCGACGGCCATGGCGCAGCCGGCCCGGGATCGAGCGACGCGCAGCAGATCATCACAACGGAAATCGCCGGGTTCCTGGCAAACAGCGAAAATGTGCCGCTGTCCACAGTCAATCTCGATGTGCGCATCGCCTTCAATCCGAATGTAACGACCGCATGGTTCAGCAGCGTCATGGGCATCATCAACAACGTCACCATGCTGGCGATCATCATGTCCGGTGCAGCGATCATCCGCGAACGCGAGCACGGCACGATGGACCACCTGCTCTCCATGCCGTTGACGCCATTCGAAATTGCCACGTCGAAGGTGTGGGCGAACGGTCTTGTCATCACCGTCGCGGTCGGGGTTTAGCTCTATGTGGTCGTGCGCATGATCCTGGGCATTCCGATTGCCGGCTCGATCCCGCTTTTCATGGTCGGGGTTGTAATCTACCTCTTCTTTGCAACAGCCGTCGGGATCTTCCCGGGCACGGTTACACGCTCGATGCCGCAAATGGGGCTGCTGTTCATGCTGGTCTTTATGCCGATGAACATGCTTTCCGGCAGCAACACGCCGCTCGAAAGCATGCCCGTGTGGCTGTCGACCGTGATGCAGGCCTCCCCATCGACGCACTTCGTTTCCTTCACTTAATCGATACTGTACCGAGGTGCCGGGATCAGCATCGTCTGGCCGCAGTTTCTTGTGGTCGCGCTTGTCGGGGGCTTGTTCTTCGCCTTGGCGCTGTGGCGCTTCCGATCGGTTGCCGCTAAGACCACGTAAGTCTCTTCAGTGCCCGATCCCGCCCGCATCGGCATCCACCGCGGCCAGCGCCATCCGCGCCAGGGCGGGAAGCGACTTCGTATCCGTCTTCGCCATGATCGATGCGCGATGGTTCTCCACCGTGCGCTGGCTGATCCCCAGGTCGGCGGCGATGTTCTTGCTGGGCTGACCGGCAAGAACCATGTCCATGATCTGCCGCTGCCGCGGCGTCAGCCTCGCAACGTGGCTCGCCGCATCGTTACGCCAAGCTGACAGTTTGCCCGAATCGCGGGACCGTTCCAGCGCGAGATCGACACTCGCAAGCAATTCATCCCGGCTGATCGGCTTTTCGATGAAGTCCGACGCGCCCGCCTTCATTGCCTCCACAGCGATCGCAACATCGCTGTTGCCGGTTATCATGATCGCCGGCAGGGCATGGCCTGCCTCGCGCAAGCGGCGCAACAACGTCAGGCCATTCATTCCGCGAAGGTAGGCGTCGATCACGAGACAGGCCGCCCGCCCCGGATGGAAGGCGGCAAGGAACGCCTCGCACGTTTCGTAATCCTCGACGTCCCGGTCATCATCTTCAAGCACGGCGCGGATCGCCCCGCGGATGCTGTCATCGTCGTCAACGACGTAGATCACCGGCGGACCGCCAGCCGCATCTTCAGCGTGCCGCGGCGCATGCGCAACGGCCAGCGACAGCGGCAGCAGACGCTGGATCGTCAGCGCCAACTCATTCAGCTTTACCGGCTTGTTGAGTTGGATGCAGTGCTGAAGCGCAACCGTGCTCGCGGTCGCGGCTGAAATGTCGCCCGTCAGGATTATCGCCGGAACCGGGTAGCCAAGCGCTTCCCTGATCATCCCCGCAACGACCGCGCCATTCAGGCCGTTCGGCAGATTGAAGTCCGCGAGAACAAGATCCGGCTTCACCATCCCCCCGCCGATCAGTTCCCGTGCCTTGACTCCGTCATACGCCGTTACGATGTCATGGCCTTCGTCTTGCAGAAAGTCCTCCAGCAGCCCCCGTATATCCGGGTCATCCTCGATAACGAGAATCGAGCCGGTATGGTGATCGCCTTTGACTCCTCCCGGGGCGGCTTCCTCGGGCGCCGGGGCGGTCGCGGTGGCTGGCAGCTTGATCTCGATGGAGAAAACCGATCCGCGGCCCGCGACCGATCGCACGCGAACCTGATGACCCAGAAGCGCGCCAAGCCGTTGCACGATGGAAAGGCCGAGACCAAGGCCGCGGCTTCGTTCCCGCGCCGGATTGTCGAGCTGGCGGTATTCGTCGAAGATCGCCTGAAGCTGGTGGTCGGGAATGCCGATCCCGGTGTCCCAGACTTCGATGCTGAGGGTCTCCGTGTGGCGGCGGCAGCCCAGCAGGATCTTGCCGCGCCTGGTGTATTTCAAAGCGTTCGACAGCAGGTTACGGATCATCTGCTCCAGCAGGCGGGGATCGCTGCTGATCGTCAGGCTGCACGGCACCACCCGAAGCGACAGCCCCCGCGCCCGTGCATGATAGGCGAATTCATCCCGCAATCGGTCCAACAAGCTCTCGATCGGGAAATCGATGATCTCGGCATGCACGATGCCCGCATCGATCTCGTTGATGTCGAGCAGGGTGTTCAGCATGCCCGACATCGCGCCCAGCGTCTCCTCCAGGCGCACGACCAGAGTCTTGCCCTTTTCGCTGTCAACATGTTTCGCCAGCAGCCCTTGCACGAGCGCGAGCGTTTGCAGCGGCTGGCGCAGGTCATGGCTCGCCGCCGCAAGAAAACGAGACTTGGCAGTATTGGCCTGATCGGCTTGTTGCTTGGCAATACCAAGCTCGTCGGCGATGCGCCGCCTTTCGGTGATGTCGGCGAAGGTGATGACAACACCCTCCACGGCATCGTTTTGCGCCCGATAGGGCAGCACCCGGCGGATGAAGCAGGATCCGTCCCGCGTTGCAATCTCGCGCTCGATCGGGACAAGCGTGCGCAATACGGCGGTGGCATCGGCCACCAGATTGCCGTCCGCGGCGAGAGAATTCAGGTCCGAGAGCGGGCGGCCAACATCGCCCGGGAGAATTGCAAACAGCGCCCTGGTCGCCGGGGTGAAAAACCGGATGTTCAAGTTGCGGTCCAAAAACAGCGTCGCCACGTCGGTGCTGTAAAGGACATTCTGCAAGTCATCGGAGGTTGTTCGTTGCCGTTCCAGCGTCTCCTGCAACTGGCTGTTCAGCGCGGTCAGTTCCTCGTTCAGGGATTGCAATTCCTCTTTCGAGGTCAGCAGCTCCTCGTTCGTCGATTGATATTCCTCCTGCACCGACAGGGCTTCTTCGTTGACCGCCTTCTGCTCCTCGCCGGAAATCTCCAGGTTATGGATCGCACCTTGCAGTTCGGTCCGGGTTGCTTCCAGCTCCCGCTCCAGTTCGGCGACCCGCGGCACATCATGGGATACACCCGGCTTTGCGGCTACCGCTTCGGCCTTCGGGTCATCGACGAAACAGACCAGCAGCAGCTCCTCGCCGTCGCTGCGGACCGGTTGCACGTCGATGCTGAACGCTCCCGAACGGATGTCGTCGCCCGTCCGGCCGCCTGGAATGCTGATGCGCGCATTCTCCTGGCTCGCCTGCTGGATCGCCGAGCGAAGCTTGGTTCGTATGCCCTGCCGGGCCATGGCGAGCAGATCGTTCGAGGGTTGCCCGGGCACGACGCGCAGATAACGGTCCGTCGCGCCGAGGGAGTAGAGGCATTCGTGCTTGCGGTTGATCAGCACGGCCGCGGGCGCATAGGTCTCCATCACCATGCACCGGCATAACTCCGCCAAAACGGCTTGTCGTGAGGGCGCAACGGCCTGGCCCGGTCGAACCGGTGCCCGCACGCCGTCGCCGCCACGAATGAACCCAAGCTCCCCGGGGCGGCTGCGCCCGACGTGCCTGAATATACGCTGCGCCTTCGAAACTACCTCGAACCGGTCGTCATCGGCGCCCGCGGTCTCCGACGTTCCCAGCAGCAGGATGCCGCCCTCGCGCAACGCGAAATGGAACAGCGCCAGGACTTTCGCCTGCGCCTCCGGCCGCAGATAAATCAGCAAATTCCGGCAGGAAATAAAATCGAGCCGTGAGAACGGCGGGTCCGCCAGCACATCCTGCACCGTAAAGACCACGGCGGCGCGCAGCTCCTGCGAGACGCGATAGTGCTTTTCTTCCTTTGAGAAGAAGCGGGCCAGCCGAGACGGCGATATCTCCGCTTCGATCTTGTCCGGATACAAACCGTCCCGGGCCGTGGCGATCGCATCAGGATCGACATCGGAAGCAAACACCTGAAGCTTGATACTGAGCTTGGCGGCGGCGATGGCCTCCTGGAACAGCATAGCCAGGGAATACGTTTCTTCGCCCGTGCTGCACCCCGCAATCCAGATCCGGATCGGCTTGTCAGGCGCATGGTTGCGCACCAGTTCCGGGATTGTCGCTTCCGCCAGCAGATCGAAGACGGAAGGATCGCGGAAAAAGCTGGTAACGTTGATGAGGAGATCCTTGGCGAGAAGGACAAGCTCGTCCTCGTTGGTGTGCAGCATTTGCAGGTAGCGATCCATGTCCGAAACGTCGATTGCAGCCATGATCATCCGCCGCTCGATCCGCCGTTGCAGCGTGCCGGGCTTGTAGAGCGTGAAATCGTACGGGGTCTTGCTGCGCAGCAGCTCGATGATTTCGATCAACCGGCTGCCGGCGGCATCCTGCGATCCGTTCCGCTCGGCGCCAGCGTCGCGGGCATGCTTTGCAAGGATGTCCGGAATCCCGGCGACGGCCGACACGGCATCGACGCTGCCCGTCAGGATGGCATTGCGGGGCATGCCGCCATAGCCGGCCTCGTCGGGATCCTGCGCAATGACGAAACCACCTTTTTCCTTGACCGCCTTCAGGCCGAGACTGCCATCGGCGCCCGTGCCGGAAAGAATGACGCAGACGGCGCGCGGGCCGAAGGCAGTCGCCATCGACTGCAGCAGGAAATCGAAGGGCAGACGGGCGCCGTGACGCGCCCTGGGTTGGGAGAGGTGAAGGATGTCGTCAACAACCGACAGGTAGGCACCCGGCGGAATGATATAAAGATGGTCCCGCTCGATCGTCTGGCCATTGTTCACCTGCGACACGGTCATTGTCGTGTGGCTGGCCAGCAGATCCACCATCATGCTCTCATGGTCCGGATCGAGGTGCTGGACCAGGATGAAGGCCATGCCGCTGTCGGCTGGCAGCGCGGCGAGAAATTTCCTGCATGCATCGAGGCCGCCGGCCGAAGCGCCGATGCCGACGATCGGGAAATCCGCTTCCCGCGACGGAGGTCCGCGCGGGAGCAACGGCCGATCCGGGGCGGCCGCCTTGGCCCGGTCCGATAGACTGGCTGCCATTGTGGATACGTCCTGTAGGGCCACCGAACCAGCAGCCAGGGAAAATCAGCCTAGCACACGCACAATAAAACGGCCATCCCCAGTCCGCATTGATCTGCCGCAGTCGCTGCCTGAGTAGTTTCCGAGGATGCACCCGGGGGCCGCCCATCGACTAAGGGTATCGCGCGTCGCTACTTCCGGCGAAGCATCTGAAACCATTGGAGCAAACATGCCCTTAGACAAGCAATTGCAGCAGGCCGTGCTGGCGGAATTGGGCTGGGATCCGAGCGTGAATGCTGCGCACATCGGTGTGACCGCTAACGCGGGGGTCGTGACTCTCACCGGCCATGTCGAAACATATGCGGAGAAGGAGGCGGCCGAATCCGCCGCCTGGCGCGTTCGTGGCGTCAAGGCGGTCGCGGAGGAAATGCTGGTGGAACTTCCGTTCGAACGGGTACGTGGCGACGATGAGATTGCTGCCGCGGTGATCGAACGGCTCGCCTGGGATGCGTCGGTGCCGGCTGATGCGGTCTCGGTGAAGGTCGAGCAGGGCTGGGTGACCCTGACCGGATCGGTGACTTGGCAGTATCAGAAGGAAGCGGCCGGACAGGATGTGGCCAGGCTGCACGGGGTCATCGGGCTTGCCAACCAGCTTGTCGTCACTCCCGCTGTCAACGTGCCGGACATAACCCGCACGATACGCGACGCCTTGCGCCGGTCGTGCTTGCTGCACGACGAGAACATCACCGTCAGGGCCGACGGCGGTCATATTCACCTGATCGGAACGGTTGGTTCCGCCTATGAGCGGCGGATTGCCTCGGTGACCGCATGGGCCGCCCCGGGGGCGACCGGCGTCACCAACGACCTCGCGATTCTCTGACGCATGAGCGGGCGGAAAACCAATGGCAGATCTGAACGTCCTCGTTGTTGAAGACGACGCGATGATCGGCATTCTTCTGGCGGAGATGCTGGGAGACATGGGCTACGACGTGTGTGCGATCGCCGCCACCGAGGATGACGCCGTGGCGGATGCGGCCCGGTGCAAGCCGGGCCTGATGATCGTGGACGAGCAATTGCGGGAGGGAAGCGGCTCATCGGCGGTGGAGCGCATCCTGCTTGGCGGCCTGGTCCCTTGCGTCTTCATCAGCGGTGCGCCGCTGCGTTTCAGCCGGACGGCGAAAAAAGTGCTGCGCAAACCTTTCCTCGAGGGAGATCTGCTGCGCGCCATCCAGGACGTGCTGACAGGCGCGAATGCTCCGTTGGTGCGCGGTATTGCCGGCGGCGGCGGCGGCAACGTGCTTGTGCAACACTGACGGTCGTTCTGAGTAGATAATGTCGTCCCCGGGGATAGGTATTTTCCGAGGCTAGGCGTCGTGCCGATTTCGTTTATTCAATCGACCCTGACCGAGAGGAGGCTTTGATGACTGAAAGCCGATGGGAACTGCCGATCGTAGCGCTCATGTCAGTCGTGGTGTTCTTCTCGGCCTGGCACTTTGCGCTGCGGCTTCTCGGCTAGGGGCGGATTTTGTTCGAACAATACGAGGGGGGAGGATATGCAAGGCGAAAACCAAACATCTCTGTCCATAAACGAGGTAACGGCACTATTCGCCGCTAGCGCGTCCTCTTTCAGGTTGTCGAACAGCGCCACTTTTGCCGACCTCGCCGATCGGCTGGAGCAGTTGCGGGAGCAGCATGCGGGAACACCGAGGGCGATTTACCTGAAGCTCGGAGGCCCGTGATCCATGTCAATGAAAGGGATTTCTGATGCGTAAAAATCTGGCTATCGTTCTTCTCAATCTTGTTCTTTTGTCGGGCACGGCCGCTTTGTTGAGCGCCTGCAACACCACGGCCGGCGCGGGCCAGGACGTGAGCGCCGCGGGTCATGCGGTGACCAATTCCGCTGAGAAGGTCAAGGCAGGTCTGTAAAGACCCTGCCGGACGAAATGTAAGCGTTTTATTACCGAAATACCGGAGACAGGAAAATGGACAAAGACAGAATCGCCGGATCTGCGAAACAGGTCGAAGGCTCGATCAAAGAGGCTCTCGGCAAAGGATTAGGTGATACGAAGCTGGAAGCCGACGGCAAAGCCGATGGGGCCGAGGGCAAGGTTCAGAACGCCGTCGGCGGCGTGAAGGATACGCTTCGGGACGCACTCAAGAAATAGGGCACCGGCAGATTGTCCGAACCGTGATCCATCGGAAGGAGATATGTGGTGAGCACGATTCTTATTGTCGTCCTGCTGGTTCTGCTGTTTGGCGGGGGTGGCGGGTACTATGGCTATAACCGCTATGGCACGTCCGGTCTGGGGGGTGTGCTTGGCTTGGTGCTGGTTGTGCTGATTGTCGTCTGGCTGTTGGGCGGTCTCGGTGGGGTCTACGCCCACAACCTGTGACGATTGAATCAGGCCGTTGCTCCGTGGGCGATCATGCCCCCGGATCAACGGCCGGAGAGCGGGCGCAATCCCGATCCTGCGGAGACAAATGATGTCACTTGATACATTCTCATCGCGCCATGTAGCGCTGCTGGTGCTGCTTGCTCTGCCTGCCGCGTGCGCCCGGACGCCGCCGGCAACGGTGGCGTCGAACCCGCCGCCTGTATCTCCCGGTCCCGCGGCAACCTGGTACCATATCGAGTTTGCGAGCAATAGCCATGCGCTCGACGCCCGGGGACGGCTTACTGTTGGCGACATCACCAGTATTCTTCAGCGGCACCCGGACGAAATTGCCACGATCGTCGGCAAGACCGACACCGTCGGCAGCCCGGATTACAACATGCACCTGTCGCATCTGCGCGCCGACACGGTTCGTGACGCGTTGGTCTATAACAGCAACGTTGCGGCTGACCGGGTGGAAACCCGCTGGACCGGTGAGACCCGTCAACGCGTCGCAACGGCAGACAACGTTCCCGATGCGCCAAACCGCGTTGTAGACGTTGCCATCCATTGAGCGAAGTCCATCGTCGGCTGCGGAGAAAATCATGAAAGTCCGAGCATTTTTGGCCCTCGTTTTGGCACTGCTGGCGGTTTCAGCGTGCATTATCGAACCCGGGCGCGGCGGCCGCGGCTATTACGGCGAAGGTCATGAACGAGGCGTCTGGCGCGGCTGAACCCGGTTGCTGGATCATTACAAATATTGGCGTTCACCCGCGGATGACCGATGCCGCAAGGGCCGATCGTCTTGAAGGAGATTGCCATGCGTATCGCGACGTCCATCTTACTTGGGTTGCTCCTGCCGATCGGCGCGGCGCCTTTTGCTTGCGCCCAGCCGGTGCCGCCGGATGGCGGGACGCAAACAGCCGCCAATGCGGCTGTGCCAGGGCGGAGGGATACATACATCCGGAAGTCCGAGGAAGAACTGGACGATTGGCAGGCCAGGCTTCTCCGCTTTGACGAAGAAACTAAGGCGGCAGCGCGAAAGGACGGGGCGGCGAGCTGGGCCGATCTGCTGGCGGCCCTGGACGGAGCCGAGGCTGGGGCATACAAGTTGCAGACCGTCGCAGCTGATGGCCTGGACGATGCGAAGGCCTCCTACGAAAAAGCAATCAGCGAACTGGCGGACACCTGGGAAAAGGCTCGACCTGACGACCGCCGCAGGTAGATCGTACGGCTCGGCCTAAGTAGAGGCGTGTCGGCGGGTAGGTAGTTTCCGAACCTCTCGCCGCCGCCGCTTCGGTCTATATAAAGAAATTCAATATCAAATTTGTTTTTCTCTATTCCGCAAGGTCGGGAGCCATGTCCTACTTTTTCTCGCTTTACACCATCATCCCGGTCGTCGTGGTCGCAGCCTTCATTTTGGTCACGGCGACGATCAAGATCCTGCGCGAATATGAGCGCGCTGTGGTCTTCACGCTCGGCCGTTTTCAAAAGGTCAAGGGCCCGGGTCTTGTTTTGCTGATTCCGTTTATTCAGGAAATGGTGCGCGTGGATCTGCGTATACAGGTCATCGAAATACCGACCCAGGACGTAATCTCGCACGATAATGTCTCGATGAAGGTCGACGCGGTGCTCTATTTCAACGTCGTCAACCCCGAGCGGGCGATCATTCAGGTGCAGAACTTCCTCCCCGCCACGAACATGCTCGCGCAAACCACTTTGCGCGCCGTGCTGGGGCAGCACGAACTGGACGAGATGCTGTCCGAACGAAAGAAACTGAGCGCCGACGTCCAGAGCATTCTGGACTCCCAGACCGAGCTTTGGGGGATCAAAGTGAGCAACGTCGAGATCAGAACCGTCGAACTCACCGACAACATGGTGAAAGCCATCGCCAAGCAGGCGGAGGCCGAGCGCGATCGGCGTGCCAAGATCATCCATGCCGAAGCCGAGTTCCAGGCATCGCAAACATTGGTCAACGCGGCCAGAATACTGTCCAGCATTCCCGCCGCCATGCAGTTGCGCTACCTGCAAACGCTGGCCGAGATTGGAGCTGAACAGAACTCCACTATTATATTCCCAATGCCGATCGACATTATCAAGCCGTTTCTGGAACTGCTTGACAATGCCGGCAAGGTGCCCGCCGCCAATGGCCTTATTCATGGTTCGCCCGGGAACCAGATGCCGTTGCGGGCCTGAAATTCTGAGGTGAGTGCACAGAGCCGGAAGCTTGCTGCCGACCGTGCCGTGCAATCGCTGATGGATGTTGCGACTGAATGAATACAACAAAGGAGAGTATCATGGACAGTAATCGCCTCGAAGGCATCGGCCATCAGGTCAAGGGGGTCCTGAAGGAAGGCATCGGCAAGATCATCGGCGACGCGAAGCTTACCGCCGATGGCGCGGCTGAGCGGGCCGCCGGCGAGGCCCAGAACGTTGCGGGTCCCGAAGGGGCAAGCGTCATCGGCATTGACACGGATCGCATCGCGGGTGTCGGCCACCAACTAAAAGGGGCGGTGAAGGAAGGGCTGGGCAACCTCGCCGGCAAGCCGGAACTCGTCGCGGAAGGTACCGCGGAGCGCGATGCGGGCAAACAGCAGAACGCTGTCGGAGGCGCCAGGGATACGGCCCGCGAAGCCGCCCAATCAGCCATCGATCCGACCGACGCGCCGAAGCACTGACCGCGGCCTGGCCGGGGCGCCAGCCGATCGGCGGCCCGGCCTTCCTTGGGCGGTCTGAACAAAGATCTTGTGAGGTTACAATGAGTTTCCTTCTGATTTCGATGATAGTTTTGTTTCCATTCCGCGAATTCGGCCGCCACTGGCACCGTTCGCGTTTGACTACGCCACGTGCGCTTACCGGGGGATCATATCGTGGATAATAACGCCGACAGTTTCACCATTCCCGCGGCGGACGCGACTGCGCCTGCCCCGCCTGTCTCGCAACAATCAGTCTTCCTGCAGTGGTTCCAGCACGACATACCGTTCATCGCCATGCTGTTGCTGGCGCTGGTGGGCGTCGTCTTCCGGCTGCCGGTAACGTATTGGGGGATCTTGATTCCCGTCTTCGCCATCATATCAGGCGCCGAGGGTTGGCAGAATTTCGTCACGCGGCGGGAGCGCTATGCGCTCGTGCTCGGGGTCGCGCTGAACTGGTGCGCGCTCATGCTGGCGATGTACCTGCTTTACAACGATGGCGTGAAGGGGGTTTTGAACGCCAACGCAACGTCGCTCGCTATGATGGTCCTGCTGGCCCTCGGCACCTTTGTTGCGGGCGTGCAAACCAGGGTCTGGCAGATCTGCGCCGTCGGCGGCGCGCTGTTCCTGGCAGTTCCGGCCCTGGGCTGGCTTGACCAATCGCCTCTGCTTTTGGTGGCTGGCACAGTGGTCATTATCGCGCTGGTTGGTTTCGTATGGTGGGTAACCCAGCGGCGTCTTGGGCCTCCCGCCCGGCTTGGGGGTGCAGCAGCTTAACGTTCGTTCAACCCGAGCGGCGAGCAATCGCATCGCCGCTCGACTTTACGAGCTAACGGGGTTTTGCCGGTTCCGCCACGGCGGAGCCTGCAAGGGCCGCCGACGCTGCGTTCCACAACTCGATCACCCGCACTTCAGGATGGGCAGGATCGAAACTGAGGATGCTCAGCGCAGCGGTGCCGAGGGCGAAGTGTTGTGCTTTCACAACGGTAAGGCCAATCCATTGCGCGGCCAAAACGCGGGAGAACTGGCCGTGCGAGAAAAGCGCGACGCTTCCGTCCAACCCGCCAAGACGATCGATCAGGCGTTCGGCCCGGGCGGCAACCTGATCCGGCATTTCGCCATTCGGACAGCCGTCCCGGAACACACTCCATCCCGGGCGCTCTTTGCGAATGTCGCGGGAAAGCTGACCCTCATAGTCGCCATAGGCCCATTCCGCGAGATCCGGTTCAACCTCGGCCGCAGCGCCAAGCCCGGCCAGTTCACAGGTCCGGCGGGCGCGTTGCAGCGGGCTGGTCAGCACGCGGGCGAACCGGATGTGCCTGAGCCAGAGTTGGAGTCCGCGTGCTTCTTCCTCACCGTGGGCGGTCAGGGGCAGGTCCGTGCGGCCAGTGTGCTGGCCGGACAGAGACCACTCGGTTTCACCGTGCCGGATGATGTAAAGCCGAAGCGTCATGTCCTTACCCCCTATGCCAAGCCGACCACCCGTTACGGGTGCGCGGTCGAAACCTGCAATCCGGCGCCCTGGCGCAGTTCGTGCCGCTTGCTTCTGACAGAAAACATCATCGGTTCGCCCGCTTCAAGCGTGGGTTCGGCGATCTGCCTATCCTGATCGATGCTGATTTTCAGGCACCGGCCGCGCCACTGAACCCGGAACGCCAGGCTGTGCCAGTCCCCCGGCAGGTGGGAGTCGATGTCAATACCGTCGTCGCGCAACGACAAGCCCGTAAAGCCAAGCACCGTCAGCATCCAGATGCCGCCGAGCGCCGCGATATGAATGCCTCCGTCGGTCGCCACCTGCGTAGCCGCGAGATCGATATCCGCCGTTCGGTGAAAGAATCGAAGCGCCATTTCGGTATCGCCCATCCGCGCGGCCACAAGTCCATGCATGGCCGGGCTCAGCGAACTGCCGTGACTGCACCGGGGTTCGTAATAGCGGAAGTTTGCCGCCGCCGCCGTTTCGCCTTTGAATTCCTCAGGCAGTAGCCCCAGCAGCGCGACGACATCGGCCTGTTTGACCACCTGCGATTGCTGCGTCCGCTCCCGGCCGAGCACCACGTCCATCGGCACGGTGCGGCCGGCATACTTGGCCAGATCGATGTCTTCCAAACCGAAATATCCGGCGAACTGTTCGAACAGTCCGGTCGTCGGTTGCAGGCCGTCAATCAGCGTATCGGCAACGCTCCGCCACAGTTTCAGTTCGGCCTCGTCAAGACGCAAACGGCCGGCGAGCGCCGTCCAGCACGCGGGCCAGCGTTCGCGCAGCGCCGCGGCGATGTCCAGCGCGCGGCGAATGTTCCAGCGTGCCATGACGTTCGTATAGGCGTTGTCGTCGATATGTTCGTGGTATTCGTCCGGTCCGATGACGCCGCGGATATGGCAACGTCCGTCCGCCTCCAGCGTGGCACGGCTGGCCCAGAACCGGGCGGTTTCAAGCAAAATCTCCGCTCCCGCTTCGAGCAGGAAGCCGTCATCCCCGGTCGCGTGCCAGTATTGCCAGACCGCGTAGGCGATGTCCGCGCTGATATGCTGCTCCTGCGTGCCGCACAGGATGCGGATGACCTGACGATCCGGTCCCAGAACCTCCTCCGGCGTCATTTCCGCGCCGGTAGCGGCGGACTCCCAGGCATAGAGCGCCCCGCGCCAACCCATCCGCGCAGCCTTCGCCCGCGCAGCAGGCAGCGTGTGGAAACGATACATCAGCAGCGCGCGCGCCGCCTCCGGCCAGGTCAGAACGTAGAACGGCAGCAGGAATATCTCGGTGTCCCAGAACACGTGGCCATGATAGTCGTCCCCGGTCAGCGCCCGCGCCCCGATGGAGACGCTTTCGTCTGCCGGGTTGGCCGCACTGGTCAGATGGTAGATGGCGAACCGCAATGCCCGCTGCGCGGCTGCGTCCCCATCGACCTCCACGCCGCTGTGATGCCAGCGCTCCGTCCAGGCCGCCTCATGGGCCGCGAACACGCCGCTCCAGCCGAGATGAAGCGCGCCTTGGAGCCGATCGCGGGCCTCCCGGCCGGGATCCGTGTCCGGGATGTCGCTGCGCACGACGGCAACGAAACGCTGAAAACAGACGATCTGGCCGGGGCGGCATTTCCAGCTCCAGGACCATGTCAGTTTGCCGAGCGTCGTTGGCGGTTGGACCCGGCCGTCGATCTGCAACGACGGCTCGCTCGCCATGGCCAGGTGTTTTCCCGATTGCGCGGTACGCCACACGCCCAGATCCTGATCCAGCCGATCGGCTATCAGCCCGAGTTCCACGCCTTCGAAGGAGGCTTCGATGGTGACGTCGATCGCGCCGCTCTCGACTTCCAGTTGGATCAGTTGCAGCCCGATGGCCCGGTCGCTCAGCGATACCAGGCGGAGGGTCTGCGCGTGGAGACCGAGTTCGGGCGCCTTGAGGCGGCTGCCCCGGCTGAGCAGCGCGCCTCGGCGCAGGTCAAGTGTCATGCGATGCGACGAGACGTCACCGGGATGCAGCAGCAGCGGCTCTCCAGCCGCCAGGAAGCGGACGCGCAGCCAGTCCGCGGCCGGCACCAGGCCGGGGGTTGCGTGCTCGGTGCCGGAGACGTCGAACAGCCCGGCCACGTAGGTCCGGGCCGGCACGACCCATCGTGCGCCCCGTGATGCCGCCCTGGCACCCCGGATGCCCAGGAAGCCGTTGCTGATGGCAAAGCGCGACTCGATGCTGCTTTCCCGCAGCGGATCGTAGCCATCCACGTTCAGGACCCAGGCCGGATCGGACGTCGGCTGCAATACGCGCTGCATCGCCTCCTGTTCGGTCATGCCGGTGTCCGGCGCATCCGACCCTCGGCCAGTTCGCCGACTGCGACCTCGTCCAGACTCGTCACCACCAGATCAGCGCCCGCGGTTCGCAGACCCGCCGCGTCGTCATGGCGGGCAACACCGAGCCCGGTCATTCCGCCGGCGCGCGCCGCCTCGATCCCGGCCGGGGCGTCCTCGGCGACGAAGCAGTGTGCCGGCGGGATCCGCAGTTCCCTGGCGGCGAGCAGGAAAATCGCCGGGTCGGGTTTGCCGTGCGCCAGGTCGCGGCCGCAGACATTGACATCGAAGACTTCGAACAGGCTTTGGCCGGATGCAAGATGGACTGACCGCATCATGTCATTGGCGTTTTTGGAGGATGACGCGACCGCCATCGGCCAGCCGAGCGACAGCACGGCCTGGACGAAACGGAGGGCGTCCGGAAATGCGGTTACGCCGCCTGAATGGACGAGATATTCAAGCCACTTCTGCTTTCGCTCGGCATAGCTGACCGCCAGGCTGCCGTCGTCGGGCACGCCAAGCGCCTTTAGCACTGCGCGGGCGCCGATCAGCCGCGGCTTGCCGGCGACATGCGCCTGGTATATCTCGGTCGTGAACAGGTTCGGATCGGTTATTCCGCTCAGCGCTTCGCGCCAGGCGTGTTCATGCGGCGACGCGAGCAAGACGCCATCGACATCGAAAATAGCTGCTTTCAAAGTTCCGAGTTGGACGGACGGAGATGCGTGTAATTCGCGGACGGACATTTGCTGGCACCTTGCTCTGTTGCTGTCTAATTCTCGCGCCCGGGCGTCATGGGATTATGCGCGCTCCGGCTTAGCTTATGATGCCGCCGTCCGGCCGAGGCAGGTTCGGAATCTACTCAATCGCGCGTTCCCGTCCGGCAGCCCGCGGTGCCGCGGGGGCGCGGTCGGGATCGAAGCGGTCTAGGTAATTTCCGAGTCTGATGCGCCACCATTATTCGGCAGATATAATGCAGGACTGCGTTGCCAAGTTTTTTTGAGCCCGGCAGGCCGGGCACATGCTGCAGCCCTCACCGGAGCCCTGATCATGCGCATCGCCCAGATCGCACCGTTGTACGAAGCGGTTCCCCCGAAGCTCTATGGCGGTACCGAACGGGTCGTCTCGTTCCTCACCGAGGAGCTTGTCGCACTCGGCCATGACGTCACCCTGTTCGCGAGCGGAGATTCCGTGACGCGGGCGGAGCTTGATCCGGTGTGGCCGCAAGCCTTGCGGCTCAGTCCTTCGATCCGCGACCAACTGGTGCCCAACCTGCTGCTGCTTGAGGCCGTTCGCCGGCGCGCGGATGAGTTCGACGTTATGCACTTCCACATGGACTACCTGCCGTTCAGCCTGTTCAGCCGGCAGCCGACGCCGTTCCTGACAACGTTACATGGTCGGCTCGACCTCCCGGAACTGCACCCGATGTTCAGGGCGTTTCCGGACGTGCCTCTTGTCAGCATCTCCGACAGTCAGCGCCGGCCGTTGCCTGGTGCAAACTACGTTGCGACAGTCTATCATGGCTTGCCGGCCGGACTGCTGACGCCGGTGGACGGCATCAAGCCGGAGTATCTCGCTTTCCTCGGCCGCATCGCGCCCGAGAAGGGGCCGGACGCCGCGATCCGAATCGCACGCGCCTGCGGAATCCCGCTAAAGATCGCGGCAAAGGTGGACCGGGCGGATCGCGGCTACTTCGAAACGGTTATCCGGCCGATGCTGGCGGATGGCGGCGTTGAGATGGTGGGCGAGATATCCGACGCGGGGAAGTCCGCGTTTCTGTCGGGTGCCGTCGCGCTGCTGATGCCGATCGCCTGGCCGGAACCGTTCGGTCTCGTGATGATAGAAGCGATGGCGTGCGGCACGCCGGTGATCGCCTTCAATCGCGGCTCGGTGCCCGAGATCATCGATGACGGTGTGACGGGCATCATTGTCGAAAATGAGGCGGGGGCCATCGCCGCGATGTCGCGACTGGCTCAACTATCACGCGAGAAAGTGCGGGCACGATTCGCCGCCCGCTTCACCGCCAGGCGGATGGCGCGGGACTACGTAGCGATCTACCGCGAAGTTGCTTCCCGGGCCGGTGCCCGCAATTCCGCGCTTCTGGAGGCCGCAGACTGATTGCGACGCCTGTAACGACCAAGAAACAGACAGCGAAAACGGGAGTGACCAATGCGCACAAGCAAGACGTTCAACGATCTGAAGATCGGCGACATGAACGAGATCACCCGCGTGGTGACACCCGACGACCTGTATGTCTTCGCCCATGTCAGCGGGAACTTCAACCCGGCGAACCTGCCTGCCGCGGCCGGCGGCGGGCCGGAGGAGGCAGCGGACCGGGCCCCGGCGATGTGGCTCGGCTCGCTGTTCTCGGCGGTGCTCGGCAACTTGCTGCCCGGACCGGGGACGCTGTACCAGGGGCAAACCCTTAGCTTTTTCGGCCGTGCCCGTGTCGGCGAAGAACTGATGGTTCGCCTGATCGTCTGCGAAAAGCGCCCGCCGAGAACCGTGGTGCTGAAAACCCACGTGCTGCGCGGCGATGAGATAATCGTCGACGGCCTCGCCACCGTGCTGGCGCCGGAAACCCGCGTCAGCATCGAAGACAACGTACTGCCGGAGCTGATGGTGGCAAGCCACCGCCATCTGGAGCGCCTGCTTGCGGCCTGCCGCGACCTGCCGCCGCTGGTCACCGCCGTGGTCATGCCGGACGATCCGAACTCCTTGGCGGGCGCGCTCGCCGGTGCCCGACACGGGCTGATCACGCCGATCCTGATTGGCGATGCGGGGCGTATCGGCGACGTGGCGGCAACACGCGGGCTTAACCTGCGCGACGTAAAGGTGCTCGACGTCCCCGACCACAACGCCGCCGCTGCCCGCGCGGTCGAACTGGTGCTTGCGGGGGAGGCCGAGGCGATCATGAAGGGGAACCTGCACACCGACGAACTGCTCAGCCACATCGTCAAGTCGCAAGGCGGCCTGCGCGGCACCCGCCGCATCAGCCATGTGTTCGTCATGGATGCGCCGGCCCTTCCGGACCTGCTGCTGGTCACTGATGCCGCGATCAACATCGCGCCGGGGCTGAAGGAAAAAATCGACATTACCCGGAACGCCATCGATCTGGCGCTGGCGCTGGGGATCGTCTTGCCGAAGGTGGGCATCCTGTCCGCAGTGGAAACAGTGAACCCGGACATGCCCTCCAGCCTGGATGCGGCGGCTTTGTCCAAAATGGGGGAGCGCGGTCAGATCCGGGACGCCATCATCGATGGCCCGTTGGCCATGGACAACGCCATCAGCGTCACCGCGGCGCACTGCAAAGGGTTGACATCGCTGGTCGCCGGGCGTGCGGACGTGCTGGTGGTGCCCAATCTGGAAGCCGGCAACATCCTGGTGAAGCAGCTCTCCTACGCGGCGCAGGCCGAGGGCGCCGGCCTGGTCATGGGCGCCCGGGTGCCGGTGCTGCTCACCAGCCGCGCCGATGAGGAGACGGCGCGCCTGTTCTCCTGCGCGGTCGCGGTGCTGTTCGCCCACTGGAAGCGCACCGGCAAGAGCGCGGTGCCGCCGATGGCGACCGTCGCATGACCCGCAACGTCGTCACGCTGAACGCCGGGTCGTCCTCCCTGAAGTTCGCCCTGTTCGCGCTGGCCGGCGAGCAGCGCCGCTTGCTTGAGGTCGGAATGGCTGAGATCGTTGGCTCCGGCCGCCGCATCAGGGTCCGCGACGACAAGGGCGAGCTGATCCACGAGGAGAGTTGGCTCGCCGGCGCCGCGCCGTTCCACACTGATGCGCTGCACCGCGTGATGTCCTGGTGGCAATCGGTTCTGCCGAAGCCGAATATCGTTGCCGCCGGCCATCGCGTCGTGCATGGCGGAGTGCTCTATACTCACCCGGTGACGGTAACCGACCAGGTGCTTACTCAGTTGCGGGGCCTGGTGCCGCTGGCGCCGTTGCACCAGCCGCACAACATCGCGGGTATCGTGGCGGCACGCGAGGCCTGGCCGGATATCGCGCATGTCGCCTGCTTTGACACCAGTTTCCACCGCTCGCATCCGTTCGTTAACGACGTGTTCGCGCTGCCGCGGCGCTTTTATGATGAGGGCGTGCGGCGCTACGGCTTCCACGGGCTGTCGTATGAATCCGTCATCGGCCGGCTGCGCGAGCTGGCCCCGCTGCTCGCGGCCGGGCGGGTGGTGGTCGCCCATCTCGGCAATGGCGCATCGATGTGCGCGATCCGCGGCGGGCTGTCGGTGGCGAGTTCGTTGAGCTTCGGCACCCTCGACGGGCTGCCGATGGGCACGCGCTGCGGCCAGCTCGATCCGGCGGTCGTGCTGTATCTCATCCAGGACAGGGGCATGAGCGCCCGGGCGGTGAGCGATATGCTGCATAACGAGTCGGGGTTGCTCGGTCTGTCGGGCGTCTCGCACGACATGCGGGAGTTGGAGTCATCCAATCGGCCGGAGGCGGCGGAGGCGATCCAGTATTTCGTGTCGCGCATCCGCTACGAGCTTGGCGGCCTGGCGGCGGAACTGAAGGGGCTGGACGCTGTGGTGTTCTGCGGCGGCATCGGCGAGCACGCCTGGCGCGTGCGCGAGAGCGTGATGCACGACAAGGAATGGATCGGTATCGAATTGGACCATGCGGCGAACCGCGAGTCCGCGCAGGTGATCTCGACGGAACGTTCCGCGGTGCGGGTGTTTGTCATGCCGAGCGACGAGGAAGGCATGATCGCCCGGCACACGGTGGCGATGCTGGACCGGGCGGTCGAAGGCGCGCACGCTTTGTGACTGGCCGTCCTGGCTTTGCGGAGGCGAACTCCCGGCTATCATGGCCGATCCGTTACGGCTGACAGGAGAACGGCGATGAGCGTGTACAAGGTTGTTAAACTGTTTGATCTTGGTCAGGCACCGGACTTTATCCAGGATGCGATTCGCCCGATTGCCCGGGTTCATGTCAGCTCGGTCGAGGGGACTGCCATCTGGGAGGTAACCGTCGGCACCTACGATTGGCAGGACGCCGCCGAAGAATGGGCCCTGCACCGCTGGCTGCGTGAAAGCGGCGCCGCGGATGGCGAGATCGTGCTCTTGCGATCGGATGACCTTTCATAGTCGTGCCGGGCCGAAAAGCCGAGACCGGTTACCAGCTCCGCCTGTTCGCGAGGCCGGGCACATAAGGCCCGGCCAGGCTTTGCCGCGTTGAGACCACCATGGTCAGTTCGCAAGGTGGGTTTTCCAGTAGGCATCGACCGTAGCGCTTGCCTGGTCGAACTGGGCCGGGGTCAGGACCTCGTGGTCGCTTTCTTGCGGCGCAGCATCCATGGCGGCTTTGCTGGCATCCAGCACCAGCAGGTTCACGCTTTGCGTGATCTTGAAGTCCGCCCAGGGCACGGCGACGTATTTTTCGTCAATCCCGAAAAGACCGCCCCGGCCAATTACCAGGTAGGCGATCTTGCCGGTCTTCGGGCTCATGACAAGGTCATGCACGGTGCCAAGCGCCTCGTTCCTCGTATTGCGCACGTCGGTGTCGAGCAACTCGTCGGAACGGAACGAATTGGCGTCGTTCGTCACCGGTTGCGCGGCAGCGATTTGCTGCTGGCGCCACGTTGGCCCTTCGCCCACGGAAACGCCTCTGCGGCGTAGATCTGCGATATAAACCTTGTAGGAATCGCGCGCCACGGCCAGCACGTCCTCACAAGGCTTCTGCTGACCGTTCCGGGCGAGGATGTTGGCGGACATCACCAGTGTCCGGGCCTCGTAGCCCGGCCGGGCGCTTCGAAACCCCGTCGCGCTCACGGCCGGATAGCCGCCCATGGGATAGGCCGATCCGTAGCCAATCCCACCCATCGGATAGCCGTAGGCGTAGCCGGATCCGCCCAGCCAGTAGCCATCCTTTTGCATCTGATCGTTGAAATCGCGGACATCCTTCATACACACGGCCGCCGGCTTCGCCGCTGCCGCTCTGGCAGCAGGAGACGGCGTACTTGTGACGATCGCCGCGGGTGACGAATCGGTCGCGAACAGGGCGGCGCTCGGAGCTATCCAAAAGCACGCTGCGGCTGACACCATTAGAGTAAAGCGCTTCATGTTTCTTCCTTCCTTGCGCGGTTCCGGTCCGAAACGGTTTGTCTCAGTGCGAAACCTGGCCGAACACCTCCAGGGGCTTCTGGCGACCGAACAGATCGGCGATCGCCTCATCCAGACTCGGCTCCATCACCACCTTGTCACCCGTGATGGCGATCACGCGCTTCAACTGCGGGAAATTCGTGCCCGCAGCCTGAAGATAGACCGGCACAACATACAGAAACGAATTCTCGATAGGCGTAACGATCAGCTTGCCCCGGATGACGTGCGATCCCTTCTGGTTCCATAACGTAAGCTGCTGCGAGATGGTGGTGTTCTGGTCTATCATCGCCTCGATCTGGTTGGGACCGTAAACCAGCTTGTCTTTTGGAAGCTGATAGAAGATGGCCTGCCCGTAATCCGGGAAATCGCTGCGCGCCGCCAGCCAGGAGATCATGTTGTCGCGATTCTGCGGCGTGAACGGTGTCATCAGCAAATACTCCAGCGTATCGCTGCCGGGCAGCTTCATCAGAATATAATACGGCTCCATCGCCTGCTTCTCACCGCCATAGGTTTCGTTCGGAGCGACCCACAGATCCTCCCGGTTATAGAAGACCTGGGGATCGGTCATGTGGAACGTCTTATACTCGTCGGCCTGGATCGCGAAAATATCCTCCGGGTAGCGCAGATGCGCCTTCAGGTCCGGCGTCAGTTCGTCCAGCGGTTTGAACACGCCGGGGAACGCATCGCGATACGCCGCCAGGATCGGATCCTTGGGGTCCATGATGTAGAACTGGACGGACCCGCTATACATGTCCACCACGACCTTCACTGAATTGCGCAGGTAGTTCAGATTTGCAGCGAAACCGGCCGGGTGCGGACTGGCGTACGGATATTGGTCGGAGACCGTATAGGCATCCTGGATCCAATACATCTTGCCCCCGCTCAGCACCGGATACGGATCGTGGTCGAGCTTCAGGAAAGGCGCCAGCTTAGCCACGCGTTCCTGCACCGTCCGCCAGATCTGAATGCGGCTTTCCGGCTTCAGATAGGCGGTGAGCAGGATGTTGATGTCGCCCTGGTTCCAGGCGAACAGGATACGCCGCAACAGGCTGTCGACCGGGATGCCGCCTGTGCCGGCATAGCTGGTGTAGACGTTGTCGTTGCCCTTGGGATAGTCGAACTCCTTGGTGCCGCTGGCAACGATCCGGTATCCGGACATCGACTGGCCATAATAGATCGCGGGCTGCGTGATCGCCAACCCGTTGGCGGACTCAGCGGGAACGTTCTCAAGCACATATTGCGGGAAGCCGCCGCCCACGGTCTTTGAAACAAAGTTCATCACCATGCCGTAACCGTGAGTGAACTGCAGGCGCTGGTTGACCCAGGTTTGCGCCTCCGCCGGAAGCGCCGGGGACAGCTCGCGAGTCGAAAGCATCACCTGATGATAGCCGTCCGGCAGATGGTAACGATCGACGCCGACGTTGTAGAACTGATAGTAAAGCCGAATCGCCTGGGTTTGCTGATAGGTCTGCAGCAGCGGACGGACATCCCAGAGACGGATGTTCTCCACCGTATCCTGATTGCGCGAAAGCACGTCCGGCGTCAGGTCGGACAGCGCCGGATAGGCGGTCTCCTGGATCGCGTCCAGTTGA
This sequence comes from uncultured Rhodopila sp., assembly GCF_903915725.1. Lineage (GTDB taxonomy): Bacteria > Pseudomonadota > Alphaproteobacteria > Acetobacterales > Acetobacteraceae > Rhodopila. The sequence continues at coordinate 50,808 of NZ_CAIWTY010000022.1, forward strand.
TAGGCGCCCCGTGTCGAGGCGATACTGTGCTTCAGGTACGGTGTTTCCAGCGCCAGTTCGCTCGGCTGCACAATGAACCGCTGAAACAGTTGCGGCAGCCCAAGCACTCCGACCAGATACAGCGTCACGTAGGTGCCGGCGCCACCCGCCAGCCAACCGATGCGTGGACGCGCCACATTCACCGCCAGTGCGGCGACCGAAACGACCGAGAGGCCGACCATGAACCACAGAGCCGGCAGCGTCACATGATCCGCCGTCCATCCGGCGCCATAGACGACGCCGAGGGTGGAATACACCAGGTCGTAATGATCGAGATAAAGCCCGACGCCGCAATCGGCGACCAGAACAAGCAGCAACGCGGAGATGTGCGAGGTGGCCTTTCCGGTTGCCTCGATCCTGCCGCGTGCACTCGTATTTGCCGCGAACAGGACGTAGATCGACGCCGACAGGACGTAGATCGTTACCGTAATTATCAGCGCGATCGCGGTGACCAGCATTACCGCTGTTTGCAGCAACTCGTAAAACGGCAGACTGAACACGTAGAACCCGATATCGGCGCCGAACAGCGGATCGGCCTGTCCGAACGAGCCGCCGTGGCGAAACCGCAACCAGGTGTCCCACTCGGTGGCGAAGGCGGCTGCCCCGAACAGCGCGATGCCGGCGGCGACCAGCGCCGCGAGCGAGTTGACGATCCGGCCCTGAGGCGGCGCGCTGCCTGCGCTGATGGCCCAGCGCGCGTTCAGCCAGATAAACAGGAAGGCGAGCACAAACGCCGAACCGAACATCGTCCATTGCACGGACAGAATCGTCCAGAAGATGCCGCCATAGTCCAGTTCACGCATCCATAGCCACTTTACCAGATAGTTGGAGAACACTCCGCACAAGATGAACAGCAGCACGCCGGCTGAAATGATGACCCAAAGGGCGCGGCGCAGAACCGGAAACCGGCCTCCCGGGTCGGCGGTATCGTCAGTCCATGGAGAAGGCGGTTGGGGAATGTTCGGCGTCTCTGTCATCTGACGATTACTCCAGCTTGCGTGGCGCTGGCCGGATCGTAGAGCAGTAGAAAGCGGCGGCGTCAGGTTCGGAATATACCTACGAGGATCGTTCTGTGCGCGTGACGGCCCCGGTCATGGTATGGTGGCCCCGTCCGGCGCGGCAGGGTACTCCACCGGCAGGTGCACCGTCTCGGGCAACAGGAACCAAACCACCAGGACGGCGCCGAAGCCGGCTGCCGCAAGCGTAAGGAACGCGAATGGCAGCCCCGCGAAAACCGCGATGCTGCCGGAAGCGGTTGTGCTGAACGAGGCGCCAAGGCTGCTGGCCAGCCCGGTCAGGCCGAGGGCGAAGTTGAAACGGCCGCCGCGATGCGTGATATCCGCAACAATCAGCGGGATCAGTGTGCCGATGACAGCAGCGTCCAAGGCATCGAGAAGTTGCACGGTCAGCATCGCCGGTATCGCGCTGCTGAACGCGAAGGCCAACGCCCGCAGCGGCACCGCCGCCAACCCGAGCATCAGGATGATCCGCCGGCCGTGAAGTTGCGCGGCCATACCGACGTGCGGCGAGAGCACCGCCGCCAGAAGTTGCGGCCCGATCACCGCCGCGGCGGTGACCATATCCGCGCGCGAACCCGCCTGGCGGGCAAACTCGGTGGCGGCGAGCGGCAGCAGGCTGGCATTGGCAAGTTGGAACAGCGCTACACAGCCCAGCAGTGCCTGCAGCCGCCGATCGGCCAGCAGTGCGCGCAGCGGCGCCGGAGGCGTGCGGCGGGCGTGCGGCGGCGGTGCCGTGTGGTGGCCGGTACGCCGATCGGCGGTGGCGATGTCGGTGGCGTGGATGCCGCCGAGCGCCAGCAGCGCCGGCACGCCGAGCGCTGCCGCCAGCAGGAACGGGGCTGTTGGCGAAATCCAGCTTCCGGCGGCGCCAAGCACAGCCGTGCCGAGCGCCGCGCCGACGGCGCCATAACGGACGTTGCGGCCGAAACGTTCGCCAAGCCTCTCCTGCCGCGACACGCTGAGCGTGAGCGCCGCGACCGCCAGCGACAAGCCCACCCCGCAGGCGCCCTGCGCCACCTCCGCCCCAAGCGCAAGCAGAAAGCCGGGTGCTAGCGAGAGCATCAGCAGCGCCGCCATGCTGCCCACGATGGCCGGCGCCGCCATGGCGCGCCTGGTACCAAACCGGTCGATCAGCATGCCCGAGGGCACCTGCGCGGCGACCGACCCGATGGCCCCGGCGCTGAGCACGAGGCCAATGGTCCCCGCATCCCAGCCGCTCGCGGTCAGCCGGACCGAAACGAAGGGCCCGAAGCCGGCCTGCATGCCGGCGATGGCGAAATTCAGCCAGTTCAGGCTGCGCAGCGTGCCGTCGGAAGCTTTCAAAGCGCCCTCCTGATAACGATTCTGATCAGTTATGGACCCGGCCAGGTGACGCTTGCGATGCGGGCGCGATGATGCCGGTTCGGGTGGCGGAGCGATAGTCCCCGGCGGCGGAGATTGCTTCCGGAAGCGACACGCTCAGCTCTGAGTATTTTCCGAGTCTGGCGCCGGACCGCTTTCTTTCATTCAATGGATCTTCACAGGCAGGGAGCCGCCGGTGGCTAACCGCCGATGGGAAGTCGCGACTGTGTTGCCCCGGTGTACATCGCACTTTTTCCGGCCCGGCATTTCGCGCCGCGGTTCCTCAGGCAGCGCCTCGGCATACTATTTTTGGCCGCCCGGCCACCCGGATGTACTTCGATTGCGAAAGTAAGACGCCATGAAAGCCAACGCGGCCCGATCGAAGGTCCACGGCACCCTGCCTGCAGCCAAGGACGATTTGAAATCCCTGTCACTTCCGGAGGTCGAGAAGAAGCTCGATTCCTCGCCGAACGGCCTGAGTCAGGCGGAGGCGGCAAAACGGTTGATCCAGTACGGGCCGAATGAGATTGCAGAAAAAAAGACCAATGCGGTTCTGAAATTCCTGTCCTATTTCTGGGGGCCGATTCCGTGGATGATCGAAGTCGCGGTCATCCTGTCGGGAATCGTCCGCCATTGGCCTGACTTTGGCATCATCCTGGTGCTGCTGGTCGCCAATGCCACCATCGGCTTCTGGGAAGAACGCCAGGCCGGCGACGCTATCGATGCCTTGAAGGCTAGGTTGGCAATCAAGGCTCGGGTGAAGCGCGACGGAAAGTGGGTCACCCCGGCGGCGCGAGAACTGGTGCCCGGTGACGCCATCCGCCTGCGTCTTGGCGACATCGTGCCGGCCGACGCACGTTTGCTGGACGGCGACGAGGTCTCCGTCGATCAGTCCGCACTCACAGGCGAATCGTTGCCCGCCACACGCAAGTCCGGCGACGCGGTCTTCTCCGGGTCGATCATCCGCCGCGGCGAGACCGATGCGCTGGTGTATGCGACAGGCGGCAAAACCTATTTCGGCAGAACCGCGCAACTCGTCGAAACCGCCGTCACAGTCAGCCACTTCCAAAAAGCCGTCCTGAAGATCGGCAATTACCTGATCATGCTCGCGGTCGTCATGGTGGCGGTGATCATTGCGGTTGCGCTGTATCGCGGCGACCACATACTGACGACGTTGCAGTTTGCCCTTGTGCTGACCGTGGCGGCGATCCCCGTAGCCATGCCGACGGTTCTGTCGGTGACGATGGCGGTCGGCGCCCGCCTGCTCGCGAAGAAGCAGGCGATCGTCAGCAAGTTGGTTGCGATCGAGGAACTGGCGGGCGTGGACGTGCTGTGCGCCGACAAGACCGGCACGCTGACCCAGAACAAGCTGACCTTGGGCCAACCGTTCTGCCTGGGCAAGATCACCGCCGATGAGCTTATCCTTGCCGGCGCGCTGGCCTCCCGGGCCGAGAACGACGACACCATCGATCTCGCCGTCCTGGGCGGCCTGAAGGACAAGCAGGCGTTGAAGCCCTACCAGGTCACGCATTTCACGCCGTTCGATCCGGTGCACAAGCGCACCGAAGCTACCGTCAAGAGCGCTGACGGAAAGACCTTCAAGGTGATCAAGGGGGCGCCTCAGGTCATCCTGGGCCTGGCGGCCAAGGACGCTTCGGTCAAAAGTGCGGTTGAAAAGGCCGTCGATGACTTCGCCGCCCGCGGCTTTCGTGCGCTCGGTGTGGCCCGCGCGGATGGCGACGGCACGTGGCGCCTTCTCGGCGTCTTGCCGTTGTTCGACCCGCCGAGAGAAGATGCCAAATCCACTGTCGCGACCGCGGCCCGGATGGGCGTCAAGATCAAGATGGTGACAGGCGACGCACTGGCGATCGCCCGCGAGACGGCGAAAACGCTGGGCATGGGAACGAACATCCTGGACGGCGCAACCCTCGGCGATTCCGATTCCGAGGAAACCGCGGCGGTGACCAGGTCCATCGAGGACGCCGACGGTTTCGCCCAGGTATTCCCGGAACACAAGTTCCACATCGTCGATGTTCTACAGAAGCACGGCCATATCGTCGGGATGACGGGCGACGGGGTGAACGATGCGCCTGCGCTGAAGAAGGCAGACTGCGGCTTCGCTGTTTCCGGCGCAACCGACGCGGCGCGGGCGGCGGCATCCATCGTGCTGGTGGCGCCGGGGCTGTCGGTGATCATCGATGCGATCAAGGAAAGCCGCAAGATCTTCCAGCGGATGAACAGCTACGCAATGTACCGTATCGCCGAGACATTGCGCGTCCTGCTGTTCATGACCTTGGCGATCGTCGTCTTCAATTTCTATCCGCTGACCGCGATCATGATCGTGATGCTGGCGTTGCTGAATGACGGCGCGATCCTGTCGATCGCATACGACAACGTCATCTACCGCGAGCAGCCTGAAGCCTGGAACATGCGGTTGGTTCTCGGCATCGCCACGGTGCTGGGTCTGGTGGGGCCGATCGCCGCGTTCGGGCTGTTTTACCTCGGCGACCGCGTCCTGCACATCGACCGCCCGCAGGTCCAGACCATGATGTATCTGCTGCTGTCGGTCGCCGGGCATCTGACGATCTTCCAGACGCGCACGCGCGGTCCGTGGTGGTCGATACGGCCGGCGCGCATTCTCCTGCTGGCGGTTATCGGAACGCAGATGTTGGCAACCATGATTTGCGTCTTCGGGTTCCTTGTGACCCCGTTGTGGTGGGGTTGGGCAGCCATGGTTTGGGGCTACGCCCTGGCTTGGTTCCTGGTGACGGATCCGGTGAAACTGCTCGCGTACCATGTTCTCGACGCCACCAAGGCCAAGCCAGGGCAACACGAGGCGCAGGCCGTCGCAGCACCTGACGCCCAGCCGAAAATCCAACCCGAGCAAGAGGTCAAAGACATGCCTGATACCGAAACCAAGCCGGCGTCCGCGCCGAAGAGCGCAGCCGGCGTCGAGACATTGGTAAACACGACGCTCGGGGAACTTCTCGTCGCTGGCGCCATGAGGCACCCTGAGGATGCCGGGCATATCATCGCCGATGCCATTACCGCAGCTATCGGTGCTGCCAACGCCTCGCCACCGGGGACCGAACCGAAGCCCGGAGCGACCGGCGAGACAGACAGCGCCGGCGTACAGACACTCGTGAACAAGACGCTCGGCGATCTTCTCCTGAGTGGTACGCTCAAACACCCGGACGGCGCAGGGCGCAGCATTGCCGAGGCCATCACCGCGGCCATCGGCGCTGCGAAGCATACGGGGGGTGAACACGCCGCAGCCGAAGTCGCCCGCGCGACCGTAGCCAACGCGGTACCGGCGACTGAACCCAAAGCCCGGGCCAAACCGGAACCCGGGCCTGGTTCCATCGCCGACGCTGAGCCCGGCGCCGAGGTTGTGGCCGGAAGCGACGCCGGACCGGCACCTAAGTTCGAAACGAAAGCCGGCATCGAGACGCTGGAAAACACAACGCTCGGCGCGCTTTTGCTAGCTGGTGTCCTTAAGCATCCTGAAGAGGCGGCACACATCATCGCCGGAGCAATTACTGACGCCGAGGCACCGGCCCGCGAAGCTGCCAACCTGAAACCGCATACCCCATGACCGCGATGGCGGCCATGCACGCAGGCCAGCCCAAACCGAAGGACCCAAAATGAAAATACATACCGACGATTTTCGCGTCCCGGAAGGAGAAGATGTTGACCTCGGTAAGTGGCCGACAGACGTCGGACCGTTGTACAATTCCAAAAAGCACTATAAAGAGCGCCTGGATGACCACATCGCGCAACTGAGCGCTCTACAACAGCTTCACTACGCATCCGGCCGCTATGCAGTCCTGCTGATTTTTCAGGCGCTGGATGCGGCAGGAAAAGATGGCGCCATCAGGCATGTGATGTCCGGGGTCAACCCGCAGGGCTGTCAGGTTTTCAGCTTCAAGCAGCCAAGCGCCACCGAGCTGCTGCATGATTTCCTTTGGCGCACCAGCCGCGATTTGCCGGAACGCGGCCGAATCGGCATCTTCAACCGTTCGTATTACGAAGAAGTACTGATAGCGCGGGTCCATCCCGAGGTGCTCAAGGGCGAGCGGCTCCCGGACTCCCTGCTGGTCAAGACGCCGGTCTGGCAGGACCGCTACCGGTCGATCGTGGATCAGGAACGGCATCTCCATTGCAACGGCACTCGAATCATCAAATTCTTCCTCCACCTCTCGAAAGACGAGCAAAGGAGGCGCTTTCTCGAGCGCATCGACGAGCCGGAGAAGAACTGGAAGTTCAGCCTTTCAGATGTCAGGGAGCGGAATTTCTGGGACCAGTACATGACCGCGTTCGAGGAGTGCCTCAGCGCAACCAGCACGCGTGACGTTCCCTGGTACGTCGTCCCCGCCGACGACAAGGACAATGCCAGGCTGATCGTATCCCAGATCGTCGTCGACACGCTCGAGGCGCTCAACATGCATTACCCTGAAACGACCCCGGAGCGTCACCGGGAGCTGGAATCGATCCGCGAGCAGCTTGCGAAATGACAGCCCGGCTGCGCAGGACAGGATGCGGCCCTGGATCCACGGCGTGGTTGGCTCGATTTACGATGTCTCGGCGATAGCCTTGTCATTCAACTGGAATACGCGGTTAGCGCCACTGGCAAATTCGACGAGTGTGCCTGTCACGCTCAATGATATCGGCGGCACATCAAGACCGCTCCCGCGGATCGCCAGGGCGTCGCGCGTCAGATGCATTTCAAGCGAGTGCCCCCGGTAACGGATAGACATCTCGAAACACTCCATCTCCGGCGGCAATTGCGGATTCAGCAGCAAAACCCCGCCCTTAGCCTCAATCCCCGTCGAAACCCGGAGCACCTGGTCCACGCTGCCTGCCATGGCTCCGAGGTGCACTCCTTCTGCCGCGGTTCCATGCTGGACGTCGGTCACATCGCTTTGCAGCGCCCTCGCGAAGAAAGCCATAGCACTCGGCCTGTCGGAACGTGCCAGGACCCAGGCAAAAACCACGTTACATAAAGTGGAGCCGTTGGAGGTGCGTGCGGCGTAATAGGCGACATTCTTTGGGATCGAATCGTATTCGAGCGCATACCCCAGGCGGGCGAACAGTTCCCCCAGTTCCTCCGACGAAAACAGGTAGAACAACATCACGACATCGGCCTGTTTGGCCAGCTTGTAGCGGTTGGGGCTGTCGCCTTCGGCTTCCAAAATGAGATCAAGACGCTGGATATCGCCGTATTGGGTTCGGTACTTCTCCCAATCGAACTCGCGCAGCGCATCGTAGCCTTCGAATTGGCTGATGACGCCGTCATCGTGAAACGGCAGATACATCTTGCGGCTGATGTCATCCCAGCGCTCGATCTCCTTCGGCGATATGTCAAGCCGTTTCATCATCTCGGCGTGGCGCGTGCCGGAGAGCAAGCCGATGACGTCCTTCGCCCGGCACAGCACCCACACTGCCATGACGTTAGTGTAGGCATTGTTGTTGACACCGGGTGCCGCTGCATCCGGGTAGCCGTCGTGGAACTCGTCGGGACCCATGACACCGCGAATTTCGTAGCGTTGTTTTTTCGCATTGAAGATCGCGATGCTGGACCAGAAGAGTGCGATTTCGAGTATCAACTCGGCGCCGCAGAACTGCAGAAACTCGATGTCGCGGGTAACCTCGAAGTACTGCCACACGTTGTAAGCGACGGCGCTTCCCACGTGACGCTCAAGATGGGAATTATCCGGAACCCAGCGCTGGGAGCGAGGGTTCAGGTTGAGCACATCGGTCTCCTCCTGCCCGTCGCTGCCGCTCTGCCAGGGAAACATCGCCCCCCTGTGCCCGGCGGCCCGGGCGGCAGCACGCGCTTCACCGAGGCGGCGGTAGCGATATGTCAGAAGGTCCCGGGTGATTTCAGGGAGACGGTAGTTAAAGAAGGGAAATATAAACAATTCGTCCCAGAAGACGTGGCCTTGATAGGCTTCCCCGGTCCAGCCGCGCGCGGGGATGCCGATATCGAGCCCGATAGAGTGGAGCGAAACAGTCTGCAGGAGATGAAACATGTTCAGGCGGAGCAGCATCGAAATGTTCAGCTCGTATCCGGGTCCGGCAGGCTGAATGCGCACGTCGAAACGGCGCCATAAATGCTCCCAGGCCAGCACATGATCCGCCTTGACCGCGTCGAAGCGCCCGGCACGCACACTGGCCTTGCGCGCCTCCAGCCCGCATTCCGAGATCGCCTGGTCGCGCGAGGTGTAGAAAGAGACCAACTTCTCCGCGACTAAACTCTCGCCTTGCCTGATGTCCGCTGTCAGCTCGTGGCCGATGTAGCCTGGTTCGTTGATGACCCGGCGGTGAGCCTCGAAAAGCCTCCCGTCGAGGAATATTTGCGTTCGTGCCACCTGGGCGACCTGGATATGCGACTGGGAGGTACGCACCAGCAGAAAGACGCTATTTTCGCCAACGGCATCGCCAGCCAGCGGCTCCAGGTGCCTGCCATTGAATTTCTGATAGAGTTTGGCACCCGAGTTGACGACGCGTCCATCGATTGCCGAGCGAACCGTGACGGGCCCCGACCAGTTCTCGGCGGTGAGTTCCAGTTCCATCGCACCCAGATGCATGTCCGCCATCGAAACGAGGCGCTGCTCCCGCACGAGGCTGCACCGTCCTTTGCGGTCCTCGAAGCGGATGGTGCGCAACAGCATGCCGCGCCGCAGATCGATCTCCTGGTGGTATGACGAGATTTTCGCCGTCCGCGCGGAGAACCAGTCCTCATCGGCGATCCGGAAGTCCAACGCGAGCCAGTTGGGGAAGTTGACGAGATCCTCGTTCTCGACCACTCGGCCGGCAATCTCGGTCTTCAACCGGTTGTAGCCGCCGGCGAGATAGGTTCCCGGATAGTGAACGCCATCCGCCACCGCCCCGGGCGCCGCCCCTCGCGTTGCGAAATAGCCATTCCCGAGGGTGCATAAGGCTTCACGAATCCCTTCGTTAGCCGGATCGAAGCCGTCGAACACCAATGACCATGCCGAAGGATTTTCGGATGCCCGCTGAATTGCATTGTTCACCACGACGGCTGGGCCAGCGTGGTGGAGCGATCCAACTCTGCTCGGGCAGCAATGGCGCTGAATTCATTTCGGGTCATCATTGCTTCCTTGCATTGGGTGCCGGCATTCGGACTCGCGCGCTGGCGGCCGCACTGGAACTGATCAAGCTAATCTCATCAAGGGCGTTGCAGGAAACCAGCATTAATGCGCGGACCTCCAGGTCTGTTGAATCTCCTCCAGCGACCGGCCCTTGGTCTCCGGCACACGGAAGAAGATCCAAATCCACCCGATCACGCAGAACAGCGCGAACAATCCGAAGGTCAGCGAACTGCCGGCGGCATCGACCATCGACAGGAAGCACTGGCTGACCACGAAGGCCGAGAGCCAGTTGAAAGCCGTGCAGATGGACACCGCCCGGCCGCGGATCCGCCCCGGGAAGATCTCGGTGATCACGGTCCACGTGACGGGACCGATCGAGGCGGCGAAGGAGATGATGAATGCGACCAGACCGCATAGCGTAATGATGCCAGCAACGCTTGGTGCTGTCGTGGCGGCCCCCGGCGCGGCGGGGACGATGAACCGGAAGGCGGTTCCCAAAACGGCCAGACTAACTCCCATCCCGAACAGTCCGCCCAGCAACAATTTGCGCCGCCCCCAGCGATCTACGAAAGCGAGCGCGATGACCGTGGCAGCCACGTTGACGCCGCCGATGGCCCATGTTGTCAAAGTCGCCTGGGACGAGAGAGCGAAGCCGGCGGAGGCGAAAATCTGGTTTGCATAGTAGATTATTGCGTTGATCCCCGTGATCTGCTGAAATACCGCAAGGCCGATCCCGATCATCAACGGACGCCGCCACTGGCGGTGAAAAATTTCGCTCCAGGCAGCGCTTTCAGTCTCCTCCCGCAAGGCCTTGTCGATCATGTTCAACGCGTCCTGCGCGTCGACCTTCGGCCGGATCTTCTGCATCTGCACCTTGGCCTCGGGGCGGCGTCCCATTTTCATCAGCCAGCGTGGCGATTCCGGTGCAGCCACCGCCACCAGCAGCAGCAACACGCCCGGAACTGCGGATGAACCCAGCATAACTCGCCAGGAGCCGGCGTTCGAGAGCCAGTCGTTCACCAGGTAGGCGAGGAAGATGCCGATCGTGATCGCGAACTGGTACCCGGATACGATCCGGCCACGCAACATCCGTGGCGCGAGCTCCGCGCCGTACAGCGGTGCGGCGACGGCGATCACGCCGACAGCGGCACCCACGATCAACCGTCCGCAGACCAGAACAGCCGTGACCGGTGCGAAGGCCTGCACGGCGGCGCCCAGCGTAAACAGGACGCCGGAAAACAAAATCGCGTTCCTGCGGCCGAAACGGTCCGCCAGCTCGCCCCCCGCCAGCGCGCCGAACATGGCGCCCAGGGTGACCCAGCTTGTCACAACTTCAACCAGAAGCGGGGTCAGCACGAACGACTTCTTGATGCCGTCCAGCGCACCGGAGATCACGCCCTGATCGTAGCCGAACAGTGCTCCGGCGAACAGAATAACCGCCATTGCGACCACCAGCCATGGCGTCATGGACTGGCCGGTCAGGGGCGGAGGCGCAGAGGGCGATTGGTTTGTGCCGACAGGCGAGACGGATGGCACGCTTCCGGTGCCCCCGGGGGTCAAGGTGTCCATGCTGTCAACTTCCGAGGTTTGTGGTTATCGCCGGCTTCAGGCAAATAAAGTTCTCCCGCTGCGGGCAAACATAACCCGCGCCGGGGCGAAAGCTGTAGTATCGGAAAATACTCATGCGCGGTCGCTGAAATGGCGGTCGGTCTATAGCACCGGGGACATGAGTACTTTCCGAGCCTGCCCGGGCAAGGACCGGTCGCCTATAGGTCCCAGCGGCGCTGCGACATACTTTTGAGGTAAAAATGATACTCGCGTGCGGAGAATCCCTTATCGACCTGTTGGTTGGCAAGCCGTCCGGCGCGGGCCTCGCGAGTGAGGCCGTCCCGGGTGGTTCTCCATTCAACGTGGCGATCGGCGTTGCCCGCCTGGGGGGCAAGGCCGGATTTCTGTCGAAGGTATCCGACGATTTTTTCGGCCGTTACCTGGTCCGCACCCTGGTGGAGGCCGGCGTCGATGAGCGCTTTCTGGTTTCGACCTCGCGACAGACCACCATCAGCGTGGCCGTGACCGGACCCGGAGGGGAGGCGCAATATGCGTTTTATGGTCACGACTCGGCCGACCGTTCGTTGCTTCCAAGCGAAATCCCGGCGGCGTTGCCGGATGAAGTGTCTGCTATCGCCATCGGGTCCTATACGCTCGCGATCGATCCGACCGCCTCCGCCATCGAGCATTTGATCGAACGGGAGAGCGGACGGCGCGTCGTCTCTGTTGATCCGAATATTCGTCCCAATGTCATCGGGGATGCGAAGGCATGGCGCCCGCGCTTTGAACGCTTCCTCGCCCGATGCGCAATCGTCAAGGCAAGCGTGGAGGATCTGGCGTTCCTGTATGGGGCAGGGGTGGATGCCCGGGCCTGGGCGAGGCACTGGCTGACCGCGGGCCCCAAGTTGGTCATCATAACGCGCGGCGGTGACGGGGCGAGCGTGTTCTTTGGAAACTCCACGTTCGACCTTCCCGTCCGCAAGGTCGATGTTATCGACACCGTCGGTGCCGGCGACAGTTTTCATGCGGCGCTGCTGATTTCTCTTGAGGAGCAGGATCTTCTACGACCGGCCGAAATCGCGAGTTTATCGCTGGAAGCCGTCACGCGTGCCATGAACTTCGCCGTTGTGGCGTCGTCAATCACCTGTTCGCGTAAGGGCGCGGATCTGCCGGCACTTGCCGATGTCGAGGCCGTCCTCAGCGGATGATGAGGCGACCCTATTTCCAGTAGCGTCACGGCACCTTCGGGCCGGATCCGACATACCCCAATGCCGCCGGCACGACCGGTTGGATCGCCGACTGTGCCAGGGCGATTCAAGCCAGGGCATCATCGTTCCGAAGACGCCGCCATCGCCGACGGAGTGAACCGTGCCCGCTCCCGCCGGCGGAACGCCGGCGGCGATGGTGATGAAAGACTTCAGCCCAGCTGGAACTGACAGACAAGCGCCTGCTCCCGCCAAGGCGAATAACCTGGCAGTTGATCTGGACGGCGCGGCAGGTTCGGAAACTACTCATATTTGGGGGGATTACATGACTCTTGGTACGGATACCCGCCGGTTCACAGTGTCCGACGACACGGATGCATCCCGGCATGAGTATTTTCCGACCCTGTTCCGCCGTGTTTTTCGGCAGCTATTGTCCATGACGGCACGATTAGGCCGGTTCGCCGGCAGCGCCGCGTGAGGCTCTGATCCGCCTTCACAACGCCATGCGATCCCCATCGTGTGGCAGCAGAGCGCCTTTCCGAACAATGATCGAGACAACAGGGGCCAAAAAATGGACGCATCCACTACGGCGCGAGAACTTCAGAAACGCAAAGATCCGGCTGGTGAACCGACCCTGACCGCAGAGGAGTTGCGCAAGACCAACGCATACTGGCGCGCAGCCAACTATTTGTCCGTGGGACAAATCTACCTGTACGACAATCCACTACTGCGTGAACCGCTGACGCTGGCCCACGTCAAGCCGCTGGTTGTCGGCCATTGGGGAACCACGCCGGGTCAGAACTTCATCTATGTCCACCTCAATCGGGTCATCAAGAAGCATGACCTGGACGTCATCTACATCGCCGGCCCCGGTCACGGCGGTCCCGCCCTTGTCGGCAATGTTTATCTCGAAGGTACCTGGAGCGAGGTGTATCCGAATATCACCCGGGATGAAGCCGGTCTGAAAAAGCTGTTCAAGCAATTTTCGTTTCCCGGTGGCATTTCCAGTCATGTCGCGCCGACGACGCCGGGATCGATCCACGAAGGCGGCGAGTTGGGCTATTCCATCAGCCACGCCTTCGGTGCGGCATTCGACAATCCGGAACTGATCGTTGCCTGCATCGTCGGCGACGGCGAATCCGAAACCGGCCCGCTGGCGACGGCATGGCAGTCCAACAAGTTCCTCGATCCGATCGCGGACGGGGCGGTGCTGCCGATCCTGCATCTGAACGGGTACAAGATCAGCAACCCGACGGTTCTGGCCCGCATCGATCATGAAGAGCTTGAACAGTTTTTCCGCGGCTGCGGTTGGACGCCCTACTTCGTCGAGGGCGACGATCCGGAAACGATGCACGAACTCATGGCCACCGTGCTGGAGCGGGCTATCGAGGATATCCGGCAGTTCCAGACAACCGCGCGGGCGACCAAAAATCCATCCCGCCCGCGCTGGCCGATGATCGTCCTGCGGTCGCCCAAGGGCTGGACCGGGCCGAAGACCGTCGACGGCCTGCAGATCGAGGGAACGTTCCGGGCACATCAGGTGCCTTTGCTGGTCGATCAGGACCATCCGAAGCACGTCGCCCTGCTGGAAAGCTGGATGAAAAGCTATAAGGCCGAGGAATTGTTCGATGAAAACGGACGGCTGATCGGTGAATTGGCCGAGTTGGCGCCAAAGGGCGATCGTCGGATGGGATCCAATCCCCACGCCAACGGCGGAATCCTTTTGCACGACCTAAATATGCCCGATTTCCGGGATCATGCTGTCCACGTCCCGTCGCCAGGTGCCGTCGATGGCCAGGATACTCTTGTGCTGGGCGAGTTTTTCAAGGATGTCGTCAAGCTGAACCCGGACAATTTCCGGATCTTCGGTCCGGATGAGACGCTCTCGAATCTTCTCGGTTCTGTCTTCGAGGTCACCAACCGCCAATGGGATGCCGAGAAGGTCGAGAATGACGAGTTCCTCGCACCCGCGGGCCGGGTGCTCGATTCGATGCTCAGCGAGCACCAGTGCGAGGGATGGCTGGAAGGCTACCTGCTGACCGGACGTCACGGGGTGTTCAACAGCTACGAGGCTTTCATTCGCATCGTGGATTCGATGTTCAGCCAGCACGCGAAATGGCTGAAGGTGACGTTGGAACTGCCGTGGCGGCGGAAAATCGCGTCGCTGAACTATCTGCTTGCGTCTCACGTGTGGCAGCAGGACCACAATGGATTCACGCACCAGGATCCCGGGTTCCTTGACCACGTGATCAACAAGAAGGCGGATATCGTGCGCGTCTACCTGCCGCCCGATGCCAACTGCTTGCTTTCCACGTTCGATCATTGCCTGCGCAGCCGGCATTATGTGAACGTTGTGGTCGCCGGCAAACATGCCCTCCCGCAATGGCTGACCATGCAAGAGGCGATCGTCCATTGCACCCAGGGTCTGGGCATCTGGCAATGGGCAAGCAACGACCAGGATGGCGAACCCGACGTCGTGATGGCCTGTTGCGGCGACACGCCGACGCTGGAGATCCTCGCCGCGGTGTCGATCCTGCGGGAGCATCTGCCCGAACTGAAGATCCGGGTGATCAACGTCGTCGATCTGATGAAGCTACAGTCGGCAAGCGAGCACCCGCATGGGCTGAACGAGACCGACTACGATTCCTTGTTCACGAAGGACAAGCACATCATCTTCGGCTTTCATGGCTATCCTTCGCTAGTGCATCGGCTGACCTATCGCCGGACCAACCGGAACCTTCATGTGCGCGGCTACAAGGAAGAGGGCACGATTACCACGGCTTTCGACATGCGGGTACAAAACGACCTGGACCGCTTCCATCTCGTGCAGGACGTCGTGGACCGCTTGCCGCATCTGGGAAGCAAGGGTGCGTATCTGAAGCAGATGGTTCAGAACAAGCTTGTTGAGCACAACCTTTACATCGACCAGCACGGGCAGGATCTGCCGGAAATCCGGAACTGGAAGTGGGGCGCCGAGAAATGACCATGCAAGACCTCGCTGCCACTGCACACGAACTCGTGGGCAGTGGCAAGGGAATCCTCGCGATGGACGAGAGCAATTCCACCTGCAACAAGCGGTTTGCCGCGGTGGGCGCACCG
This sequence comes from uncultured Rhodopila sp., assembly GCF_903915725.1. Lineage (GTDB taxonomy): Bacteria > Pseudomonadota > Alphaproteobacteria > Acetobacterales > Acetobacteraceae > Rhodopila. The sequence goes on from NZ_CAIWTY010000022.1 coordinate 66,174, forward strand.
GAGACCGAGGAGGCAAGGCGCTCGTGGCGGGAATTGATCGTCACCACCCCGCAGCTTGCCGACAGCATCAGCGGTGTAATTCTCTATGACGAGACGATCCGCCAGCAAAAGAAAGACGGCACGTCATTCGTCAGGGTTCTCAGCGCTGCCGGCATCATTCCCGGCATCAAGGTCGATATGGGCGCGAAGCCCTTGGCGGGCCGTCCCGGAGAGACGGTCACCGAAGGCCTGGACGGATTGCGTGCCCGCCTGGAGGAATACGTCCAAATGGGCGCCCGCTTTGCCAAATGGCGGGCAGTCATCTCCCCGGCCGGTGGCCTGCCAAGCCGGGGCTGCATCGAGGCCAACGCACACGCGTTGGCCCGGTACGCCGCTCTGTGCCAGGAAGCCGGACTCGTTCCGATTGTCGAACCGGAAGTGCTGATGGCCGGAGAACACACCCTCGAGCGGTGCCGGGAGGTCACCCGGGAGACGCTGCACTGCGTTTTCAACCAGCTTTACGACCAGGGCGTCATCCTGGAGGGCATGATTTTGAAGCCCAACATGGTGCTTCCGGGATTGAACTGTCCAAAACAGGAGACGCTGCATGAGGTTGCGGCTGCCACGGTGGCATCTCTTCTCAGGGTCGTGCCGGCTTCCGTTCCGGGAATCGCATTCCTGTCGGGCGGCCAAGCCAGCGAACTGGCCTCCGCCCGTTTGAACGCCATGAACGTCATTGCCAGATCGGCATCGTCGCCGCTCCCCTGGCCGCTGGCGTTTTCATTCGCCCGAGCAATCCAGCAGTCCGCCCTGGAGATCTGGCGGGGGCAGCAAGACCGCGTCCCTGCGGCGCAGCATGCACTCGCGCATCGGGCGCATTGCAATAAAGCCGCGCTCCAGGGTGAATATTCGGCGGCGACCGAGCGGACCTGACGGCTGCACCCGGGCCGGGTCCGAGTTTGTTCCTCGCCCGGCGTTGTGAGAACGAGTGGCGGCTGTCCTGGCCGCACATCGCATCCGGGGCATCGGCGGCCGCACATGATCGGGCGCCAGCGAACACCCGGCAAGCAGAAGCAATGCGATCATGGCCCCGGCTGGCCGTCGTTTCAGCAGCTATCGCCGGGATCGTAAACTCGCCGCGTCAATCCGCTGCGATCACCAGCGAACGAAGCGCCTCCGGAACCTTCTTCGGGTTTCCGTTAAACGATAGTGTGACCACGTCGAGCCCGTGCCGTTGCATGATCGTGCGCCCCTCCGCCCCCAGCAGGAACGTAATGAAGCGGTCGGCGCCAGCCGGATTCGGAGCCTCGCGCAGCACTGTCGCGGTGTAGTGCGCGCTGAGCGAGATTTCGGCTGGAAGCGTGATCGCGGCGATATTGTGATCTATTGTTTCGGTAGAGTAGAAGAAGCCGGCATCGAGATCTCCAGATTGAAGCTTGCTTACCAGGTCTTCCTCGGGAAACAGTTGCTGCTGGCTTTCCGGCGCGCCGAGTACTTTATGGGAAAGATCCGGCAACTTGTAGACTCGTTCCGCCTTGTCGAGCAGATCAACCGCCAGCCGGCCCTTCGGATCGAGTTTCGGGTCGGTCCGGCCAATTCTGATCCCCGGCTCCTGCAACACCTCATACCACGGCTTGCTTTTCAGATCGCCGGCGAAGCGACTGGCCGGGTTGTAGCCAATAACGAGCGGCGACTGGGCGAATGTCACGTACCAATTGACCCAATCTCCATTGACCGGACCCATAAGATCTTCATTCGTCCGCGAATCGGCGCTGATGAAGACGTCTCCCGTGCGGAGCCGCTCCTTGATTTCATGGACAAGCCGGAACGAGCCGCCGGAATATCCCCGGAACTGGCCGCGATCGGCCGTGTCGAACGCGGGCCCGATTCCGCTGTCCATCAAGTGCACCAGCGAACCGGCATAGAACACCGTTACGGCACCGCCGATCGCTCCGTTTGCTGCCGCGGCGGCGCGGATGAACGGCAACGCTGCGCCAGCCGCTAAAATTGCACGTCTACGCATCTGTTTTTCCTTCTCCGTCAATCGACACCGGCGTGTCATTCGAGCTCCGCATGGACTGTAGTTTACGGAGCCTGGTGCATCCGCGGCAGCCTCGGAAACTACCTACACCGATTATCCGGCGCCTGTAGTTCCGATCTGGGTAGTTTCCGAGGCTTTTATTGCCGCCGGGCACTCGTTACAAACAAAGAGCCTTGACCCGCAACCCATGGTGATAACGTGAACGAACTCGGCGGCTACGACATCAGCGACCTGCACATCGGCATGCACGCCACCTTCGCCAAGACCATCACGGAGGCTGATATTGTCCTGTTCGCCGCCGTATCGGGCGACAACAACGCTTTGCACATCAACGAGGAATTCGCGGAGTCCACGCAATTCAAAGGCCGCATCGCGCATGGCATGCTGTCGGCGAGCGTGATCTCCGCCGCCATCGCCGGGCGGCTGCCGGGTCCGGGCACTATCTATATGGGCCAGAACCTCCGCTTCATGGCGGCTGTCCGCCCGGGCGATACCGTGCACGCCACGGTTACTGTGAAGGAACTGATCCCCGAAAAGTGCCGCGCGCGCCTGAGCACCGTGTGCACGGTGAGAGGAAAGGTGGTGATCGACGGGGACGCATTGGTCATGATCACGTCACGCGAAGGCCGGAATACCTGAAGCTCTCTACATGCCCCCCGGATAGTTCGGCCCTCCACCGCCTTCCGGGGGCACCCAGTTGATGTTCTGCGTCGGGTCTTTGATATCGCAGGTTTTGCAGTGCACGCAGTTCTGCGCGTTGATCTGCAACTTCGGCGTGCCTGCGTCGGCACCGATGATTTCGTAAACTCCGGCCGGACAATAGCGGACTTCCGGACTGCGATAGCGATCCCAATTCACATCGATCGCCTTCGCCGGATCGGCCAGATGCAGATGCGGCGGCTGATTTTCCTCGTGATTGGTGTTGCTGATGAACACCGACGACAGCTTGTCGAAGGTTAGCACGCCATCCGGCTTCGGATAGGCGATGCGCAGTGCCGCGTCCGCATCCTCCAGCGTTTCGTTGTCACGGTGTGGATTGTGCAACGTCCAAGGCGCCCGGCCGCGCAACAGATAGGTGTCGAGCGCGCTATAGGCCAGTCCGCCCCACATGCCCAGCTTGGCAAACGCCGGCCGGACGTTGCGGACCTTCGACAACTCCGTCCACACCCAGCTTGACTGCAATCGATCGAAATAGCCTGTCACCTCGGAGGGGCGATCGGAGGCCAAAGCCTCGGCGATTGCTTCGGCCGCCAGCATGCCGGACTTCATCGCGGTGTGCGTGCCCTTGACCTTGGGCACGTTCAGGAAGCCTGCGGCATCGCCAATCAGCAGTCCGCCCGGAAAGCTGAGCTTAGGCAACGACTGAACGCCGCCCTCGACCAGCGCTCGTGCGCCATAAGACACGCGGCGGCCACCCTCGAAATGCTTGCGCATATCGGGATGGGTCTTGAACCGCTGCATCTCATCAAACGGCGACATCCAAGGGTTGGTGTAATCCAGGCCGACAACAAACCCGAACGAAACCAGGGCCTTGCCGAAATGGTAAACGAATGACCCGCCATAGGTTGCACGATCCAGCGGCCAGCCAAGGCTGTGCTCGATCAGGCCCGGCTGGTGGGCGGCGGCGGGAATTTCCCATAGTTCCTTGATGCCGATCCCGTAGGTCTGGGGATCGCTGGCGTCGCACAGGCTGAAGCGCCTCATCAACTGCTTGGACAGCGACCCGCGGCAGCCTTCCGCGAACAGGGTATAGGGTGCGCGCAGTTCCATGCCGCGCTGAAAATTCGGCGTGGGTTCGCCATCCTTGCCGATGCCCATATCGCCGGTGGCGATCCCGGCGATGCGGCCGTCCTCCTCCAGCAGTTCGCTGGCGGCGAAGCCGGGGTAGATCTCGACGCCCAAAGCCTCAGCCTGCTGGCCCAGCCAACGCACGACATTGCCCAGCGAGACGATGTAGTTGCCGTGATTGTGCATCTGCGGCGGCGTCGGCAGCCGGATCGAACGCTTCGAGGTCAGGAACAGAAAACGGTCCTCGCCGGCGGGCGTATCCAACGGTGCGCCCTTTTCCTTCCAGTCGGGAACCAGTTCGTTCAGCGCCCGAGACTCCAGCACCGCACCGGACAGGATATGGGCGCCGATTTCGCCGCCTTTTTCCACCAGGCAGACCGTGATCTCCGGGTTTAACTGTTTCAGCCGGATCGCCGCGGCCAGGCCGGACGGCCCGCCGCCGACAATGACCACGTCGAATTCCATCGCCTCCCGAGGCGGTTTCTGCTCAGACATCTTCCGATCCTTGTCGCCTGCCGGTTAAAACAGCGCTTCTTCCAATGCCAACACCGAGCCGGCGCCCAAGGTGATTTCGTCGCGAAACGCCCCCGCCTCCGGCAGCACATGCTCGGCATAAAACCGCGCCGTGGCGATCTTGCCGCGCAGGAAAGCGGCGTTCTCCGCGCCGGCCGACAGCAGGCGATGAGCGATCCGCGCCGCGCGTGCCATCTGCCACCCGCCGGCAACCGTGCCGGTGAGCTTCAGGTAGGGGACCGCCCCGGCCGCGGCTTCACGCGGGCTGTTGTCCGCATGCTCCAGCATCCAGCGCGTCGCCTCCTCGAACACCTGCACCGCTCCGGTCAACCCACACCGCACCGCCGCCAGATCGGCGTCGTTGCCCGAGGCCAGGGCCTCGATCTCGGCATTCATGTCGCGGATCAGTGCGCCGGCGTTCAGGCCGTTATCGCGGGCCAGCTTGCGGCCAATCAGGTCGTTTGCCTGGATGCCGGTGGTGCCTTCGTAGATCGTGGTGATCCGGGCATCGCGCAGATACTGCGCCGCACCGGTCTCCTCGACGTAGCCCACGCCGCCATGCACCTGAATGCCGGTGGAGGCGATCAGGATCGAGCTCTCGGTGGACCAGCCCTTCACCACCGGGGTGAGGAACTCGACCCGGCCCTGGTTGCGCGACCGCTCGATGGGATCCGGATGACCCTGCGCACGGTCCATGCTGGCGGTAACGCAATAGGCCAGCGCGCGCATCGCCTCGGTGCGGGCCCGCATGTCCATCAGCATCCGGCGCACGTCCGGATGGTGGATGATCGAGGCGGGCGCAGTGCCGCCGATGGGCTTCCCCTGCACCCGGTCGCGGGCGTATTCGACGGCCTTCTGGTAGGCGGCTTCCGAAACCGCCAAGCCCTCCAACCCCACGTTCAGCCGGGCGTGGTTCATCATGGTGAACATGTATTCCAGGCCGCGGTTCTGCTCGCCGACAAGGTATGCGATGGCGCCCTCATGATCGCCGTAGGACATGACCGCGGTGGGCGAGCCATGGATGCCGAGTTTGTGTTCGATCGACGAACAGATCAGGTCGTTGCGCGGTCCGAGGCTGCCGTCGGGGTTGACCAGGAACTTCGGCGCCACGAACAGCGAGATGCCGCGTGTGCCGGCAGGCGCGTCCGGCAACCGCGCCAGCACGAGGTGAATGATGTTATCGGCGACATCGTGTTCGCCCCACGTAATGAATATCTTCGAGCCGTACAGGCGATAGCGGTCGCCGTCCGGCTCCGCCCGGGTGCGTATGGCTGACAGATCCGATCCCGCCTGCGGCTCGGTCAGGTTCATCGTTCCGGTCCACTCGCCGGCCACCATCTTGGGCAAAAAACGTTGCTTGAGTTCGTCGGACGCATGGTGCGCGAGCGCCTGGACCGCGCCCATGGTGAGCATCTGGCACAGCGAGAAGGACAGGTTGGCGGATTTCCACATCTCGGCGACGGCGCCGGAAACCAGCGCCGGCATGCCCTGGCCGCCGATGTCCGGACTGGCAGGCATCCCATGCCATCCGGCGTCGGTGAACTGCCGGTACGCCGCCGGGAAGCCATCCGGCGTAGCGACCTGCCCATCGCTCCAGCGGCACCCCTGCTTATCGCCGGTCGGGTTCAGCGGAGCGAGCACTTCGGTGGCAAAACGGCCGGCCTCGATGAGGATTGCTTCGACGAGTTCCGGCTCGGCCTCCTCGAATCCCGCGAAAGTCGCGATCTCCGGCAGATCGGCCAGATGCGTCAGCACGAAGCGCATGTCGTCCAACGGGGCTGCATAGGTCATGCCACGCTCCCTAGGTCCCTGGCCAATTCACGCAGCCGGTACTTCTGTATCTTGCCGGTATTACTCCTGACGATCGGCAGGAACACGATGCGCTTGGGCACCTTGAAAGCCGCCATCTGCTCGCGGCAGAACTGCCGAAGCTCGGCCTCGGTCGCCGTGGCGTGCGGCCTGAGTTCAACGAAGGCGCAGGCGACCTCGCCCCATTTCTCGTCCGGCTTTGCCACGACCGCCGCACCTTCCACTGCCGGATGGCGATGCAGCACGTCCTCCACCTCGATGGAGGAAATGTTCTCTCCACCGGATATGATGACGTCTTTGGAACGATCCGTTATGCGGACATAGCCGTCCGGCTCGATCACCGCCAGGTCCCCGGTGTGCAACCAGCCTCCGGCGAAGGCTTCTTCGGTGGCTGTAGGGTTTTTCAAATACCCGTTCATGGTGATGTTGCCGCGGAACATGATCTCTCCGATGCTTTCGCCATCCCACGCAACCGGGTCCATCGTGTCCGGGTCGAGCACGGTCATTGCTTCCTGCAGCGGCCCGGCGACGCCCTGGCGGGCATTCAGCCGGGCGCGATCCTTCAGTGGCAAGGATTGCCATGCGTCCTGCTTGGCGCAGACCGATGCGGGACCGTAGGTTTCGGTCAGGCCATAGACATGGGTCAGCTCGAAGCCGAGACGCTCGGCGCCCTCGATGGTGGAAGCGGGCGGAGCGGCGCCGGCGATGTAGCCTTTGACTGTGTGGTCGATACCGTCTCGGAGTTCCGCCGGGGCGCTGATCAGCATGTTATAGACAATCGGCGCGCCGCACATGTGGGTGACGCCGTGTTCGCGGATCGCGTCGAAGATCAGCTTGACGTCCACCCGCCGCAGACAGACGTTGGTGCCGGCATTTGCCGCCATGGTCCATGGAAAGCACCAGCCGTTGCAGTGAAACATCGGCAGGGTCCAGAGATAGACCGAGTGCGCCGGCATTCCCCAGCTAACGATCTGGGCGATGGAATTCAGGTACGCTCCACGATGGTGCGTGACGACACCTTTCGGGTTGCCCGTCGTGCCGGAGGTGTAGTTCAGGGCGATCGGGTCAAACTCGTCCTCCGGGAGCGACCAGGCGTAGTCGGGATCGCCTTCGCGCAGGAACGCTTCGTAGTCCATCGATCCAAGCAACGTGCCGCCTTCGTGCCCGGGATCGTCGATGTCGATCACGACCAGCCGGTGCTCCAGCTTGGCGAGTGCGCGTTTCACGACGCCGCTGAATTCTCGGTCGGTGATGATCACCTTGGCTTCGCCGTGGGTGAGCTGGAAGGCGACGGCCTCGGCGTCGAGGCGGATGTTCAGCGTGTCGAGCACGGCGCCGATCATTGGGACGCCAAAATGGGCTTCGTACATCGCCGGAACGTTGGGTGCCATTACGGCGACGGTATCGCCCGGGCCCACTCCATGCTTCGCCAGGGCCGAGGCCAGGCGTTTGCACCGGACATAGGTCTCCGCCCAGGTGCTGCGCCAGGCGCCATGAATGAGGGCGACCCGGTTGGGATGCACCGCCGCCACCTTCGGCAGGAAGCTCAGCGGCGACAGAGGCGTGTAATTCGCCAGCCGTTTGCCGAGACCGTTTGTGAAGGGGCCGGCTTTCGTGGTGGCGGCGTCCAATAATGTTGGCATTTCAATCTCCCGGGGGCGTTGCCGGCTACATCTTTGCTCTGCGCGGTGCCGCAACGGCAGACTCGGAAACTACTCAGGGCCGGTGGCCAGGATAAATATCGAACAGTTTGACGCGGGTCGTTTTGCGAGCAGATTTCACCACCCTTTGCCCCCGGGGGTTCGCCGGCCGCGGCCAAATCGCCGTCGTGAGTATTTTCCGAGGGTATCCGCAGGGCGGTATCCAATTACATTATCAAACTTCCCCATTTAACTTGGCGGCGCCGCGAGGCGTCGCCTCCTTTCTTCGGAAATATCGTCAACCGCTCGGTCACGAAACGTCCCTTGCGGCAAGGCCGCGGGCAATCCGGCTGGACGAATCCGAGACGCCACAAGTCGCGCCATCCACAACTCAACAGGGGCCGGGCATTGAATGCCGATCTTGCCTATCTGATTTCACGGGTCGCGCATCCGCTGGTTGTTGCGGCGAGCATCCTCGTGGCGGGCTTCCTGGTGACGCGTCTTGCCCTTCGCGATCGTCCGATCAGGCAACTCCTCTGCCAGATTGCCACGATCGCAGGCTTCACGGTCATGCTCCTCGTTGCCGGGGTGATACCGTTCGAGCCGACGCCCGTGATGGATCCGAACATCACCTATGTCGTGACCAGCGCATTCAAGATCGTGTGGTGGCTGGCCGCGTCGTGGCTGTTGGCCGGCATCGCCCGCACCATCCTTGTGTTCAAGCGGCGGCCTGTGGAAACGCAGTTTTTGCAAGATCTCTGCGCCGGCGTTATTTATGGCAGCGCCGTCATGGGGATCATTGCCAACGTTTTCGACATGGCGATCAGCGGTTTGCTCGCCGCGTCCGGCGTGATCGCCATCGTTCTCGGCCTGGCTCTGCAAAGCACCCTGGGCGATGTTTTCTCCGGCGTCGTCCTGAACATATCGAAACCTTACCGTCCTGGCGACTGGGTGATCCTTGACGGCGGCCTCGAGGGCAGGGTGATCGAAACCAACTGGCGGGCGACGCAGATCCTGACCGACACCAATGACGTGGCTTTCGTTCCGAACAGTACTATCGCGAAGTCCACGGTTCGCAATGCCAGCCAGCCGACTGGATCGCACGGACTGAAAGTCGTGGTCAGGCTCGATCCGGCGGTGGCGCCTTCGGGCGGCGTGGCGGTGCTGGAAACCGCGATGCTGAACTGCAACCGAATCCTGCGCGTTCCGGCAGCAACCGTCCTGGTCCGGTCGCTCGACGCCGTGGCGCTGGAATGCGAACTCGCGTTCTTCGTGCCGCTGATCGAGCAGGGTCCGGATGCGCAGAACGAGGTCTTCGATCTCGTCTACCGGCATTGTGCCTCGGCGAGTATCCGCCTGGCACCGCCGGCGGGAAGCACATTTGCCTTGCCGCCGCGCGGTGCGCTGCCGGATCTGACCGATGCGCCGAAACGGCTGCTGCAACGCCTGCCTGTCTTCGCCTCGCTCTCGGACAATGAGCGGGTGGCGCTCGCCCCGATGGTGAAGCGACGGACATTCAAAGCAGGCGATGTTCTTGTCGAACAGGGCATCGTTGCGCCGGCGCTGTTCATCCTGACCTCAGGCGTCCTGGCGGCTTTGCAGCGGCACGACCGCGGAGACATTGAAGTGTTGCGCCTCGCACCCGGGGATTGTTTCGGCCAGGCGAGCGTGATGACCGGGGCTGCAACGATATTCAAGGTCAAGGCATTGACGAGGGCGGTCGTTTACGAGATCGCGAAGGACGACATCGCGCCGATCCTGAAGGAAAGACCGGCGATCGCAGGGGAGCTCAGCCAGATCATGATGAAGCGAGAGGCGGCCGGCAAAGCGCGGATCGGGGCGCTTGACAGGCGCGACGCGCGCCAGGAGGATCTGCGCGCCCGAATTGCCGGTCGTATCAAGGTTCTTTTCGGCCTCTCAGGGTGATCGGCGGGGCGGCGGTGCACGGGGCTGTCCGCCTTGGGATCTCCTGTTTTAGCCCGCCGAGTTCCCTGCGATGAACACGCGCCGGCTTTGCAAGCTGCCCGTGGCGAATGCCCCTCAGCAACAACTACCAATTACGCGTCGCAAATGATCTGGCTGAATCAGTCCAGCTCGAAGAACCGCGCAATGTTGGCCGTGGCGTCAACCGGCGCTTGTTGGACGAAGCGGCCGCGGACGACCGTATGCTCGCTGGCCGGGTAGGCATGCGGCAGATCAGGCAGCGACCAGTACTCCACTAGCGGCTGCCTTCGATCCGGCCACGTCCGGTGCTCGATCCCGTTCCCGGCTTGCTCGATCTCGCCCGGCCCGGCCAGACCATGCAGCGCGCACCATTGCGTGGCCAGCAAACCGCCGTTACCGGGCGCGACGGTCGTATCGGCCTGTCCCTGCCAGACCGACAAGCGCGGCCAAGGGCCGGCAAATCCTTCCGGCGCGGCTGCGCGAACACGGGCCGCCCATTCCTCGGGACTTTGCTCCCGGCCGCCGGTCCGCATCTGCATGATCGCCTGCATGCCGGATCGCGCGGCGCCGACTGGCACGCCGGCGACCGAAGCGCCCGCGGCGAACAGGTCCGGGTAGGCGGCCAGCAGGGCGGCGGTCATGGCGCCCCCCGCCGACAGTCCGAGGATGAAGACCCGCCCGGGGTCGCTTTTGAAATGGCTGACCGCGGCGCGCGTCATGCTGGCGATGGAGCCGGCCTCGCCCGCGTCGCGGGCCGTGTCGGACTCGCGATACCAATCAAAACAGCGGCCGGACATGCTCATCTTGGGCTGGTCCGGCAAGATCAGCGGGAACCCCAGCCGATCGGCGAGATCGGTCCATCCGGTGTCCCCGGCAAACACGGCGGCATCCTGGGCGCAGCCGTGCAACAGGATGACCAGCGGGCGCCCGGCAGCCGCCTGCGGCAGATGCGCGAGCATGCGAAGCTTCCCGGGGTCGTCGCCGAAGCCGTTGAGTTCGACCAGGCGGCCGGGTTGCGGGGTTGGCAGAGCGGAACGCGGCTTCGCCTTGGCCGGTTTTGGAGCGGCCGTCCGGGCGGACTGCCCGGCGGCAGCGTTCCTGAGCGAGAGCTTATCTGAATGTTTCATGCCGCATGCGGCCTTTCAAAGTGCTCGACCCATATGTTGCATCGCAGCATGAAAACAACCGCGGTGGCGATTCCAACCCGCCGCACCGAGCCTCGCCACGCCCTTGAGGTCCGCAGAAACCGCCGGAAAGGGCTGAATTGTGCACTGCACCATTTTTTTCTTGTATCGGGGACAGCTTCAGACTATGTTCCTATTGTGCAGTGCAGCAATTGTGCTGGCTGACCCATCCCAAGGCCAGGAAGCGGTGCCGCAATCGGGCCGCTTCCCCTGACAGGAGAGAGATCGATGACAGAGAAAACCAGTGCAGCCGAGCGAGGCCGTGAGACCGCGGCCCCGGCGGCGACGCTCTACGAAACAGCGGTCAAACCGACGCTGGCCATCAATCCGACCACACCTACGCAAGGACTGAACACCATGATTAACAAAACCAAGGACTTCCTCGCCTTCGGCAAGGCAAACTTCGAGGCGATCACCGCATCCGGGAAGATCTGGTTGGCCGGCGTTCAGGATCTGAACAAGCAATTCGCGGACACTGCGATTGCCTCCTACGACGAGTCGATTGCGTTTGCCAAGGCGCTCAGCGCAGTGAAAACGGCCAAGGAAGCGATTGATCTTCAGAGCACGCTCGGCGTGGCCTCGATCAGCAGGGCCGCGGCCGACGCGAAGACCTTGGCCGACACGTCGTTCAGGCTGACGGAGCAGGCCATGGCGCCGCTGAAGGCCCGCGTGGTCGTGGCCATCGGCAGCCTCAAAAAAGCGGCCTGATCAGGGGGGGCAGAGCCGCGACGGTCCTGTAACATCGAGAACCATTGCAGAAGGTCGATTGCACTGCAATTGGTTCTCGATGCAGGCCGGAGGTATACAGTCGGCGCATCCCTCTGAGGCAGCAGAATGCGTTCCGGCAACCGGCGCGGCCTGCTTCGCCGCATGCCGACGGTCCGGAAGCTATTCAGGCAGGAGGAAACCAATCCTGGCCAGGCGGATTGCGCGAAACGCATTCCCGGCACGGCCGGCGACTTGGCCGCTTGCCGGTCTGCCCGGCATTTACGTTTGGATTGTCTGAGCGCAGCGGTTTTCCCGGATTCTGCAATGCAGCGTAAATCCTTGCCGGGCAGCCGCCCGATGTTTGTGCAGTCCTGCCGGAACGTTTTGTCTGCACGGTTGCCCAGCGTATGCGCCTTCGATGGGATGATCGGCCGCCAGATCCTATCGGGTTGATATCACTATTATTGTATTCTCGTTACACAACCAATTCATTGCAACCTGTTCAAAACAACGGAGGCTGATCAGCCATGATAAAGCTCCACGCCCTAGCAATTTTACTAGCCTCAGTATTTATGCTACCCGCATTGGCCAGTCCGGGTGAGAAGGCCCGAACAGAGACAATCCATCGAGAGAACGCAACGATCCAGGTCGGGACAGCCTCTTGGTACGGGCGAGGCGTTGCCGGCCGTATCACGGCCAGCGGCGAAAAGTTGAATCCAAAGGGGATGACCTGCGCGCACCGGACCCTCCCGTTCGGTTCCGTAGTCAAGGTGACCGACATCGCGAGCGGAAAGCATGTCTCTTTGAAAGTCAACGATCGCGGCCCATACGTCAAAGGACGGATTCTGGATTTGAGCGAAGGTGCCGCAAAGGAGCTGGGGGGCAGCGAGAAGGGCCTCATGTTCGTACGCATCGAGATCGTGAGCATCGCCAAGGCGCAGGTGCCTGGCTAGCGCCTGTCTGTCAGCTCGCGGGGGAACGATGACATTGCGTCCGCTCGCTGACCCAAACAATCGGGTATGACAAAACCGACTGAAACGACCGCATCACCTCCAAGTTGAGCGCGATGACAGCCGCCGACGAGATCGCGGGCGGCATCACGCGGGCGACTATTGACCTTCAAACTTTGCGTGCCGCTTTGGCGGGCCACAGTGAGCAGCCCGAGTGGATCTGAAGCAGTTCAGTTACACCCTGGAATCGTTCTCGGACCGTTGGCTGCCTTGCCAGTCGTAATTCCCGCCACCCTGTGCCAACGCGGCGTGGCGATCGATCCGGTCCGATAGGTAGTTTCCGAGCCTGCCGGTGTCGGTCCGTGACGTCTTACCTTTATCTCGAGCGGACTGAATTTTGATGCGCGCGACAACATCGGTGCAGGTGATGGTGTTGAAAGAGGAGCAGGGCATGTCTGGACTGGACCAACCGCTTGATCGACGACCGGGGACGGAGCCAGGGAGCGGCACCAGCCGAACAGTGACGCCGGCCTCTCCGAAAACGTCACAGCCGGAGGCCAAATCCCCACCAAACCGCCACCTCGTCAGAAACGGGCTGATCGCGGGAGCGGCGGTCGTCGGGCTGGCGGCCGGTGGCTGGGCAGCCTGGCGGGTCCACCTCGCCGATCAGTCGACGCCCGGCATTGTCAGCAGCAACGGCAGGATAGAAGCCACCGAGGTGGACATCGCAACCAAGGTGGCCGGGCGGGTGATCGAAGTGGACCCGCAGGAAGGCGACATGATCGCGGCGGGTGCGGTAGCAGCGCGCCTCGACCCGGTCGAGACCGCGGCGGCACTGGGGCAAGCATTGGCCCAGGCGAATCAGGCGCGCGACGCTTTGAAATCCGCCCGGGACGACGTCGCCAGCAACGAGAGCGATTTGACCTTTGCCGGCCAGGAGCTTGGCCGCACGTCCGCGCTGGTCAAGGACGGCTGGGCGACGCGGGAGGCATTCGATCACCGGCGCCAGCAGGAGACGACGGCCAAGGCGGCGCTGGCCGCCGCAGTTGATTCGGTATCCCGAGCATCGGCGGCAATCGTCGCCGCGGAGGCCCACGTCGCTCAGCTCAAGGGCGACTTGGCGGACGACACCATCGTCTCGCCGGTCCTGGCCCGGGTCGAATACCGGCTGGTGGAACCCGGAGCGGTGCTGGCGGCGGGCGGACGCATTCTGACGCTGCTCGATCTGTCCGACGTTTACATGACAATTTTCCTGTCAGCCGATGCCGCCGGCAAGCTCGCCATCGGCGACGAGGCGCGGGTGGTGCTCGATGCCGCGCCTGACGACGTGTTCCCGACGACGATATCCTTCGTGGCCGCACAGGCCCAGTTCACGCCGAAGACCGTGGAGACAAGCAGTGAGCGCGAGAAGCTGCTGTTCCGGGTGCGGCTGCGCGCGCCGCCGGAGATGCTCAGGACCATCGGCAGCCGGGTGAAGACCGGGCTGCGCGGCCTGGGTTACGTACGGACCGACCGCAATGCGAGCTGGCCGGCCAGGCTTGCCGTGAAGCTGCCGGAATGACGGCCGAGGCTGCCGTTTTCCAGGCGGTGTCGCATCGGTATGGGAAGGCGACGGCGCTTGACGAGGTCAGCGTCGCTATTCCCGCTGGCTGCGTCGCCGGGCTGATCGGCCCTGACGGGGTCGGAAAGTCTACGCTACTGGGGCTGCTTTCCGGCGTGAAGCGGCGCCAGTCCGGCCGGATCATGGCGCTCGGGGGGGACATGGGCAGTGCGCGGCACCGGCGCGATTGCCGGGCGCGGATCGCCTATATGCCGCAAGGGCTCGGGCGGAACCTCTATCCATCGCTGAGCGTAGTGGAGAATCTTGATTTCTTTGGCAGATTGTTCAGTCAGCCGGCGGCTGAGCGCCAGGCGCGCATCGCCGATTTGCTGGTGAGCACGGGGCTGGACCCGTACCCGGACCGCCCGGCGGGGAAGCTTTCCGGCGGGATGAAGCAGAAGTTGGCGCTGTGCTGCGCGCTGATCCATGAACCCGACCTGCTGATCCTCGACGAACCCACGACCGGCGTCGATCCGCTGTCGCGGCGGCAGTTCTGGGAACTGATCGGCCGCATGCGGGTTAGCCGGCCCGGCATGAGCGTAGTCGTCGCCAGCGCCGACATGGAGGAGGCCGCACAATTCCACTGGCTGGCGGCGATGAACGCCGGCCGGCTGATCGCCACCGGCAGTCCGGCGAAGATCCTCAGCCAAACCCGGGCAGCCAGCCTGGAGGAAGCGTTCATCGCCCTGCTGCCGGAAGCCCAGCGCCAGGGACACAAGGCGCTGGTGATCCCACCGCGCGTACCACGCCCCGGACCTCCGGCGATCGAGGCGACGGGGCTGACCAAGCGCTTCGGTGGGTTCACCGCGGTCGATCATGTAAGCTTACGGATCGAAACCGGCGAAATCTTTGGCTTCCTCGGCTCCAATGGCTGCGGCAAGTCCACCACGATGAAGATGCTGACGGGGCTGTTGCCGGCCAGCGAGGGAACCGCCACGCTGTTCGGACAACCCGTCGATGCGCATGACCTGCGGACGCGGAAGCACATCGGCTACATGTCGCAGTCGTTCTCGCTGTATGGCGAGCTGACCGTGCGGCAGAACCTGGTGCTGGACGCGCAGCTGTTCGATTTGCCGGAAGCCGGACCGCGGATCGCCGAGCTGATGGAGCACTACGGTTTAGCGGCCTTTGCCGACTCGCGCCCCGACAGCCTCCCGCTCGGCATTCGCCAGCGCCTGCAGCTTGCGGTCGCGGTGCTGCATCGGCCGGGGATCCTTATTCTTGATGAGCCGACTTCGGGCGTCGATCCGATCGAGCGCGACCGATTCTGGCAGAGCCTGATCGACATGTCGCGCCAGGATGGCGTAACGATCTTCATCTCTACCCATTTTATGAACGAGGCCGCGCGCTGCGACCGGATCTCGGCCATGAACGCCGGGAAGGTCCTGGCGGAGGGCAGCCCGGCGGACCTGATCCGCGCGCGCGGGGCGCGAACGCTGGAAGACGCATTCATCGGCTATCTCGAGGACGCCGCAGGGCAGCCGCGAAAGGGGCCAGTCGAGCAAATAGCGCCGGCTCACGCCGCGGCGCGAGCCGCCGGACGCCCAAACCGAGTGTTCGACCCGGGCCGGTGCCGGGCGTACGCTCTGCTCGAGACGATCGAACTGCGGCGCGACCGAATGCGGCTTGCCTTCGCGTTGCTTGGCCCGATCGTTATGATGATCACCTTCGGCTTCGGGATCTCCTTCGATATCGAGCATCTCGCCTATGCCGTCTTCGACCAGGACCAAAGCCGGCAAAGCCGGACCCTGCTGCAGAGCTTCGAGGGCTCGCACTATTTCCTGGCGGCGCCGCCGATCACCGACGAGGCGCAGATGCAGCGTCGGCTGGTTACCGGCGAACTGGCCATGGTGGTTGAGGTTCCGCCGGATTTCGGCCGCGACCTGCTCAATGCGCGGACGCCCGAACTGGGTATCTGGCTGGACGGAGCGATGCCGTTCCGCGCCGAAACCGCGCGCGGCTATGTCACCGGCCTGATGCTGCAATTTTTCAACGAGCTTTCGGTCGGCAGTACAGGCCGACAGGCACGGCTTGCACCGGTCAACGTCGCCGTCCGATTTGTTTACAATCCCGACTTTCTCAGCGTTTTTGCAATTGTGCCGGGCGTTATCATGCTGATGCTCGTGCTGATTCCGGCGATGATGACGGCGGTGTCGGTCGTGCAGGAGAAAGAAAGCGGCTCGATCGCCAACTTCCACGCGACGCCCGTCACCAGGCTGGAGTTCCTGCTCGGCAAGCAGGCACCTTATGTGGTCGTGGCATTCGCCAGCTTCCTGTCGCTAGCGGTGATCGCCCGCGTGCTTTTTGGCGTCGCAATCGCCGGCTCCCCGGGAGCACTGCTGAGCGGGGTGCTGCTTTACGTGCTGGCCACCACCGCCCTCGGGCTGCTGATGTCGTCCTTTACCCGCACGCAACTGGCGGCGATCGTCGCCACCGCCATCGTCTCGATTGTTCCGGCGGCCAACTTTTCCGGCCTGCTGACGCCCGTGTCGGCGTTGTCCGGAGCCGGACGGGTGCTGGGACTGGCGTTCCCGGCATCCTGGTTCCAGGAGATCAGCATCGGCACATTCACCAAGGGGCTGGGTTTCGCCGATCTGTGGCCGAATCTCGTGGCGCTGGCGGTGTTCGCGCTGATTTTCCTCGCGGCCAGTGCGATCGCCATGAACAAGCAGGAGCGCTGAGATGCGCCGCCACCTGCTGCATATCCTGCGACTCGGCCTCAAAGAATTGCGCAGCCTGCTGGCTGATCCGGTGCTGCTTGTGCTGATCGCCTACGTCTTCACCATTGGGGTTTATTCGGTGGCGACCGGCGCCAAGCTTGAGGTTGAAAACGCCACCGTGGGAATCGTTGACGAGGATCGGTCGGAGGTATCCAGGCTGATCGCGAGCGCCATCGTGCCGCCGCCGTTCCGGGTGCCGGTCGATATAACCACCCCTGAGGTCGATGCGGCGATGGACCGCGGGCGCCTGGTGTTCGTGCTCGACATCCCGCCGGATTTCGAGAAGCATCTGCTTGCCGGCCAGGGGCCATCGATCCAGCTCGATGCCGACGCCACGGCCATGACCGAGGCAGGCAACGGCGCGCTGTATTTGCAGAATATCATCGCGGAGGAGGTGCTCAGCTTCAGCGGGCGAATGGAAGGGCAGAGCGCGTTGCCGATTAAAGTCGTGATGACATCGAAGTTCAACCCGAACGACGACTCCGAATGGTTCACCTCGGTGATGCAGGTGATCAACAACATCACCATCCTGTCGGTGATCCTGGCCGGAGCGGCGCTGATCCGCGAGCGCGATCAGGGAACCATCGAGCATCTTGTGGTCATGCCGGTCACACCGGTCGAGATCATGCTCTCGAAGATCTGGGCCAACGGTATTGTGGTCGTCCTGGCGGCGCTGCTCTCGCTGGTCCTGGTCGTGCGAATGGTTTTGCAGGTGCCGGTGGCGGGATCGCTGGGTCTATTTTTCGTGGGCGCCTTGTTGTATCAGTTTTCGGTCGCCGCGCTGGGGATTCTACTGGCGACTTTTACAGGTTCGATGGGGCAGTTCGGACTTCTGGTGATCCCTGTTCTGGTGGCTATGAATCTTCTATCGGGCAGCACTACGCCGATGGAAAGCATGCCGGTCTGGTTGCAGGATGCAATGCAGCTTTCGCCGGCCACGCACTTCGTCGCCTTCTCGCAAGCTATTCTGTACCGCGGCGCGGGCCTTGCCGTGGTATGGCCTGATCTTGGGATTTTGGCGGTCATCACCGCGGTATTCTTCGGCATTTCGCTATTGCGTTTCCGCAAATCGATCCTGGCGTCGGCTTAGCGGTGCCTTGGCTTCGGGTTATCCGGGAGTGCTGGAACCGCTCGTCCCGATGAAGCGGTGCGGTGTAAACGCCGGAATAATCGGCACTCTGCATGGGTTGGAGTCCGGCGTGCCGCTGGCGTTCCACAATCGCTTCGCTCGGTGGTCAAAGGACCTCAGCCGGCTGGGAATGTTTGGTCATTTGGTGCGGTTCGACAGATCGAAAGTCCAGCGACGACTGATAAGGTGCATGCAATCCCGCTGCTGATCTTCCCACCATGGGTCGCGGCGCTGAACATCGCTATCGCGGCATTCAACCGGGGGGTCGAGCCGCTGCCCCGGACAGTCGCTGAAGCGCAGGCTGGCTACAACGAGACGCTGGATTTGGCCCGTGCGCTCGCCACAGCATCGCCGCGACCGTGCGGGAGGAATTCGATGCGAAGTCCGAGGGATGGCAGGAGGGCGAAACCGGCACTCTGGTGCGAAGCCAGATCGAGTAATGGGAGATGAGCCTGGACGAGGTTGATCTCGAACTGCCCGAAGCTCTGGAGGAACTTGACCCTGACCCTCACGCTGACGAACTCGAGGACGATCCCGCCACCCCTTTGGAGCTGGAGCCTTTGCTTCGGCAATGATGCGGGGTCTCCGAGCATAAGCACGCCCGCATTCGGTCCGAAGCGGCCCTGGTGGCGGAGGCGAGTGGACGATGCGGGCGGTAGGGTAGGGATGCGGAAGAACCCGCCGGGGCAGGGGATTGGTGACCAGGGCTCATTGCGGGCGATGACTGAAACGAGGCTTAAACTTACCGCGGGTGTCGGAGTGCCGCGCGACAATCAAAACCACAGTCCGTCCATCATGCAGTGACGCTCCTCTTTGCCACGACCGGCCGCGAGCAGCACAGCCAGGCGCAGGCGCCCCAGCGAACTGCAGCCCTTTCGCCAATAGGCGGCGTCCAGCACCCGCACCTCGGCATCGTCCGCGCGCGAGCGCAGCGAGGTCGCGAGCTTGCGCATGGCTTCCTCGGCAAAGAGGCCTTCGACGGCGGCACGCTCTTCGGACGTGAGCGGCCAGAAGCGCTTGCCAAGGGGAATCAGAGGCTCGCTCCCTTCAATCCGTTCATCCGCGAGATGCTTCCAGGACCGCCCGGCAGCCCGGCGCATCGCCAGCCTGACCGTCTCCGGCATGTCGCTGCCGCGGTCCACGGTCTCGCCGCGCGCCTCCGGAGCGAAAGCCGATTCATAGCCGTTGACCATGCATTCCAGCATCCGGGCTGTGACGATGCCGGGAAGAGCGGAGCCGCGTGCCGCCATCGCGAGCGACAGTCCGATACGAATGAGGTCGTGCGCCGGATTGCCAATGACCGTCTGGTCGAAGTCGCGCACCTCAATCGCGATCGAGCCGTCCACGCTGCCGACGGGACCAAGATTTCCGACGTGGCGGTCGCCGCAGATCCAGACTGGCGGCCCCTCCGGCAGCGCCGCGCGGTCGGAGGCTTCCAGCCATTCATAAAACCGGGTCGTGCTGCCCCGAACATAAGCCGGCACGGACGCCGCCATCTTGCGATAGCGGTGCGCCGTGAGAAGCGGCATCCGTTCATCCGGCTGCGCGATTGTTGTCTGTCTCATTCCGCCAATGACCATATCAGGGCGTTACCCGGTTATCCGGCCGCTTGTCCTCGTTGACCCACCCAGCAGATCAGAAAGCCGATGACAACGGTGACAAGCAGGGCCGACCACATGCTCGTCATGAAGATTGTCGAGTTGCAGCCCCCTCCGTGCTGCAGGCTTCGCTACGACTTGCGTCCGAGAAGGCCAGACAGACATTGAGCGGGGCAATTGCTTCGGTGACCTTGCCTCGTCGTCCTTCGGCTGGCCAAGAGCTGAGCCGGAGTTGAGCCCGGGCACGATGAACGCGGCTCTTCAGCGTTCCAGCAGGACAGCCGGTTTCGACGGCAAGTTCGTCATAGGACTTTTCGGCCAGCACTTTGGCGGAAAGCGCAATCCTCTGCGCCGGAGGAAGACGATCAATGGCTCGCGCCAACTCTCGCAATTCGATCTGGTCAAGATGTGTCGCGGAAACGGGTTGCTCCGGCAGTAAGTCGGTTAAAAGGCGCTGCTTTCGCTTGCCGCTGATGAATTGGTTCACCATGATGCGGTGGACCCAAGCCATGAAATTGGTGCCGGACAAAAATTGGTAGCAGGCTGCCAGCGCCTTCAGCGCTGTTTCCTGGACCAGATCATCAACCTCAGAACGATTGCGTGTCAGCCGGGCCGCCCAAGCCCGCATTTTGGGTAGAATAGCCACCAGATTCGCTTCGAATTCCTGTGATGCCATTTTCGATCCCCTTTTCAGGCGAAGGATGCGCCACCGAGAGCCGAATCGCTGGAGGGCAGGCGACCAGGCTGATTGCGCGGCTTGATAAGCAAGTGCGAAGATTTTCGAACCTCGGTCAGCACCGCCGACACCCGGTCGATGTGGAATGGCTTTAACAGAACCGGGCGAGAGTGAGTCTCGGCTGCGGCGTGGTCGCCGGTCATCCAGACCATGGGGACGCCGATTTCATCGGCCCGCCTGGCAACCGCAACAGCGCCGCCGGGAGGCAAGTGATGGTCGAGCAGCATAACGTCGATGCTTTGCTCGGCGAGCAACTGCAGGGCCTCATTGCTCGTGCACGCGCAGACAACCTCGTAGTCCTCTTCGAGGACCAAGCCGAGCAGTTCGCAGATCAGAGTTTCGTCATCGACAATCAATACGCGTGGGCGCATAGCTGCCGAGGCGAGAAATCGAGCGGTCGTCAATTGCA
Source organism: uncultured Rhodopila sp. (assembly GCF_903915725.1). Taxonomy (GTDB): domain Bacteria; phylum Pseudomonadota; class Alphaproteobacteria; order Acetobacterales; family Acetobacteraceae; genus Rhodopila. The sequence continues at coordinate 86,922 of NZ_CAIWTY010000022.1, forward strand.
TCAGCATTAAGGTACCCCGGCTGTGTTTATTATTATGATGTCAGGGAAAGAGGTTGTATCGATCCGAGACGCTACAATACCCTCGGAATCTACCTAGGTGAAACAAACCAGCGCGCAAACGGCACACAGTGGCCCATTCATGTAGGTAGATTCCGAGGCTGGCGGCAGAGCCGTTGCGAATTCATATACGCAAGAGGGCAATCGCCCTGATGTGTATTCCGGAGGGAATTATGTCAACCATTCTGATTGTTCTTGTACTGTTCCTGCTTCTCGGAGGCGGGGGCTATTACGGGTATCGCCGGAACCGTCCGTGAGCTGAAATCCGCCGGGAGGCCATCGTGGCCGATTGACACCCGCCGGTCCATCCTGCCCACCGGCCGGTGCCGGCCGGATCACGGGCGCCAACAAACGGAGAGACGTGACATGATTGACAAAAATCGGATCGCCGGTTCGGCCAAACAGGTCGAGGGTGACATCAAGGAAGCCGCGGGAAAGGTTCTGGGCGACGCAAAGCTGGTCGCCGACGGCGAGAGTGAGAAAGTCGAAGGCAAGGTTCAAAATGCCGTCGGCGGCATCAAAGACGTAGTGCAGAAGTAATACTTTCCGGAAGCCGGCCGGGGCCAGGCCAAGCAGCTTGCCCGTGCGGTGGTGACTGCATCGCTCATAATACCCTGCCCACCAAACAAGGAGGTTTACCCACATGTTGCAGCTTGTCGTTCCCGTGGCCGCGGTAGGAGGCATTCTCTGGTATTTCGGCTTCTGGCCCTTCGACAGGACCTACCGGTATCTGCCCAGGTATACAGATCTGGGTAACAAGAAGATTGATGCTCCCACGCCGCCCAAGAACTAGGGCAACCGCGTAAGCAGGAGGCTTCCGAAAGAGACGTATCTCATGGACCGGCAGGGATTCGCAGCGCCAGCCGAAGAGGTTGGCACTGCGAAGCTCGGCGGAGGAGTCTCAGGGGGGCGTGTCATGAACGTTGGCACTATTCCGTTGGTTATCCTCAGACTTATGCTGAACAGCGTGCTGCCGGCTTGGTTGCGCAGCGTGCGCTGGGGCTATTTCCAGAGCGGCGGAGTGGGGTTGCTTATGATTGTTATTGCCTTGGTGGTCACCGGGCGGATCTGACCCGCACACCAAAACACGGAGATCGTGCCAAGTAGCCCCCCGTGCCAGAATACCGGTGGCCGCGTCGCTGCTCTGCGGCCCGCCACACGATCGCAGGGGACGGTCACAACTCGGCGACCGGTCAGGCGACCGACAGGGTTGCCGGAAACGTAACGACCTGGGGTGACTTTGCCGGATTCGGGCAACAACCGCGGCAAACCGATCGCCGCAGCAATCCGACTGAGCTTTCATGAAGGTGTCCAATGAGCACTATTCTTATCATCGTCGTACTGATCCTGCTATTTGGTGGTGGCGGCGGCTACTACGGTTACAACCGCTACGGCGCGCCAGGGCTGGGCGGCGTGCTTGGACTCCTGCTGACCGTGTTGCTGGTGCTATGGTTGCTCGGGGCACTCGGCATCTAGCCCCCGATGGCTGCCTGCCACCGGCACACCTGATCCGGATGGCGGGCGCGGCGCCATCCCGCCGGTGGCAGCATCGTTTTTTGGAGGTTTTCATGGGACGTTCCGGATACGGACTTTTTTTGCTGACCGGCGCCGCCTTGGTGTTGCTTGGTGCACTCGGCTTCGCGATCCCCATCTTCACGACGCAACAGACCAAAGATGTCGCAAAGATTGGTGACCTGAAGCTACAGACAACGGAAAGCACGTCGTTCGTCATTCCACCCGTGCTCAGCGGCGGGGTGCTGTTGCTGGGCGTCGTTCTGATCGGCGCAGGCTTCTACCAGCGCCGCGGAAGCGCCACCGCCCCCACCCGATGAGCTTCACATCTCCAACCATCCGCGCATTATCATCTGCTGCTGACCGTTGTTTCGCTCATTCACGTCGGATACGGCGCCGATAGTCATCCCGACTATATCCGTTGCTTCAATACCGGCTCCGTGATGCATAACAGATTGGCATCGCGTCTTCGCTATAGCCACCAAAGACCGCGTTGCAGAAAACCGCGACCCGAGGCCGGTAGTAAACGCGGCCCCATGAAGGAAAGTCAACACATGCCTCCACTTGTATTCTCGACAATCTCGTTGGCCGCCCTCGTTCTTGTCGTCGTCGCATGCGGCTACAGCCCCGGGTATCGCGCTGTCTCCGGTGGCCTGCTTGGCGCCGGCACAGGCGCGGCGGTCGGTGCCGTCACTGGCGGTAACGCCGGGACCGGCGCGTTGATCGGCGGAGCCATTGGCGCGGTCGGCGGCGCGGCGACGAGCCCCGACACCGTCAATCTCGGCCGCCCGGTCTGGCGCTGATCCAGACGAAGATGCCGGGTTTTCCTCTATTTCCAAGGCCACGCGGTGACCGACAGTGCGAACAAGAACACGCCGGATGCGCCACGCTGGCGCCCCCGCGACAGCTTCGGAGAACGGGGGCATGGAACTGCGGGGCGAAGATGGTCACACCGGCCCTCCCGGCCTACTGGACATCCCGCCATCGGATTGGTCGGAGTTCGGCAGTCCGATCCGAGTCAACACGGACTGTCACTGTGTCGGCCGTCTTCTCGCCTTGTTCCGAAATGCGATTACCCCGGGCAAATCACCACCCATCGCGCGCCCGCGGCGCGATGGGTCATGGGATGTCGTCCCGTTAGACGGCGGCCTGGCCTCGCTGACCCAGCCACCAGGTTCCAAACCCAACCGCGACGACCGCCAGAACGGCGACGGTGACAAGCAGGGCAGACTGTTCGAGCCACCCCATCGCCGGCACGGCGACAAGCATAATGGCGCCGACCGCGCAAATCCGCCACACCCGCGATTGCAATCCAGCCGTAAAGGTGCCGAGCGCGAGC
>NZ_CAIWTY010000023.1 GCF_903915725.1 uncultured Rhodopila sp.
CCGATGCAGACCTTCATTGACACGCTACCGGTAGCGAGGGAGAAATTGCTGCAAGCGGCGTGATCAGCGACACGAGATATTCGTCGGACACCCACCACGGCGGAGACCCGACCGTCAGATCAAGTCCATACTTTTACACCTTAAACGACAGCCTCGCGTAAAATCAGTCGGATATTTCTTTGCTGCCTCAAACACCGCAAGTCGCGGATGGCCCGACCAAGTCCGGCCATGACACGGGAGCAACGGAGCAACGACACCGGCTGACTCGGTCGTCATACGGCAGCGCCCCGCCCTACGCCTCCCCCTCCGTCTCCAACCGCCCCCGCTGCCGCCGCCCGATCGCTAATTCCGTGACCACCCCATGCAGCGTCCGAAGCTCCTGCTCCGTCACTTCCCCGCGCTGGAACAGATGCTGCAAATTCCGCACCATCCCCGGCCGCTTCGGCTGGTTGCGCAAAAACCCGCACGCATCGAGCTGATCCACCAGATGCGTCAGAAAATTCCCCAGCCGCTCCTTCGTCGCCACCCGGCTCTCATTCGTCATCAGCGCCCTGGGCGGCGTGCCATCCTCGGCCGTCCACCACTCATACGCCATCACCATCACCGCCTGCGCCAGGTTCAACGACATGAACCCGGGGTTCAGCGGAAACCGGATCAAAGCATCCGCCTCCGCCATATCGTCATTGTCGAGCCCCGCCCGCTCCGGCCCGAACAGCACGCCCGCCCGCAGCCCGCGCCCACAAATCTCCCGCAACTCCGCCGCCCCGCCGCGCGCCGTCAGCACCGGCTTGACGATATGCCGCGGCCGAGGGCACGTCGCGAACACATGGTGCAAATCCGCCACCGCCTCGGCCACCGTCGCATGCACCGTCGCCGCGTCCAGGATGCGATCCGCGCCGGAGGCCATCCGCCACGCCTTTGCCTGCGGCCAGCCATCCCGAGGTGCCACCAGCCGCATATGGAACAGCCCGCCATTCGCCATCGCCCGCGCGCAGGCCCCGACATTGTCCGCCAACTGAGGCCGCACCAGCACCACCACCGGGCTATTCCCGAGCGGCTTCAAATCCGCTCCGCCATCCCGCCCGGTCATCAGTCGCGCCGCCAGGTCGTGCCTTTGGGGCCGTCCTCCAGCAGGATGCCGCGCGCCGCCAGCTCCGCCCGGATCGCATCCGCCCGCGCGAAATCCTTCGCCTTGCGGGCAGCCAACCGCTCCGCGATCGCCGCCTCGATCTCCGCCGCGTCATCCGTGCCGCCGCGGAACCAGGCATCCGGGGCGAGCTGCAACAGCCCCAGCACGCCGCCCGCCGCGCGAAGCCCCGCAGCGGCCGCCGCGTCGCCGGCCAAAGCCGCCCCGGCCAATGCGTGCATCGCAGTCAAAGCCAGCGGCGTGTTCAGGTCGTCGCACAAAGCCTCCAGCACCGCCGCCGGCACCTCGCCCTCTGCAACCCCGGGGAAGGCGTCCAGCGCGCGGTAGAACCGGTCGAGGTCACGCTTCGCCTCAGCCAACCCCTGATCGGTGAAATCCAGCACCGAGCGGTAGTGCGTGCGCAGCAGCAGCAACCGGATCGCCTCGCCCGGCGCCTTCGCCAGCACGTCGCGGACGGTGAAGAAGTTGCCCAGGCTTTTGGACATCTTCTCGCCGTTCACCTGCAGCATGCCGTTATGCAACCAGTATCGGGCAAACTGGCTGCCCGGGAAGGCGCACAGGCTTTGCGCCAGCTCGTTCTCATGGTGCGGGAAGATCAGGTCGCTGCCGCCGCCGTGGATGTCAAACGTCTCCCCCAGATAGCGCCACGACATGGCGGAGCACTCGATATGCCACCCCGGGCGGCCGCGGCCCCAAGGGCTGTCCCAGCCGGGCAGATCGTCCGGGGACGGCTTCCACAGCACGAAGTCGCCGGGGTCCCGCTTGTACGGGGCAACCTCTACCCGGGCGCCGGCGATCAGTTCGTCGTGGCTGCGGCCCGACAGCGCGCCATAGGCCGGGTCGGAGGCGACCGCGAACAGCACATGGCCCTCCGCTTCATAGGCATGGCCGGAGGCGACCAGGCGTTCGACGACCATGATCATCTCGGCAATATGCGCGGTGGCGCGCGGCTCGTGATCCGGCGGCAGCGTGCCAAGTGCCGCCATGTCGGCATGGAAGTCGGCCGTGGTCCGGGCGGTGACCGCGCCGATGGATTCGCCCGACGCCTTGGCGCGCGCGTTGATCTTGTCATCCACGTCGGTGATGTTGCGGACATAATTGACCGACGGGTACAGCCGCCGCAGCAGGCGCGCGACCACATCGAACACCACCACCGGGCGGGCGTTACCGAGATGTGCCAGGTCGTACACCGTCGGCCCGCACACATACATCCGCACGTTACCCGGTTCGGCCGGCTCGAAACGCTCCTTGCGGCGGGTCAGGCTGTTATGCAGGTGAAACTCGGGCATCGTGCGGCGGTCCATTTTCGGCCTGCGCTTTGTCGGGGAAAGCCCGACCATATGCAACGCGCGAGTGAGATATCGTTGACAGGGCAGGGGTGCCATCAGGCGTAGAATCGGCCCCTGCGCTGCGGCGAGCATGGCTGCGCGTGGCGCGAAGCCGGCTGTTGCGGTATCCATCGGCTGGCTTCTGAAGCCGATCTTCTTTTTTAGAGAATGCAGAATGGCCGGAGTACGCACAAGCCAGACACATCCGCTGCAGATCGCGGAGGTACGTGCGAGCCCCTCGCATGGGCGGATCGGGATCACATTCTGCCCCGGCAAGCATGACAATGCCGCCGCAACGGGGGCCTGGGCGCGCGACCTCGCGGTGGATCTCGACGCCATCGTCGCATGGGGCGCGGGCCTCGTGCTGACCCTGGTCGAGCCGAACGAACTCGCGGCGCTGAAGGTGCCCCGTCTCGGCGCGGAGATCCAAGGCCGGGGGCTCGATTGGCGGCATCTGCCCATCGCCGATTACTCTGTTCCGGGCGAGGCATTCGAGCAGCAATGGCAGACGCATGGCCGGGATATCCGCGCACTGCTGGGCAGCGGCGGCGATGTGCTGGTGCATTGCAAGGGCGGACTTGGGCGGGCCGGCATGATGGCCGCCCGGCTCCTCGTCGAATTGGGCGTGGCACCCGACCAGGCCATCCGGGACGTTCGCCGCGCCCGCAAAGGCGCGATCGAGACGCCGGAGCAGCTCGCGCTGGTCAGACGGACGACGGCCATCATCGAGACCCCGGTCATCGACACCGCGGCCCTGCAGAAAATCGGCGGCCAGATGGGGACCAATCCGGGTGGCGTCTATCAGGACGAGAACGGCCGTCGGTTCTACGTGAAGACGCTGGAGTCGCCCGCGCACGCGCGTAACGAGATCATTGCGGCGAAGCTGTATCATCTGGCCGGGGCGCCGACGCTGACCTACGTGGACGCGAAGGAACCAAACGAAATCGCGACCGCGTTTATCGAGCTTGAGAAGAAGCGCATTTCGCAACTCAGCGACAGCGAGCGCAGGCAGGCGCAACACTGGCTCGGTGTGCACGCCTGGACCGCCAACTGGGATGCAGCCGGGTTCGACGGCGACAATCAGGGCGTCGCCAAGGGGATCGTCATGACGCTGGACGTCGGAGGGGCGCTGGAGTTTCGGGCGCAGGGAGACCCGAAGGGCAGGGCGTTCGGCACCTGTGTCGGCGAGATCGACACGCTGCGCGAGCACGCGGACAATCCGCACGCGACACGGCTTTTCGGAGACATGAGCCCGGCCCGGATCGATGAGGCTATCGCGGTGGTGACACGCATTCCCGACGCCACGATACGCCGCGTCGTGGCGGATCATGGCGGCAGCAGCGCGCTTGCCGAAAAGCTGGTCGCGCGCAAAGCCGATATGGCAAAACGTTCGGCCTGAGCGCGCCGGACATTCTGCTCGTCAAGGCGAAAGCCGCCGTCTACTGCTCTTCGCGGGATGGCGCGTAATGTTATTTTACCAACCGGCGATGACGTTGACTCTCGGGCGCAACCGCCACGTCATGCCGACGGAGGTCGGCATCCGCGCCCTTTTTCTGTTTAAACAAAGGCGTGGATTGCGAGCCTTCGCCCGTCATGACGATACTGGCGGCTTGCCGACCGGTCAAAGTCAGCACCGGTTGGTATTTGATAAATTTTCGTTATGCTGTATTGCGCTACCGCTGCTTCAATGAAACCGCCGGACTTCGACCATGGACCGGCACGGAAACCGCACTTGCCGGGCTGGTCGCGCGGCGATAAAATCACACCATGCGCCGGGGCGGGATTATCACAATCCGCGTTCCAGTCTCTCCGACATAGCGAACCCGGGGAATGTCCTTATGTGGAACAAGAGCAAGGCGGTCGAACATCTGAACAGCAAGGCGCAACCGCACAGTTTGGGACAATGTGCGGCCTACGTCAGAAGGGCCGTCGAAGCCGGCGGCGTCACTCTGCAGCACCACGTCTCGGCGAAGGACTACGGGTCCAGTCTGTTACACGTCGGCTTCAACAAAATCGTCGGATCTCATGCCAGTGCCCAGTATCATCACCTGGCCGGCGATGTGGCCGTCATTCAGCCCATAGAGGGACATCGGCACGGTCATATGACTATGTTCAACGGAAAAGAATGGGTCTCGGACTTTGTGCAACACCATGGATTGTATCCCGGCCATTCCTATCGACTTTCAAAGCCCCCATACGCTATTTACCGCTATCCATTCTGAATGACCGGTCAGTCGCTTTGTCAAAAGCTCGTTTCCGTTCCCTGCTGATCGGATTTTGCCTCGCTGCCCTGCCCTTGATCGGGGCGTTTGGCGCCCGGGCACAGCCAGCGCCAGCGGGAATTGTCGCAGTCCACTCCCAAAGCTCGCCGCGGGCGACCTTGACCGGTTTTTATCGCTGGTACCTCGAAGCGCTGGCCGGGAACCGAAATCCCATTCTCGACGATCGCGCCGCGCTCGCGGCCTACGTTTCGAAACCGCTGCTGGCGGAGATCGACCGGCGTGTCAACAGCGCCGAGGGGTTCGACGAGGATTACTTTACCCGGGCACAGGATTATTTCGATGACTGGAAGGGCCATATTGCCGTCTCCAATCTGCGGACCCGCGGTGAGGCCGCATCAGCAACGGTCACATTCGGGTCTACCAAGCAGTCCAGGCATCGCCTGGCCATCAACCTGATCTGCGAAGGGAAGGCGTGGAAAATTGCCGGTGTAGGTCCGGCGTTGCGCTAGCGCGTTTTCAGGCTGACCGGAATCGTGGCTGCGACCTTAAGTCGTCATGGCCCGGCTTGTCCGGGCCACCTATTCCAGCACGTGCCGCAATAGGTGGCCCGGACAAGCCGGGCCATGACAGTGGTAACGTCCGTCGCCTTTCCATTCAGCCTGAAAACGCTCTAATTCAGTGTTATCAGTCCCGCCGTCACCATCATCGTCGCATCCGCACTGGTCTCCACCGCCGGGGCCTGCATCTGCAGCATTGCCTGGGCCGAAAAGCCGATGAGCATGCCGTTGATGGTGATGCCGGTCTGGTCGATGCGGATGCTGTTCTGGCCGACGGTCAGGGTGATTGATTGCATCGCATTCAAGGCGACGGCCCCAATGGGCACGTCGATGTTCAGGTTGCCCTCACTGACCTGCAAGGCGTCATTGCCGCTTTGTACTTGGGTGGTCCGCCCGCTGCCGATCGTTACGGATTGCTTCTGACCGATGGTGATGGTTTCATCCTGGTCGATACGCACGACCCGGCAATGCCGGACCGTCAGCTCCTGGTCGTTCTTCACCAGCGTCTTCATGTCCTTTTCGGCCTGCATGGACAGCACTTCCTGCCCGGCCGTGTCGTCGAAGGTCAGTTCGCTGAAGTTGGAGGCAGACCCGCCGGGGATCGAGCGGGTGCGTATCCCGGACTTTGCCTTTCCCGGCTGGTCGAAGATCGTGCTGTCGTTGCCGTTGTACATCCCGCCCAGGATGACCGGGCGGTCCGGATCGCCGTCCATGAAGGCCACAGCGACTTCGGTGCCCACCCGGGGGGTCGATTGCCAGCCCCAGCCGTTCCCGCCCCAGGGATAGATGACCCGAGCCCAGACGGCCTGGCCGGGTGCGGCGTCCTTGCGATGGTCCCAGAAGAATCTGACCTTTACGCGGCCGAGGTCGTCGGTATGGATGTCCGTTCCGTCCGGCCCGATCACGACGGCGGCGTGAACCCCCTCCATGCGAGGCCGCGGCTGATGGAACGTCTCCCGCCAGGGCACGGAGGATTCGAAGGCGGCAAAAGAGACGCTGTGCTGCTGCCCGCCGCCGCCGGCCAGCATCGACTCGTCCGTGACGCTGTGGGCAACGGATTGCAGAACGAAGGTCTGCCCTTCGGCACCGGTATGCGGATCGGCAGCCAGGCTGAAGCGGCGCCCGGGCAGAAAGCGTCTGTTATGCCCCTGGCCGAGCACCAGGGACACCGCGGCTTCCTCCGCCTCCAGCCGATAGCGCGCCCGGTCGCTGACCGAACCGGATTCGGAGGACAGAGCCGGCCAGAGCGTCGCATCGCGGTTATCGGCTCCGCCCGCCCTGAGGACCGTCCGGTGCATTTCGTCGAGCCGCTTGCCGGGTGCGGTCGGGTCGTAGTCGATCAGCCGCACGCGCCCCGGCGCGGTGGCGCCCGGCCTGTTCCAGGTGGTCAGGACATCGTCGGCGTCCAACGTCGAATCGAAACGCAGGCGTCCCTCGGGCAAGTCCTGGAAGGCTGAGTTGTCGTCCGCGACAATCAGCGTGTGGTCGCCATCGTTGTGATCGAAGAAATAGAAACAGCCTTCCTCCTGCAGCAGCCGGGTAATGAATGCCAGGTCGGTCTCATTGTATTGGGTGATGTATTCGCGGGCCGGATGATCCTTTTGCAGCTTGAAGTCCGGCGCCGGCATGTCCTGCTCCTGCATGATGGTGCGCAGGATGTCGGGCACCGTAACGTTCTGGAAGACCCGGCAATCGATCGTCTGGCTCAGGAACCACAGCCGCGGTACCAGGACGGCGTGGTAGCGTGTCAGACCTCGGCCACCAAGGTGTTCGTCCCAGGCGAAGGCGCGGACGACCCCATGGAAGTGCCGCATCGGAGACCCGTCATGCTGCAACGAGACGGTCATGCCATGCGACAGCATCTCGTCCGCTTTGATGTCCGGACGCGTGGAGGCGAGGCTCAGATGGATCTCATAGGGGTGGCTGATCGCCTCGTCGGAGGACAACGAGACGGCCATCAGCACGTTTGGCCCCAGGTGACTGGTGACGGTCAGTAGGGCGCGGCCACGCTGCCAGTCGCTCATGCCTCTCTCCTGCGATGCCCGCCCGCGTCATCCGATGCCGGCTTCGTTTCTTGCGTAACCTCTCCGGCGCGCCACAGGGTCATTGCCACGCACCGGCTTTATCCGGCTCCGGCCGCACGCATCAGGGGGATCCGTTGTTCCATGCATCGTATCAGCCCGTCGCGCAGGGATGCCTTCGCTTCGGGGTCCGCGCCGGGGGCCAGCGCGGCAACCCAATCCGGCGCCTGCGCGGCGGTTTCGCCCGCGCGCAGCCTGTCCAGCACGAACAGGTCGATGACCGTGGCGGGGAACCCGCCGCCCAGCGCGAAGGATGCGACGGCGGCCGGCCGCGTCAGCATTGCGGGTTCGGCCAGCCATTCCGCCGCCACGCGATTGAAGCGCACCGCGGACGGGTGCGGCGGAGCGCCCGGCCGGGCGACGGGAACGGCATAGCCCGCACCGGCCAGGATGCCGATGACTTCGCGTGGATCATCGTTAGCGTGTCCCGCCGGGGACAGGCTCATGAGATCGCCCACGCTACAGGGCTGCCGCGCCATGGCCGCGATCATCGGCCCGTAGTGGCCGGGCGAAATCGAGGCAACCCCGGAGGCAACCTCGAACTCATAGGCGACGCTGTCGGGGGGCGTGGTCAACGCGAGCACGATGTTCTTCAGCGCCTCGGTCCGCACCGCCGGCCGCAGGACCTGGCTGCCGCGCACGAAGACATCGTGCCGCAGCCCGCGCGGCAGGCAAAGGTCCTTGATCAACTCCCGCAGGCGCGGGTCATCCTGGGCGTCGTGCAGCGCACGCTGCTCATCCGTCAGCATCAGCGCAGCGAAATTCTCCGTCAGGGACGCCGAACCGGCGTAATCCAGCTTTGCCCCCGCCATGGCCTCGGCGACGTCCGCATGGAAGCAAGGCGACCAAGCGTCGTTCAGGTATTCGTGGGCCAGATAGGCCGCCGGCAGCTCGGGAAGGCGCTGCACGATCTGCTGCCCAAGGCCGGGGCTGTTCAGATGCGGCGCGCCCGCCGCGGCCAGCGCCTGGACCAGGGAGACGCCCCGCTGAACCCGGCGATGACTGGTGGCGCGCGGGTCCTCGGAGGACAGGCGCATCAGCTTTTGCATGCCGATGCCCCCCTGCCAGGCAGGCAGCGCATTGTAGCTGACATGGACCACGCCGCCGGCGGCCACCTTCGCCGCCAGCAATCTCACAATCCCGCTGCGCACCTCGGCCGACACCCAGGACCACAGCCCGTGCAGGCTGACAAAATCCGCCTGCGGCAATTGCCGCCCTCCCTCCTGCCCATGCAGCGTCGCCAGATCGGCTTCCAGGAAGGTCACGTTGGTCAGCCCGGCATCGCGCGCCACGCTGCGCGCCAATGCGATGTGGGCCGGGTTGAAGTCGATGCCCGTCACCCCCCAGGACGGATTGCCGGCAGCCAGCACCAGAGCGCCGAACCCGAGGCCGCATCCCAGTTCCAGATAATGCAACGGCGCATCCGCGTCAGGCAGGTCGCAGGCGACGCCCATCAGCAGGCAGGTCATGGCCATGTGCATAGGCGATTGCTGGCCATACCAGCCCGGCAGGTAGCCGGTATCCGTCACATAGCCGCCGTTCCAGGAACCGCTCATGCCGCCGCCCTCCGTTCGATCAGGCGTGCGGGGAACACGGCGTCGGCCGCATCGGGAGGCTTCGCCGCTCGATGCTCCCGTGGAAGCCAACTGTCCCAGCCCAGCCGGCGAGGCGAACCAAGCTGGATGCCGGGAACCTGATGCCCAACCAGCAGCGGGTTCAGCGCGAACGCCACCGACGGTCCGAGATAGGCGCGCGCCAGGGCGCCAAGCTGCCCGGCCAGCGGTTGCAGCGGCATGAACTCCTGAAACGCCGTGAACGGCATCGGATCGACGCGCAGAACGATGTTCGCCTGCGGGTCCCAGGCCCGCGCGCCGAGAGCGGCATCAATGCCCAGGCGGGCGAAGCGGCCATTGCCCCGGGCCTTCGGCAGTCTGGTTTGCTCCTCCGGCGGAATCGCGAGCCAGGCGCCGGCAAATTGCTCCACCCGCACCGGACGGCGCGCCCAATCGGACAGGATCGCCTCCAGCCGTTCCGCCGATCTGGGCCAGGCGGCGAAGGCGCCGGCATGGTGAAGAATGAAGTCCTCAAGCGCATCGTTCTGCGGCGCGGCGCGTCCGGTCAGCGCCAGCAGCGCGGTTCGCGGCGCGTCCGGCGGACCGCCCAGCGCCGCCTGCTCGGCAGCGCGATAGAGGCGGTATTTGATGCCGGCCTGGGCGAAACCAGCCAGCATCCGGTGCGCCAGCATGTCGAGGAAGCTGTGCAGCGCCTGCGCCCCGAGCCGCGTCTGGCGCATGACATGTTCGGTATAGGCGCGTGGAAGCAGTCCCGACGGGCCGGTCAGGCCGCCAATGCCGGTCACCGCCTGATCCGGCGTCACTGAAAGCATATCGGCGGGCGCATAGGACAGGTTGCCGGGTGTCCGGAAGCGGGTGACCGACGCAACGTCGCCGCGCTTTCGCCAGTGCAGCAGCAGGCGCACCGCGGCATCGAAACGGAACCGCCGCGGCTGCGCCAGAAGGCGGCGAATCAGGCTCATGCCCGGCGGCTTCGCGCCGTCCCGCCGGGCAGGCACCGGCGCGTCGGCATCGCCGATGGGCTTCATAGCAGTACCCGCCCGCCGGCACGCGGCGGCCAGGCTGCCACCGGTGCCTGCTTGCCGCTCAGCAGCGCGCGCGTGCGCACGAAGGAATTGACCTGCCCCTGCAGCGGCAGGAAGCGGGCCAGGACCGAGGCCATCAAGAACAGGCCCAGCGGCTGCCATTGCCGCGCCGCGAAAATCAGATCGACCTCCAGCCCGCGGCAGAACGCGCCCACGCGGTTGCCGGGCGCGCGCGCTGAGTAGGGCCGCTGCGCAATGGCCTGAAGCGCGCTGATCGCCGCCTCGGCGCGTTCCGAGTCGTCCAGATTATATAGCCGCAGCACTTCCCGCAGCGCATGCGCCGTGTCGTCGCCGGTCAGCGACAGGTGGCCCAGCGCCAGATGGGATATCAGCCGCCAGAAGCGCTTTTCCCGCAGACGCGGGCGAAGCGGCGCCGTTGCTGCCGTCACGGCGCGGGCGCCTTCTATGCCGCTGCCGCCGCCGGTGACCCGCAGCGGGGCATCGACCGGCAGTTGCCGCGGCAGGTCGCGGTTCGAGCAGAGCGCATCAACCGACAGCCGGGTGGCCGCCGAACCGTCGGGGTCCAGCGCCGGATCGCAGGGGGCGATCCAGACATCGCTGCCCGCTTGAGCCTCGCGCCGGATGGTCAGATAGCTGGGTCCCGCCGCGGTCGCGCCGTGGCCGGGGGTCAGACGGTAGAACGGACGCCAGGGTCTGACGCCGCCCTCCCGGGTTTCGCGCACGCCGGTGATCGACCAGACCTCCAGCGCATCCATCCGTCGGCGGTCGGGCGTTACCAGATACTCGGTCTGGGTGTGATCCAGCGTGATCGGGTCGCAGGTCATGGGGAACAGGTTGACCGCGGGCGCACAGCCAAGCTGGAGGCTCCGGGCGTTGACCGACCGCGCAAGCTCCGGCGCCTCCTGGTCGAGGTAGACGTACACCTCCATTGTCTCGCCAAAGCCGGCGGACGGGATGCCGCAAAGATCGATGAACATGAATTTGTGCGGGAAGCCGAAATACTCGCTGAGCAGCCGGAAGCCCGAGAATCCGCGCTTGTCCCAAGGCAACAATGCCTCCTCAGGCTCGAATCCAACCGGCTGAAGGCTGGCCTCCGCCGGAATGACAGGGGCTGCGCCGTGTCCGGTGAAGGCCACGGACACCGCCCTGGCGGCGAGAAGTTCATAGAGCTGCACGCTGGCCTGATCGGGCGACCCCAGGAAGAAGCGAAGCCGGTCCATGCCCAGCTTGTCGAAAGTCAGCCCCTTGGTGGTACAGCGAAGCGTGAGTTGCAGCACCGATACGGCGGAACGCGCGTAAGGATTGTCCGGCGCGGGCAGGGGCATGCCGGACAGGCGCGCCTGTGTGATCTCCACCGGCCAGACCGTCACTGGCGCGGTGGTGCGGAAGCGGCAGATCTCGCCGCGCAGGGGGTTCGTTTCCAGCATCGTCCCGGCCTGAATTGCGGCGGGTCCGTCCTGCCCGGCGCGCGCGGGAAAGCCCGCCACCAGGCAGGATGGGAACGGCGCCAGGTGATGCGGATAGAGCACCGACAACAGCGCGTCGGTCAGTTCCGGGAACTCATCATCCAGCCGGTGCTGGACACGGGCACCGAGAAAGGCCACGCCTTCCAACAGCCGCTCGACATGCGGGTCGCCGACCGGTTCGGTGCCGACATTCGCTGGTATGCGCAGGAGTGCCGCCTGGCTCGGATAGGCCTTGGCGAACTCCGCCGTGTCCGCCTGAAGCGCCTGAAGCTCCGTCAGGTAATAGGGCAGCATCGCGTCGAACATCGTCTATTTCACTTCGACCGTCGCGGTAGCGGGATAAACCAGTGTGTCGAACACGACGGGTTCGGGTAGAGGTTCGGCATGCACCAGCCCGCGTATGCGCAGGCGCAGCGTCCCGTCCCGCCGATCGGCGTCCTCCAGATCGACCACGACGCGGCTCAGCCGCGGCTCGAACCGGGCGATGACCTCGACGATTTCCGCGCGGAGCCGTTGGCGGCACTGTGGATCGTTGAACGCGCCGGCGGCGAAATCCGTCAGGCCGTAGCCGTAGATCGAGCGTTGCAGCGCATGGTAGCCGGGCGGCAGGCTCCGCCACGGGCGCCTGGCGTTCAGCAGCGCCTCCAGGTCGCGCCGGACGGCATCCAGCAGCACTACCTGCATCTCCGCCGGATCGAGCGGTTCGTCCTCCTGACGGTCAGAGTCGTCCTGCAGCAGCCGATCGAGCAGCGGCAGGTGGACGCGCACATCCGCGGGACGCTTTTCCGGCCGCAGGTCGTTCTTGTCGATGCGGCGGTTCATGCGGTGGGCCCGCCGCCGATGATCGGGGCGAGGTCCTGCATGGCTACGCCCTCATCGCCGATAAGGAATGTCTTCTGTCCCACGCCGCGGACGAGGCCGGGTGCGATTTCGACCCAGTCGGTCAGGCGCCCCAGGCGGTGGGCGGGGGAGGTTTCATTGGAGGGTGGATAGGTGACCGGCAGGAAGATGTCGCCTTCCGGTCCGTTGGCAACCGACAGCCTGGCGGGGCGCCAGAACAGGTCGCGCGTCCGGCGAACGGGGGCCGGCTGCAGGGCAGCGACGCGGCCGAACGGGACCCAGTAATACTGCCCAGCCGGGGTTAGGATTTCCAACGAGCCGCCCAGCAGGTCATCGGTATCGCGCCAGTCCGGGAACGGCGCATCGCCCATGCGGCCCGGAGCAGGCTGGCGAGCCGCCTCGGCCTGGATGGAGGCGGCTACGGCCGCGGCGATGTCGCCGTCCCTCAGTGCCAGCAGTGCGGACAGAGCCGCACGCTGCGCCGAATCGGGACCGCCAACGAACTCGGGCACGCGTCCATCGGCAAACACCTGGCGGCGGGCAATCTCGGCGCGCAGCACCTGACGAAATTCGACGACAGCCGGCATGGTCGCGGCATCCATGGCGCCGATGGTGTCCAACAGCCGGTCGATGCGGTCGAATGCGTCCTCGAACAGCAAAAACTCCGCCAGCCGCAGCCGCGCGGCGGTGTCGGCGGGCGCTTTGCGGACGGTCTCGGTGGCCAAGGCAACGGCCTCGTCCAGCCGCCCTGCGTTGAACAGCCCGATCGGGTCCGCGGACGGGTTCACGCCGCCTCCTGCTTCACGGTCATATCGAGGGCGAGCACAGCGCGGATGTCGTCGAGCTGGTAATGCGGACGAAGATAGATCGCGGTCCTGTACTCGCCCGGGCGGTCCGGCATGTCCGTCACCGTGACCAGCCCCTCGGCCAACGGGTATTTGGCCAGCAGCTCCGCGCCCGCGGACAGGTTGGGATTGACATACTGGTTCAGCCAGTCCTGCAGCCGCCGCTCCAGCGCCTCGGCGGTGGTGACGCTGCCCACCATGTCCCGCGCCATGATCTTCAGGTGATGGGCGAAGCGCGAGGCGCACAGCACCGAATTGATCTGCGCCGACAGCATGGCGTTGGCTTCCGCCGCCGCCGCGTTCGGGCCGGCGTAGCGGCCGGGGCGGAACAGGCTGCGCGTCACCTCGAACAGCGGCTCCGACCCGTAGGGGAGGGCGCCTACCGGCATCAACCCGGCCTCGATAAGGTCGCGTTCCTGCTCGGTGGTCAGTTGCACTTCCAGCGGCAGGCGCGGCCAGTAGCCGTCGAGATCGGAGCGGAACCACTCCACCGGCAGGCGGGTCACGACGCCGCCGCCCTCTCTATCCGGATCGGCGCCGCGCACATCGGCCGGCCAACTGTGCTGCGCGAAGGCGCGCGCAACCACCGCCGCGAAGGCGAAACCCGCGCTGACCCAGACGCGATCTGCGGAGTCGGGGGCGTACTCGTTGTACCGGAACGGCAGCCCGTGCGGCGCATCATCGGTCCACGGCGGGCGGATCAACACGCGCGGCAGGGTGATGCCGATAAAGCGTGAATCGAGCCGGTCCATCAGCGTGTTCCAGCGCTGATGCGCCTGGTCGGAGAAAGCTGGCCGCAGGGCATGGACCCGCTCCAACTGCTCGAATGACATCAGGCCGAGCAGCGCGGGCGAAGCGGCGAAGATGAAGGGGACGAAGGCCGCGGCACCGGTTTGCGACAGAAGCTGGACGGTCGCTACGTCATCCACCCCGGTTTCGGTCGAGCGAAGGTGCTGCAGTTCGTGGTCCACGACGATCAGGCCGAATGGCCTGCCGCCGGCCTGTCCATAGGTTTCCTCGTAGATCTTCTGAAACATCTGGCTCTGGTCGAAGTCGGCTGCACGCTCCTGGTCGCGGGCGATCTCCGCCCAGGTGACGGGCAGCAGCATGAACAGCACCCGCCGCCGCCAACCTTCCGCGGCGGCCAGACGCGCCAGCCAGAACACCGCCCGCCAGCGGCCTTCCAGGGCCAGGAAGCGCGGATGATGCAAAATCGCATCAACCTGCTCGCTGATCATAGCCTCGAGCGCGACGATGTCAGAGTCGATGGCGGCACGTATATCGATCGGCGGGTGGCCAAACCAGGCGGCCAACGCCTGCTGCGATGGAGCGAACAGAAAGTCGCGCCAGGGATCGACGCCCGCGCCCTGGCCTGCCAGCACCGCCGCGCGGAGGCCATCGGGCGACGAGTCCATGCGATCAGGACCGTTTGGGGATGTCTGCCACCAGCCTCATGCTCGCCGTCAGCCCCTCGAACTGCAGCCAGGGACGCAGATGCGCCACCGCGCGATATTCGCCGGGCGCGCCGGGGACCGGGACAACCGCGATTTTCGCCTCGCGCAGGGGAAACCGTGCACGCATCTCTTCTCCGGCGCTGGCATTTTCATTCGTGTACTGGTTGATCCAACGGTTCAGCCAGCGCTCGCAGTCTTCAGCCTCCATTGCGCTGCCGATCTTATCACGCGCCATGATCTTGAGGTAGTGGGCGAAGCGCGAGGTGGCCATCAGATAGGGCAAACGCGCGGAGATCTGTTCGTTCGCCGTTGCATCGGGGGTGTCCAACTTCTTCGGCTTATGCGCTGTCTGGCCGCCGATGAAGACGGCGTAGTCGGTGTTCTTGTAGTGGATAAGCGGGAGGAACCCGCAGTCGGAAAGTTCCTTCTCACGCCGGTCCGGGATCAGTATTTCAGCCGGGCACTTGCCTTCGTCGTCGCCGTCCTGCGAGGTGAAGACGTGCACCGGCAGGTTATCGACACGGCCGCCGCTGTCTTTTCCGCGTATGGCGGTGCAGAAGCCATAGTCGGCGAAGGCGCTGGTCAGCCGCACGCCCGCGGCGTAGGCCGCGTTCATCCAGCAGTAATTGTCATGGTCCATGGCACGAGGCGTGCCGTCCTTGTCGATCGGCGCTTCCTCATAGTTAAAGCCTTCGGCGCGCTTCGTCTCCTTGCCATAGGGCAGCCGCGCGAGAACCCGAGGCATGACCAGGCTGACGAAGCGGCTTTCGTCCATATCCCGAAAGCTTCGCCAGGCGGTGTATTTTTCGGTGTCGAAGATGGTCTTCAGGTCGCGTGTGCGAGGCAGTTCCGTCCAGCTTTTGAAGCCGCACAGCGCCGGCGCGGCGGCCGAGATGAAGGGCGCGAACGAAGCCGCGGCGATCTGGGAAATGCCGCGCAGCGCCTGGATGTCTTCGGGATGCGTGGTCCATTCATAGTCGCCGATCAAGGCGCCGTAGGGGGCGCCGCCTGCCTGGCCGAATTCGCTTTCGTAAATCGCCCGAAACAGCGCGCTTTGGTCGAATTCGACCGCTTTCTCAAGGTTTTTCGCCAGCGTTTCCTTGCTGGCATTGAGAACCCGGATCTTCAGGTTGGTTCCGGTCTCCGAATTCTTCACCAGGTAATGCAGACCGCGCCAGGAGCCTTCCAGCTTCGCGAATTGCGGATGATGGATGATTTCATTGAGTTGCTTCGAGATCTGCTCGTCCAGCTTCGAGATGGCATCGTTGATGCTGCGCGTCAGGTTACGATCGAAAGTAACCGTCTCCCGCTGCGCCTCGAGCAGGAAGGTTTGCACCAGGCGGCGCGCCTCATCCGGTTGTGCCTGCGGGGTGGCCGCTATGACCTGGTCAATCCAATTTGCCCCGGCTTCGGTGGTTTGTTGGCCGTGCGGCTGGGCTTCCGATTGCGCACCCGACATGATCAATCCGCCTTGTCTGTTTTGAGGCCGGCCACAATGTCATTCAGGCGTTTCGGATCCTGCAGGACTGTCTCGAGCAGCGATTCAAGCTCGGCCGATCGATCCGCCTGGACCAGAAGCTCGCGCAACCGGTTGCGTGCATCCAGCAGCGCCTTGAGTGCCGGCACCTGCCCGGCGACTTTTGCAGGATCGAAATCATCGATCGATGAAAACGCCAGCGAGACTTTCGTCATTGCGTTTGAATCCTGCGATAACGTATTCTTGACCTCGAGATTGAGGCCGGGCGTCATGTTCGCCATCACCTGATTGAAGTTGTCGCGGTTGATCTGGACGAATTTGCGGTCGCCCAGCGGCTGCAGCGGCGCTGGATGCACGCCTTTGGCGTCGCGTGTCTGCGGATCGCCGGAGAAATCCCCCATGACCCCGACGACGAAGGCAAGCTCCGGTATCGGCTGCGCATCGCCCTTTTCTATATCGAGACTAATATGCACGCGGGGTTTGCGGACCCGATCCAAGGAATTGTAGATATTGCCAGACATAAACCGGCCCTCCCCCAGGAGCCATCACGATTGGTTTACCGTGACGAACCCGTTACAGATTGTACTGAGTGTAACTGTCCCGCTGAACGACGGTCAATACTTCTCATTCTATTGTTTCGGGCGGCGGGCGGATGCCGAGCGCGGTCAGAATGCGCGCGCGTTCGCCATAGTCGGCGACGATCTCCGCCAGCAGGTCGGGCCACGACAGGCGGCCGCGACGCACCGTGTCGTCCAGCGTGTAGCTCAATGGCGAATGCGGCTCGGTCTGGCGAAACCATGCCGCCACCTGCGCCAGACGGCGCAAGGCATCCTCACGCGAGGCTATGGCGCCCGCGGCCGGCTGCGGCGAGGCCCGCAGCGGCTCATGCTCCACCGTCTCCTCAACAACGGGGTCCGGGTGAGCCTCGGACGGCGCGAGGCTGGCGGAAAGCCCGGCGATTTGTTGCAGCGCCTCATGAACATCGCTGGTTGAAGGCTTGCGTTCCCCGGCTACCGCCAGCATTGCCGCTTCGAGCCGCGTCCAGGCTTCCAGCGCGCGCCTGGCCACCTCCGCCCGGAGGGCAAGTTCGCCCGGGTAGGCGGCGGCCCGCGCCTTCAGGGCGGCGGTATCGAGGGCGCCGTCACTGATGCGGCGCTCCCG
Organism: uncultured Rhodopila sp.; assembly: GCF_903915725.1. GTDB lineage: Bacteria > Pseudomonadota > Alphaproteobacteria > Acetobacterales > Acetobacteraceae > Rhodopila. The sequence continues at coordinate 17,199 of NZ_CAIWTY010000023.1, forward strand.
GGTGTCCTCGGGGAGGCTATCGATTGCCGCCGCCGCTTCGAAAGTGCCGAGCGTTGCGGCACTTCCATCCGGCAGCGGAAACAGCGGGATCAGGCGTACAGGCGCCAGCAGCGCCACTTTTCCCAGGCCCGCCAGGGGGCGAAGGCACTCGGTTGCGACATCCTCATTCGGGCCGGCTGACGGATAGAGCTGCCCCCAGTAGCGGCTGACCAGACCCGCGAGCACGTCGGCTGCGGACGCCAACCCTGCCAGGCCATCGGTCCGGACGGCGCCTTCCAGCAACGCGGCGGCAGCCTCGATATCCTTGCCCTGGCCCGACAGCACGGCAGCGGCGAGATCCACGACGGCGACCCAGTCAGGCAAGTCGGGAGATCCGCCGAGGCCGGCGATGCGGCCGCGTTCCACTGCGCGGGCGGCGCGCCGCGCTTCCTGCATCTTTCGGAACGGCGCGCCCGGCGCGTGGTCTTCGCGTGGATCAATACCTTGGGGCAAGTCCCCGGGAATGGGCGCCAGCAGGGCTTCAACGTCCAGCAAATCGTTTACCCCAATGGTTCAAGTCCGGCAAAAGCTTTGTTTGCATTAGGCCCAAACCATAGGCACCGGCCAAGGGGGGCGCGAGCATTTGATAATGGAAACGGTCAAACCCGGGCTGGACAAAGGAAGTGACGCCCTCCTAGAATAGTATTGGAAGGGGTAAGATGGTCGCCATCGATCTGAAAGCTCTGTTTGCGCGCCTAAATTTCACGTGCCGTTGGGCACTCGAAACAGCAATAGCGGCGGCAGTATCTCGTACTCATTATAATATCGAGATTGAACATCTTTTTCTTCGCCTGGCGGAGCGTGCGGACAGCGACATCTTTTCAGTGCTTGTGCATTACGAAATCGACCCCGGACGCGCCGCGGCGGACATTGCCGCCGCGCTGGAGCGGATGAAGGCGGGCAACGGGCGCACGCCAAGTCTTGCGCCCGATCTGGTGGATCTGTTCAAGCAGGGATGGTTGCTGGCTTCGGTGCAGTACGGGCAGCAGGAAATACGCTCCGGCCATCTGCTGCTGGCCTTGCTTGAGGATGACTCCCTGGCGCGCCGCGCCGCCGAGATCTCGCCGTATCTGCGGCGGATTTCAGCCGATCTCCTGCGGCGCGATTTCGATGTGGCCACCGGGCGCAGCAGCGAGGCGCCGGCGGTGCCGGGCGATGCCGCCGCGCCGCCGCGTCCGCGGCAAGGCCCGACCCCGGCACTTGATCAATACACGATCGATCTGACCGCGCGGGCGCGCGCAGGCGCCATCGACCCGGTCCTGGGGCGCGACCTCGAAATCCGGCAGATGATCGACATCCTGACCCGCAGGCGTCAGAACAACCCGATCCTCACCGGTGAGGCCGGTGTGGGCAAGACCGCCGTGGTGGAAGGACTGGCCGCGCGCATCGCGGCCGGCGACGTGCCTCCGCCGCTGAAGGATGTCGTGCTGCGCACCCTCGACCTCGGGCTGTTGCAGGCCGGTGCCGGCGTCAAGGGCGAGTTCGAAAAGCGGCTGCAGACCGTGATCGACGAGGTGAAAGCCAGCCTCACGCCCGTCATCCTGTTCATCGACGAAGCCCACACCCTCATCGGCGCCGGCAATCAGGCCGGGCAGGGCGACGCGGCGAACCTGCTGAAGCCGGCGCTGGCGCGCGGCGAACTGCGCACCATCGCCGCGACCACCTGGGCCGAATACAAGAAGTATTTTGAGCGGGACGCCGCCCTCGCTCGCCGCTTCCAGGTGGTGAAGGTCGAGGAGCCCGGGGAGCAGACCGCGGTCGCGATGATCCGCGGGCTGGTCTTGACGCTCGAGGCGCATCACAAAGTACGTATACTGGATGAGGCGTTGACCGAGGCGGTGCGCCTGTCGGCCCGCTATATCCCGTCGCGCCAGTTGCCCGACAAAGCCGTCAGCCTGATCGACACCGCCTGCGCCCGGGTCGCCATGAGCCAGGGCGCCATCCCCGCGCCGATAGAGGACGCGCAACGGCGCATCATGCTGGCCGAGACCGAGCGCTCGATCCTGCTGCGCGAAGCGGCGACGGGTGCCGAACATGCGGACCGCTGCGCCGCGCTGGACGCGGAGAGGCAGGCAGCCGAGGCGGAGTTGCAGGCCCTCCAGGCGCAGTGGGAGACCGAACGCGGCCTGGTGGCGACAATCGAAGAACTGCGGTCCCGAATTGAAGATCCGACGGAATCCCGGGACAGGGAGACGCTGCGGCAACAGTGGCGTGCCGCCACCGATGACCTTGCGCGCGTGCAGGGCGAGCGTCCGCTGATCTTCCCCGTTGTCGATGGGCAGGCAGTGGCGGAGATCGTGCAGTCCTGGACCGGCATTCCGGCCGGACGCATGCGTGAGGCCGAAATTCGTTCCGTTCTGACATTGCGCGAAACGCTGGAAAAGCGGGTGGTCGGCCAGACCCATGCTCTGGAAGCCGTCTCGCAGGCGATCCAGACAAGCCGCGCCCGCCTAACCGATCCACGCAAGCCCATCGGCGTGTTCCTGATGGCGGGCACTTCGGGCGTCGGCAAGACCGAAACCGCGCTGGCCCTGGCGGACCAGCTTTATGGTGGCGAGCAAAGTCTGACCGTCATCAACATGAGCGAATTCAAGGAGGAGCATAAGGTCAGCCTGCTGATGGGCAGCCCGCCCGGCTATGTCGGCTATGGCGAAGGCGGCATCCTGACCGAGGCGGTGCGGCGCAAGCCTTACTCGGTGGTGCTGCTGGACGAGATGGAGAAAGCCCATCCGGGCGTGCAGGACATCTTCTACCAGGTGTTCGACAAGGGCACGATGAAGGACGGCGAAGGCCGCGACATCGACTTCAAGAACACCGTCATCATCATGACCAGCAATGCCGGCAGCGACCTGATCAGCCGGCTGTTCGCCGATGCTGAAACCGCGCCCGATCCCACCGCCCTTGCGGACGCCCTGCGGCCGGAACTGGCGAAGTATTTCAAGCCGGCCTTCCTCGGCCGGGTGACGCTGGTGCCCTACGTGCCGCTGCCCGATGCGATCATCCGCCAGATCATCACACTGCAACTCGGCCGCGTCCGCGAGCGGGTGCGGGCAGCGTACCGTGCCGATTTCCGGTGGAATGATGCTGTTCCAGAACAGATTGCCGCGCGGTGCACGGAAGCATCGTCCGGCGCGCGCAACATCGAGAGTATTCTGTCCCGCACGTTGTTGCCGGAACTGTCGGCCGAGCTGCTGGCGCGGGTCGCGGCGGGACAGGGCGTGAAGACAATCGCAGTGGGCACCGGGCCGGACGGCGGATTCTCTTACGCATTGTCCTGAATCACAGTAATGATCGAAACAAAGGGGAAACAGCGTGGCCGTCTATATGAAATTCCAGGGGGTCAATGGGGCGGTCAGCACCAAGGGCTACGAAAAATGGATTGAATGCACATCGTTCAACTTTGGTATCGGCCGCTCGATCGGCACGGCGGCGCGCAGCACGATCAACCGTGAGGGCTCCGAACCGAATTTCGGCGAGGTGATGATCACCAAGGCCTACGACGTTTCCTCGGTGAAGCTGATCGAGGACGCCTGGGGCGGCCATCTGGACAACAAGGTGGAGTTCAAGTTCACCACCACGGTCAAGGACGGCATCCAGCACTTCCTGTCCATCGAGCTGGAGAAGTGCGGCGTCAGCGCATACCACGTCAGCAGCGACCAGCAGGGCAACCCGACGGAAAGCGTCGCGCTGAACTACGCCAAGATCACGATCAACCATACCGGCATGGATTCCAAGACCAGCGGCCAGCCCATCCGGGCGGGCTACGATCTGGAAAAAATGGGCAAGTCCTGATCCCGCGATGGAGCGATGAACAAGCTGTCGGGCTCTTCGGCGGAACTGGCGGAACGGCTGGCGGCCACGCCCGAGGCCGCGGACCTGGTCCGCCGATCGGCCGACGCGGCAGCGGCGCTGCGGCTGTTGCGGCAGGAAGACCAGCTTATGGCGGCGGTGCGACTGGTTTCCCACGCGCTGCCGGCGCGGGAGGGGGTCTGGTGGGCCTGCATGTGCGCGGATCACACCGCGCCCGCCGACTTGCCCGAACCGGACCGCGCGGCGCGGCAGGCGGCGGAGCAATGGGTGCGGGCGAACACCAGCGACGCGTATCGGCGCGCTGCGATGAACGCGGCGCGGAAGGCGGGTATGCGCTCGCCGGAGGCCTGGGCCGGCGTGGGCGCGTTCTGGTCAGGCGGCTCGATGGCGCCTGAGGGCCAACCCGTGGTGCCCCCGGCGCCGCATCTGTGCGGCACCGCGTTGGCAGGCTCGGTGTTGCTGGCCTCGGTGCGGGGCGACCCGCGGCAGCAACCTGCGCGCCTGACCGCATACCTCGACAGCGCCACGGACATTGCCCGCGGCGGGGCCGGCCGCCTGTCTGCTGAAAGGACCTAGCCTGGATGGCGGCCGAACTGACCCTGACCATGATCAAGCACCCGCCCGGCGTCAGGCCCGACTCCCGCCAGGCTGACGGCCCCGAATTCTGGCTGGGCCGCGGGGAAGCGAACGGGGAAGGCGTGGACTGGGCTCTGCCCGATTCGACCAAGACGATTTCCCGGAAACACTGCATCGTATTGCGTGAGGGCGACGGCTGGAGCGTGATCGACAAGTCGAGCAACGGAACCTTTGTCAACCAGGACGCGGACCGCCTGCCGCCGGACGTGCCGCGGCCGTTGCGCAACTGCGATCGGCTGCGCATCGGCCACTACGTCTTTCAGGTGGAAATCCGGCGGGAGAGAGCGCTGGCTCCAGAGCCGCAACCGCCTCCCGGCGGCCTGTATGATCGGGATATGCCGCCGACGGGCTGGCCTGGATCGGTTTCCGCCGAAGATGCGCCGGGGCCGGTGGCCGCCGGAGATGCGCTGGGACCACTGCTGGAAGGCGCGCGGTTGCCGCACGCCCGGGTTCAGCAGCCGGATCAGGCGCTGCGGCAGGCCGGGGCCGCTCTGCGCGCCCTGGTTGCCGGACTGCGCGAGATCGAGGCGGCCCAGCAGACCATCCGCTCCGGCTTCCGGGTCAGGAATTCCTATGCCGGGCGCAACCCGGTGGCGAACGCGCCGACGGACCAAGCGGCGCTGGAGGCGATTCTGTCGGCCGAAGGGGCCGGGGCGGTGCAGGCTATGCTGAGCCGGACCGCGCACCACGAACTCGCAACAATCAGCGCCATGCGGAGCGCGATCCGCGCGTTGCTGCAGTCCCTGTCGCCCGAACTCCTGCAGCAGGCAGCGGAGCAAATCGGCGGCCTGTCGGTGCTGGGGACCCAGCGCAAGGCGCGGGCGTGGGAGGCGTACGAGGCGCGCTACTCAGAGGTCCGGAACGCGCTTGAGGATGATTTCGACCGTGCGTTCGGCAAGAGCTTTGCCGATGCCTATGAGCAGGCGCTGCAAGCCGGCACCCGGGACGAATGGTCATGAGCTGGACCAACCCGGTGATCTGGCAGGAGGGGATGTTCCTGCGCGCGCAGCACTTCCAGCAACTCAGCCGCTGGACGGAAGCGCAACTGCGGGCCCGGACCGCTGCCCTGGGTCCATACTGGTGGGGCTTCACGCAGCTCACCGTCGATCAGAAGAAGTTGGAAGCAGGACAATTCGCGCTGATATCGGCAAGCGGCGTGTTCATCGATGGCACGCCGTTCGCCATTCCCTTCGATACGGACAATCCCGCTTCGCTGCCGCTGGACGAAAAGGCGCGCGGCACGCTGGTCTATCTTTGCATGGCCGCACCCTCCCTGGATGCGGTGCAGGTAGCGCATGAGGGAAACGGTTCGGGCGGGCGCTACCGTGTTCACCCGTTCTCGGCCGCCGACACCTTCCCCGGTGAGCCGGGGGACCCGTCGGATGCCGCGCCGCTGCTGGTCGGACGCCTTCAGCTTCGTTTCTTTCAAGAACAGGACGATCGGCGTGGTTGGCAATGCCTGCCGGTGGCGCGCATTTCGGATGTCGGGACGGACCACCGGATCACCTTGGATAAGGAATGGATTCCGCCGGTGGTCAGGGCGGACGCACAGGCCTCGCTGGTGACCATCATCACCGACCTGCGCATCGCCCTGTCGATGAAAGTCGAACGCCTGGCGCCGCGCCTGCCGGTGCTGCAGACGCCGGCGCATCTGGCGGACCTGATGTTCCTGCAAGCCGCGAACCGCTGGCTCAACCTCATGACCCATTGGTCCGGCAGCGGCGGCGTGCACCCGGAGGCGGTTTACAGCGCATTCGTGCAGATGGCCGGCGAATTCGGCAGCTTCCTGGCCGATCGGCGCCTCGGCGACTTCCCGCCCTATAAACACGACGACCTGCAGCTCAGCTTCACGCGCCTCTGCGCAGACTTGCAGCGTGCCATTTTGCACGAGGGCCCCGACCAGGCGATACGAATAGACCTTGAGCAGCAGAAGAACTGGTTTCGCGGGCAGGTCTATCAGCGCGACCTTCTCGCGCCCAACGCCGCCACCTTCTATCTGGTGGCAAAGGCCAGCGCCCCGTCGGAGCAGGTGAGGCGGGAGTTCCCCAGCCAGGTCACCGTCGGCGAAGTGAGGCAGCTTCAGGCACTGGTCAACGCCGCCATATCCGGCGTTGCCGTCAGCCCGTTGGCGATGAATCCGCCGCAACTGGTCTACGACCAGGCCGCCGTCTATTTCGAGTTGGACCGCGCCAGCCGTCACTGGGAGCAAATACGTGCCAGCACGCGGATCGGACTGCATGTCACCAACGTCTTCCCGCGCATCGCGCTCGAGCTGTGGGCGGTACGGGCATGAGCGACAATCCGTTCGGCAACGAAACCTACGTCCGGCGCCCGTCGCCCGGAGGACAGACCTGGACGTCTAACACGCCGCCGCCGATGCGGTCGCGGTCCGATCCGGGGGGCGGACGCGATGCGGCGTCCGGCCAGGTCGATATCCCGGCGGCGGGATCATCGCCGCTGCTCGCCGCCGCGGCACCGCTGCTGGAACTGCTGGCCCGGTTGGGCGCGGTCCGCGCGCCGCCGGACACCGACACGCTGCGCGAAAGCGTCGTGGCCGCGCTCAGGCGTTTCCGCGATTCGGCCCGCCGGGAGGGGTTCGACGAAAACACGCTGCACACTGCCGATTACATTCTGTGCGCCGCCCTGGACGACGTGATCATGAACGCCGGCTGGGACCGCACCAACCACTGGAAGGACAACCCGCTGGTCGCGGAGTTCCATCGCAACGTCAGGGCCGGGGAAGGATTTTTCGAACAGCTCGAGCGGCTTCAGCGCAATCCGTCGCAGAACGTGCCGCTGCTGGAGCTGATGTATTACTGCCTGTCGCTTGGCTTCATGGGACAATACCGCCCCGGCCTGAGCCCGGGAGGCAGCGCGCGGCACGAAACGATCCGCGTCGATGTGTTCGAAGTCCTGCGCCGCTTCACGCCGCAGGCGGAAACCGAGCTGTCACCGCATTGGCGGGGTGGGGATGCGCCGTACCGGCCGGCGCGGGCGGTGCTGCCGCTTTGGGCCATCGCCAGCGGTGTCGTCCTGTGCCTGGTGGGGCTGTTCCTGTTCCTGTCGGGTCTGCTGAACCGCAGCGGCGACGAGGTGCTGACCACCGCGGATGCCACGCGCATTCCCATCCAGTCCATTCCCCGTCCGGCGGCACCGCGGCCTTTGGTCCCGCCGCCACCGCCGCCCGACTCGCGCACGTTGGCCGAGTTGCACCGCTTCCTGGAGCCTGAAATCAAGGCCGGGCTGGTGACCGTTGCGGAATCTCCTGCCACGACGCTGGTGCGCATCGGCGCGTCCGGCATGTTCGCCTCCGGCAGCGCGGTCATGGATGCAAGCTTCCTCCCCCTGCTGCACAGGATCGGTGACGCGCTGAACGCCGAGCCCGGAACGGTGCGGGTCGTCGGGCACACCGACAACCAGCCGATACGGACGGTGCGGTTCCAGTCGAACCGCGACCTGTCGGCCGCCAGGGCCGCCGCCGCGCGCGCCGCGATCGTTTCTGACATGCATGATCCGAACCGTGTCACGGCGGAAGGACACGCTGATCTGGAGCCGATTGCGCCGAACGATACGGCCGCCGGGCGAGATTCGAACCGGCGGATCGAAGTCATCGTGCAGCGCCAGGATTGAGGGACAGCATGGCCGGGTTTCTGCGATGGCTGACGTCACGCTGGTTCCTGACCGGCATCGGCGTCGTGTTTGTCGGCGCGCTGATCTGGCTGCTTGGCCCGCTCTGGGATCCGCTCGCCAGCGCCACCGGCCGCGCCTCCATGATCCTGTCGGTGTTCGGCATGTGGTCGGTGCTGAACCTGTGGGCGGATCTGCGCCAGCGGCGGCGTGACGCGGCCCTGATCCGCGGCGTCACGGGCAGCGTGCCGGTGGACGCCTTGGCGCGGGAGAATGCCGATGCCCAGGTCGCCGGGCTGAACAGCAAACTGACCCGGGCGATGGCGTTGCTGAAGCAGGCAAGGGGCACGCGCGGCTACCTGTATGAGCAGCCCTGGTACGTGATGATCGGGCCGCCCGGCGCCGGCAAGACGACGGCGCTGCTCAACGCCAACCTGACATTCCCGCTCGCCGACAGGCTGGGCAGCTTCGAGGTGGGCGGAGCCGGGCCGACGCGGCTTTGCGAGTGGTATTTCATCGACCAGGCCGTGCTGATCGACACCGCCGGCCGCTACACGACCCAGGACTCCGACCCGGCGCTCGACCGCTCCGGCTGGAATGCGTTCCTGTCGATGCTGAAGCGCACCCGCCCGCGCCAGCCGCTGAACGGCGTGCTGGTCGCCATCTCGCTGCACGACGTCGCGCTGGGCGCCTCGCGGGATCTGATGGATCACGCAACGGCCATCCGCCGCCGGCTGAAGGAGCTCCGGGACGCGTTCGGGATCCAGTTGCCGGTCTATATGATTTTCACGAAAGCGGACCTGATTGCCGGGTTTACCGAGTATTTCGACGACCTGAACCGCGATGGCCGCAGCCGGGTCTGGGGCGCCACATTCCCGGACGGCCCGCCGGCTGGCTCGCCCGGTGCCGCCTTCAGCGCGGAGCTGACGGCGCTGGTGGAGCGGCTGTCCGGCCGCAGGACGGAACGTTTGCAGGAGGAACGCAGCCTGGAGCGGCGTGCGGCCATCCTCGGCTTCCCCAGTCAGGTGGCCAGCCTGGACGAGCAGGTTTCATCGTTCCTGGATGCCGCCTTCGGCGCCAGCCATCTGGATCCGCCGGCATGGCTGCGCGGGGTGTATTTCGCCTCTGGCACGCAGGAGGGAACCCCGATCGACCGGATCGTGGGGGCGCTGGCGCGTGGGTTCGGCATCGATCCCGTGCAGTCGAACCTGATGCGGCCGGATCATGGCCGCAGCTACTTTCTCGAAGGCCTGCTGAAGCACGTCGTCTTTCGCGAAGCGATGCTGGCCAGCCGGACCCCGGCCGATCGGCGGCGGCAGCGCCTGCTGCGCCTGGCCACCTGGGGCGGCGCGGGCGCTGCTCTGGTCCTGGGGACCGTGCTGCTGCTGCTGGGCTGGACCTCGAACGCCGCCGCCCTGTCGCGTTTCGACATGGCGCGCGCACAATGGTGGCGTTCGGTCGAGGCCATACCCCCGCAGACGATGGCAAGCCCGGACCTGCACGTGGTTGCCCCGGTCCTCGACCAGGCCCGCGCGCTGCCGTTCGGCCCGGGATCTGCCGACACCGTCGGCCTGAGCTTCGGTTTCAGCCAGCAGGGGACGCTGGACGATGCCGCCGGCCGCGTGTACCGGCACGCGCTGGAATCGATGATGCTGCCGCGGCTGGTCTGGCGGGCGGAGCAGCAGGTGCGCACCCTGTTGCAGGCGCATGACCCTGCCGGCCTCTACCGCGTCACCCGCGTCTACATGATGCTGGGCTCGCGCGGTCCCATGGACGCCCGCACGGTGCATGACTGGGCCGAGGACGACTGGTCGCAGCGGCTGTATCCCGGCGTGGCGCAGGAACCCTTGCGCAAGGCGCTGTTGGGCCATCTGGACGCGCTGCTGTCCCGGCCATTGCCTGAGATCCCGCTGGATGACTCACTGATCACCGAGGCCCGGGTTGCGTTCAGCACGATCTCGCCGGCTGAGCGGGTCTATGCGCTGGTCCGCTCGGCCGCGGCGACCGGCGCCAAACCGTTCATCCCCTCCGAGGTGGAGGCGGCGGAGGGCAATCGCTGGTTCAGCCGCGCGCGGCCGGCGCATTTGTCGGACCCGGTCGCCGGGCTGTTCACGCCGGCGGGGTTCTGGAACGGCGTCAGGACGAATATCCAACCCGCCCTCGGCCGCATCGGCCGCGAAAGCTGGATCCTCGGTCCGTCCGCGCGGTCCGACCTTTCCGATCCGCGGTTGCTTCCGGATATCGAGCGCGATGTCGTTCGTCTGTACGCGCGTGAATACATCGCTGCGTGGTCGGGGTTGCTTGAAACCCTCGACATCAACGTCGCGGCGACGCTTGAGCAGCAGGGAGCCGATCTGTGGCTGCTGTCGCGCCCGCAATCGCCGATACGCGGCATGCTGGCAGCCATCCTGCCCAACCTGACGCTGGCGCAACCGCCTGCCGCGCCGGCGGGGCAGGCGGCGCCTCCGGCCGACGGTTTCAGTGCCGCGGACCTGGAGGCGGCCAAGGCGGTGGATGACGCATTCCGCCCGCTGCGCGATTTCGCCCAGCGCGAGCTCGACCCGATTTTGCAGGGACTGGAGGAACTGGCCCGCCAGGTTGATCTGGCGAATGGCGGCGGCGCGCCCAGCGGGGATGCGGCCCGCCGCTTGCTGGCGCTGGTGAAAGATCGTCCCGAGCCGATCCGGCGCTGGATCACGGCTTTGGCGACAAGCGGGCAAAGTGTGCGCGGCCAGCTCCAGCGCCGTACGATGCTGGCCGCCTACAGCGGCAGCGACAGCCAGCCCGGCGGCGGCGGCGGCGCGCCCGGCCCGCTGTGCCGCGCGCTGGAACGCCGCTATCCGTTCGCCGAGGGCGGTGGTGATACCGCGATCGACGACTTCACCAGGGTGTTTGCGCCGAACAGCGCCATGGACCAGTTTTTCACCGGCCAGGTGCGGTCGTTCGTCAACGATCAGGGCAATCCGTGGCGGCCGGTGGCCTTCATGGGCGTCCAGCCGCCCATCGGCGCCGGCGATGCCGCGTCGTTTCAGCGCATCGACCAGATCCGCAAGGCGTTTTTCGGCTTCGGCACGATGCCGCGGGTGACCTTCCTCGTGCAGCCCCTCAGCGCCGCCGCGCAGACCAAGACGGCAACGCTGGAGCTGGGGCGGCAGGACGTCGTGTGGGACTCAGGCGCCTCGCCGCGGGCCAGTTCGTTCGAGTGGCCAGGCCCTGACGGCATGACCTCGGCCCGGCTGTCGTTCGACCCGCCAACGGCGGGGAGCCTGTCGACCTCCGGCCCCTGGGCGCTGTTCCGGTTGCTGGCCAAGGGGCAGCGGCGTGGCGGCGACGACCACTTCCAGATCACGTTCGTGCAGGACGACCGAAGCGCCACGTTCGACTTCCAGACCACGTCCGGGGCCTTCGCGCCGGGGCTGCTGAGGGGTTTCCACTGCCCTACGCTGGGGCCGTGACGATGCAGCGGCCGGTTCTGGCTGGTTTTTTCGGGAAGATACCGGCGACCGGCGATTTCGTCGGGCGCGGGCTGCCGGTCAGCTTCGTGCAGCCATGGGAACTATGGGCCGCCGAGGCGCTGCGCCAATCCCGCGCGCTGCTGGGCGATGCATGGCTGGAGGCATGGCTCGTCGCCCCTGTCTGGCGCTTCCGCCTGCCGGCCGGCGCATGCGGGCCTGACGCGGCCCTCGGGCTTGTGCTGCCCAGCATCGACCGGGTGGGACGCGCCTGGCCACTGGTCGTGGCATTCGTGTTGCAGCGGTCCGGGTTTAAGCCGGCTCTCCGGCTGCGCCACATGGTCGCGCCGGCCACGGCCGGCATCGACGCCTCTGCTGGCACAAACACAGGCGTGGATGGGGGGCCTCCGCCCGCCATGACGGTTGAGGGATCGGCATCAGACGGCGAAGCAGATGCCTTTGACCCCTTGCTGGCCAACGCTGAGGCAACGGCACGCGAGGCGATTGCCGAAGACATGCAGCCGGACGCATTCGCGGCGCGCCTTCAAGGCCTGCCGGGGCGGCATTTTGTAACGTTGCCGCAGCAGTCCGCCCGGTGGTGGACGCATGGCGGGCCCAACGTGGCCCCGCAATCCTTGACGCTGGCGGGCTTGCCCGCGATGCCGCAATTTGCCGGATTGCTTGCCGGAGAAAGGGGATGATGCAATTCCGCTCATTTGCCGAAACGGATATCGGACCGCGGCGCCGGACTAACGAAGATGCCTATGTCAACCGTCCCGACCTCGGCATCTGGGCAGTCGCGGACGGCGCGGGCGGGCATCAGGCGGGCGACGTCGCCTCGGCGATGATACGCGATGCACTGGAAACGATTCCGACGGAGCTGGATGCGGTCACCCTGCTGGCGGAGGTGCGGTCGCGGGTGCAGGACGTGCATGAATCACTGCTGGCCGAGGCGGAAGGCCGCGGGCCGGGCACAATTCTGGCCTCGACCGCCGCGGTGCTGCTGGCGCGCGGGGAGCATTACGCGGCGCTGTGGGCGGGGGATTCACGGATCTACCTGCTGCGCGGCGGCGGGCTGTGCTGCCTGACGCATGACCACTCCCGGGTGCAGGAGTTGCTGGACGCCGGCCTGCTGCGGCCGGAAGACGCCGGCATGCACCCCGATGCGCATCTGATAACGCGTGCAGTCGGCGCGGGCGATGTCACGCTGACTTTGGAAAAGGTGCTCGGCGGCATCGAGGTGGGCGACCGGTTCCTGCTGTGCAGCGACGGGGTGTCGAAGGTGCTGACGGATGAGGTGATGGCCGAGCTGCTGCAGGCGGAGGGCGGTGACGCGCCGGCGGCCCGGATGGTGCACGCCGCGCTGGAGAACGGCGCGAAGGATAACGTGACGGCAGTCGTGGTCGATGCCATGCAGTAACATATTGGCCGGGTGCTGAAGAAAATGTGATTGACCTCACACCGAGGTTGCCTCGGTGGCGCTATATAACCGGCCGGATGGCCAATGCGGCTTCGTTATGGCTGCAACACTGATGAACGGGCTGGAAATGGGAAAAGGGATAGGGACTTTCCTGAACGGACCGCCTGATCCGGCACGCCAGGACGATGCGGAGGCGTCTACCGAGATATGGCCGCCCCCGGAGCCGAATACGAGGACGCCCCGGGCACCGCCCGAGGGGCCGCCCGCGGATGCGCAGACCAGACCGCCCGTGGGACCGCCCGGCGACGAGTATGCAAGGCAGCCGCGCCTTATCGGCACCCGTTACCAGATCGAACGGACAATCCATACCACGGAGTCAAGCCGCGTCTCGGAAGCGATCGACCTGTGGGAAAAACAGCGCATCGCCATCAAGGAGATGAAGCGCCCGGTCGATTGCGACGACGAGGAATGGCGCGAGCTGCTGCTGCGCTTCGAACGCAGTGCAAGGACACCCGTGCATCCCAACATCGTCAGGACGGACAAGGAAATCCGCGACGACGTCCCGTTCATCAAGATGGAGCTGATCAAGGGCGGGGACCTGGACGATCGTATCTACGGCAGGAAAGTCCGCGGCGAGCATCCCGACGAGCAGCGGCGGGAGAAGCGGCCGAAACCGCCCACCCCCGCCGAGATCAAGGGCATCATGGACGATTTGTTCCGCGCGCTCGATTACACCCACATGCAGGGAATCATCCATCGCGACATCAAGCCGGCGAACATCCTGCGCGCCTCCGACACGTGCTGGAAGCTGACGGATTTTGGCATAGCCCGGTTCGAAAGCGGGCTGGCCACCCGGTATGGCACCTTCATGGGCACGTTGGCCTATTCGTCTCCGGAACAGATCCGCGGTGAGGCGGTGGATGCGCGCACCGACATCTACTCCTGCGGCGTGGTGCTGTATGAACTGCTTGCCGGCCTGCGGCCTTTCCGTGGATCGAATGAAACCGTCAAGCGCAAGATCGACGATGGCAGCGCCCTGGCGCCATCGCTGGTGCCGACACAGTTCCGATCAACCAACGATATTGGCCTGCTGACTGCGCTGGACAAAGTCGTCATGCGCGCGATGGCGCGGGACCGGGAGAAGCGCTACGCGTCCATCGCGGACTTCCAGACGGAACTGAACGCGGCGCTGACGGGCTTCCGGCCGCCTCCGCCACCGCCGCCACCGCCACCTTTGCCCATGCGGTGGCTTATCGGCTTGGGCGCTCTCGGTCTCTTGCTGGCTGGCATCGCCACCGTGGCCTACCGCTTCTATTCAGGTGTTGACCAGCGGGAGCCCGCGCCGCCGCCCGTGCGGTCTGCTCCGCCGCCGCAACTGCCGTCGGTGCCGTTACCCATTCCCGCGCCGACGCCCCCGCCCGCGTTGCCGGAGCCTTCGACGGGTCCGGGCAGTTCCGGTTTTGGCAACAGCCAGCCCTATGTTCGTCCGTTCGACCCAGGCCGAACAGACGATGGCGGCGGGATCACAGGTCCGTTGCCCGGGGAAACGGGCGGCCATCCGGCGGCTCCGAACGACGTCATCCCGGAACCAGTTCCGCCGGTGGAACCGCCGATAACGACGTGGCATCCTCCCGCCGGCCCTGGGAACCGGATACAGCCGCCAGACCAGCCCCCCAAACCACACCCGCAACCCATCCCCAAGCCGCTGCCCGGTAACCCGCCGGGCGGCGGGTCGTCCAGCCGCACCAAGCCGGGGACTCCGATTGCGCCTCCGGGAGATGCGGCGCCGCTTCCTGTCCCGCCGGACCCGAGCCCGCTTCGGGAACTGGAGTTGCCGCGTCCCGCAAAGCCTTCCGGCACGCTGCATGGCGACATCGGCCTCAGTTGCCGGCTGGTGACGGCTGAGACCGCACCGGAGCTGAACCTTCCCGAGGCCAATTCCCGTTTCCTGAAAGTGGAGGGCGTGGCGACCGGCTCGATCGCTGATCGGGCAGGCATTCGGCAGTATGACGCGATTCAGGCGACGGGGGGCATTACGGCAAAGGATGAGAGCGGAACCTGGACATCGTGTCAGGCCTATACCCGGGAGTCGTCGGGTACCGTGCCCGTCCAGGTTTGGCGGAACGGAGCATGGCTGAAACGAACGTTCGTCTTCCCCTGACGGCCGGAGTCAGTTCGCGGGCCGGCGGGTTTGCCTGGATCGGCGGGCGGGGCCGACGGAGCGGTCAGGCGCTTCCCCGCCGCGGGCTGTCGGATTTTAGCCGATCAGCACCGTTGGATCACCCGTGACCACGACGCCGCCATGCGCCGTCAGGTCGCCCATACGGGCTGCCGGCTGGCCGCTGATCAGCACCGTGAAGGCGCCCTGCACGATCACGTCCGGCGGCCCGGCGCAAACGGCCATATCCCCCACGCGTGCCGCGGGCAGCCCGCCAATGAGGGTTGTCGGCGCGCATGGGGCGATGACCGGGCCGCCGACATGCGGAACCAGGGCATTCACCATCGGGCAGACATGGACGTCCGTGATGCGGCTGGCCGGCTGGCCCATAATCCTATGCTCCTGTTGCGGCTGCGGTGCGCGCGCAGTTGACACGCTTCCCCGGCACCAAGGCAATCCCCGGGACGCGCACGCATAGAATGGTCTGGTCAGTCGCGAAACTAAAACCGGGCGGGACTACGATTAAGCGCGATGTTGCCGGATCAGAACGCTCCATATCCGGAGCGATCACATCGCGTTCCAATTCACCGGCGTGCAGATGAAGGGTGTCTGCGGGAAGAGATAAACCTGCGTGCCGCCACCTAAGAATATCGACGCCAAGGCAGGTTCCGTCTTAGTGGCGGCGAAGGTCGGCTGCGGCGCAACCGGCCCCTCCAATCCAACAACGAATTCGCTTCCCCGCAGCTCGATTTTCCAGAGTTCATTCTCCGCCAGATCGTTCCAGTTATAGCATATCGCCGCAATCTCGCGATAATAATTCCTGGCAATCTTACTGATGATTGCATCGGTCGCCCAGCCTTCGAATTGACTGGCCCGCGCGAACGCGGCCGACAGAGCGGTGCCATCCATCCAGTAGTTTGGCAAGTAGATGCGGTTATCCACTGTGGCGCCATGCAGTATTCTGGGCTTCTTGGATGCCTTGGCGCCATGGAACCGCACGAACAGGTGGTCAGGCCGATAATAGCCGACGCGCAGCGCCGCACCTTTCTGGAATGAGTTGAGCACCTCGGCGATCTTGTCCGGCGGCTCGCCGATCTCCCGGAGCCATTCTTCGGGCGTCTTGTTGATAATTGCCGCCAGCACGGTTCGGTCTCCCTGTATTTTAGATGCAGCTTCGTAGCCGGACGCATCCCGGGCAACGGTGGGACGCACCGGACCGGATATCGGAATACACCGCGGGCGTTGCGCGGGCAAATCTGGTTGTCCGGAGTCCAGGCAGCCAGACTTGCCGGTTTGCAAGCCACGCTGGCGCTTCGGCGGCTGTGGGGCGGCCCTTGCGAGCCCGGCGATCTGCAGCGATGCGCGGGCGCGTGCGAATGGGGTCCTCGATCTTTCGTGCGCAACTAGAGGTGGCGATCCTGCTGATGCATTAAACTAAATGGCAAGCAGTATTATTACGTGACACGCGATCCTTGGCCGATGCCGGGGGCCTTCGTAACCGCCAAGGCACCGGCATCGAAGACATCCGCGAATCATATATCCGATTTACTTGTTTGCTTTTGACTCAGATTTATGGCCGGCCCCCGCGCCGGCGCTGCTGGATTTCATCCCCTGCCCGAACGCGCCGGCAAGCTTGCATTACTTCCGAAAATAGCATTATGATGTAAATATAACGACGGACCCTCGGCGCATGGACCAAAACGTCCCCCAACACGACGAAGAGCCGAACGCCCCGCTCACCCGGCGCGAGCCGCCGCGCCCGGCCGCCGCCCCGGCGGAATCCGAAGCCGCCAAGCCGCCCTATCCCGCCCCCTGCGGCGTTCCCACGCAATCCGCCCCGCACGGCATCGCCTTCGACTTCAACCAGGGCGCCCGGGTCGTCCTGCCCAACCGCGCCGAGGGCAAGTGGCGCGTCCGCCTGCGCGACCTCGACACCGGCAACATCCTGTTCCAAAGCGAGAACAAGGGCGCCTTCGTCAGCTCCTCCAAGCGCTTTTTCGTCCGCTTCGGCGTCGAGGTCTGGGACCTGGATGACGCCGGCACCGCCACGCCGGTGCTGTCGCACGAGTACGACGCCACCGGCCGCGAGGTGCTGATCCAGTTTCCCGTCGGCACCCTGGGCGACATCCTCGCCTGGTTCCCCTACGCCGCCCGCTTCGGCGAAGTGCATCGCTGCAAGCTGACCTGCGCGATGTCCGGCCTGATCATACCGCTGCTGCGCGACGCCTACCCGGACATCGACTTCGTCACCCATGAGGAGCTGACGCAGCAGGACATTCCCGCGCGCGCCTATGCGACCTATTGCCTCGGGCTGTTCTTCGACGACTCGGAGTGTATCCACCAGCCGACGGATTTCCGCCATGTCGGGCTGCACCGCACCGCCGGCTACATCCTCGGCGTCGATCCGGCCGAACAGGCGCCGCGCATGGTGCTGCCGGACGAGACTCGGCCGCTACCCGAGCCTTACATCTGTATCGGCGTGCAGAGTTCGACGCAGAGCAAGAACTGGACGAACCCGGACGGCTGGCGCGCGGTGGTAGCTTACCTGAAGGCCAGCGGCTACCGGGTGATCTGCATCGACAAGAGTCCGGTGCACGGCACCGGCATCGTCTGGAACCACATCCCGCACGGCGTCGAGGACGAGACCGGCGATCGTCCGCTGGCCGAGCGCGCCCGCTGGCTGCGCCACGCCGCGGCGTTTGTCGGCCTCAGCAGCGGGCTGTCCTGGCTGGCCTGGGCGGCGGGCACGCCGGTGGTGCTGATCAGCGGCTTCACCCATCCGAATAACGAGTTCACCACGCCGTTCCGGGTGATCAACTGGCATGCGTGCAACAGTTGCTGGAACGACGTGCGGTTGCGCTTCGACCACAAGGACTTCCTGTGGTGCCCGCGCCATGCCGGCACGCCGCGGCAGTTCGAGTGCACGCGGCTGATCACCGCGGCGCAGGTGATCGGGACGCTGAGCAAGATCCCGGGCCTGGTTGACCGGGCCGCAACCGGCGCGCCCGCCGGCGCCCCCGAGGAGATCGGATCGTGAGCAGATGCCTCGGTGGAATTGGCAGCAACCTACACAAGCGAAACGCTGCAACCCGGGCCCCGATGCAGCCGGCGGCACATTTATCACCGCGGAGAGCGGCACCATGAACATCATCCCCGTCAGCAGCATCACTGTCAGCTCCGGCAGCACCGAAACCGTGTCGCCCGGTCAAACGACAACCTCCACGACGGTGCTCGACGGCGGCCGGGAGGTCGTTTCTTCCGGCGGCACGGCCTCCGCCACCACGATCGGCACCGGCGGGTTTGAGCAGGTTCTGCCGGGCGGCACCACCAGCGGAACCACGCTGAGCAGCGGCGGCTTCGCCTCGGTATCCGGCACCGCCATCAGCGCCACCGTGCTCAGCGGCGGCGGCGAGGTCGTCGATGTCGGCGGTTCGGCCAGCTTCACCACGGTCGATGGCGGCGGTTACCTGGTGGTCATTCCCGGCGGCAATGCCAGCGGAACGATCGTCTCGGCGGGCGGCCATGTCGTTTCGACCGGCGTGGTAGCGGCCAGCATCGGCGGTGCGATCACAGCCTACGCCAACAGCGCCGCCGCACTTGCCGGCGGCGGCAACGGCGTTGAATTGGTGCTTCCGGGCGGCAGGCTCATCGGCGCCACGGCGAACAGCGGCAACGACGCCGCGGTTTACGCGGGCGGCACCGCCAGCGGCACCGTCGTCAACAGCGGCGGTTGGCAGGACGTGTTCTCGGGCGGTTCGGCTGTCGGCACCGTGGTCAACGACGGCACCGAGTTCGTGCATTCCGGCGGCGTGTCGATCAGCGCGACGGTCACCAGCACCGGTTCGGCCTATGTCTATTCCGCCGGGGTGCAGTTCATCTTCTCCGGCGGCTTTGCCGGCGGCGCCGGCATCGGTCAGGGCGCGCGGCAGGTCATCGGCTGGGGCGGCAGCGCCTCCGGCACCGTCGTCAGCAGCGGCGGCTTCGAGGTTCTCTCCGGCGGCACCGCCTCCGGCACCGTGGTCGAAAGCGGCGGCGCGCTGGATCTGGCGTATGTGACGTACGTCAGCGGCGGCACCGCTTCGGTCAACGCCGCCACCGATGTGCTGACCGTCTCGGACGGCGGCCAGACCTACACGCAGACGTTGGCCGGGACCTATGCCGGCGAATCGTTCCGGCTTGCCTCCGACAACAGCGGCGGCACGCTGGTCACCTTGGGCAGCAGCAGTCCTCCAGTCAGCGGCGTCGTCGTCAGCAGCGGCGACTACCTGATCGTATCATCCGGCGAGACCGTCACGGGCGCCATCGTTTATGCCGGCGGTACGGAAACCGTCCAGATCGGCGCCACGGCCAACGGCACGGTGCTGAGCGGTGGCTTTGCCTTCATCAACGGCACGGCGAACGGCACGGTCGTCAGTTCCGGCGGCCAGCAGATCGACGAGCCAGGCGGAAATGTCACCGGGACGATCGTCGATAACGGGGGCGCCGAATACGTCAATGGCGCGGCAATCGGCACGCTCGTCAATCCGGGCGGCCTTCAGGAAGTCCAGTTCGCCGATACGGCGACCGGCACGATCGTCAGCGGCACCCAGTATGTAAACGGCGGCACCGCGATTGGCTCGATCGTGGACAGCGGCGGGTCGTTACAGGTATTCGCGGGAGTGGCATACTTTGGCCCCGGGATGACCAGCTCCGTTAGCGGCCTGACCATCGGCACGGTGCTCAGCGGCGGCACGGAAAGCGTATCCTCCGGCGGCGTGGCTAGCGCGACCACGATTTCGAGCGGCGGCTTCGAATTCGTCTCCTCCGGAGGCACGGCGATCGGCACCACCGTCAGCAGCGGCGGCACGCTGAGCATCGGCTTCGGCGGTAGCGAAATCGACACGACGGTGCTGCCCGGCGGTTTCCTGCTCGAGCCGCTCGTTGTCAGTTCGGGCCAGACCGGCACCGGCCTTGTCGTCTCGTCCGGACAGACTCTCTACGTGCTGTCAGGCGGCTCCGCCGTCGCTACGACCGTCCTTGCCGGCGGCGCAGAAGTTGTCTCCTCGGGCGGGACCGCCGTAAGCACTACGGTCAGCGCCAGTGCGACCGCCACAACCACGTTCCCTGGCCCCGGCATGAACTTCGGCGGCCAAATCTTCGTCTCGTCGGGCGGCGTGGCGAGCGGCACCGTGCTGAAAGGTCCTTCGACTGCCGGCACCGGAGGAAACTGGGCTGAGCAATGGGTTTACGGGAGCGCCGTTGGCACGATTGTCAGCGCCGGCGGCCAGAATGACGTGCAAGCCGGCGGCACCGCCACCGGCACGACCGTCGGCAGCGGCGGCCAGCAATACGTCCTGGGCGGCACAGTCACCGGAACCACGGTTTACAATGGCGGTTCGGAATCCATCCAGGCCGCATATAATTATTTCCCCGTCAGTGGCGGTGCGGGCTCAAGCGCCGTTGCCTCCGGCACCGCCATCGGCACGGTTGTCAGTAGCGGCGGCAACCAGTTTGTCGGCCAGGGCGGCATCGCCAGCGGCACCACGTTGAACGGCTTCGCTTACCAGAATGTCCAGGGCGGCACCGCCGTCAGCACGACGGTGAACCAAGGCGGCATGGAATCCGTCGGCTTCGGGTATACATATAACTACATCGGGACTGCCTTTGTCTCCAGCGCCGCCGGTTCGGGCGTCACGCTGGACACCACGATCAACAACGGCGGCTTCGAATATGTCTCCGCCGGCGGCACCGCCAGCGCAACCACGGTCAGCAGCGGCGGCACGCTGAACATCGCCGTGGGCGGTTCGGCCATCGGGACGAACCTGCTGAGCGGGGGCACCGAACTCCTGCCGATTGTCGTCAGCTCCGGGGTAACGAGCAGCGGCCTCGTCGTCGGCTCCGGCCAGGCCCTGTACGTGCTGTCCGGCGGCTCCGCCGTCAATACGATCGTCACCAACGGTGGCGACGAATATGTCTCCTCCGGCGGCACCGCCATCGGCACTCACGTCAGCGGCGGGGTCACCACCGGCAGCGAACTGGTCGTGTCGTCCGGCGGCATCGCCAGCGGCACCGTGCTGACCGGGCCGCCGCCGTCGAGCACCGGCTATTATCCCGGCCAGCAACTGGTGTTCGGCAGCGCTGTGGGCACGATCGTCAGCAGCGGCGGCTCTGACAACGTGCAATCCGGCGGCACCGAAATCAACACCGTCGTCAGCAGCGGCGGCAACGAATGGGTCGGCCCGGGCGGCACCGCCAGCGGCACCACGATCGGCCGTTTCGGCCAGCAGAATGTTCAGGGCGGTACTGCCGTCAGCACGACCGTGAACAGCGGCGGCAGCGAATACGTCGGCCCTCAGTATTACTATTACACCAACGCCAGTGGTGTTGTTGTCTCCAGTGCCACGGGATCGGGCGTGACGCTCAACACCGTCATCAACAGCGGCGGCAGCGAGTATGTCTCCTCCGGCGGTATCGCCAGCGCGACCACGGTCAGCAGCGGCGGTACGCTCAGCCTCGGTAACGGCGGTTCGGCCATCGCGACGAACCAGCTGGCCGGCGGCACCGTCGTGGTGCCGCTCGTCGTCAGTTCCGGTCAGACCATCAGCGGCCTCGTTGTCTCCGCCGGCCAGATTCTGACCGTGCTGTCCGGCGGCTCCGCCGTCAGCACGACCGTTGTCGGCGGCGGCACCGAGACGGTGCTCTCCGGCGCCACGGCGATCGCAACGATTGTCAGCGCCGGCACGAATAACTCTGCCCAGATCGTTGTCTCGTCCGGCGGCATCGCGAGCGGCACCGTTCTGGAGGCCCGGTCGGTCGGCAGCGCCGGTGGATATTCAAGCGCCCAGCAATTGGTCTACGGCAGCGCTATCGGTACGATCGTCAGCAACGGGGGCAACGACAACCTCGGGTCCGGCGGTATTGCCATCGGCACGATCATCGGCAACGGCGGCTTCGAGAACGTGCAAAGCGGCGGCATCGCCTCGGGCGCGACCGTCAACAGCGGCGGGACCGAAGCCGTGCGTGCCGGCTCGGCCGTGAGCACGACCGTGCAGAACGGCGGCTTCCTCAACGTCTCCGGCGGCGCCGTTAGCGGCGACGTCATCAACAGCGGCGGGTCGGAGTCCGTCGGCAGCGGCCTTGTCTACTCCTTCAACGGCAGCGGTGAAGTTTCGAGCGCCATCGCAGGCATCGCCAGCGGCAGCACGGTAAACAATGGCGGTATCGAATTAGTCAGGTCAGGCGGCACAAGCTTCGGAACGACGCTGGGTAGCGGCGGCTACGAGATCGTATCCGGCACCAGCATCAGCACGACCGTGGCCAGCGGCGGCGTCGAGGACGTGGACGGCGGCGACACGGCCAGCGCCACCACGGTCAGCAGCGGCGGATTCCTGGTCGTCAATCCCGGCGCCAACGTCTCCGGCACGGTGGTGCAGGCGGGCGGCACGGTCGTCTCCTCCGGGATTGTCGCCGGTCAGCTCGGACGCGCCCCGACCCTCTATCCCACCAGTGCCGTCGGGCTGTCCGGCACCAATAACCTGGGCTGGCTCGTATTGCCGGGCGGCACGCTGATCAGCGCCACCGCGAACAGCGGCGCCGACATTGGCGTTTATTCAGGCGGCCAGGCCAGCGGCAGCATCATCAGCAGCGGCGGCTGGCAGGATATTCACTGGGGCGGCACGGCCAGCGGCACGGTCATCGACGGCGGCACCGAGTTCGTGCTCTCCAACGGCCTCGCCATCAGCACGACGGTCAACCTCGCCGGCTCCGCCTACGCGTATTCCGCCGGCGTCGAATACGTTTCGTCCGGAGGCGTCGCCAGTGCCGCAACGGTAAACGCGGGTGCGCAGCAGGTCGTCTCCTCCGGCGGCATCGCCATCGCCACGACGGTTAACAGTGGCGGGAGCGAGTACGTGGCCGGCGGAACGACGACCGGCAGCGTCGTCAACGGCGGCGGAACCGAGTCGTTGTTTGGCGGCACGGCCGTCGACACCACGGTCGAGAGCGGCGGCTACCTCGGAATCTCCGGCGGCACGACCACCGGCACCGTCATCAACAGCGGCGGCTCCGAGGCCGTGGGAAGCAGCCTCGCCTACACCTACAGCGGCTACACCTTCGTTTCGAGTGCCATCGCCGGCATCGCCAGCGGCACCACGGTCAATAACGGCGGCTTCGAGAACGTCTCGGCCGGCGGCGTGACGGTCAGTACGATCGTCAGCAGCGGCGGCTTCGAATTCGTATCCGCCGGCGGCACCGCCAGCTTCACCACGGTCGACAGCGGCGGCGCCGTTGTCGTGTTTTCCGGCGGCACCGCTGACAACGCCGTGGTGAGTGCCGGCGGCGCGCTGATCCTGTTCCCCGGCGGCGCCGCCAGCGGCACGACCGGAGCGGTCATCTCCTCCGATGTGCTGGTTTATCAGCAGGGCGGCGGAGCCACCGACTACGGCGCCACCGCGTCGAGCCTCACCGTCGGCAGCGGCGCGACCGAATTCATCCTGCCCGGTGCTTCGGCGACCGCCACCAGCCTCGGCATCGGCGGCGCCATCGACGTGACCACCATGCCATATGTCCCTGGCGGATCGGTCAGCGTGAATGCGGCGACCGACGTGCTGACCGTGGTCGAGGGCACGCAGACCTATACGCAACAACTGTCCGGCGACTATACCAGCGCTTACTTCTCCTTGTCGCAGGACAGTAACGGCACGGGCACGCAGATCACGCGTGACGCCGCGCAGAATGTCGTCGTCAATCCGGGCGCCACGGTGCAGATCCCCGGCACGTTAAATCCCAACGTGACGATCGACTTCATCGGCGGCGGCGCGCCCGGCACGTTGACCATTGGCTCGCCTACGGCAGCGATATCGAACCCGATCATCGGCTTTGCCGGCGGAGACCGGATCGAGTTCGCCAACGGCGCCACGGTCACCGCTGCATCGATCCTCAACGGCGCAACCCTGGCGGTCACCTATCATATCGGGACGTCGGCAGCCGCGGTCTATGACTTCACCAATGTAACGTTCTCGCCGTCGGCGCCGCCGTCGGTCCGTGTCATCTACGATTACGCCACCAACGATTATGCGGTAACCCCGACGACCTACCTGTTGTGGACCGGCGCCAGCAGCACCGATTTTGGCACCGCCTCGAACTGGAGCTGGGGCACGATCGTCCCCAGCGTCGCGAATACCGCGTTGTTCAACAGCGGTAATGGCGGCACGATCACCGGCAGCGGCACCGTCGAAGCGCTTTCGTTTCTGAACACCGGCACATGGTCGCTGGCCTCCGGCGCCACCGTGACGTCTCTGGCGGGCCTACAGATCGGCTCGAGCGGCGGCGGAACCAACAGCCCGGGCGCGCTGAGCATCGGCGGCGGCAGCACGATCGTCACCCCGGGGGGAGCCATCACCGTCGGAACAAACGCCGGCAACGTCAACAGCCTGACCATCGCCGGCGGCGGCGCACTGATCGAGACCGCCGCCGATCTGGCGTCGAATTACATCATGTATGTTGGCACCGGCGGGGCCTCCGGCACGCTGGCGGCGGCGAGTGCGAACGTCCTGGTGACAGGCACCGGATCGCTGCTCGACCTGCCGTTCAACGGCATCGAAATCGGCAACAACGGGGCTTCCGGCACGGTTACCGTGTCGCAGGGCGGTTCGATCCTCGCCGCGACGCAGAATTCGAATTCGACAAACTCCCTGGCCATCGGCCGCACCGGCAACGGCACCCTCACGGTCACCGGCCAGGGTTCGCAGGTCAACGCGGTCGGCGAGGCTTATGTCGCTCACTCCGCGAGCGGCGTGCTCACCGTGCAAAACGCCGGGACGTTCCTTGCGACGGCGGACGCAGGAGGATTGGCCGGACTCATCATCGGCGACGGCAACACCGTCGGTGTCGGCGGCCTCGGCATTGCGACGGTAGCGACCGGCGGCGACCTGATCAGCCAGGGTTTCGTCTCCGTCGGCGCCTGGGGCACCGCGGGCGAACTGTTTGTCAACAACAGTGGCACGGTCCAGGTCGGCACCACGCTGACCGTTGGCACCGGCGGCACGATCCTGACCGGTGCGACCTATGCCGGCAGCGGCACCCTGACCATTGGCGCCGGCGGCACCGTCGATTTGACCGGAGGCGCGCAGACCAACTCGTTCGGCGTCATCCTGGCGGGCAGCAATACCAACCAGCTCACCCCATCAAACGCGGTCGTGTCGGTCAGCGGCGCGGGCGCGCTGCTGAATACGGACGGCAACGGCATCGCCGTCGGCCAGTATGGCACCGCCTCCCTGACGGTCGCGCAGGGCGGCACGGTTGTCGCCGGTTCGGCGAATTCGACTCTCGTCGCCGCGCTTGCGGTCGGGCGCCAGGGCAGCGGCACCGTCACCGTGACGGACGCCGGGTCGGAACTGACCGCCAATGGCCTGGTGTTCGTCGGCCGGGCGGGAAGCGGCACGCTGAACGTCCAGAACCAGGGCACCGTGCTGGTCGGGGTCGATAGCCTCGGCAGCGGCGGCCTGAACATCGGCGGCGCGGGGCTGATGAACGGCAGCACGCTGTTCACCGGCGGCGCGGGCACCGTGTCGGTCAGCACGGGCGGCTACGTGGCCAGCCAGCAGACCATCGCGGTCGGGCGCAGCGGCGCCAGCGGCCTGCTGTCCGTGACGGGCGGCACCGTGGTTGCGGCTACCGGCCTGCAAATCGGCCAGACCACCACGGCTGCCGCCGGCAAATACGACGTCGTCGGCAACAACATAACGCAGCTCACCGCCACTACCGTGTTCAACGGCACCGGCACGGTGGCCGTCGGCATCGGCGGCCTGGTCGAAAGCGGCTCGGGGCTGGTCATCGGCTCCGCCGCCGGCAGCACCGGCACGCTGAGCGCCAATGGCGGCACCGTCCTCGCCGCCGGCAACCTGTCGATCTTCCAGGGATCGACGGTTTCGGCCGGGTCGGGCGGCGGCATCGATATCGGCTCGAGCGGCACGGTCGCCGCCGGCGCGATCACGGTCGAGGCCGGCTATGCCATCACCGGCGACGGATATGTGCAGGACGCGGTCGTCGCCAACGCCGGCCTGATCGAGGCGTTGGCGGCGGGCACGCTGGAGGTCTCCGGCACCGTCACCGGGTCCGGCACGCTGGACCTGGCCGGCGGCAGCACGCTGCAGCTCGATGGCGGTGTCGGCACGGGCCAGTCCGTGGTGTTCGGTGCGGGTGGTCCGGAGACTCTGATCCTCGGTGCACCCGGTAACGGCCTGACCAACAGCCTCTCTGGCCTGAACACCGGCGACCGGATCGAGTTCGGTAACGGCATGACCATCACCAGCGCCTCGCTGGTCAACGGCAGCACCATCGCCGTCAGCTTCAACGGTTCGGGCGGCCTGCCCGGTACCTATGACCTGACAAATGCCGGCTTCGCGGCCGGGTCGGGGCAAGGGTTCACCGCCGGCACTGATACCGCGACGGGCGACAGCTTCATCCAGGTCGCCACGCTCGCGCCGGGGCAATGGGCTGCCGACGTCTCCGGCAGCTTCAATGTCGCAGCCAATTGGGCCGGCGGCAGCGTGCCTGTCGGCAACGCCGTCATCGACTTCGCCGATCGGCCGCAGGTTGTGTATGGGGCGGGCAGCCTCTCGCTGACCAGCCTGACCAACCTGGGCGGGGACTTCGAGCTGTCCGGCGGCACGTTCGCCGCCGGCACCCTGACCAACGCCAGCCTCATCGGCTGGAACGGCGGGTCGCTGATCGCCGGCAGCTTCGCCAATAGCGGCACCCTGGATATCGCCGCCAGCGGCCAGAGCGAGTCCGGCACCGGCGCGCTCTCCAACAGCGGCAGCATCCTGGTCTCCGGCGCCTCGGGCGAGGCCGATATCGGCACCGCCCTGACCAACACCGGCCAGATCATCGTGACGCAAGGCACCCTGGGCCTGAATGGCGGCGGGATTTCGACCGGCTGGGGCATCGCGGTCGCCCCCGGCGGCCTGCTGAAGTTCGGCGCGGGAGCCTCCGGTCCCTTCACCATCACCGGCGGCTTCTTCGCCCCGGACGCTGTCTCCATCACCGGCGGCACGCTCGATGCCTCCGCCGCCGCGGCCGTTGTCTTCGTCGAGGCCCTGAACCTGACGGCCGGCGATCTGACGCTCGGGTCCGCGGCGGATCAGGGCACGTTCACCCAGACCGGGGGCACAGTATCGGGTAGCGGGACGCTCAGCGTCACGGCCTGGAGCCTCCTCGCCGGCGGCCGGGAAACCGGCACCGGCACCACCGAGCTGCAGGGCAGCGCCACCATCGACGGCGGCATCGGCATCGGCGGCGGCTACACCCTGCGCAGCGACCTGTGGCTGAACTGGTCCACCGGCGGCATCGTCCTGAATGGCGGCACGCTGGACAACAACGGCATCGCCTTCGTGACCGCCGACAACCGGATCAGCGGCAGCGGCGCATTGAACAACGCCGCGTCGAGCGTGATCGCCGTCTACGCCGGCAGCGGCGAGACCGATATCGACGCGGCGGTGAACAACGCCGGCTTCATCCAGGCGCAAAGCGGCACGCTCAGCCTGAACGGCGGCGGCAGTTCGTCCGGCGGCGGCATCTTCACGGCGGCCGGCGCGGTGCTGCAATTCGGCACCACGGCGAGCGGCGGCAGCAACACCTTCGCCATCACCGGCGGGTTCTATGCGCCGCTGGACACGGTCATCAACGGCGGGACGCTGGACGTATCCGCAGCCGCGGCGGCGGTGTTCGTCAATACGCTGTCGGTGCAGGCGGGCCAGTTGACGCTCGGCGCGTTGTCGGCGGCGGATCAGGGCGCGTTGACGCAGACCGGGGGCGTTATCACCGGCAGCGGCACGCTGGGCGTCTACAATGGCGCGGCCCTGAGCGGAGGCATGCAGAGCGGCTCCGGCACCACCGCGCTGTATGGCGGCGCCTCCATCGGCGGCGGGTTCGGCATCGACGGCGGCCGCACGGTGATCAACGGGCAGGTCCTGAGCTGGGCGTCGGGCAATATCGCGCTGGGCATCGCCGCCACCGGCACGCTGGTTAATGACGGGGTGTTTTCCATCACCTCGGACGGCACCATCAGCGGCAGCGGCACGCTGGCGAACACCGCCGGCCATGTCATCGCGGTGTATGCCGGGGCGGGCGAGACCGATATCGATGCCTATGTCGCCAATGCCGGCTTCATCCAGGCGCAGACCGGGGTTCTCAGCCTGAACGGCGGCGGCTCGTCGGATGCCGGCAGCCTGTTTGCCGCCGCGGGCGCGGTGGTGCAGTTCGGCACTGCCGCCACCGGCACCGGCGGGACGTTCGACTTCACCGGTGGCCTCTACACCGTCGCTGCAACACGGATCAACGGCGGTACGGTGGACTTCTCCGCCGCCACCGCCATCGGCTTCAGCGGATCGCTTTCGCTCTCCGGCGGTGTGGTGCAGCTCGGCAGCCTGGCGGCGGATGCGGGGACGTTCAGCCAGAGTGGCGGGACGCTGGCGGGCACCGGGTTCTTCTCCGCGCTCGGCGGCGCGCAGCTCAGCGGCGGGCTGGAGACCGGCGCGGGGGTGACGGTGCTGGACGGGACGAGCAGCCTCAGCGGCGGGTTGTCGCTGGACGGCGGGCGTATCCTGGAGAACACCGGCTCGCTGGACTGGTCCGGCGGGGCGCTGACGCTGGGCGGCGGGGATGGTTCGCTCGCCTCGCACAGCGGCATATTGGTGAACGCGGCGGGCGCGGTGCTCAGCATTGAGGGTTCGGCCAGCGTCAACAGCCCTGGCAGCGCGCTGATCGTCAACAACGGGACGATCCAGCAGGTCGGCGACCTGACGGTGAATGCGTGGTTCATCAACGAGGGGACGCTGGACCTGACGTCGGGCACGTTGACGCTGGAGCAGGGAACCAGCGGGTCGGGTGTGTTCCTGCTTGATAGCTCGGCCACCCTGAACGTCGTGAGCGGGTTGGGCGGGGCCAAACTGCAGTTCCTGCACGCAGGCGGCACGCTGGAGGCGCAGGCGGCGGGTGCGTTCGGAGCGGCGATCTCGGGGTTCTCCGCGGGGGATGTCATCGACGCGGCGGCCGTGGGGTTCAATGTCACGGACACGGTGGGGTTCAGCGCCGGGACGCTGACCGTCAGCAACGGGAGCAGTACGGCGGCCTTCGCGCTGACCGGCGACTACACGGCGGGTGGAACGTGGCACCTTGCCACTGACGGGCATGGCGGCACGGCGGTGACGTTCGGGTAGCCGGCGGCCGGTCCAGCGTCGTCATGGCGGGCGCAGCCCTCCCTCGCGTGCCCGGTCGCCCGCCATCCACGCCTTGCGGTGCCGGTTGAGGCGAAGGCGTGGATGCCGACGCCCGTCGGCATGACAATGTGGCGCGGCCGGGGGGTCGCTGGCACGGTGGATTGGTGGCAGATCCTCGGCGCACCCGTGGCCGACGCAGGAGAACCGTTTTGAACGTCTTTCACGCTGAGCCCATCGGCGGCACAGTCAGCCGCGAGGCGAAAGCGCTGCTCGGCTCCGCCGTCGGCTATGCCATGGACGGGTTCGACCTGCTGATCCTCGGCTTCATGCTGCGCGCCATCTCCGCCGATTTGGGGCTGACCGCGGCGCAGGCGGCGTCGCTGGTGACCGCCACGCTGATCGGCTCCGTCATCGGCGGCATCGGCTTCGGGATGCTGGCCGATCGGCTGGGGCGGGTGAGGGTGCTGACCTGGACGATCGTGCTGTTCGCGGTGTTTACCGGACTATGCGCCGTGGCCCGCGGCTACTGGGATCTGCTGGCCTACCGGACGATCGCAGGGATGGGCCTGGGGGGCGAGTTCGGCATCGGCATGGCGTTGGCCGCGGAGGCATGGCCGGCGGCGAAGCGGGCGCGGGTGTCGTCCTATGTCGGCCTCGGCTGGCAGGGCGGCGTGCTTGCGGCGGCGCTGCTGACCCCTTTGCTGCTGCCGCTTATCGGCTGGCGCGGGATGTTCGCGATCGGCTTGCTGCCGGCACTGGCGGCATACTTCATCCGCCGGGAGCTGCATGAACCGGAGGTCTTCATCGCGCGGCCGCGGCGGGCGGGCTCGCCGCTGCGGCTGCTGGTGGCGGATCCGGCGACGGCGCGGGTCAGCCTGGGGATGGTCGTGCTCTGCTCGGTGCAGAACTTTGGCTACTACGGCGTGATGATCTGGCTGCCGAACTACCTGTCCACGCGGTTCCATTTCGGATTGACCCAGTCGGCGGCTTGGACGGCGGTCACCGTCCTCGGCATGGCCATTGGCATCACCGCCTTCGGCCAGGCGGCCGATCGGCTGGGGCGCAAGCCGGCGTTTGCGGCCTGGATGCTGGGGGCGGGGGTAATGGTCGTGGTCTATGCGCGGCTGACGGATCCCGCGGCGCTGCTGTTCGGCGGCGCGGCGATGGGGTTCTTCGTCAATGGGATGCTGGGCGGCTACGGGGCGCTGATGAGCGAACTGTATCCGACCGCGGCCCGCGCCACCGCACAGAATGTGCTGTTCAATCTCGGCCGGGCGGTCGGGGGCTTCGGTCCGCTGGTTGTCGGCGCGGTGTCGGCTTCGCTGGGGTTCGAGACGGCGATCACCCTCCTGGCGGTGCTGTATGGGCTGGATTTGCTTGCGCTGTGGCTGCTGATTCCGGAGCGCAGGGGGGCTGCTTTGACGTGATGCAGGGTCACGTCTCCGTCCATTTTTCCCCCCAGCGGTCCGCATAGACCACGTCCTGCAGCGGCGCCCGGGCGGTTGGCCCGAACTTGCCGAGCGGGTAGCCGATGGGCAGGATGGCGTAGGAATGCGTCCCGTCCGGCAGGCCCAGCGCGGCTTCGGCCTCTTTCTCGAACAGCAGATACAGCGTGGTCAACGTTGCGCCCAATCCCAAAGCGCGGGCTGCCAGCAGCATGTTCTGCACCGCCGGGTAGATCGACGCGCCGGAGGTGCGGGTATGGGTGCCGCCTTCCAGGCAGGGGACGATCCACACCGGCGCCTCGTGCAGATGGTCCGCCAGATGCTCAGCCGCGGCCAGCAGGCGGTCGAAGCGGTCGCGCGACGATCCCGGCGGCGGGGTGCTGGCGCGATACCGGGGTGCGACGATCTCGTGCCAGCCGCGGCGATACCAATGCGCGACCGCGATTTTGATGGCGGGGTCTCGCACCACGAGGAACCGCCAGGTCTGCATGTTGCCGCCGCTGGGCGCCGCGGTGCCGGCTTCAAGCACTTGCCGGATCAGCGCCGGGGCCACCGGGTCCGGCTTCAGCCGCCGCATCGAGCGGGTGGTGCGGATGATCTCGAACAGGTCTGTGTTCATGGCTTGACCCCTTGGACGGGCCGTCACCCTGGCATCGGGCGGAGAGCGCGCGCAAGCCTATGGCGTGCCGGGTTCGCCGAGGTCCCACCATATGCCGGTGAAGGCGGCCAGACCCTCGCGCGCCGGGCCGATGAGAAGATGCTCGTCCGGGCCGTGCTGCTTGCAGCCGTTGTAGCTGTGCGGAATCCAGACCAGCGGCAGGCCGAGGCAATCCACGAACACATCGCCGGGCAACCCTCCGGAGGCGTTCGGGATCACCTGCACCCGCTTGCCGAGCGAGATCTGCATGCTGGCGGCGGTCCAGCGCACCCAGTCGTGGCCCGGATCGGTGCGGCTGGCGGGCATGCGAACGGCCGCGTTCTCGATGCGGATTTCCGGGAATCCGTGCGCGTCCAGATGGCGGCGGAGCGCGGCTTCGAAGCCGGCGGGATCGCTGTCGACGGTGTAGCGGATCTGGCAATGCGCCCGCGCGTTCGGCGCCACCGCATTCACCGGGTTCTCCGGTCGGCCGGACAGCAGCGACAGTACAATGAAGCCGTTCCAGCCGTAGATTTTCTCGGCGGGTGTCAGGCCCGGTTCGCCCCAGTCCGGGTCGATGCTGGCGGCCTCGCCGCCACCGCCGACTGGGCAGCCGTCCAGCACGGCGCGGACTGCTGGCGGAACGCCGTTCGGCGGCAGCCAGTCGCGCACCAGGATCGTCCCCCGCCGATCGGCGATCGCGGCGATGGCGTGGCTGAGCACGATCGCCGGGTCTGCCGTCAGCCCGCCCCAATGACCGGAGTGCACGCCGCCGGGACGCATGTCGGCGACCAGATCGAAGTGATAGGTGCCGCGTGTGCCGGTGGCGATTGTCGGCACCTCCGGCGTCACCCGAGGCCCGTCGCTGGCGATCAGCACATCCGCCGCCAGCCGATGGGCGTGGCGGGCGATGAAGTCGCGCAGGCCGGTGGACCCGCGTTCCTCGGAGGTTTCCAGCACCAGCTTGAGGTTGAAGCCGAGCCTGCCGCCGCGTTCGGCCAGCACCGCCTCCAGCGCGGTCAGGTTGAGCGCGTGCTGGCCCTTGTTGTCGGCGGTGCCCCGCCCGTACCAGCGGTCGGCTTCTGATGTCAGCGTCCACGGGGACAGGCCGGCGCGCCATTGCTCGTCCAGACCGCGCACGGTGTCGCCGTGCCCGTAGGTCAGGATTGTCGGCCGATCGGCGCCTTCGAGGCGTTCGGCGAACAGGATGGGGCCGAAGCCGGCGGCGGGGCTGGGGTGGATTTCCACCGCGAACCCCATCCGTTCCAGCCACGGCTGTATGGCTGTGTCGAGATAAAGTCTGACGTCCGCGGCGTGATCCGGATCCTGTGAGGTGCTGGGAACGGATACGAGTTGCGCCAGCCGATCCCGGAAGCGGCCTGAATCAAAGAACTCCAATGACCTGGCTATCGCAGCATCACGCGTTCCCACAGCATTCTCCTGTGATGAGGAAATCGAAGACTAACCGCGAATGGCAAGCTCGGTAAGGAGAGCCGCCGCTGGGCTCACGACGCCGTGGGTCCACGTGGCGCGAGGGGCGGCGCGTGCTAGGCTGCGATCCCGCGGTGGTGCGGGAAACGCGTTCATATGTCGGATGGGGCAAAGGCCGCCACGATGTATTCGTTAGCGCAATGGTGCCGGCCGCGACGGGCGACCGCCCTTTTGGCGGGCCGGGTGGGCGCCTTGCTGCTGGCAGGCTTCCTGACGGGCGCGCAGGGTGATGGCGCGGCCCCGCTGGTCTCCAATCTGTTCGGCTTTGGCGGCAATTCGCCGCTGCCGCCGCTGAACGATGTTTCCGGCCAGTGCAAGCGTCTGCCGCTGGGACGGATCGTTACTCTTTCGACGGCCCTGGATGTGGCCCGCGAAGTATTTTCCAATTATCATGGGCCGGAGGTCAGGCCGATATTTGTCGGCGCGGTGATTAATCTTTATAATACCTATCTGCTTGCCCTCTCGGGCGTTCAGGCGGAAAAGGGCGTTGCGGAAGTCAGTTATGCCGAGGCGCTTACGCAGGGTTTGTACGGGTTTGGACTTTACAGCGTTGCCGTTCAAACCGCACTCGACGAACTTGAGATACCGCGCGGCGCCAACCTGATCATCGCCGGTCATAGCCTGGGCGGACTGCTGGCGCAGAACCTGCCGTTCACACCGCAGGTGTCGTTCGGACGGAAATGGAATACGGTTCGCGGGATCACGTTCGGATCCCCGGTGACGTTCGAAAGTTTCCAGCAATCCAGGATTCCGTATCGCCGCTTCGCCATCACGGGCGACCCTTTCGTTGTTATGGCGACCCATGTGCTGCCGAACTTCGCCTCGGCGGACCATGCAAACACGATCTGGATCGGCACCGATGTGGCGCATGCGTTCGACTTGCACAACTCATATCCGTATTCACCCGACCTGGCGGGTTATGACGCGATTGGCAACCGTAGAGGGCGGAGCAACACGGTTCTGGCACTCGGCGAGACGGCGACGTGCGGCATCAATGCGCCCTCGGCGATGGCGGACCTGAAGCCCTTCTATCAACGCCACGTGCGGGGACTGATCGGGGAGCGTCTGGCCGCCGAGGCACTGAGTGCGATGGGTCACAAGATTCTTTATTACAAACCCGATATGGCCGGGACCACGACCCCTGGGATCGACATCATGACCTGGTACCAGGGCAAGGTCTGGATGATCGACAACAAGGCTTATAAGTATAAATCAAACTCGCGCACGATCAAATCGGTTCCGGCACTGACCAATGCCGCTAATTTCGCCGGGTACAGGGCGGACATGGAGCAAGGGCTGCGGGAGATGGCGGCGTTTGTCCCGCTGCCGGCGGATGAGAAGACCTTGCTCGACACGGCACTGGCGGCGTTGGTGGCGGGGCAATACCAGAAGGCCGTGACGAACGCGACGCCCTCGGTGGCGGATACGGATTACCGCACCGGGCTCGACCCGGCTTTTGCCGCGGCCAACCCCGACATTGTTTTCATTAACATTCAGGACATGAAACGTTAGCGCAGCGGTCGTGCGTCGCGATGATCGTCCGGTCCCGATCGAGCCGGCGTCAGTATGGGCGGCGGCGGCCGATCCGGTTCATACCCGGGCGATGCGGGGCAGCAGAGTCCAGATTTGCGTGCCCGTCTGCCGCAAGGTCGGAAAATGCCGGAGGATGTCGCTGACATGCGGTCCGGGCAGGATGATCAGGTCGTCGGGCGGGTCCGCCGTGACGCTTTCGGGCGCGCCGATGGGCAGGCGGCTGCCGGGCATCCGGCGGCCGTGCTGCGTCGTATCGGTGTCGGCAACGGTGGCGATTTCGTCCGGGGTCACGCCGCACAGGTTCAGCAGCATGGCGGCGCGCGCCGTTGCGCCGTAGGCGGTGACCCTGCGGCCGGCGTCGCGGCGGGCGCGCAGGAAGCCGCGGATGTCATCCCGCGCGAGGGCAACCCTGGCGGCGAAACCCGCGGCCAGCGCCGGCTGGTCCGCCTCGGTCAGCCGCACCGCCTTGACGCCGGGGCGAGCGTCGCGCCGGCTGTGCAAGTGGCAAACATGCAGCCGCAGGGAGCCGCCGTCGTCCGGTATCCGCTCGGCATCGAACACCCGCAGGCCGACGGAGCGCAGCAGGCGCTCGGTCACCGGCAGCGACAGGTGGGCACGGATATCGGGACGGAAGGCATCGAACTGGACGCGCTGGATCAGCGACAGCAAGTGCGGGAATTGCAGGCTGACGACGCCGTTCGGACGCAGGATGCAGGCCAGGGCGGCGGCGAATTCAAACATGTCGGCGGCCAGCGGCAGCACGCCGTGCGCCAGGACGATGTCGGCGCACCCTTGCTGGACCGCGATCTGCATCGCCGTCGCGGTGTTGAAGGTGGCGGCTTCGATCGGATGAACCGGGATGCCGGCGGCCTGGACGTGCGGCAGCAGCGGGCTTTCGGCCGCGCCGATATCGACGACCAGCGAGTCGGCGTTCAGGTGGAAGCGGCTGCGCAGCGTCTCCGCGTAGCGCCCGGGGCGTCCGGCGGGTTCGGCGAAGGCGTGGTCCGCCGCCGCGCCGCCTGGGCTGGCACCGGTTTGCGCCAGTCCGCAATGATCGCACAGCCGGATGTGCAACGGATGCCGCGTATCGGGTTCTGCCGCGGCGAGGCTGCGGTGGGTTAGCGGCACGGTCCCGAGGTCGAGCAGGCTGCGGTGCAGCGGGGCGCCGCACAGGCCGCAGTCCGGTTCCGGTGCACAGTGCCGGTGCGGGGCGGGGGCGAGCATCGTCAGCATCGCGCCGCGGCCCGGATGGCCCAAGGGCCGTCAGTTCGGCTGTTCACGGCGGACTCCCATCAGCAAGGAAGCCAGGGAATGGCCGTTCTGCCCACCTTGCCTGACGCGGTCGCGTTCTTCGCTGCCGTCACCCTAGCGCGAAAGGGTTAACGAAAGGTTTCTACCGCGCGCGAATTTTTAGCGCGCCGAGGGTGACGGTTTCGGGGTGCAGTGAGCCGGTCCAGGCGACCTCGGAGTCCGGCAGGCGGATGCCGTGATGGGCGAGGGCAGTGGCCAGCACCGCTGCGGGATGCTGCGATGCCATGGCCAGCGCGGTCCGCGCGTCGGCGAAACCCGCGGCCGTGACGTTGCGCACCGCCTGGTCCAGGCACAGTGCCGAACCGGCCAGCGTGGCGGTGCCGGGGACGCGGACCGAGCCGTCGGCGGCGTGCTCGATGTCCATGCCGGCGAAGCGATACAGGCCGGGTGGTGCCGCGGCGGCGGCGGTGGCGTCGGTGACCAGGATGCAGCGATGCGGCTGCCTGGCCCTGATCAGCACTTTCAGCGCGTGCGGCGGGATGTGGATGAAGTCGGCGATGAAACTGGCATACAGCGCGTCCTCCGCCAGTTGCGCCATCAGCGGGTTGAGGAATTTCGGCTGCGGCTGCGGCAGGGCGTTGCCGAGATGGGTGCTGAGGGTGACTCCGGCCCGGGCAGCTTGCTCGGTCGCTTCGGTATCGGCGGCGGTATGGCCCATGGCGACGGCGATGCCGGCCGCGCGGGCGTGCCGGATCAGGGGCAGGGCGCCGGGGCGCTCGGGGGCCAGCGTCAGCAGCAGGACCGGGCGGCGAAGGCCGAGCGTCAGGCGGTCGAGGGTTGCCGGCTCGGGGGGGATGATCGCCGGGACTGGGTGGCAGCCGGCGTAGCCGGGGGCGGGGTTGAGGAACGGCCCCTCCAGGTGGAAGCCCGGTACCATCAGCGGGCCGAGGCGGCTGTTCGCGACGGCTTCATCCAAAGCGTGCAGGCGGTTTGCCAGATCGGCTTTGGCGGCGGTGATGAGGGTGGGCAGGCAGGCGGTGACGCCGGCGCGGAGCATGGTTTCCAGCGCGTGGTCGAGCGCGTCGGCGGTCAGCGCGGTGTCGTTGAAATCGACGCCGGCGTAGCCGTTGACCTGGAGGTCGATCAGGCCGGTTGAGTGCATGCCGCGGCTTTGGCGGCGCGGGGCAGGGGAGTCAAGCACGGGATGCCGCCGATCTCAACGGCGAAGCCTTGTCACCCGCGCTTCGGACTACCCGGGCAGGCGTTCGAGCCGCGAGCCGTCATCCCGCGACTATCCGGCATCCTGTCCAACCGGATCGGGCAACGTTGCCCGGGTCCGGCATTTCCGGCTTTCGCGGCGCGGAAGCATGGCCCGCCGATCGGCCGAAAGCAGAAGGCGCGCTATCGCAAGGGATACCAATGCCAGGACGGCGCCGCTGAGCATATCGACAAGGTAATGGCCGCCCTGGCTCATGACTGAAATCGCAAGCAGCACGTTGAGCGGAAGCAAAGGATAGAACAGCCATTTTCGTTCGCGCGCCATGTTTATGTAAAGCACGCCCAAGGCGGTATGATATGAGGGAAACGTAACGATCCCGGCCAGCGGCCGGATGGTCGATGTGCTATGAGAGCGAAGCGTCAGGATATCGGCTTGCCATTGCACGCCGGCATCGATGCCATGCGGTGCGAATGCGCCGATGGACGGCAGCAGATACATGATGGGAAACGTGATGATAATGGCGAGTATCCCGGCGGTGAGGAACTCATCAACCCGCTTTACATTGATATAGGACAAGATCATGACCAGCACAACAGCTTGCGGCGCCATGCTGTTGTAGGCAAGACCCAATATGATCTGCACAGCCGGGTGATGATTGACCCAGTTGAACCAGGCGAGCCAGTGGAATCCCAATGCGATATCGGCTTGCTCGAACCACGGATCAGCCAGCGGGAAGGGCGATGCCGCGGTCAGTACATAGGTAAACACCGTGCCGGCGTTGCCGAACGCGAAAATCTGCGCCAGGGCGGTGGTGAATCGGGCGGCCTGCGGACTGCGCAAGCGGCATAGACGCGAGGCGGCCAGGAGGATCGCGATCAGCGCGATGGCCTGCCATTCGAGTTCGAAATCGACGGATAGTCCTTGTGCAAACAGCGCAATTATATCGGCAATTCCGATCAAGCCAATGAGAAGCCAGATTATGGTTTGGGCTGCCATGTCGATCACTGCAGGCTGATAAGGCATGCGGCGGCGTCGCGAGCGGTATGCCGGCAATACCCAGCGTCATCGGCACAGCGTATGCCGCCGCCGTGCGAGGGACTTTGATCGGGTTTCAGGCCTGACATGCGATCATCCGCGGGGGGTGAGTAACGAGAAACCGAACTTACCACTAGCCACATTATTACGAAATTCACATCATCGTGCCGGGAACGGCTCGCTGTTGCGTGATCTCGTGATAGCATCGCCCGGCCTGTGCTTCGTCGGACGATTCAGTGGCCGGTTCGGGCGCGCCACATACGTCGATCCTCGCTGCTGCTCAGTTGCGGGAGACATCGGATCGGCTGGCAGGCGTTGACGCCGGAGCTGAACATCGCCCCCAGCGCGTGGTCGAGCGCGGCGGCGGTCAGCGCGGTGTCGTTGAAATCGATGCCGTCGCAGCCGTTGACCCGGAGGTCCAAATCGATGATCGCCGGCATCGAATTCGGCCTAAAGAATAGAGAAGACATTCCACCAGAGTGGAAGCGTGACGAATGACAGCACTGTTCCAACGCCGATCATTAAAGAAATGAGTTGGGCGTTCAAACCGTATTGGCTGGCAACGATCGCTCCGCCGATCTGGGGCGCCATTGCGGATTCGAAAAGGGTGATTTGCGTCGTGAAACCCCGCAGTCCGATCAGGCCGGCATAGATCAGCGTTACCAGCAGTGGCGCCAGCACTAGTTTATAGCCAAGTCCCATGGCAAGTGGCGCGCGATGGCCACGCACGGCGCCCAGCCGAAGCTGCAGGCCGACCGACACCAGGGCCAAGGGCGCCAGAGTCCCGCCGAGGCGGCTCAATACGCTGATGGTCCAAGCGGGATAGCCGATCGGCATGAGAGCAACGGCGACCGCCAGGGCAATCAATGGTGGAAATGTTATGATTCGCATCGCGACTTCGCGTTTCGAAACCGCGGTGTCGGAGTAAAAGCAGATTGTCAGAATGCCGATGGTGCTGAGCACCAGGTAGGTGCCGAGTTGGTCGATCATGATGCCGATTGGCATTCCGCGGGATCCGTAAAAAGATTCGATCATCGGCAGGCCGATGAACGAAGTATTCCCGAGCCCTCCGACGACGGCGAGGGCGCCTGTGGTCGTCTTCGGCAGCCGGAGGGCGGATCCGATCGCCCAGAACAGAGCCGCGCTGGCCGCGAACAAAAGCCACGGCATGAAGACGGCGTAAAGCAGCGCCGGGTCAAGACGAACGGCATGAACCTGAAGCAGAGTGAGTGCCGGCAGCGAAACGTGTATGATAAAGGCATTGATTGAGGTGTGAGCGTTGTCGGGCACGCGTCCGGACCATATCAGGGCCATGCCGATCGCGAGACACGCAAACAGCATGATGATGTTGTCCATCGGTCCTATCCCTTGACCTGACTCATGAAATAGCAGACGCGCGCAATCATTCGGGCTGCGAACTGCCTGGTGGCAGATAACATGAAGTGTTGCAGATAACGGCTAGTAAGGCAGCTTTCAGAGCCGCATACTCGACGCGCGAACCCGAGGCATGTCAATTAATAAACGCTAAAGTTACCGGGGCAGCTTTTTGACCTTCATTCAGACCCGGCTGCGCCGGGCGAGGCTCTCGGGGGCAGGCAATCCGGCGGCTGGATTTTTGTGCTCGATGGGAGCCACAGCATCATCGCTCTCCGCGATCAGGTTGGTTATCGCCTCCGGCCGACCGGGACGCAGGTAATGCCGCAGCAGCGCAGCAACTTGCCGCTCGGCCTGGCGGCTCCGCCGGATCACGACTCGACGTCGGTCGGCTCAGCCTCGATCTCTTCGAAATTGGCTAGCAACCGTGCCCTCGCTTCCCGCCAGGGCACCGTGCGTCCGGCGGCAAGATCTGCCTCGCTCAGGGCAAGAGCTTCGAGCCATTCTCGCGGGGGAGACAACTCATCGTGGTTCGGATCGTCAGCCATGCGTGCCCGGGACCATCAGAGGGCCGGGGCGGCTACGCGCGACGGCTTCATCCAGGGCGTGGACGCGGTTTGGCGGATCGGCTTCGCCCGGGCCGTCCGCTGTGGTCAGCGTCGGGCGGCAGCCGGTGAGCCGGAGCGGTTTCCGGATGCGGCGCCGCTCCTGACGGGCGACGTCATCGTATCGTCATTGCGATGTTCGCCGGTTCGATTGACGACATCCGGAGCAGCGGTTGAAGCAATTTTGCACTGCACCATTTGCCGAGCGTCGGTGGAGACGCGACCAGACGGTAGTAACGCCGGCGGCAATCATTGCAGTTTACCTGACGGAGCCACAACGGACGGCTCGAAAAGCATGCCGGAGGCCCGTGCCAGCATGCCCCTTCAATCACTATCGGTGGATTGTCCTTCTTCTCAATGCAGCGGGTCCACCGTGCACGCAAAGGACTATGATGAAGCTCTTCGCGAGATCCAAGACCCGTTCCAGCCTCGCCACGACTGTGCTGGCCGGGGCGGCGGCCGTGGCCGCGCTCGTTGCCGGCAACCTGCTCATGGCGCGGCGGGCGGAGCGACGGCATCCGCCTCGGGGCGGTTTCGTGGAGGTCGACGGGGTACGGCTGCACTACAGCGACCGGGGCGAAGGCAGCCCTATCGTGCTCATTCACGGCAATGCAGTGAGCGGGGACGACTGGAACATCAGCGGGGTGGCCGACATGCTGCTGGAGCATCACCGGGTCATCATCTTCGACCGCCCCGGTTTCGGCTACAGCGAGCGCCCGCGCGGTCGCCTGTGGACCGCCGCTCAGCAGGCCGATCTGCTGCATGAGGCGCTGCGTCAGCTCCATGTCGAGCGGCCCGTCGTGGTCGGGCATTCCTGGGGCACGATCGTGGCTCTTGCTATGGCGGCGCGGCATCAGGCCAATGTGGCCGGCCTCGTGCTTCTATCCGGCTACTACTTCTGGACGCTGCGGCCCGACGCGCTGCTGGTGACGGCAGGAGCAATCCCGGTGTTGGGTGACATTTTGCGCTACACCGTGTCGCCGCTGCTGGGTTGGCTGCAGATGCCGCTGCTGAAATGGGCAATGTTCTCGCCCGCGCGGGTGCCGAACCGGTTTGAGGCTGAATACTCGACCGCGATGGCGTTGCGGCCCTCGCAGATTCGCGCGACCTCGATGGACGGGGCCCTGATGATCCCGGGCGCCGTCGCGCTGCGCGAGGACTACAAGGACCTGAGCTTGCCGGTGATCATCATCGCAGGCGACGGCGACAGGATCGTTTTCAAGCGCAGGTCCGAGCATTTGCGGGCCATCCTTCCGGGCAGCGTGCTACAGATCGTGAAGGGAGCCGGACATATGGTCCATCACGTCGCGACGGAGCAGGTGGTTCAGGCGATCGAGAGCGTGGTTGAAGCGACGCGCGACCCTCGGGCGGCGGGGTCTGGATCGGCCGGGCAAGATGCGTCCGCTGCCGTATCGGGTTGAGCGCGCAATAATAGCGGCCAAGCCGGGCTTTCCCGACGGCGATCGATAACGATGCACCCGGGGAGCGATTTAAGGTGCGGGAGTCGCCGCCACAAGTTCGGATTGGTTGGGCGAATCCCACAAGGTAGGCGTTGTATGCGATACAGTCGCGCCGATCTTTATGAACGGAATCAACTGCGCAAGAGCAAATGTTCCCGATGAAACTTGCAAGCGGTGGCAAGCGCTGTGTTTCGGGTAACACTTCGGAGGAATCATGGACCCGATATTTGCACTTGCTCTCGTGACATTTGCGTGCGTTGTTGCTTTTTTGTTATGGAACCGTGCGTCTACCAAGCGGCATCAGCAGACCGGCGGAAATACGGACGGCATCGGCGGTCTGAACGATCCGCTTTCCGGCACAACCAAGGGCATGCGCGACCCTGACGAGATGCGCGCATCTTTGGATGCCATGTCGAGCCGGCGCAATTAACCGGGTTGAGTAAAGCTTAGGACTGTGGCGCAACGGCATGAGTATGTCTGCCGTTTCAGCAATGCAACACACTCACCGCCAGCGTGACGGTCAGCGGCTTGGTGGCGGTGGACCGCACCAATACCTTCAATAGCGCGGCGGCCGGCGCGGACAGATCCGTTGCCGGCCGCCGCCCACTCACCCCCGCATCGCCGCCAGGATCGCCGCCCGAACCGCCTCGTCCTGAGCCTCCACCGCGCGCGCGACCGCCCGCATCTGGCCGCGCAGCGCATACACCTGGTCCAGCAGAGACAGCACCAGCGGCATCGCCTCCTCCTGCACCGCCAGCTCGTGCGTCAGATCGCGGATCAGCCGCACCCGGGCCACATCGATATCCTGGAACTCCCACTCCGTTCCACTCGACCGGGCGCGCACCCAGCCGCGGTCCACCCAGGCCAGAACCTCCGTCTCCGGCAGGTCCGGGAACAACGCCACCACGGCGGTCAGGCGCATCATGCCCCCTCCCTCGGGTTGAAGCTTTTCTTCGGAGTCCACGTCTTCAGGAACGCCGCCAGTTCCGGCTCATCGCCCGGCGGCAGCACCACCTGAAGCTGGACGAACTGGTGCCCCTGCCGGATGCCCTTGCCGCGCAGCCGCAGTCTTGTGCCCGTGCCCGACCCCGCCGGCACCGCCAGCTTCACGGGTCCGTGGATCGTCGGCACTTCCAGCGAGGCGCCCAGCACCGCTTCCTGCAACGTCACCTTCATGTCTGTAATGATATCGTCGCCGTCGCGGTGGAACCGCGGATCCGGCGCCACGGTGATCTCGATCAGCGCATCCCCGGCGGGCGCGCCGTTGTAGCCCGGGCCACCCTGGCCGCGCAGCCGCAGCGTGTGCCCGTCTTCCGTGCCCGGCGGGATGCGCACGTCCAGCGTCTTGCCGTCCGGCAGCGCCAGCCGCCTGGTCGTGCCGACGGCCGCATCGACGAACGAAACGGTCAGCGAATACTGCATGTCGCGGCCCGGCCTCACGCGACCCGTCGCTCCCCAGTCGGAGCGCTGGCCGGCCTGGCCGAAATGCTGGGAGAAGAACGCTTCCAGGTCCTCCTGGCTGAAGCCGCCGGCCGGACCGCCCTGCTGCCCGTACGCTTCGGCGCCGGGGGCATCGCGATAGTATTGCCGTTGCTGATGGATTTCATGCCCCTCGGCATCGATCTCGCCCCGATCGAACTTGGCGCGCTTGTCCTTGTCGGACAGCAGCTCATTGGCGGCGCTGATCTCGCCGAACCGCGCGGCGGCATCAGCCTTGCCCGGATTGACATCGGGATGGAACTTCTTCGCCAGCTTGCGATACGCGGCCCGGATGGCCGCCTCATCGGCGGTTCGCTGGACGCCCAGGGTTTCGTATGGATCTTTCATCGGTCCCGATCACGTGGAGTGACAGCGAGGCGGCTTCAAGTCCCGGTCCATTGCGGTTGGCGCTTTTGCAGGAAGGCGTCGATGCCTTCCGCGGCGTCGCGGGCGAGCATGTTGCGGGTCATCACCTCCGACGCATAGTCGTAGGCGCCGGAAAGGTCCATCTCCGCCTGGCGGTAGAACGCCTCCTTGCCGATGGCGAGGGTCAGCGGGGATTTCGCCGCGATCTGCCGGGCAAGCGCCAAGGTCGCATCCCGCAGCCCGTCATCCGGCGCCACGCGGTTGACCAGGCCGATATCCCGGGCGCGCCGGGCCGGGACCATGTCACCGGTAAGAAGCATCTCCATGGACGCCTTGCGCCCGGCGGCGCGGCTCAGCGCCACCATCGGGGTGGAGCAGAACAGCCCGATATCCACCCCCGGCGTGGCGAAGCGCGCGGTTTCCGCCGCC
Source organism: uncultured Rhodopila sp. (assembly GCF_903915725.1). Lineage (GTDB taxonomy): Bacteria > Pseudomonadota > Alphaproteobacteria > Acetobacterales > Acetobacteraceae > Rhodopila. The sequence continues at coordinate 60,863 of NZ_CAIWTY010000023.1, forward strand.
ACCGCCAGATCAGCCGAGGCCACCAACTGGCAGCCGGCCGCGGTGGCGACTCCGTGCACCTGCGCGATCACCGGCTTCGGCAGTCGGACGATCCTCTGCATCAGGCGGGAGCACAGGGCGAACAGCGCCTGGTAGGCGTCGCGGGTCGGAGTCGCCCGGACCTCCCGCAAATCGTGGCCGGCGCAGAACGCCGGGCCGTTGCCGGCGATAATGACGACCTTGACGTCCGGATCGTCCGCGATGGCGGCGAGTTCGGCGTCCAGCGCCTGCATCAGCTCCATCGAAAGCGCGTTGCGCGCAGCCGGGCGGTTCAATGTCAGGGTGGCGATATGATCGCTGTCGTAGCGGAGCAGGATATCGGTCATGATGGCGGCCTATAGCACAAGGACGCCGCCATGCCGAACAGCCTCGCCGAACCGCACGGAGAGTTATCCCTGCGCACCGTCGCAATGCCCGCGGACACCAACCCGTCCGGGGACATCTTCGGCGGCTACATCATGTCGTTGATGGATCTGGCGGCCGGGATCGCCGCCGGCACGCGGGCCAAGGGCCGGGTCGCCACCGCCGCCGTCTCCAACCTATCCTTCCTCCAGCCCGTCAAGGTCGGCGATGTCGTCTGCGTCTATACAGACATCACCAAAACCGGCAAGACATCGATCACGGTCGATGTAGAGACATGGGTCCTGCGCCGCTACCCCGGCGAACGCACGCGCGTCACCGAGGCGAAGTTCGTTCTCGTGGCAGTCGATGACGAGGGAAGGCCGCGGTCGCTTCCGCCGGAGGCATGACCGCCGCTACGGCAGCGGATGCTGGTCGGGCACGTTGACGAGGATTTTGTTGAACAGGTTGGCCACGGACTGGCGCAGGCGGCTCCATGCGTTTGCGAGCGATGCGGCAAGCTGCTTGTCGCCTTCCGCACGCAGCAGAGCGGCTTCGCCGACGGTTTCGAAAATGCTCATGTATTTGGTCCTTTGCTGGCGGTTAATTGACCGCTGGGGGAGGACGTTCCTGACGCCTGTCATATGGGACATTCATGCTGCACTGCACCATAAATCGGGACATGGCAGCCTCCCGCTTGGCGAAGTGCACGGGGTCAGGCAGTGTGCGCCCGCTTTGGGAACGCGTTGGAGAACGATAAATGGCCAGCCTGCCGAATCGCTTGCCGGGACTGAATTTCGACCTTGGTGAGGCCGCGGACATGCTGCGGTCCCAGGTCGAGTCGTTCTCCGCGGCGGAGATTGCGCCCCGCGCGGCCCGGGTCGATCGCGACAATGCATTCCCGATGGATCTGTGGCCGAAGATGGGGGCGCTGGGCGTGCTCGGCGTGACGGTGTCGGAGGAGTACGGCGGCGCCGGCATGGGCTACCTGGAGCATGTCGTCGCGATGGAGGAGATTTCCCGAGCCTCCGCGTCCGTGGGGCTGTCCTATGGCGCGCACTCCAATCTGTGCGTGAACCAGATATTCCGAAATGGCAATGCTGACCAGAAGGCGCGGTATTTGCCAGGGCTGGTCGAGGGCACGGCGGTGGGCGCGCTGGCGATGAGCGAGCCGGGGGCGGGGTCGGATGTCGTCGGGATGCGGACTCGCGCTGACAAACGCGGCGACCGCTACGTGCTGAACGGCAGCAAGATGTGGATCACCAACGGGCCGGATGCGGACGTGCTGGTGATCTACGCCAAGACGGACCCGGCGGCAGGCCCGCGGGGGATTACGGCGTTCCTGGTGGAGAAGGGGTTTCCTGGATTCTCCACCGCGCAGAAGCTGGACAAGCTGGGTATGCGCGGGTCGAACACCTGTGAACTGGTGTTCCAGGATTGCGAGGTCCCCGAGGAGAATGTGCTGTCTTCCGTCGGCCGCGGCGTGAACGTGCTGATGAGCGGGTTGGATTATGAGCGTGCGGTGTTGGCCGCGGGGCCGATCGGGATCATGCAGGCGTGCATGGATGTGGTGGTGCCGTATGTGCATGAACGCAAGCAATTCGGCCAGGCCATCGGCGAGTTTCAGTTGATGCAGGGCAAGCTGGCGGACATGTACACGACAATGAATGCGGCCAAGGCGTATGTGTACGCCGTGGCAAAGGCGTGCGACCGCGGCGAAACCACGCGGAAGGATGCCGCCGGAGCGATCCTGTACGCGGCGGAAAAGGCGACCTGGATGGCGCTGGAGGCGATCCAGGCACTCGGCGGAAATGGTTACATCAACGACTATCCCACCGGACGGCTGCTACGCGACGCCAAATTGTACGAGATTGGCGCTGGAACAAGTGAGATCCGGCGAATGCTGATCGGACGCGAATTGTTTACGGAGACGGCGTGATGACTTCCCGCCTTCAACGTCATTACGCCGCGGTCGCCGGCCCGTGGCACGAGCCTGTAGTCGTCATGGTGGGCGAAGGCCCACCATCCACGCCTTCGCGCCGCATGGACCCCGAAAGGCGTGGATGGTGGGCCTTTGCCCACCATGACGACGGGGTGGTTGCGACGGCGATGGGACACCCGACCCCATGACCACGCTCCGCTCCGACATCACCCCCCGCTCCCCCGACTTCGCCGCCAACGCCGCCGCCATGCGCGGCCTGGTGGACGATTTGCGGGCACGCGTCGCCGAAATCGCCCAGGGCGGCGGCGCGGTGGCCCGCGAAAAGCACGCCTCCCGCGGCAAGCTGCTGCCGCGCGAACGAGTCGCCGCGCTGATCGACCCCGGCTCGCCCTTCCTGGAATTCTCCCAACTCGCAGCCTTCGGCCTCTATAACGACGAGGTGCCCGCGGCCGGGATCATCACCGGCATCGGCCGCGTCTCCGGCCGGGAATGCGTCATCGTCGCCAACGACGCCACCGTCAAAGGCGGCACCTACCTCCCGATGACGGTGAAGAAACATGTCCGCGCGCAGGAGATCGCGCGCCGCAACAACCTGCCGTGCCTGTATCTCGTCGACTCCGGCGGCGCCTATCTGCCGCTGCAGGACGAAATCTTCCCGGACTGGCAGCATTTCGGCCGCATCTTCTTCAACCAGGCCAACATGTCCGCCGAGGGCATCCCGCAGATCGCCGTCGTCATGGGCTCCTGCACCGCCGGCGGCGCCTATGTCCCCGCGATGAGCGACGAGAGCATCATCGTCCGCAAGCAGGGCACCATCTTCCTCGGCGGCCCGCCTTTGGTGCAGGCTGCAACGGGAGAAATCGTCTCCGCCGAGGACCTCGGGGGCGCCGATGTGCACGCCCGCACCTCCGGCGTGGTCGATCACTACGCCCGCAACGACCACCACGCGCTGTCGATCTGCCGCCGCATCGTCGCCGGCTTGAACCGGGAAAAGCCCGCCGGCATCGAACGCCGCACGCCGGAACCGCCGAAATACGACCCGTCCGAACTGCACGGCATCGTCCCCGCCGATTTGCGCGCCCCCTACGACGTGCGCGAGGTGATCGCCCGCATCGTCGATGCCAGCGTCTTCGACGAGTTCAAACGCCTGTACGGCACCACTTTGGTCTGCGGCTTCGCCCATCTGTATGGCTACCCCGTCGGCATCATCGCCAATAACGGCATCCTTTTCTCGGAATCCGCCGTGAAAGGCGCGCACTTCATCGAGTTGTGCTCGCAGCGAAACATCCCCCTCATCTTCCTGCAAAACATCACCGGCTTCATGGTTGGCCGCAAATACGAATCCGGCGGCATCGCCAAGGACGGCGCCAAACTCGTGACTGCCGTGTCCACCACGTCCGTGCCGAAGATCACCCTGATCATCGGCGGCAGCTACGGCGCCGGCAATTACGGCATGTGCGGCCGCGCCTACGATCCGCGCTTCCTGTTCATGTGGCCGAACGCCCGCATCTCCGTCATGGGCGGCGAGCAGGCCGCCGGTGTGCTGACCACCGTGCGCGCCGGTTCCGCCGATTGGACGAAGGAGCAGGAGGAAGCCTTCAAAAAGCCAATCCGCGAGCAATACGAAACCCAGGGCCACCCGTACTACGCCAGCGCCCGGATCTGGGACGACGGCATCATCGACCCCGCCGATAGCCGCCGCGTGCTTGGCCTGTCACTCTCGGCCGCGCTGAACAAACCCCGCCAGGAGACGCGCTTCGGCGTGTTCCGGATGTAATGGCCATGTTCCGCACCCTGCTGATCGCCAACCGCGGCGAGATCGCCTGCCGCGTCATCCGCACCGCAAGCCGCCTCGGCATAGAAACGATCGCGGTGTTTTCCGAGGCCGACGCGCATGCTCTGCACGTCAAGGCGGCGGACCGCGCCTATCCCATCGGCCCCGCCCCGGCGCGCGAAAGCTACCTGAACATTGCGCGAATCATCGAAACCGCCCGCGCCGCCCGCGCCGAGGCGATCCATCCCGGCTACGGCTTCCTGTCGGAAAACCCCGCCTTCGCCGATGCCTGCGCCGAGGCCGGGATCGTCTTCGTCGGACCGCCGGCCTCTGCAATGCGCGCCATGGGATCGAAATCCTCCGCCAAGGCGCTGATGGAACAAACCGACGTGCCTTTGCTGCCCGGCTACCACGGCGACCGCCAGGACGCGGACTTCCTGGCAGACCAGGCCGCGCGCATCGGTTTTCCCGTGGTGATCAAGGCCGTCTCCGGCGGCGGTGGCCGCGGCATGCGGGTCGTCGCATCGGCCGCCGATTTCGCCACCGCATTGACGTCCGCCCGGCAGGAAGGCGCCTCCTCGTTCGGCGACGACCGCGTGCTGATCGAACGCTATCTGCAACGGCCGCGCCATATCGAGGTCCAGGTCTTCGCCGACACGCATGGCAACGCCGTGCACCTGTTCGAGCGCGACTGCTCCGCCCAGCGCCGCCACCAGAAAGTGCTGGAAGAAGCCCCCGCACCCGGCCTGTCCGAAGCGCAGCGCGACAAGATGGGGTCCGCCGCCGTCGCCGCCGCCCGCGCGGTGGGATACGTCGGCGCGGGAACGGTCGAGTTTGTCGCCGAAGACGACGGTTTCTTCTTCCTCGAAATGAACACCAGGCTTCAGGTCGAGCATCCCGTCACCGAAATGATCACCGGCTTCGACCTGGTCGAATGGCAATTGCGCGTGGCCTCCGGCGAGCCGCTGCCGGTCACTCAGTCCGCCATCACCCGCAACGGCCATGCCATCGAGGCGCGCATTTACGCCGAAGACCCGGCGCATGACTTCGCCCCCTCCGTCGGCCGGCTGACTTTGTTCCGCACACCGCCGCACACCGCCGAGACCCGCACCGATACCGGCTTCGCCTCGGGCGATACGGTGTCGATCCATTACGACGCCATGCTGGCGAAACTGATCTGCCACGCGCCGACGCGCCCCGCCGCGCTGCGCGGCATGGCCCGCGCGCTTAACGATTGCGCCGTGGTTGGCGTGGCGAGCAACCTCGATCTGCTCGGCCGCATCGTCCGCCATCCGGATTTCGCGACTGGCGGGATCGACACCGGCTTTATCGCCCGCGAAGGCGAAACGTTATTGGCGGTGCAGAGCGCCCCGCCACCCGATGTCCTTGCCATCGCCGCGCTTACCGTCCTGACCGCGGAAACCACACCTGGCGGAAACGATCCGTGGGACGAACGTGACCTCTGGTGGGTCAACACCACGCCCGCCCGCGTGCTGGACTTTAAGGATGGCGAAACCGCCTATCCGGTTTCGGTCACCCGCGACGGGGCGGCCTGGCGTATCGGCGACACGCTATGCTCGGCGGTTCGGCTGGACGAGGCAAGGCTGGCCGTCTCGCTGGATGGGATAAGGCGCACCGTCACGGCGATACTCGACCATCACGTCGTGACCGTGCGCGACGACGGACTGACCTGGCGCCTGACCCTGCCTGACCCGCTGGCCGCCGCCGACGACGAAGAAGACGCCAGCGACCGTCTGGTGGCGCCAATCCCCGGGCTGGTGACGGAGGTTTCGGTGGCGTCGGGCGATCAGGTGAAACGCGGCCAGATCCTGGTTGTGCTGGAGGCGATGAAGACCGTGTTCCGCCTGACGGCCCGGGCGGACGCGGTGGTCGCGTCGGTTTCCTGCGCGGCCGGGGACATGGTGCAGGACGGCCAGATCCTCGTCGGGTTCGAGGTTGCCGATACCGCGGCCTAGCCACGGCTTTTTCGATTAATCTTTAAGCCGCTGGCGGGGATGATCGCTACCATCCCCGCCATCCCAGCCGCTACCGCGTGAACCCCTCCAGCTCGTCCTTCGCCCAGTCGATCGCCTGCTGGATCGTCTGCCCGGCCACCAGCTTCGACACCATGGTCGGGATCAGCCCGCGGTTCCACGCCTGCACGCCGATATCGGGCGGGCCGGAGGAGCCGGTGATGAAGTACTCGGCGTCATGCCAGGGGCGGATCGGGTAGTTGTAGACGGTGCCCTTGGGCGGCCCGACCTCCTCCCAGATCTTGAAGTCCGCCATCGAAAGATAGGGCGGGATGTCGTAGCCCTGCGTAGCCGTGGTCAGAGTCTCCATCTGCTCGCGCGCGCCCAGGAACGCCAGTATGTCGCGCGCGGCGGCCTTGTTCTGCGCGAACGACCACAGGCCGAAGAAATACGGCCGCATCGGCACCAGCCGCCCTTTGGCGCCGCGCGGGTTGGGGAAGGTCCAGCAATCGGCGGCGATCTGCGGCGCGTCCCGCTTCGCCACCGCCCAGGCGGATGGCGGGTTCCAGATCATGGCCGAACGCCCGGAGATCAGCGCGCGATTGTTGGAGGCGTCGTCGTAGCTGACGGTATCCGGCGGCAGGAACGGCGCCATGCGTTTGGCATACTCCAGCGCCTGCCGCACATTATCCGAATCCACCGTAATCGTCCCCTTGGCATCCACCAGATCGGCGCCAAACGCGCCGAACGTCGCGCCCCAGGTCTGGTTGGAGTCGGTGGTGGTGCCGCAGCCGAAGCCAAACGGGACGCCGGCCTTGTGGCAGGCTTCGGCGGCTTTCAGTTGCGCCTCGTAGGTCCAGGCGGCGGAGGCTTCGGGGGTTGTCTCGTGCGCCGGGAACCACGATTGCACGTCGATGCCGGCGTGCTGTTTCAGCAAGCTGATGCGCCCGCACGGGGTCAGCGGCGCGGACCCCCAGGCGACCGGGACGGCGCGCCAATGGCCGTTGGAAACCCCGAGATACTCGTAGGCGCGGCCAATCTTGCCGTATTGGGCGGTGAAGTGCTGCATGATGTCGTCAACGGCGTCGAGCTGCTCGGCGTATTCGTGCACCGACCACATGTCGAAGGCGTAGACGTCATGGCCGGTCTTGGCCTGGGCCTCGGCCGCCATGGTGATCATGATCTTGTTACCGATGGCGGTGAGGAAATCGAGCTGCACCTCGACATGGTTCTTCTCCGCCCAGGCTGCGACGACCTTGCGCATGGCGTCGTTGCCGGCGGGGACCCAATGGTCCCAGAGGGCCAGGCTGAGCCGTCCGGCGGAGAAGGCGGTGTGGACGTTGACCAGAGGCAGCGTGGCGGCGGCCGCGCCAAGGCGCATTGCCCCGCGTCGCGTAAGACGTGGCTTCATCGGCGTAGTCTCCCTGCATGCCGGCATTATTGCCGGCTTATTGTAGTGTGGCGAGTATTCGTCAGTGTGGGCGCGGCGGCAAGCCACTGATTGACGCTGCCAAAGTGACACGTCGCTTCTCTTGTAAACGGCAAGATCGAACTGGCAGTCGGCGGCAACCTTAGGGAAGACCTCGCCGCCTTCCGGCAAGCGGCTTTCGGCGGAAATCCGGTTGCAGTCGCCCGCCGTTATGACGCAACTTGCTTCACGGTCAGTCCGGTAACCTCGTAAACGACCGGAACACCCTCGATCTCCGCGGGCAGTGACACGCCAATCGCCAGCGGGTCAGCTAGGTTGACCTTTATCGCATACGAGCCACCAACCTTCGTCAGGCCCACACCGATCACATGAGCGAACCTGCGAGCGGTCGCTCCGGCAATTGACTTTACCCGTCGTGCGTCCTCGATCGAGATGTTCATGCGGACCTCTTACGCCCCTGGAGAGGTCGACGCCAGTTCGAGGTGCAGCGTCGCGAAGACCTGGTGAATGTCGTTTGCAAACGTCAGGCCCTTTCCGTTGGTTCCTCCATGTTCGCTGCCAGCGAACAGCAATCCGCACGCCAATCCGGATTCATCGACGATCATCGACCCACTATCTCCGCTGGCACTAAAGGCATTGCTGCCCGTGCCTTCGATCTCGATCTGGCGGTCGAAGACATGAGTCCCAGTATCGTAAGCCACTGCAACGCTGTCGAGTTCGATTGCAGTCACGATACCGAAGGTGAGACCGCTCGACCGCCCGATTTTCAGGACTGGATCGCCTGGTTCGAGTTGCGGTTGACGCATTCCTCTCAGATTGCCCGAACCCGTTAGCGAGACGGGATCGAATGTCACGCTCGGAACCAGGCTGCCAACCGCTACATCAACAATGTTCTCTGTCGGTTTCAGCGGCTCGGCCACAAGCAACTCCGCAATTTGATCGTCAGGTCCCTTACCGCCGTCGGCTCCGGCTGGTTGCAAGATCGGATCACCAGGGGACGCCCGATCTTCGTCAGCCAGGACATGGTTGTTGCTGACCAATACAGCCCGACCCGTCGGCCGGTGGATCGCGAAACACCCGAGCGTGCCCGCCGAAACTGCAGAATGTCCGACCGGGACACCAATCACCAGCGGGCGGTGTCTCGACCGGGGCCACAGGGCGTCGCCAGATTCGGCTAACTTGCCGACCGGCCCGGTGCATCGAATATCGAACTCGCCGTTTGTCGCTCGCTGAATATAGGCCAAAAACCCTGCGTTTGAGGCCGACTTACCCTCCACGCGTACGGCCAACCGGTAGTCGCCGGGCCAATTTCCTTTGGCGATACCCAACGAGCACAATGGGCGGCCGACAGCCGATAAGGCGAAGAGGCCGGGTAAAGCGACGTCTAAGAGTAGGTTAGCTACCATTGATTCATTGCGGCGGACTACTGCGTCGCTGATCTCAAGCTTTAGGGCGCGTGCTGACTCAAGCTTCACATTGTGGTCCATCGGCTATGTTACCATTCCAACATAGCCATGTTAGTATAACGTTGAAACTGAAATCCGGGTGGCCTGCGCGGATAATCGCGGGGGTGTCGACTGGTTCAAGCCCGCAAGAGTCGATACAAGGAACATCAAAGAGCTAACGGCGCCAAGTAGCCCGATCGCAAAGGCAATCGTTTGATTTGGCTGGGCCCGTGCCGTGCCCAACCCTATTCCGCCGCCACCCGCCGCCCCGGAATATCCGTCGAGTACCGCAGATGCACCGGCGCATCGGCCTCCCACGGGTCGTTCAACTCCAGCCCGGCGCCAAACTCCTTGATCGCCGGCATCACCTCGCCGCACAGCAATTGAATGCAGCGGCGGCGATCCTGCTTGCTGACGGTGCCGTCGTTCGCCCAGATGCCCATGATGCCGGGGCGGGTGTGCTCGACCAGGTATTTCAGCCGCGCGATCACCTGATCGGGCGTCCCTGCGATGATCATCGTGTCGGCGACCTGCTGCTCGAAGGTCGGGTTGCCGCGCGGGTTGGTCGCCCGCCCGACGGCGAACTCGACAAACCCGCGCCGCCCGGAGGGCGAGAAATACCCCGACGGATTGGCCCAGACCGGATGCGCCAACCCGGTGAACTCGCCCTGCATCCACATGAACTGCCGCGCGTTCGCCAGCGCCTTTTCCTCGGTGTCCTGCACATGCACGCGGATCAGGTAGCCGAAATTCTCCGGCCCGGCGGTGTAGCCGGCATCCGCCGCCGCCTTGTCGTAGGTTTCGTGGATGGCGCGGGTGGCCTCCAGCGAGGTGTTCAGCGCGATATACGGATAGCGTTGCTGCGCCGTCCAGATCACGGTTTCCTTCGACAGCACCCCCGGTATCCACACCCGAGGATACGGCTTCTGCAACGGCACCGCCCACGGGTTCACCACGCGCTGCTGGTAATGCGTGCCCTCCCAGCGGAACGGCCCCGGCTCGGTCCAGGTCTTCTGCACCAGGTCATGCGCTTCCATGAAGCGTTCGCGGTTGAACGCCGGGTTGACGCCGTTTGCCAACTGCTCCTGCCCGCCGCCGCGCACGAAGCCGGAGACCAGCCGCCCTTTCGAGATCATGTCGATCATCGCCAGCTCTTCCGCGAGCTGGACGGGGTTTTCCGACAGCGGCAGAGGATTCCCCAGAATAACGATTTTCACCCGTCTCGTCACCGCCGCCAGGATCGCGGCGAACATGTTGGTGCGTGCCTGCATGCAGAACGGGGCGTTGTGATGCTCGTTCAGCATGATGCCGTCGGCGCCGCATTCTTCCGCCAGGATGTATTCTTCCAGGTATTCGTTGTACAGCCGGCTGCCCTCGACAGGGTTGAAATGGCTGTTGGAGAAGGTCAGTGCGGTCGCGCCGTAATCCAGTCCGGCCTTGGCGTCGTAGGCCGACATCGGCTGCTCGGTGAAATACATCATGTGCATGGGACGGTCCTCCTTCAGCCGCAGGACAGGAAATCGGTCACCAGTTTCGCGACCGCATCGGGCTTCTCCATCTCGGCGAAGTGGCCGCAGTCCGGGATTGTGGTGAAGGTCGCGTCATGCAGCGCCCGGGCATAGGCCTGGCCCGCGCTGAGCGGAACGATCCGGTCGTCGTCGCTCCAGATCACCAGCGCCGGCGCCCGTATCCCGCCCAGCAGATGCGGCAGGGTCTGGCTATACATGTATGGTTTCCACGCGGTCCGGAAACTCATTTCTCGCGCGATGTCCCAGGCTTCCAACTGGTCCGTGCTAACATCGCCGTAAACCCGGGTGAAGGCGGCTTCGTCATGAAAGCCCGAGCGCGGATAGTCGATATACGAAACGATCGCCTGATCCGCGATATTCCCGTCCGGCGGCTTGATCCCCGCGGCGCCCACCAGCACCAGATTGCGGTAACCGGCCGGCGCCAGGCTGGCCATTTCGGCAGCGATCCAGCCGCCGAAGCCAAGCCCGACCAGCGACACGCACGGTTCGTTCAGATCCGACAGCAGCCAGGCGTAGATTGCGGCGATGTCGCGCGGATGACGCAGCCATTGCGGCCGTTCCGACCTGCCCCAGCCTGGATGGTGCGGGATCAGAACATCAAACCGTTCCGCCAGGGCATCATAGAACGGCAGGCGCTCAACCGTGCCGATGTCGTGGTGCAGCACCAAAACCGCCGGGCCGCTGCCGCCCCGGGTGAAATGCAGCTTGATCCCGGCGATCTCTTTGACCGTATCGGTCCAGACGATGCTCATGACCGGTGTCCTCTCGGATAGTTTCCCACCAAAGGATACTCACCGGTAGCCGCAGCTGTCGAATCAGACGATCCCGGCCGGACGCAACCGGCACCGCGCCGCATCCGTTTCTGTCTCGATCTGGATCGTGCTGTGGCCGATGCCGAACTTATCCCGCAGCGCGCCGGACAGCTCGTGCAGCGCGCTTTCGCCCGGCACGGTGGCACAGACGAGATGCACGGTCAGCGCCGTCTCGGTCGTGCTCAACGCCCAGATGTGCAGGTCGTGCACCTCCCGCACCCCGGGCAGTTCTGCCAGCCACGCGTTCACCCTGGCGTGCGGCATGCCCGACGGCACCGCGTCCATCGCCAGATCAACCGACTCCTTCAGGGTACCCCATGTACCGAGCGTAATGATCGCGACCACGCCCAGGCTCGCCACCGGGTCGATCCACGTCAGACCCGTCAGCGAGATTGCCAACGCCGCCAGCACCACCGCCAGCGACACCAGCGCGTCGCCCGCCAGGTGCTGGAACTGGGCCCGGATGTTCAGGTCGCTCTCCCGGTTGCGCATGAACAGCAGCGCGCTGCCGCCGTTGATCACGATGCCGGCGGCGGCGACCGCCATCACAATGCCGGAGGCGACCGGTTCGGGATGCAGCAGGCGCTGGATCGCCTCCACCCCGATGGCGCCGACGCTGATCAGCAGCACCGCGGCGTTGATCAAGGACGCCAGGATCGAGCTGCGCCCCCAGCCATAGGTCCGCCGCGCCGTCGGCGGGCGCCGGCTCAGCCACACCGCGCCCCAGCCCAGCAGCAGCGCCAGCACGTCGCCCAGATTATGCGCCGCGTCGGATACCAGCGCGACCGAGTTGGCCGCCAGCCCGAACCCCGCCTCGACAACGACGAACGCCAGATTGACCGCGGCGCCGATGGCGAACGCGGTGTCCATCCGTGCCGGGGCATGATGATGCCCGTGGTCGTGCCCGTGATGGTCGTGGTGATGTTCGTGCCCTGCCATGGCGGCATCATGCCATGGCTTTCGCGGCGCCGGGAAGATGCGGCGGGCTATCCTTTGTCGTCGATCAGCCTGGCGACCCGCCGCAGCGCCAACTGGTAGCCCTGGGTGCCGAACCCGGCGATCACCCCGTCCGCGCGCAGCGAAACGAAGGAGTGGTGGCGGAATTCCTCCCGCTTATGGACGTTGGAAATGTGGATCTCGATCACCGGCGCGTCGAAGGTGTTCAGCGCGTCCAGGATCGCGACCGAGGTGTGCGTGAACGCCGCCGGATTGATGACGATGCCGCCCGCGATCTCCCGCGCTTCGTGGATCCAGTCGATGATCTCGTATTCCCGGTTGCTCTGGTGGAACCGCAGATCCAGTTTCAGCTCCGCCGCCAGCGCGCGGCAGTCGCGTTCGATGTCGGCCAGGGTTTCGTACCCGTAGATATGCGGCTGCCGCTTGCCCAGCAGGTTGAGGTTCGGGCCGTTCAGCAGAAAGACCAGGCGGCTCATTGGCGGGCCTCCCCGGGCAGTTCGATGCGGTGGATGTCGCCCAGCAGGAAGATGTAGGACAGCGCGCCCACCAGTGCCGTCGCGCCGACGAAGGCCAGCGCCCACTGGAACGACCCGGTGGCGCTGATGATGAAGCCGATGACCAGCGGCGTGATGATGCCCGCGAGGTTGGCGGCGAAGTTGAACAGCCCGCCCGTCACGCCCATCAGCGGCCGGGGTGCGATGTCGGAGATCACCGTCCAGCCGAGCCCGACCATGCCCTGGCCGAAGAAGGCGACGGAGAGAATGGCGATGACCGCCGTATCGCTGTCAACGTAGTTCGCCGTGACGATCAGCGAGGCCAGCAGCAGCCCGCCGATGATCGGCGTCTTGCGGGCGATGTTGGCCGAACCCGTCCGCTTCAGCAGCAGGTCGGAGAAGAACCCGCCCGCCAGCACTCCGGTGGCCGCGGCGATGAACGGCAGCACCGCGAAAAAGCCGACCTTGACCCAGCCCATGTGGCGCTCGGTGGCGAGGTAGGTGGGGAACCAGGTCAGGAAGAACACCAAAGTCGCGTTGCCGGCGAATTGGCCGATGGAGGCGCCCCAGATCTGCCGGTAGGACAGCAGATGGCCGACATTGGCCCAGGAGAACGGCAGCTTCTCCGCCCCCTTTGCCTCCAGCCCGCCGCCGGCGGCGATGTAGTCCAGTTCGCTCTGGCTGACCGAGCGGTGGTCGCGCGGCTCGCGGTAGAAGATCCACCAGACGCCGCCGAACAGGATGCCGGCGGCACCGACGACGATGAACAGCGCGTGCCAGCTATAGGCCGCCATCAGCCAGAACAGGATCGGACTGAAGAACGCCAGGCCGATATACTCGCCGACGGTATAGATGCCGGTGGCCGTGGCGCGTTCCTGCTGCGGGAACCAGGTGCCGACGATGCGGCTGTTGGCGGGGAAGCAGGGTGCCTCCGATACGCCGAGCCCGAAGCGATACAGCAGCAGCGAGGTCAGCCCGGTGGCGAAGCCCTGGAGCAGGGTGAACAGCGACCAGAACGTCACCGACAAGAAATAGGTGACCTTGGCGCCGAAGCGGTCGAGGAAGATGCCGCCGGGGATCTGCATGGCGGCATAGGTCCAGCCGAATGCCGAAAACACCCACCCCATTGTCGCCGCATCGATCCCGAGATCGGCTCGCAGGCTCGGCGCGGCAATGCCGAGCACCGTCCGGTCGAGATAGTTGATCATGGTGCCGATGGAGATCAGTGCCAGGATGCCGAAGCGGGCCCTGCTGCGCGGCCTGGCGGCCGATAGGGATTGAGACATGGCTGAAGACTCCTCCTTTCAGCATCGTTTGTCTCACGCACGCGAAATGGTCAACAGGTTGAGATGATACCGATCGGCTTCGAATCAGCCGCCGCGGGCGTGGCCACGCATCGCATAGGGTATAGCAGCAACACGTCTGCGGGCGCGTTCGTATTACCGGCGAAGATGCTTCGCTGCGGTCCGGTTTGGCCGGCCCACGCTCAGCTCATGGTTACGATTGGGACGTTGATGCCGCCCGCGCCATGCGGGCCAAGGCGCCCGGTTACCGGGGCTCTTATATTTCGTCGGAACGACTTTGCCATTTGCACAAAACCGCCGGCCGCTGGCGATGGCGGCGTGGACGCCAGGGCGGCGGGCTGGAACGAAAGTCCGGGCGCGCGTACGGCCTTGCCGCAGCCGTCATGGCCGGATTGCTCCGGGCCATGACGGTGCGGCAACACCGAAAGGACGCGATCGTTCAGCCAACCGGGACCCGTCTGAGGTAAAACGGCCGGATCAGGCGGCTTTCTTGGCAGCGGCTTTGCGGCCCCCGGATGCCTCGGTCATAATGGTGCGGAGATCGCGCAGGAACGCCGAACCTTTGGTCGTCCGCTGGACCAATACGCTGCGGCGATCCATCGGATCGACCTTGCGGCGGGCGAGGTCGAGTTCACCCAATCGGTCCAGCGCCCGGGTGATGGCGGGCTTAGAAACGTTCAGTTCAGCGGCAAGGCCGCGAACCGTATGGCCGCCGTCATTCAGATAGCAGGTCAAGAAAACGCCAAGCTGACGTGCCGAGAGATCGGCGCCATCGCGGCGCACCAGCGCAACGACGGTATCGCGCAGAAGGCCGACTTGCGCGTCGGAAACCGGATTAGGAGGAGCTGCCACGTAAATTTCCTTTCTCATGCGGTGGCTGCGAATCGCAGGGTCCACATCAGATCGATTAGTCAAAATACAGATCGAGGTCAACCTTATTACAGTTTCACACACTTCCAAGTTTTTCACCGTTGCGTGATAGGAGGGGCTTCCGGCGATCCCGACGGCGCCAGTCGGCGCTTGTGGGGCGGTTGCGATCGGTCGGTGATTGGCGGGAGGCACTGGCCGGCTCGGGGTCATTTATGATCAAATTACCGTGTAAATCGCCATAAACCACCATAATTCCCTGGACGGATCGTTATCTTCACGTCCTGGAAACCCTCTCCCGGAGCAGCGCGAACAGGGCGCGCATGGCCATGGCCTCGCCGCCTTCCGGACGCCCGGGGCGCGACTGGTCGTTCCAGGCATAGAGGTCGATATGCATCCACGGGATACCTGGACGGACAAAACGCAGCAGATACAATCCAGCAACAATGGCGCCCGCTAACGGCTTGGATGAAACGTTGTTGATATCGGCGACCGGACTCTTCAACCAATCCGCGTAACTGGACCACAACGGCAACCGCCACAGCGGGTCGTGGACACTGTTACCTAAGCGCAAGAGCGACTCGGACAGGCCGTCATCGTTACAAAACAGTGCCGGAAGATCCGGCCCCAGCGCGACGCGCGCGGCGCCGGTCAGGGTGGCGCAATCGATCAGCAGCGCCGGAGCTTCCTCCGAAGCCTCATGCAGCAGGTCGCACAGCACGAGCCGGCCTTCCGCGTCGGTGTTGCCGATCTCGACAGTCAGGCCGGCGCGGGTGCGGATGATGTCGGAGGGGCGCATCGCGGTGCCGGAGACCGCGTTCTCGACGCACCCCACACGAACCGCGAGGCGGAGCGGCAAATCCGCCTCCATGATGATCCGGGCGAGGCCGAGGACGGTCGCCGCCCCGCCCATGTCCTTTTTCATCCGCAGCATGCCCGCGGACGGCTTCAGGTCGTAGCCGCCGGTATCGAAACAGACTCCTTTGCCGCACAGCGATATCAGCGGCGCGTCGTCCGCCGCCGCGCTGCCGCGCCAATGCACAGTAACGACCCGCGGCGGGCGAGCCGAACCGCGTCCGACAGCGGCGATCGTCGGATAGTTGTCGTCAAGTTCGTCGCCGGCGGATATCCGCGCCGTGGCGCCATAACGATCCGCCAGCGATGCGGTGAAGTCCGCCAGCTCGACCGGGCCCAGGATGTTCGCCGGCGTATTGATCAGGTCGCGCACCATCCAGGTGGCGGCGGCCTGCGAGAGGGCGGCCTCGTGACCGGGCGGAACGAACAGTGACGCCGGCCCGCGGCCGGTGACGGAACGGAACCGTTCATAGCGGTAGGCGCCGAGGCAGTAGCCGAGCGTCGCTTCGGCCGGGTCATAGTCCCCCGGCTCCAGCCGCCAATCGCCCTCCGGCAGGCGCATCGGCAGGCTGCCGAAGGTGAATGGGGTGGACTCGGTGCCAAGGCCCAGCACCGCCGAGGCGATCCCCTGCGGGCCGGGCAGGAAGGCCAGTTCCCCCGCCTTGGCGGCGAAGTCCGCATCGCGGAGGTAGGCCGCCCGCGCCGGCAGCAGCGTGCCGAGGAACGCTTCGAGACCATCCGGCCGCACCGGGTGGACCGGGCGGGTATCGGCGGCCGAGGCGGCGAGGCAATCGAGTTCCTGGTCGAGCATGCACACATGTCCTGATCTGGCAGGTACGTGGGGTGCCTGCCGGGTTTGTCATCCAACCGCCTTTTGCCTGCGGCGATTCCGCGGATTAGACCCCGGGGGGAGAGACCGGGAAAGGAGTTCCGCGATGACCGGCGATCCTGCCGAGATGATTGCCGCGCTGATTGACGGCAAGGGGGAGGGCCGCTACGGCCTGTCCGACATCAACCAGGGGGCGCACGCGCTGCAGGCGGCGTGGCTGGCGGAACGGTCCGGCTGCGGCGCGGCCTTGATCGTTGCTGCGCTGCTGCATGACGTCGGCCACATGGTCCACGACCTCGGCGAAAACCCCGCCGCCGAAGGTGTAGATGATCGGCATGAACAGGTGGGGTACGACTTCCTGCGCGATTATTTCGGGCCGGAGGTCACCGAGCCGGTGCGCCTGCACGTAGCGGCGAAACGATACCTGTGCGCCGTGGAAGCGGATTACTTCGCGCGGCTGTCGGAGGACAGCGTGCTGAGCCTGTCGTTGCAAGGTGGCCCGATGTCGGAGCAGGAGGTGGAGGCATTTGCCGCGCTGCCGCATGCCGTTGCTGCGGTGCAACTGCGCCGTTTCGATGAGGCGGCGAAGGTGAAGGGGTTGGTAACGCCCGCGGTCGGGCATTTTGTGCCGTATGTGCGAGAGTGCGTCACGCAAGGCTGGGGCTAAATGTCAGGTAATTTGTCGGAGCACCAACGCGGGCGGTGAAAGCGACCCCGGCTTGATGCGGTCCGGCTGACCCCGCAACCAATGAAGTTGCATGATCGGCCTCATATCGCTATCGCGCGTATTCACCCCAACACCCGGGATGATCATGCGTTCGGCGCCAGCAGACCAGCGATCCGGCCATCGAACCACCGCCGGTTGGACGTCGTGGGGGTATGCTGGCAGAGCGATTAGTGCGCGCAATGTCGGATAACCCTGTCGAATCAAAGCCCAAACCGCCGAGAAAGCCGATCAAGGTGCCTCGTCCTACGCGAGGTTTCAGAAGGGTTATTGTCGAGCATAGATTATCCGTTCGCTTAGCCTGCCTGATCGTGCTGGTCGTCGCAGCGATTGTGATCTACCGAGATCCCCGACCCATTATGTACTGGCTAGTCGGGCCTGTGGAACAACGAGTGCTCGACGCGGTATCAGGATAGTGAACGTGTCGAATGCTTCTACATTTTTCAGGCGCGTGACCCGGCGGATCAACGGCTACAGCCCGACGCTTGTGAGGACGGACACCAGTCGCGGGCCGGCCTCAAAGGCCAGCCAAGCGGCCATGCACGCCACCGGCACGGCCGCCTTAACGGCCAGGATCGCATTGCCGAGCGCGACGGCTCGCCGTTCCTGGTTCAACTCATTCGTTACCATGACGTCCTGCAGTCCGAGCATCAGCCTGCCGATGAACTCGGCACCCTTCATGTCAGGCGCCACCAAATCGTCCCACAGCTCGTCGGGCAGGCGGCCGGGCAGTACAATGTCTTTCCGAGGCTTGGCACTGCTGTAGGCAAACAGAACCGCCAGGAAAAGGCACAAGCCACCGGCAAGGCCGGCCGCGATAAGCGGCATTCTGTGGCTGCCGTAAGCCTCGACCAGAACGGCGGCAGTGATCGCGCTCAACAAAGTGGTGCATTGCCCTGCCAGGGTCAGTGCACGGGTCTCCGTCGCGCTTTTTAGTGCAAGTTCAGCATCCAACCGCTTGTTGACCTGTTCGAGCGCGGCTTTGGCGGTGTCGAGGTCGATGCTTTCGGGCAGGTCGGACAGCGCAGAGCCAGTCGGAAGAGCGGCGGCGCGATGGCGGCGCAACCGCTTGTCCAGCCAAGACGTGCCGATGCCCGGGAACTTCGTGCTCATCGCTCTCCCATAGCACGATCAATCAACCGTTCGGGTATCTTATACGGATACCCGAACGTCGAACAGCCTCCCCGGCCTACCCCAGACTCCCCGCCAGCAAGGTCGTCACCCGCCGTGCAAACGCCGTCGCATCCGCCGGCAGGTCCCCCTCCTGCACCTGAGCCAGGTCCAGCAACGTCGCCGCCGCTTCGGCGATCAGTTCGGTATTCTCCAGCTTCGCCGACAGCGCCTCGATCAGCTTGTGGCACGGGTTGACCTCCAGCACCGGCCTGGACGGCATCATCGCCCGCCCGGCCCGGCGCATCAGCCGCTGCATTGCCAGATCCGGACCCTTGCCGTCGGAGGCGAGCACCACCGCGCTGTCGGTCAGCCGCGCCGTCGCCCGCACATCGGCGACCTGATCCCCCAGCGCCGTCTTGATCGCCAACAGCAGCGGCGACACATCAGGCAGCTCCTCGCCCTTGCCCAGATCCTCCGCCGCCTGGGTCACGCTGCGCAGCTTCTTGCTCTCGAAGCTGTCCAATCGATCGGGCCAGAACGAGTCGATGGAGTCCGACATCAGCAGCACTTCGATGCCCTTGGCGCGGAAGCCCTCCAGTTGCGGCGAGGTCTTCAGCGCGTCGGCCTGATCGCCGGACAGATAGTATATGGTGTCCTGCCCTTCCTGGAGCCGCGACACGTAGTCGGGCAGGGAGGTCCAGCCCTCTTGCGTCGAAGACTTGAAGCGCAGCAGCGGGGCCAGTTCGGCGCGGTGCTCGTTATCCTCCCACACGCCTTCCTTCAGGATGGCGCCGAAATTCTCCCAGAACTTGTTGTAGTCGTCCGCCTCCTTGGCGCGCGTCTTCAGCTCCGACAGCACCCGGCCGATGAGCGCCTTGCGGATGCGGGCGAGCACCGGCGTGGTCTGCAGCATCTCACGCGAGACGTTCAGCGGCAGGTCTTCGGTGTCCACCACGCCGCTGACGAAGCGCAGCCAGTGCGGCAGCAGTTCCGCCTTGTCGGTGATGAACATGCGCCGGACATGCAGCCGGACATGCGCGTCGCGGTCGTTGTCGACGACGTCGAACGGCTTCATCCCGGGAATGAACAACAGGCAAAAATATTCGAGCGTGCCTTCCGCCCGCCAGTGCAGCGTCGCCCACGGGTCGTCGAAGTAGTGGCCGAGGTGGCGGTAGAACTCTTTATAAGACTGTTCGGTCACGTCGGACTTGGACTTGCGCCAGAGCGCCGTGCCCTCGTTCGCCGGCTGGTCCTTGCCGTCCTGCGCCACCGTAATCGGCAGCGTGATATGATCCGCCCATTTGCGAATGACCGTCTCCAGCCGGATCGGCTCCAGGTATTCGGTCGCATCGGACTTGATGTGCAGCACGATGTCGGTGCCGGCGGTCTCGCGCTCGGCATGCCCCAGGGTGAATTCGCCGGCGCCTTCGGACGCCCAGACGAAGGCTTCCTCCGATCCCGCCTTGCGCGACGTGACTTCCACCCGATCGGCAACCATGAAGGCGGAGTAGAAGCCGACGCCGAACTGCCCGATCAGGCTGGGGCGATCCTCCGGCTTGCTGCTGGCAAGGTTCTGCGCAAACGCGCGGGTGCCGGAGCGGGCGATGGTGCCGAGATTGTCGATCAGCTCCTGCCGGGTCATGCCGATACCGTCGTCGGAGATCGTCAGCGTGCTGGCTTCCTTGTCCGGCACGATGCGGATCTTGGCCTCCGGCGGCGGGGCGAGGTTGGAGTCGGTCAGCGCCTCGAACCGGCGGCGATCCACCGCGTCGGCGGCGTTGGCGACGAGCTCGCGCAGGAAGATCTCGCGCTCGGAGTAGAGCGAGTGCACCACCAGGTCGAGCAGGCGGCCGACTTCGGCGCCGAATGAATGTTGTTCCAAAACAGTGTCGTTCATGAGTGACCTCCTTGCGCCGCGCGATATGCGGTCGGACGCGGGCGATTTCAATGCGTCCCCGCATCTGAATCGCGGTGTTCGCCGCCTTCGTAGGCAGTTTGGGGGAAAACCGCCAGATCGCGGTGCGTGAGTGCGGGGAGACGCACCGGCCTCTAACCGTCATGGTCCGCGCAGGCGGACCATCCACGCCTTGCGGTGCGGTCTTGGCAAAGGCGTGGATGGCGGCCCTCCGGCCGCCAAGACGGGATCAGCCGATGGTGCGGCCCGAAAGCGCTTATCTATCCGCGCCTGCAATCAGCGGCCTTGCTCCGCCGCCTTCCGCCCCCGGGTCCGAGATCATCTCCGCCAGCGCCCGTCCCACCGCGACCGAGTGGCGGATTTGCGCCGCCTCGTTCAGGTGGTCGGGGGTATCGAAGAACGCGCTGCGCGGGTAGCGGCTGCGGCCTGGCAGTTCCAGGAAGGCCGCCCCGGCATCGCGATAGATCGAGCGGATCGCGGCCACACTGTCCTCATCAATCGGCGAATCGATAAAGCCCGTTGGCAGGCCGCCGATGACCTGAACCCCATGCCGCCTCGCCCAATCCAGAAACGCCCGCACCAGCGACGCGCCATAGCCGTCGCTGATGTCCGACGGCGCCGGATGGAACGGCCGGGCCGCGGCGAGCGTCGCCTGGCTGATGGACCCCAGACTCTGCGTGTGCCCGATATGGTCCCCGCGGGCGTTGAAGGAACCGTTCGCAGCCTCCCGCGGGTCGTGAAAACCCTCGCGGACCAGCGCCATCTCGATCACGCTCATGATCCCGCCGCGCAAATCGGCGGCGAACAGGGCGGCGATCCGGCGGTGCAGCGGCAGCGTCCACAACGTGGTCCGGTCGTGCCGCAGCAGGATCGACGCATCGGGCCCGAGGTCGTTTGCCGCCCGGGACCGCACATACTGGACCTCCTCCAGCGGCATGTAGACGATGTCGCCGGGATGCAGCAGAGGCTTCCATCGGGCGAACAGGTAGTCGATGCCGATGCCGACGGCGACGCCGGCGTTGACGCAGGGACGGCCGATAAGCGGCTCGATGGTCTCGCAGCGGTGCGAAAACGGGCCGTTCGATCCGGCGAGGATGACCAGTTTCGGTTCCTGGATTGTCGCGCCGCGGGCGAGGCCCGCCTCGATCCGGCCGCGCAGCGCGCCCAGCGACAGCGGGCGGTCGAGAACAAACGCAAACAGTACTGTATATAGTATGACCGACACGCCGCAGGCGAGCAGGATGCGCCGCATCAGAACTGGAAATACAGGAACGGCGCCACGTGCGGCGCGAAGAACACCGCCTGCACCGACAGCGCGAAGCCGGCGATCAGCACAAGGTCGCGGGACCGCCCGGTCATGCGATGGATGTTCGGCAGCGCCAGCACGATGAACCAACCGAGCAGCAGGCAGGCCGACACCTCGGGGAAACTCAGCGTCCTGGCGTCTCCCAGTGAGGGCATGACGGCGACCGGTGCGGCGATTGCCGCGAGCGGAGGGAAGGCGGAGACGATCATCTGCGGCAGCGCGACGCCGGAGAGACCGGCCAACCCGCGGAAGACGATCAGGGTCTCAGAGAGCGATGCGGCCCGGAACGGCACCCAGGCGAGGATGACCACGGTCAGGGTCAGCGCCCGGCCCAACAGCGCCGGGAGCGGCGGGAACAGTCCACGATAGGCGCGATGGATGATCAGGAACAGCCCGTGCAGCCCGCCCCAAATGACGAAATTCCAGCCGGCGCCGTGCCACAGGCCGGCCAACAGCATCGTCGCCATCAGGTTGACCGCCTGCCGCAGGCGTCCCACGCGGCTGCCGCCGAGCGGGATATACAGGTAGTCGCGCAGGAACGCCCCGAGGGTGATGTGCCAGCGGCGCCAGAAATCCGAGATGTTCGCGGCCTGGTACGGGCTGTCGAAGTTCAGCGGGAAGCGCACGTTCATCATCCGCGCCAGGCCGATGGCCATGTCGGAGTAGCCGGAGAAGTCGAAATAGATTTGCAGCGCGTAGGACAGGGTGGCGTACCAGGCCTCGAAGAATGTCAGGTCGATGCCGTGTGCCGCGGCGTTGAACCCGGTATCGGCGAAGCTGCCGAACATGTCGGCCAGGATGCATTTTTTGCCCAGGCCGAGCAGGAAGATCAGCAGCCCCTCCGCCAGGTTGTCGCCGCACGGCCGGGCGAAACCCGGCGCCGTCAGTTGCGGGATGATCTCCGCGCCCCGAACGATCGGCCCGGCGATCAGGTGGGGAAAGAAGGTGACGAAGGCGGCATAGGGGAGGAAGGCGTGGTCGGCATTCGCTCCGGCACGGGCCGTTCCCATTGTTCCCACTGTGTCATGGCCGGGCTTGTCCCGACCATCCACGACTTTGCCGCAATAAGCTCCGTAAGTCGTGGATGGCCGGGACAAGCCCGGCCATGACACGGCGCCGAGGTCCGTGACGGGCGATAGGGCAGCGGTCCGTGCCGTATCGGTCAGCACCATGATCTGCTGGAAGGTGAAGAAGCTGATCGCCAGCGGCAGGGTGATCCCGAGCGGCGGGGCGGCCGGGGCAACGGTATGCAGCAGGAAGTCGGCGTATTTGAACCAGCCCAGAAGCGCCAGATTCAGCGCAACGCCAGTCGCCATCCAGCGTCGCGGCCATTCGCTGTGCCGTATTTTCCATGCGGCCGCGTGGTTCGCCAGGACGGAGCCGATGAGCAGCGGCAGGAACGCCGGGTTCCACCAGCCGTAGAACGCCAGGCTGGCGGCGGTCAGCGAGACCAAAGCGCCGGTCGCACCCGCGACATGGCCGAGCGTGAAAAATCCCGCCAGACAGACGGGCAGGAAGCCAAGAATGAACAGGGGCGAATGGAACAGCATGGCGTGCGGGCGGTACCGTACCCTGAAATAGGTAATGAAAGGTTAACGGCGGCCGCCTCTCTGTCTGCGCGGTCCACGCATAAAGCCGAATTCCGCGATTTGGCAGCGCCATCGTCCGTCAAGCTGACCCTATGCGCGGCCGCGACCCGTCCGCCCCGGGCCGGAGAGATCGCATGACCGGTGCACCCACCCGATCGGAAACGGAGCGTCCGAATTTCCTGATCATCGTCGCGGACGACCTCGGCTTTACCGATGCCGGCGCGTTTGGCGGCGATATCGATCCACGGAACCTTGATGCGCTCGCCCGGGACGGACTGCGGCTGACCGGCCTCCATACCGCGCCGGCATGTTCGCCGGCGCGGTCGATGCTGCTGATCGCAACCGATCATCATAACCGTGGGCGCAGCCGGAGAGTTGGCGTCACGGCGTGCTCGTTTTACCTGCGGACAGGTATCGGACTATTTCGCGACGCTTTGCCCGGCACCGGGCACCGGCTCGTATTTCCTCTCAACGACCAGGTAGCGTAGCGTCGTATCGCCGGTATTGGTCAGCTCGTGCCAGGGTATTGGCTGGATGTTCGTGTAAGTGTCAGCGCGAACTTCGATTTGCCGCGTACCTTTTTCGTCTTGGATCTGTGCCCGGCCGCCGCTCAGCACATAGCTGACGTATCCGGGATGCGAGTGGCGCACATGGACCGCACCGGGCGGGAATACACAGCGCAGGACACGAACTTGAGTATCCTCGAAGAGGTTTTCGCACGGCTTCCGACCCTGCCATTCGACCGACAGGGCGTCAGGAACGGTGTCGGCCCGGGCGGCCGGCGGGAAAGCCACGAATGCGATGCCGAGCACAGCAAGCGGAAGCCGGATCATGGAATACCTCACCTGTTCATTGTTGTTGCTCAAGAGTGGCAGACTGCCCGGGCGCACCAGGCGGGCCACAACCGGTTGACGCCAGCCGATCTTGCCCAAATCTGTTAGCGAAACCCGCTGACCGTGAATAAGATCAGACAGCCAATGGCCGGGCATGCAAATAGATAGCACTTCGGTGTCCGGCGCGCTCGACTGTTGGCGACTGAGGTTTCGACCGAGGGAGACGCACATGGATCGGATCGCGAGCAGCATCGTGGCGGAGCGCGAGCAGTTGGCTTTCTGGGAAGACTTGGTATGCCGCCAACTGCTCCCTATGCGGCTCGAACCAGCCGGGCAACATCGCTTCAGCGGCGAGATCCGGGCGCGTGCCGTCTCGGACCAAGGGGTCGTGCTGGTTTCCGGCAGCGGCATGCAGGGCTTGCACGGACGTGTCGAAGTTGCAAAGACTGATACGCACCTCCATCTGGCGTGCGTGCACCTGGGCGGCGAAACCCGGATCATCCACCGCGACGAGGCGGTCCCGCTGCAACGCGGCGACGTGTTCCTTGTCGACTCCCGCCAACGCTTCGCGCTGGGCCTCGAGCAACCGTTCCGACACCTTGTGGTCGCGTTTCCGACCCACTGGCTCGATGGCCGTTTGGCGCGACCCGAACTGGCATCTTGTGCCGTCCTGCGCAATCAGCCACTCGCCCGCCAGTGGGCCCGGCACCTGGCCGACGCCTATAGCCTGGCGGACAAGCTGTCGCTGGATGCCGAAGCGATGTTCGTGCGTCACTCGGTCGAACTCTTGGCGCAGGCACTCAACGAGCGACAGGACCAGCAGCCGAAGCGGTTTGAGGCCGAACGCGCGGCGCTGTTTATGCGCGCCTGCCGGCTGATTGCGCTTGAGTTCGGCGACCCGTCACTCACGCGGGATCGTATCGCCTCGAAGCTTCGCGTGTCGTCGCGAACACTGGACAGGGTATTTGCCGAGCGCGGCGAGACGATTATGCGGCGCATCTACGACGAACGCATCCGGCAGGCCGTGACACTCCTCGCGGACGCCAGGGCCGCCCACAGGTCGGTCACGGAAATAGCCTTCGCATGCGGGTTCGTTGACGGATCTCATTTCGGTCGCGTCTTCATGGCGCGGATGCACATGTGTCCCTCAAAGTGGCGGCAGCAGCAGGGATGACACCGCGCCGGGCTGTCGCTTACCCGGGGGAAGCCGTTGTTGCGGCCCCGGAAACCCGGGTTGCAGGTTGTCCCGCCAAACAGCCATTCCCCGCCCGTCCATTTACTGGTAGCTGACGCGGGCCATGAACGATGACCTGCCGCCAAACCCCGCGCTGCTGCCCGCCGGCCTGCGCGACCTGTTGCCGCCCGACGCCGAGACGGAAGCCTCCGCCGTCGAAGCCCTGATGACGGTGTTCACCGCGCATGGCTATCAGCGCGTCAAGCCGCCGCTGCTCGAATTCGAGGACAGCCTGCTGGCCGGCTCCGGCATCGCCGTGGCGGACCAGACTTTTCGCATCATGGACCCCGACTCCCAGCGCATGATGGGGCTGCGCGCCGACACCACGCCTCAGGTCGCCCGCATCGCCACCACCCGGCTGGCCTCCGCGCCGCGCCCGCTGCGGCTGTCCTATGCCGGCCAGTGCCTGCGCGTGCGCGGCAACCAGCTCGCCCCCGACCGCCAGCTCGCCCAGGCCGGCATCGAGCTTATCGGCCACGACAGCCCGGAAGCCGACGCGGAAACTGTGCTGGTCGCCGCCGAGGCGCTCGCCGCCGTCGGTCTGACCCGGGTCAGCTTCGACCTGACCCTGCCGATGCTGGTGCCGTCCCTACTCGACGATTCCGGGTTCAATGGTCCCGACCGGGTGGCGCTGTCCCGCGCGCTCGACCGCAAGGACGCCGCGGCGGTGGCCCGCCATGGCGGCAAGCTGGTTCCGGCGCTGACCGATCTGCTGCTCGCCGCCGGCCCGGCGGATCGCGCCTTGGCGGCGCTGGCTGAAGCGAAATTGCCGGGCCTCGCGGGCACGCTGGCCGAACGCGTGGCGCAAACCGTCGCCGCCATCCGCGCCGCCGCGCCGGAGCTGCGGCTGACCGTCGATCCGGTCGAGTTCCGCGGCTTCCGCTACGAAACCGGCGTCTCGGTGACAGTCTACGCCCCCGGACGGCACGAGGAACTCGGTCGCGGCGGACGCTATATCAGCGGCGACAGCGAGCCGGCCACCGGCCTGACGCTGTATCCGGATTCCATCCTGCGCTGCGCGCCGCCGCGCCAGGCGCGTCCGCGGGTGTTCCTGCCGTTCGGCACGGATCGCGGCCTCGCCGCGTCCCTGCGCGCCGACGGTTTCGCCACCGTCGCGGCGCTGGCTGTCCAACCCGACGATGAAGCCGAGGCCGCCCGCCTCGGCTGTTCCCATATCCTGCGGTCCGGCAAGGCCGCGCTGCTTCACACCGAAAGCTGAAACCATGGCCAATGTCGCCGTTATCGGCGCCCAATGGGGTGACGAGGGCAAAGGGAAAGTCGTTGACTGGCTCGCCAGCCGGGCCGACGTGGTCGTCCGCTTTCAGGGCGGCCACAATGCCGGCCATACGCTGGTCGTCGGCGAGCAGACCTACAAGCTGTCGCTGCTGCCCTCCGGCCTGGTGCGCGGCAAGCTCGGCATCATCGGCAACGGCGTCGTGGTCGATCCCGACGCGCTGCTGGCGGAAATCGCCCGCGTGACAGCGCAGGGCCTGAAAGTCACACCCGAGACGCTGCGCATCGCCGACAATGCCGTGCTGATCCTGCCGCTGCACCCCGCGCTCGACAAAGCCCGCGAGGAAGCCCGCGGCGCCGGCAAAATCGGCACCACCGGCCGCGGCATCGGCCCCGCCTACGAAGACAAGGTCGGCCGCCGCTCGATCCGCGTCGCCGATCTGGCGGAGCCGGAGACGCTGTCGGCGAAGCTGGACCTGCTGCTGCTGCACCACAACACGCTGCTGCAAGGTTACGGCGTGGCGCCGTTCGAGAAGCAGCCGTTGCTGGACGGATTGCTGAAGCTCGCGCCGCAGATCCTGCCGTTCGCCGAACCGGTGTGGGAGCGCCTGGACGAACTGCGCCGCGCCGGCAAGCGCATCCTGTTCGAGGGCGCGCAGGCGGTGATGCTTGATGTGGATCACGGCACCTATCCGTTCGTGACCTCCTCCAACACGGTCGCCGCGACCGCGGCTTCCGGCGCCGGCGTCGGCCCGGGGGTCGTCGGCTTCGTGCTTGGGATCGCCAAGGCCTACACCACGCGCGTCGGATCCGGTCCGTTCCCGACCGAACTGCATGACGAGACCGGACGGCTGCTCGGCGAGCGGGGACATGAATTCGGCACGGTGACCGGGCGGCCGCGGCGGTGCGGCTGGTTCGACGCCGCGCTGGTGCGCCAGGCGGTGAAAGTCGGCGGGGTTCAGGGACTGGCATTGACGAAACTGGACGTGCTGGATGGGCAACCGCACCTGAAGATCTGCATCGGCTACGACATCAACGGCTCGTTCTCCCGCCATCTGCCGGCGGCGCCCGCCGCTCAGGCCGCGACGGTGCCGGTGTACGAGACGATGGAAGGCTGGTCCGGTTCGTCGCGCGGCGCGCGGTCCTGGGCCGATCTGCCGGCCCAGGCAGTGAAGTATGTGCGGCGGATCGAGGAACTCGTGGAGGCGCCGGTGACGTTGCTGTCCACCAGTCCCGAACGGGACGACACGATTATGGTGAAGGATCCGTTCGAGGGTTAGCGGCTGGTTTCGTTCGTTGTTAGCTATGGGCGCGCGCGGCTCGGCGGATGGGGAGATCGTCTCCGCCGGTGCCGGCTGAGACTCCGCTTTTGCGCAGAGGCGACAAGCGGCGCCCGTCCGCACCGCGATGACGGCAAATGGTGTCGGCGTTGCTGCTGACGTCATGGTGGCCGAAGGGCCACCATCCACGCCTTGAGGTGATGACGCGAGCCAAGGCTTGGATGGCGGGCGACCGAGCACGCGAGGGAGGGCTGCGCCCCATAGGCGTTAAAATAGTCCGCAGCAGCTGCGTTTGTCCCCCGTCATGGTGCGCGGAGGCGCACCATCCACGCCTTGCGGTGCGGGTTTAGGCAACGGCGTGGATGCCGACCTGCGTCGGCATGACGGGGGGA
>NZ_CAIWTY010000024.1 GCF_903915725.1 uncultured Rhodopila sp.
CCAGTCTCGTCCCAAAACGATCGAACAAAATCAAGCCCGATCAATCCAAGGCAAAACACGGTCTCATCCACCGCTCGCGCAGTGAACGACAAGGACGCCGCCAACGTATCCCTTCCTAGCCTATTCGATTTTCAAAGAGCAGAAGCGAAACGCAACCCATTGTCCCACACCCTGTGGGTCAATAGGCTTGTTTGCTTTCCTGAGTACCAGCCTAGCACCGAGCCAGGGAAGATATTCGAAGAGACGAACCAAAGCAAGAGAAACCGTCCGTCTCGGCGAACGGGGATTTAGGCCCCGAAGCCCCCCCCGTCAAGCGCCTTTTTCGGCTTTATGACGATTTATCGATTCCGCCATTGCAGATACCACGCCACAAACCGCGGAATCCCTACGGAAAGCGGGGTTTTCGGGGAAAATCCCGTCAGCGTGGTGATCGCGTCGATCGAGGCGAAGGTCGCCTCCACGTCCACCGCCGGCCGCGGGGCGGAGCGGATTTCAGCCTTCCGGCCCAGCGCATCCTCCAGCAGGCGCACCATTTCGCGCACCTCCTCGACCTGGTGATTGCCGATATTCAGCAGCCTCGGGACGTTCACATCCTGCGGAGGCCGATCGAGGCTGCCCATGACGCCGGCGACGATGTCATCGATATAGGTGAAGTCCCGCCGCAGCCGCCCGCCCTCGTACAGGGTTATCGGCTGCCCCTCCATGATGGCCTTGGCGAAGCTGAAATACGCCATGTCCGGCCGCCCCCACGGCCCGTAGACGGTGAAAAACCGCAGCCCGGTCAGCGGCAACCCGAACAGATGGGCATAGGCGTGGCTCATGAGCTCGTCCGCCCGCTTGGTCGCGGCATAAAGCGAAACCGGGGAATCCACCCGGTCGGTTTCCCGGAACGGCATCTCGATGTTCGAGCCGTACACCGACGACGTGCTGGCATACACCATGTGGCGCAGACCACTCAGCCGCCTTGCCGCCTCCAGGATCACGAGGTGGCCCATCACGTTGGACTGCACATACGAATAGGGATCCACCAGCGAATGCCGGACCCCCGCCTGCGCGGCCAGATGCACGATCCCGGTGAGGTCGCCGTTGGCCGCCGTCACCTGCCCGACCGCCTCCTTGTCCGCCACATCGGCGTGGTGAAAGGCGAAGCCGGGACGATCCCGCAGCCGGTCCAGGCGCACCTGCTTCAAACGCACATCATAATAGTCGTTCAGGCTGTCGATCCCGACAACCTCATCGCCGCGCGCCAGCAGTGCCTGTGCGGTATGCGAACCTATGAACCCGGCGACACCGGTGACGAGAACCTTCATTCGTACGGCCTTTCGACAATGCGGTCTTCAAGCAGCTCCAGCACCGCGTGGCCGAGCGCGATGTGGCATTCCTGGATGCGTGCCGTTTCGCTGTCCGGCACGAGAAGCGCCAGGTCGCACAGGCTGCGCGCCGGCTCGCCTGAGCCGCCGAGCAAACCGACGGTGACGATACCCATCTCCCGCGCCGCCTCCAGCGCCTTCACCACGTTAGCCGATCGGCCGGAGGTGGTGATGCCGAAGAGGACGTCGCCGCGGCGGCCGATGCCGCGCAGCGGACGCTCGAACACCCGGTCGTAGCCGTAGTCGTTGCCGCAGGCTGTCAACATTGCCGGATCGAGAGTCAGCGCCAGGGCCGCAATCGACTGACGCTCATGGCTGCCGCGCAGCCGGATCAGCATTTCCGTTGCCAGATGCTGGCTGTCGGCAGCAGATCCGCCATTGCCGCAGAACAGCAGCTTGCCGCCGCCGCGCAGGCTGGTTTCGCAAGCATCGACGACTTCGATGACCGTATTGGCGAGTTCGGTGGCGATGCGGCGCTTCAGATCCGCCGATTTCGTCATCATCGCGGCGAATCGGGCTGTTTCCGGGGACTGCATGCGAACTCCGTGGACTGTCTACGGCATTGGTCTACACGCGTCGCAGCGTTTCCAGAAACGCGAAATGACGGTTCTTGATTACGATTGAATGCTGTCCCGGCCGGGCGGGGCGGGGCCGGGACAGCGGAATCCGTGCGGCTATTGTGCCGTCCAACCGCCGTCGATCGACAGCGGGACGCCGGTAATCGTGCTCGCGGCATCCGAGCACAGGAACAGGGCAAGGCCGCCGACTTGCTCCGGCGTGGTGAACTTCACCATCGGCTGCTTTTCCGAAACCAGCTCGTGCGTCACCTGCTCGAGCGTCTTGCCGTCGCGCTCCATGCGGGCGTGCAACTGCTTTTCAACCAACGGCGTCAGCACCCAGCCAGGGCAGATCGCGGTGACGGTGATACCGGAGTTGGCCAGTTCGATCGCCGTCACCTTGGTCAGGCCGAGCACGCCGTGCTTGGCCGCGACATAGGCCGCCTTCTGCGGGCTTGCGACGAGGCCGTGCGCGGACGCGACATTGATGATCCGCCCCCAGCCCTTCGCCTTCATGCCCGGAACCGCGGCCTTGATGCCATGGAACACCCCGGACAGGTTGATCGCGATGATCTGGTCCCAGCGCTCATCGGGGAAATCCTCGACGTTCGCAGTGAACTGGATGCCGGCGTTGTTGACCAGAATATCAACCGACCCGTGCGCCTTCGTCGCTTCGGCGACCATGGCCGCGATCTCTGCCGGCTTGCTGACGTCGGCGCCGCTGTAGGACACCTTGACCCCATGCTGCGCCGCGAGTTCGGAGCGCAGCCGCTCGATCTCCGCCGCGTCGCCGAAGCCGTTGAGCACGATGTCCGCCCCGGCCGCAGCCAGCGCGCGGGCGATGCCGAGGCCGATTCCGCTGGTCGATCCGGTAACGAGGGCCGTTTTTCCGTTCAGGCTCATTGTTCGATCCTTTCCACCCAATGCTGCGGGCGCGTTGTGGCGCACTCATCATGAAGCGGCAATGGGGCGCCGGAAATGGCAGCGTCGCGCTGGGGGGGGGGTTCAACCCGGGGTGGACCGGCCCGCGAACGGACCGGCCCGAGCGCCCCTACCGCTTCCTGATGATAACCTTGACTTTTATCGTCACGATCACTACCAATAACGGCAGGAGATAGAGATGGTTCTGCATCCCATACCTCCGGATGTTGAGCCGGTGGGACCATCCCACCGGCTTCTTCATTTAGACGGCAAAAGGTGAACAATCGGTTTACGGCTGGCGCTTCAGGCTTCGCACCAGCCCGTAGATGCTGATCGCCGCCCAGAAGCTCTCCAGCACGACCGATGGCAGGTTCCAGGCGTCGGTCAGCGACACCAGCACCAGCGTGGCCCCCAGCAGATTGACCGCCGGAAGGCGCCATCTGGCCGGGTCCATCCATCCTTGAAGCGTGGCGAAATAGCTGACGACAAAGCAGCCGGCGCCCACGATGCCGGTGGCGGTATAGGGATCGAATTCCATGCGGAACACCTTAGCGGAGGTCCGGCCCGCGCCGCCATTCGCCCCGGGGTGACTTCCAGCACGCGGACGGCTAGGAGTCGGGTCCTGTCATGCCCATGGCTGACATCTCGAAACCCTATCGGGGAGCAGGAAGTCGATGACGATCAAGGTCGGTGACGCGATTCCGTCCATGAAACTGATGGTTGCGACCGCGGACGGTCCGAAGGAAATCTCCACGGACGAGATTTTCAAGGGCAAAAAGGTGGTGCTGTTCGCGGTCCCGGGCGCGTTCACCCCGACATGCAGCGCCAAGCATCTGCCCGGTTTCGTTCAGTATGCCGACGACTTCAAGGCGAAGGGCGTGGACACCATCGCCTGCATCGCCGTGAACGACGTCTTCGTCATGGGCGCCTGGGGCAAGGACCAGGGCACCGGCGACAAGATCCTGATGCTGGCGGACGGCGCGGCGGCGTTCGCGAAGGCCATCGGGCTGGAACTCGACCTGAATGCGCGAGGCCTGGGCTGGCGCAGCCAGCGCTACGCCCTGGTCGCCGAGGACGGCAAGGTGACCCATCTGGCCGTCGAA
Organism: uncultured Rhodopila sp.; assembly: GCF_903915725.1. Classification (GTDB taxonomy): domain Bacteria; phylum Pseudomonadota; class Alphaproteobacteria; order Acetobacterales; family Acetobacteraceae; genus Rhodopila. The sequence goes on from NZ_CAIWTY010000024.1 coordinate 3,952, forward strand.
GCGCCGGGCGGCTTCGAAGTCAGCAAGGCCGAGGCTATCCTGGCGGCGCTGTAGGTCCGGGCGCCCGTCAGTATGCCTTGAGGAAGAACCCCGCGGTGACGCTGGCGCTTAGCAGAACCACGAAGCCGCGCAGCACAGCCGGCGGCAGATGGCGGGCGAAGCGGGCGCCGTAATACCCGCCGGCGATGGTGGAGGCCATCATCGCCAGCCCCTCCAGCCACCACACCGCACCGGCAACGGCGAAGCAAAGCACTGCCATGCCGTTGGCGGCGCTGACCAGCAACGTCCGCGCCGGGGCCATCGCCTTGAGTTCGATGGAGTCCAGTAACGTCCACACCGCCAGCATCATCAGCCCGACTGCCCCGCCGAAATAGCCGCCATAGACGCCGAGGATGAACTGAATCGCCAGCAGCGCGCCACGGCCGATGCGCACCCGCCGGCGCAGCCAGGCGCCGAAATTCGGGCCGCCCGCGAAAGTCAGCGTCGCCAGCAGCAAAAGCCACGGAACTACCCGGTCGAAAGCCGCCCCGGGCGTCACCAGCAGCAACACCGCCCCAACAAGCCCGCCCGCCACGCTGATCGGCAACAACACGCGCAAACTGATTCCGGCGATGCCGCCGAGGTCCTTGCGATTTGCCCAGGTGCTCGCCAGCGTGCCGGGGAACAGCGCCACCGTGCTGGTGGCGTTCGCCGCGATGGGGGGCAGCCCGGCCAGCACCAGCGCCGGAAACGTCACGAACGAACCGCCGCCGGCCAACGCATTCATCGATCCGCCGAGCAGCCCGGCGGCGATGAGATACAGCCAATGCAGATCCGTCATTCGGGCGGAACGTTGCGTTCAAGTTCGGCCAGCCAGGCGGTGGCGTTCCCGTCGGATGGCGCGCGCCAGTCGCCGCGCGGCGACAGCGAGCCCCCGGCGGAGACTTTCGGTCCGTTCGGCATCGCGCTGCGCTTGAACTGGCTGAACGCGAAGAACCGGGTCAGGAAGACCTCCATCCAGTGGCGGATCGTTTTCAGATCGTAGCCCACCCGCCGATCGGCGCTGAAATGCGGCGGCCAGGCGCCTTTTTCCGGATCTTCCCAGGCGTGCAGCGCCAGAAAAGCGATCTTCGACGGAACGAAACCGTAACGCAGGATGTGGAACAAAGTGAAATCCTGCAGCGCATACGGGCCGATCTTGGCCTCGGTGCTTTGCGGGATTTCACCCTCGGCCACGGGAACGAGTTCGGGGGAGATTTCAGTGGCAAGGATCGCGTCCAGCGTCTCCAGCACGTCGTCGGCGAAACGCTTCGTCCCGATGATCCAGCGGATCAGGTGCTGGATCAGTGTTTTCGGTACCCCGGCATTGACGTTGTAGTGCGCCATCTGATCGCCGACGCCATAGGTGCACCAGCCCAGAGCCAGTTCCGACAGGTCGCCGGTGCCGATGACGATGCCGCCGAGGTGGTTTGCCAGCCGGAACAGGTAGTCGGTGCGCAAGCCGGCCTGCACGTTCTCGAACGTAATATCATACACCTTCTGCCCGGCCGCATAGGGATGCCCGAGATCCGCCAGCATCTGTTTCGCCGCAGGTCTGATGTCCAGTTCCGCCGATGTGGCGCCGAGCGACTTCATCAGCCGCCACGCATTCGACCTGGTGTGGTCGGATGTCGCGAAGCCCGGCATCGTGTAAGCGAGGATGCCGTCGCGCGGCAGCCCCAGCAGATCGAACGCCTGCGCGCAGACCAGAAGTGCCTGGGTGGAATCCAATCCGCCGGAAATGCCGATCACCACTTTCTTCAGGCCGGTCGCGCGCAGCCGCTGCGCGAGGCCGGAGACCTGGATATTGTAGGCCTCGTAACAATCCTGCTCCAGCCGCGAAACATCCGTCGGCACGAACGGAAACCGCTCGACCCGGCGGCGGAAGCCGACATCGCCATCGGGGGCGTTCACCTTGAAGGCGACGCGGCGGAAGGCGCGGGCGTGGCGGCGGCGGTTGGTGTCGAATGATCCCATCTGCAAGCGCTCCTGCGCCAGCAGGTCGAGGTCGATATCGGCGATGGCCGCCTGGTCTTCCACTGGAAACCGTTCGGTCTCGGCCAAGGTGTTGCCGTTCTCGAACACGGAGGCCTGGCCGTCCCAGGCGAGGTCGGTGGTCGACTCCCCTGCCCCCGCCGCGGCGTAGAGATATGCGCCGAGGCAGCGGGCGGATTGCGAGCGGCACAGCAGGCGCCGGGTTTCGGCCTTACCGATGGTGATGTTGCTGGCCGACAGGTTCGCCAGGACGGTAGCGCCGGCGACGGCGGCTTCCCCACTGGGCGGGTTGGGCACCCAGACGTCCTCGCAGATTTCGGCGTGGACGGTCAGGCCTGGGATGTCGGTCGCCTCGAATAGCAGGTCGGGACCGAACGGGGCATTGTGCGAGCCGATTGTGATGCATCCGCCGCCGGTGCCGTCGCCACTGACGAAATGGCGGGGCTCGTAGAACTCGCGGTAGTTCGGCAGGTGAATCTTCGGCACCACGCCGAGGACGGCGCCGCGGTGGATGACGACGGCGCAGTTGTACAGCGCGCCCAGGTGCCGCAATGGAGCGCCCACCAGCAGCAGCGGCATCAGCTCGGCCGAACCGGCGGCAATGGCGGCGATCCCGGCCTCCACCGCATTCAGCAGCGTCGTCTGCTGCAACAGGTCGCTGATGGCGTATCCGGACAGCCCGAGTTCCGGGAACACCGCCACGGCGACGGCCTGCCGGTCGCACTCCCGCGCCATGCGCAGGATTGTCTCCGCGTTGGTGGCCGCATCGGCCAGCGCGGTGCGGGTGGTGCAGGCGGCGACACGGGCGAAGCCGTGGCGGTAGAGCGAGCGGAAACTCATGGCGGCCCCGGGTCGTGGTGCGGGTAATATGGCGCGGGACGGGGGTTCGCGCTACCGGCGGTGGCGCAGACCATTGCGTGCCACGAAAACCTTGAAAATCCGCGGTGTTCGGGCGATCTTCGACGTAAGGAGAATGCCAATGAGCGACGGCCCGGACAGCCTCGTCCTCCGGTTTATGCGTCAGGTGGACGCCAAGTTGGACCGCGTGATCGACGATCTCGCGGACATCAAGGTCCGCGTGACGAACGTGGAAGAGAATCTGGTCGCCCTCAACCGCCGGGTGGACCGAACGGATCTGCGCATCGAACGGATCGAGCGCCGGCTCGACCTGACCGAATCAACCGCCTGACGCTTATCCGTGATTGGGCAGCCAGCAGCAAGGCAAACAGCCCAAGAGAGGACGCAGCGTCGGAAGGCGATTCCGCGGTCCGGCAAAGCACATTGTTATCACCAAGGCGACGTGGTCGCAGATACGTATGATTTCCCACCGTCAACGGAAACTACGATACGGGAGACTACCGGGTTCGGACCCGTAAACGGACTCCCCTGAAGATCGCTATCGAAAAGCGTTGTTTTGTCAGCACGAATGGTGACGTGGGCCGACTCGTCCTGCCCATCCCTACCCCAGGCTACACCTGAGATGGTTACCTCGTAGCTCGCCCCCCGCAACTTACAGCTACGGTCAATCTTCTGCGTCCCCCTTGGGACTCCGTTGGCATCCACTGACATCAAGGTTCTAATGTTCCACTGATCGTCGTGAATAGCCTTCACGAGCAGGTCGCCGGCCTCGTTGTAAGCGCCCTTATGCTCGATGATGAGCCGATTGGCGGCTTGGTCGCATTCGAATGAAACGACCTGCTCAAAGTGGTCTCCCCACGCGGCGGAAGGTGCGATGGCTACGGCAGCAAAAATCCAGGCTCGCTTCATCTCCCGCCACCTCGGTCCTCGTGGCGGCCGCAGGGTTGGTCAGGGCTCCGCCGGTTGATTGCCTGCTGGATCCGCCACCAAGCATTCATTGCCGTCCTATCATGCCCCGCCCCGGTAGAGCAACGAAAGCACCCACGTCTCCGCGCAGACTATGATGAGACGTCTAACCCGCATTTCTCACCGAATCAGGTGCATTGAGGCGAAGATTCTGAAAGAATCGTGTTGCAGCAACGGTTTTTCTCGAATCCACAGGACGCCCCAATGCCGACAGAGTGTATCGCAGCACTGTTTGAATTTCCACCCGTCGAAGGCCGCCAGGTGGTGGCGAGCTTCGACGGTGGCGCGATCACCTCGGACGCCGGCGCCCTGCTGCTGGGCCAGACCGACCGGGCGCTTCGGCTGACGGAGCGCTTCGCCGCCTGCTTCGCCGACACCCGCTCCGCCGGTTTGGTGGAGCACCAGGTCGAGACCCTGGTGATGCAGCGCGTCGTCGGCATCGCGCTCGGCTACGAGGACCTCAACGACCACGACGAACTGCGCAACGATCCGGTGCTGGCGGTGCTGGCCGGCAAGCTGGCGGCGCAGCGCTCGGACTGCGCGCCGCTGGCCGGCAAATCGACGCTGAACCGGCTGGAACTGAGCCGGGTCGAGCCGACGCGATACCACAAGATCAGCCATGACGCCGCGGCGATCGAAAGCCTGTTCGTCGAGATCTTTCTCGACGCCCACAAGAAACCCCCGCGACAGATCATCCTCGATCTCGACGCCACCGACGACCCGCTGCACGGCAACCAGGGCGAGCAGGAACGTGGCCGAAGGCCGCGTAAGCCCGCGCAGCCGCTTCTTCCACGGCTACTACGATTGCTACTGCTACTTGCCGCTCTACGTCTTCTGCGGCCGTCACTTGCTGGCCGCCAAGCTGCGCCGCGCGAACGTCGATGCCGCGGCCGGGGCGGTGGAGGAGACCGCCCGCATCGTGGCGCAGATCCGCCGCCGCTGGCCGCGGACACGCATTCTGCTGCGCGGCGATTCCGGCTTCTGCCGCGACGCGCTGATGGCGTGGTGCGAGGCGAACCGCGTGGACTTCGTGTTCGGCCTGGCCCGCAACGACCGCCTGGAGAAAGCCATCGTCCCCGAGCTGATCACGGCGACGCTCGACAGCATCCGCACCGGCCGGACGGCACGCTGCTTCAAGGACTTCACGTACGCCACGCTGGACAGTTGGAGCCGCGAACGCCGCGTCATCGGCAAGGCCGAGGTGACCGGCGGCGAGGCCAATCCGCGCTTCATCGTCACCTCGCTGAAGCGCAGCGAGGTAGGTGCACGGCATCTCTACGAGACGATCTACTGCGCGCGCGGCGACATGGAGAACCGCATCAAGGAATGCCAGCTCGACCTGTTCGCCGACCGCACTTCGACCGCAACGATGCAGGCGAACCAGCTCCGCCTGTGGTTTGCATCGATGGCCTACGTTCTGCTGTGCGGCCTGCGCCGCATCGGGCTGGCGCACACCCGGTTCGCCGAGGCCACCTGCGGCACGATCCGGCTGAAACTGCTGAAGCTTGGCGCGTTGGTTCGCGTCAGCGTGCGGCGGATCAAGATTGCCATGGCGTCGGCTTGCCCGTGGCAGGACGCGTTTGCGCTGGCGCATGCCCGATTGCGGCACGCGATCGCCTGACCCGAACCGGACAGGGCATAGTTGGCATACCGACCCCGCCAAGGCCGCCGAGATTGCGGCCGGGGCGGAGCTTGGCCGGAATTCGGCGGTTTGGTTGATGCGACGCGGGACTGCGCCGGAATTCAGTCTGGATTCGGAACGTAGGCCGCGGAGCTACTGGTCGGTATGAGAAATGCGGGCTAACCACACCACCGCCTGCAACATGCTGGGGAGCAGTACGGAATCAGGGCAACATAACCTGGACCGAATACAACACCGCGTGCCGGTCCTGCGTCACGAGCGTCATGCCTTCGGAGATTGCCTGCGCGATGATCAGGTGATCGAACGGGTCTCGGTGTTGCGGATAAAACGGTAGGGTCTTCAGGGCCCTGAGATGCTGTGGCGTAATGCCGAGCAACTGGAGTTTGCTTGCCGGGGCCAAACCCGCGATCATTACATCAATATCGATATTCAGTTTTCCGACGCGACTCTTGATCAAGAGTTCCCAGAGCGAAATCACGCTGACGAACACATCGAAGGCCGGATCGGCCAGGATACGCTTTGTGTCGGATTTCAAGCGGTCAGGCTCTCCCCGAACCCACAGCAAAGCGTGCGTGTCGAGAAGCAGCCTCAAACGATGTCGCTTTCTATGGAGTCCAGGACGTCCTGCGGGGTCTCGTCGAAGTCAGGTGCCACCCAAATTTTTCCACGCATGTCCCCGAACGGCATTTCCTGCGACCGTTCAGTCAGGACTTTGCGAAGAATTTCCCTGTGTTCCGCCTCGGCCGACCGTCCATGGGCGGCTGCCCGAGCCTTGAGTCTCGCGATCAGATCGTCTTCAAGGCCGCGAACAATCAAGCTTCCCATACCACACCTCCCGATATCAAAGTGATAGCACATCAACCGGACGCGGTCAATCACAGCCGAGCATGCGCAAACAACGCGACCCGGCTGCCGTTCGACCGCCCATGACGCCGCACTCCAAACCCTCTATCACCCGCCAATCGTGCCCCCAGATCTCCCCGTCACCGAAGCCCTCCCCGCCCTGCATACCGTGTTGAACGCCGGCCGCAACGCCGTGCTCGTCGCCCCGCCCGGCGCCGGAAAGACCACCCTCGTCCCGCTCGCATTGTTGGAATCCCCCTGGCGAGGCGACGGCCGCATCCTGATGCTGGAACCGCGCCGCCTCGCCACTCGCGCCGCCGCCACCCGCATGGCCTTCCTGCGCGGCGAACCCGTTGGCCAAACCATCGGCTACCGCACCCGCCTCGACGGCGCCGGTTCGGCGGAGACCCGCGTCGAAGTCATCACCGAGGGCCTGCTGCTCCGCCGCCTGCAATCCGACCCGGGCCTGGACAACGTCGCCGCCGTCATCCTGGACGAGATCCACGAGCGGTCGCTCGAATCCGACCTTGGCCTGGCCTTGTGCCTCGACCTGCAACGCATGCTGCGCCCGGGGCTGCGGCTGCTCGCCATGTCCGCCACCGCCGACGGCGCCCGGCTCTCCGGCCTGATGGACGCCGAGGTCATCGAAAGCGCCGGCCACCAGCACCCGGTCACCGTCGAGCACGCGAAAGCCGACATCCCGCACATCCGCGACCTGCCCGACGCCGTCGCCCGCGCCATAAAAGCCGCGCTCGGCAAGCATGAGGGCGACATCCTCGCCTTCCTCCCCGGCATGGCGGAGATCCGCCGCACCCAATCCGCCCTGGACACCTGCGGCGCCCTGGTCCTGCCGCTGCACGGCGACCTGCCGCCAGCCGAACAGGACCGCGCGCTGCGCCCCGCCGAAACCCGCCGCGTCGTGCTGGCGACCTCGATCGCGGAAACCTCGCTGACCGTCCCCGGCGTCCGCATCGTGGTGGACGGAGGCTGGCGCCGCACCCCGCGCCTCGATCCCGCCACCGGCCTGACCCGGCTGACCACCGTCCGCATCTCCCGCGCCGCGGCGGACCAGCGCGCCGGACGGGCGGGACGCGAGGCTCCCGGCACCGCCATCCGGGTCTGGTCGCAAGCCCTGCATCGCGGCCTGCCCGCCTACGACCGCCCGGAAATCCTCGAAGCCGAGTTGTCCGGGCTCGTCCTCGAATGCGCCGCCTGGGGCACCAGCCCGGCCGATCTGCGCTTCCAGGACAAACCGCCGGCCGGAGCGCTTGCGGCAGCGGCAGCGCTGCTGCAGGACCTCGGCGCCACGGACGCCCAGGACCGCATTACCGCCCAAGGCCGCGACATGGCCCGCATCGGCTCGCACCCCCGTCTCGCGGCCATGATGCTGGCGGCGGAAACCGCGGACACCGCCGCTCTCGCCGCCGACATCGCGGCGCTGCTGGAGGAGCGCGACCCGCTGCGCAGCCGCGACGCCCAAGCCGACATCGCCACCCGCCTCGCCGCGATTGCCTTCGGAGACCCAAACGCGGATCGGGGCGCCCTTTCGCGGATCAGGCAGGCGGCGGGGCAGTATCGGCGGCGCATGAACGTGAAGCGGGACACGCAATCCGCCGGCGACCCGGGTCCATTGCTGGCCGCCGCCTTCCCCGACCGCATCGCCCAGCGCCGCGGCGAGCCGGGATCGTTCCGCCTGTCCGGCGGCGGCAGCGCCCGCATGCCCCCAACCGACCCGCTGGCCAAGGAGACGCTGCTGGTGGCGGCGTCGCTGGAACTGAAGGCGGCCTCGCGCATTACCCTCGCCGCGCCGCTGAACCCGGACAAACTGCCGCCCTCGCTCGCGGCCCGGGTGACCGAGCAGGTCGAATCCGGCTTCGACCCGGTCAACGGCACGGTGCTGTGCCGCCGCCGCCGCCGGCTGGGCACGCTGATCCTGTCCGACCGCACCGAAACCGCGGCGCCCGGTCAGATCGCGGATCTGCTGGCCGCCGCCGTCGGCAGCCAGGACCTGCGCCCGCTGCCCTGGACCGACGCCATCCGTCAGCTTAAAGCGAGAGTTGCGCTGATGCACGGCCTCGAACCCGATGCCGGCTGGCCGGACCTCAGCGACGCGGCGCTGAAAGCCTCCATTCAGGAGTGGCTGCCGCCGTTCCTCATCGGCGTTACCCGCCTGGCGGAATTGGCGAAACTCGACCTGCACGCGATCCTGCGCGGCACGATGCCGTGGGACCTCGCGGCGCGTCTGGACCGCGATTTGCCGACACACCTGTCGCTACCGTCCGGCCGCGCCGCGATCGACTACGCGGAATCGCCCCCACTTGCCTCCGCCAAGGCGCAGGCGTTCTACGGCATGGCGGAAACCCCGAGGCTCGCCGGCGGCAAAATCCCGTTGCGGCTGGCCCTGCTATCCCCCGCCGGACGGCCGATAGCGGTCACCGCGGACCTCGCCGGCTTCTGGAAAGGCGCCTGGGCGGATGCCCGCCGCGACATGCGCGGACGCTACCCCAAGCATCGCTGGCCGGAAAACGGTGCCGAACCAACTGAAAACTGATCCAACAGATTCTTGTTACAGCACTGGTCACGTGCCATCTGGTTACCGATACGCTCAGCGCACCGGAGATGGCCCAGCATCATGCAACCCGATTCGTACCCCCGCCCGTCCTGGCGGCAAGTCTCGCGGGGGCTGGTCCTGACCCTGGCGCTGCTGCTGTCCGATTGCGGACCGCAATACGCCCTGGCGCGCGGCGCACCCGAAAGCCTCGCGCCGCTGGTCAAGAAGGTCCTGCCGGCCGTGGTCAATATCGCCGTAACCGAAACCGTGTCGGGCGGCGACATGCTCAGCGAATTGCCGCCGGAACTGCGCGACACGCCCCTTGGCCGCGAGTTCAAGCGCAAGTTCGGCAACAGGCACGAGCAGGTGGCCGGCGCCGGCTCAGGCTTCATCATTGATCCGTCCGGGATCATCGTCACCAACAACCATGTCGTCGATCATGCCGACAAGATCGTCGTCTCGCTGACCGACGGCCGCCAGTTGCCAGCCACCGTGCTCGGCCGGGATGAGCTGACCGACGTCGCCGTGATCAAGGTGAAGACCACCGAATCGCTTCCCTCCGTCTCCTGGGGCGATTCGCGCCGCGCCGAAGTCGGCGACTGGATCCTCGCCGCCGGCAACCCGTTCGGGCTGGGCGGCTCGGTGTCCGTCGGCATCATCTCCGCCCAGGGCCGCGATCTGGGGTCGGGACCGTTCGACAATTTTCTGCAACTCGACGCCCCCATCAACCCCGGGAACTCAGGCGGACCGGTGTTCAACATGGAAGGCCAGGTCATCGGCGTCAGCTCCGTCATCGTCTCGCCGACAGGGGCTTCCGTCGGCATCGGCTTCGCCATCCCCAGCGAGGCGGTCAACCGGATCGTCGCCCAGCTTCTCGCCAAGGGATCGATCGAGCGCGGCTGGCTCGGCGTGTCGGTGGACGACCGCGACGACGGCGTGATCATCGCCAGCCTGGACCGCAACGGACCGGCTGGGCGATCCGGCATCAAGGCCGGGGATATCGTGATCGCCATCAATGGCGACCGCATCGAGAGCTCGCGCGGCCTGATCCGCGCCGTCGCGGGCGTGCCTCCGGGCAACAGCGTCCGCGTCACCATTCGCCGCCAGGGGCGGGAGATGGAGTTTTCCGTCAACGTCGGCCGCCGGCCGACTGAACAACAAGCAGGCTGAGGGAGGACTGTATGCGCATACTGGTGGTCGAGGACGATAAGGACGTCGCGGGTTTTGTGGTGCGGGGACTGCGCGAAGCCGGCCACGTGGTGGAGCATGCCGATAACGGCCGCGACGGCCTGTTCATGGCCGCCAGCGAAAGCTTCGACGCCGTGATCCTCGACCGCATGCTGCCCGGCGGCATCGACGGGCTGAAGATCCTCGAGACCCTGCGGGCGCAGAAGAACGCCGTGCCGGTGCTGATTCTGTCGGCGATGGCCGAGGTCGATGACCGGGTGAAGGGCCTCAAAGCCGGCAGCGACGACTACCTGACCAAGCCGTTCGCCTTCGCCGAATTGCTGGCCCGGGTCGAGGCGCTGAACCGCCGCGGCAAGGGCGAGGGCCCGGTCACCAAACTGGTGGTGGAAGACCTCGAACTCGACCTGCTGTCGCGCCAGGTCAAGCGCGCGGGGCAGAAGATCGACCTGCAGCCGCGGGAGTTCCGGCTGCTGGAATACCTGATGCGCCACGCCGGCCAGGTGGTGACCCGCACCATGCTGCTGGAGGGCGTGTGGGACTACCATTTCGACCCGCAGACCAACGTCATCGACGTGCATGTGTCGCGTTTGCGCCAGAAGGTGGATAAACCGTTCCCGACCGGGCTGATCCATACGGTTCGTAATGCCGGCTACATGTTGCGAGCCGAGCAACCGTAGTATCCCGCCCTCCATGGTGGGGACATGACCGACCGGGGCCTGTTCAGGTCCGCCGGATTTCGCTTCGGTGCGATTTACGCTCTGCTGCTCGGGCTCAGCGCAACCGCGCTTGCGCTGTTCCTGTGGTGGGCCACCGCCGGCCTGCTCGATCGGCAGACCGAGGCGGCGATCAACGCCGATGCTCAGGGCCTGTCGGAGCGCTGGGCGGAAGGCGGGTTGCCGTCATTGATCGTCACGATCGAGGACCGCCTGGCCCAGAACGTCGATGACGACGCGATCTACTTTCTGGCCGATCGGGCGATGCACCGTGTCGCCGGGAATCTGGAGCGCTGGCCGCCGAATGTCAGCACGCCAGGCCCGCTGTATGAAATTCAGGTCATGCGGGCGGGTATCAAGTCGCTGGCGAACGTGCAGCGCTTCGACCTGCCTGGCGGGTTCCATCTGCTGATAGGCCGAGATGTCCAGGTGCGGGCGCAGCTTCGCGGCTTGCTGACCGATGCGCTGCTCTGGGCCATCCTCGTCGTCGGTCTGATGGCAACCATCGGGGCCCTGGTGGTGCGCAACCTGTTTCGCCGCACGCTCGCCAACATCTCCGCAACCACCTCCGCCATCGCCAGCGGCGACCTGGCGAAGCGGGTGCGGTTGACCGGCCGCGGCGACGAGTTCGACCAGGTCGCCGAAGTGATCAACGACATGCTGGATCGCATCACCCGGCTGATGGATGGCGTGCGGCAGGTCTCGAACGCCATCGCCCACGATCTGCGCACGCCGATAACCCGGGCGCGCACGCGGCTGGAGGATGCCGCGATCCATGCGCAGACGCCGGACGATCTGCGCGCGGCGATTGAGCGCGCCACGATGGATCTGGACGGCATCGTCGGTGTCTTCCAGGCGCTGTTGCGCATCTCCGAAATCGAAGCCGGCACCCGCCGATCGGCGTTTACCAGGGTGGATATTGCGCCGATGCTGGGGGAGGTGGAGGAGTTGTATGGCGCGCTGGCCGAGGAGCAGGGCATCGCGCTGGTTGTGGTGGCGGCACGGGAAGTGCCAGCCTATGGCGACAAGGCGCTGATCCACCAGGCGATCGCCAATCTGGTGGACAACGCGGTGAAGTTTTCTCCGTCCGGTGGGACCGTGCGCGTAACGGCCTCGACCCTGGGCAAGGTGGAGATAACGGTGACCGACGAAGGGCCGGGCATTCCGGCATCGGAGCGGGCGCGCGCGACCGAACGTTTCTATCGTGGCGAAAGTGCCCGCAGCACCCCGGGATCGGGGCTGGGGCTGTCGCTGGTGGCGGCGGTCGCCAACCTGCACGGCGGCGAATTGCGGCTGGAAGACAACAATCCCGGGCTGCGCGCCGTACTGGTGCTGCCCAATCCGGAGGACCCAGCCCCGCGCGCCGCAGCATTGCAGTCTAAACACGATTTCATATGATAACCAGCGCGGGACAAACCCGGATATGGCATTGAGTGAGTCATGTCCCCTGTGCGCGTGATATTGATCGGCTGTTTGGCGCTCGCTCCGGGCGCTTGGTTTGTCACGACCGGACAGCCTGTTGCCGCCCAGCAGACCGACGATTCGGGCCCGCTGGAGGTGACGACCGACACACCGGAATACTGCCAGTATCTGCATAGCCGGGTGGACAGCCAGGTGCACCTCGCCTCCGCCCCGCCGTCGCGCGAAGTGACCGACCTGTCAGCGGAAGGCGAGCGGATGTGCGAGCACGGCCAGACCCGCGGCGGGATCATGCGGCTGCGGCGTGCGTTGCTGCTGCTGATGCACGACGACGGCACCAGCGCCCCGGAACGATAGATTTTTTCTATCGCCGCACGGCGCGGGCTTGTTGCTTTTTCCCCTTTTTGCCCCTTTACATTCCAGCATAAGCAAATCCGGACTATCCGGGAGGATACAATGGCAGACTGCGAGTCCTGGAATGAGGACCGAGCGCGCGGCGTTATCGCCGCCGCAGCCGTCAAGGAAGGCGCTGCCCTGCCTATTTTGCACGCGCTGCAGGCGGTTTTCGGTTGCGTTCCGATCCAGGCGGAACCATTGGTCGCTGCGGCGCTGAACATTACCCGCGCCGAAGTGCATGGCATCGTCACCTTCTATCACGAATTCCGCCGTACCCCGCCCGGCCGCCACGTTCTGCGCCTGTGCCGCGCCGAGGCCTGCCAGGCTGTGGGTGGCGATGCCGTTGGCGCGCATCTGCGATCCGCTTTGGCAATCGATTGGCATGAAACCTCGCGTGACGGCGCGGTGACGCTGGAGCCGGTGTTTTGTCTGGGTCTCTGCGCCACCGGCCCGTCCGCCCTGCTGGACGGCGACCCGGTCGGGCGGCTGGACGCGGCGCGGGTGGACCGCATGCTGGGGTCGCTCACGTGACCCGCGTCTTCGTGCCGCGCGACGCCGCCGCCCTGGCCATGGGTGCCGAGGCGGTCGCGAAGGCACTGGCGGAGCACGCCGACGTGGTGCGCACCGGCTCACGCGGCTTGTTCTGGCTGGAACCGATGATCGAGGTGGAGACCCCGGAAGGGCGCATCGCCTATGGCCCCGTGCAGGCGGCTGACGTGCCCGGACTGCTGGCGGACGGATTTCTGTCCGGAACGGCAAAGCGGCTCCGGCTTGGAGTGCCGGAACAGATCCCGTTCCTCGCCCGCCAGACCCGGCTTACGTTCGCCCGCTGCGGCATCGTCGATCCGCTGTCGCTGGACGACTACCGCGCGCTTGGCGGGTTTGAGGGCCTGGAGAAAGCCCGGGCGATGGGTTCCACCGCCATCATCGAGACGGTGCTGGCCTCCGGCCTGCGCGGCCGCGGTGGCGCCGGCTTCCCGACCGGCATCAAGTGGAAAACCGTCGCCGAAGCCGAGGGCGACCGCAAATACATCGTCTGCAACGCCGACGAGGGCGATTCCGGCACCTACGCCGACAGGATGATGATGGAGGGCGACCCGTTCAGCCTGGTCGAGGGCATGATCATCGCCGGCCTCGCCGTCGGGGCGTCCAAAGGCTACGTCTACACACGGTCGGAATACCCGCACGCCATCGCCACCTTCGACACGGCGCTGGAGATCGCCCGCGCCGCCGGCATCCTCGGCGGGGATTTCGATATCGAGCAGCGCTCCGGCGCCGGTGCCTATGTCTGCGGCGAGGAAACCTCGCTGCTGGAAAGCCTGGAGGGCAAGCGTGGCCAGGTGCGCGCCAAGCCGCCGCTGCCGGCGCATAAGGGCCTGTTCGGCCAGCCCACCGTCATCAACAATCTGGTCACTTTGACCTCGCTGCCCTGCATTCTGCGCGACGGCGCGGAGCACTATCAGGTGCTCGGCATGGGGCGCTCGCGGGGGACGATGCCGATCCAGTTGGCGGGGAACCTCAAATACGCCGGGCTGTTCGAGGCGGGGTTCGGCGTCACCCTGGGCGAACTGGTGAACGATATCGGCGGCGGCACCCGCTCCGGCCGCCCGATCCGCGCCGTCCAAGTCGGCGGTCCGCTCGGCGCCTACTTCCCGCCCGCTTTGTTCGACACCCCGTTCGACTACGAGGCGTTCGCCGCCAAGGACGGGTTGATCGGACACGGCGGGGTCGTCGTGTTCGACGACACGGTGGACATGGCGCACCAGGCCCGCTTCGCCATGGAGTTTTGTGCCGCGGAATCCTGCGGCAAGTGCACGCCCTGCCGCATCGGCTCGGTGCGCGGGCTGGAAACGGTGGACAAGATTCTCGCCGGCCGCGACGTCGATGCCAACCTCGAACTGTTGCGCGACCTCTGCCACACCATGAAGTTTGGGTCCTTATGCGCCCTGGGGGGTTTCATCCCGTACCCGGTGCTGAGCGCGATGAACTTCTTTCCTGAGGACTTCCGCCAGGCCAACCGCCCAGTCCGTCACATAGACGCCGCCGCATAGAAGGAGACTCCCGATGCCGATGCTGCAGGAGATCGACTACGGAACCCCTCCGGTCAACAGCGCCGCCATGGTGACCTTGACGGTGGACGGCCACACGGTGACGGTCCCGGAAGGCACCTCCGTCATGCGCGCCTCGATGGAAGCCGGTATCAAAGTGCCGAAACTGTGCGCCACCGACATGCTGGAAAGCTTCGGCAGTTGCCGCCTGTGCCTTGTCGAAATCGAGGGCCGCAACGGCACCCCCGCGTCCTGCACCACCCCGGTCGCGCCGGGGATGAAGGTCCACACCGTCAGCGACAAACTGAGGAAACTGCGGCGCGGCGTGATGGAGCTGTATATCTCCGACCATCCGCTCGACTGCCTGACCTGTTCCGCGAATGGCAACTGCGAACTGCAGGACGCGGCCGGGGAAGTCGGGCTGCGCGACGTGCGCTACGGCTATGAAGGCGATAACCACCGCACCGCCGCGGTCGACGGGTCTAATCCGTACTTTAACTTCGATCCGTCCAAATGCATCGTCTGCTCCCGCTGCGTGCGGGCCTGCGAGGAGGTGCAGGGCACGTTCGCGCTCACCATCCAGGGCCGCGGCTTCGAGTCCAAGGTTTCGCCCGGCATGGACGAACAGTTCCTGACCAGCGAATGCGTCTCCTGCGGCGCCTGCGTGCAGGCCTGCCCGACGGCGACTCTAATGGACAAGTCGGTGGTCGAGTACGGCCAGCCGGAGCACTCGGTCGTTACCACCTGCGCCTATTGCGGCGTCGGCTGCAACTTCAAGGCGGAGATGCGCGGCGACCAGGTGATCCGCATGGTGCCGTGGAAGGATGGCCGCGCCAATCACGGCCATTCCTGCGTCAAGGGCCGCTTCGCCTGGGGGTATGCGAACCATCCGGACCGCATCCTGTCGCCGATGGTACGCGAGAAGATCACCGACCCCTGGCGCAAGGTGTCCTGGGACGAGGCGATCGCCCGGGTGGCGTCGGAATTCAAGCGCATCCAGGCGAAAGCCGGCAAGGACGCCATCGGCGTCATCACCTCCTCACGCTGCACAGCCGAGGAAGCTTATCTGGTGCAGAAGCTGACCCGCACCGCGTTCGGCAACAACAACACCGATACCTGTGCCCGGGTCTGCCACTCTCCTACCGGTTACGGGCTAGGCCAGACCTTCGGCACCTCGGCCGGGACGCAGGATTTTGACAGCATTGAAGACACCGACGTGATGATCGTCATCGGCGCCAACCCGACCGACGGACATCCGGTGTTTGCCTCGCGCATGAAGAAGCGGCTGCGGCAGGGAGCAAAACTGATCGTCATCGATCCACGGCGGATCGATCTGGTGCGCACGCCGCATGTCGAGGCGTCGTACCATCTGGCGCTGAGCCCGGGGACCAACGTCGCGGTGTTGACCGCCCTGGCGCATGTCATCGTGACTGAGGGGCTGGTCGATCAGGCTTTCATCAATGAGCGCTGCGACACCGATGCCTACGCCGACTGGGCTTCGTTCGTAGCGGACCCGCGGCACAGCCCGGAGGCGACCGAGGCGGCGACTCACGTCCCGGCGCATCTGGTGCGCGGCGCGGCGCGGCTGTTCGCGACCGGCGGCAACGGGGCGATCTATTACGGCCTGGGCGTGACCGAGCACAGCCAGGGCAGCACCGCCGTCATGGCGATCGCCAACCTCGCGATGGCTACCGGGAATATCGGCCGCCGCGGCGTCGGCGTGAACCCGCTGCGCGGCCAGAACAACGTCCAGGGCAGTTGCGACATGGGCAGCTTCCCGCATGAACTGCCGGGCTACCGCCATGTTGGCGACCCGGCGGCGCGGGCGGTCTACGAAGCCGAGTGGGGGGTGAAACTGGAACCGGAACCCGGCCTGCGAATCCCGAACATGCTGGACGCCGCGGTGCAGGGGAAGTTCCTCGGCATCTACATTCAGGGCGAGGACATCGCGCACTCCGACCCGGACACCAAGCACGTCACCGCCGGGCTGCGGGCGATGGAATGCGTTGTGGTGCACGACCTGTTCCTGAACGAGACCGCCAACTTCGCGCATGTCTTCCTGCCGGGCGCGACCTTCCTGGAAAAGGACGGCACGTTCATCAACGCCGAGCGGCGAATCAACCGCGTGCGCAAGGTGATGGCGCCGCGCGCCGGGCTGGGAGATTGGGAGGCGACGCAGGCGATCTCCAACGCCATGGGCTATGCGATGAACTACGAGAGCCCGGCCGAGATCATGGCGGAGATCGCCCGGACCACGCCGACATTCGCCGGTGTGTCGTACGAGAAGATCGACCAGGGCGCGATGCAGTGGCCGTGCAATGACTCGGCGCCGGATGGGACGCCGATCATGCACATCGTTGGGTTCGTGCGGGGGAAGGGCAATTTCGTGATTACGGAATACGTCCCGACGGATGAGAAAGTCGGGCCGCGCTTCCCGCTGCTGCTGACCACCGGCCGCATCCTGTCGCAGTACAATGTCGGCGCGCAGACCAGGCGCACCGGCAACGTGGCCTGGCATCCGGAGGATCTGCTGGAAATCCATCCGCATGACGCGGCCGAGCGCGGGGTGCGCGACGGCGACTGGGTGACCCTGCGCAGCCGGGCGGGCGAGACGACCTTGCGCGCACAGCTGACCGAGCGGGTGGCTCCGGGGGTGGTCTACACGACGTTCCATCATGCGGTGACGCAGGCGAATGTGGTGACGACGGATTACTCGGATTGGGCGACGAATTGTCCTGAGTACAAAGTGACAGCGGTGCAGATCTCGCCGTCGAACGGGCAAAGCGAGTGGCAGTTGTCCTACCACGCCCACGCGGTGGAGAGCCGCCGGATCGAAGCGGTGGCGGGCGATGATTGAGGCGGCGGCGGGGCGCCCGGCCGCGACAACCGTGCCCGGCGTTCTCCGCCTTCGTCATGGCCCGGCTTGTCCGGGCCACCTATGCCAGCACGTGCGGCGACAGGTGGCCCGGACAAGCCGGGCCATGACGGGGAATGTGCGGGGGGTCATGACCGCGCCGAGACACCCTCATGCCTGACCCCGCCATCTCCGTCCCCCGCATCGTCTACCATGGCGATGGCGCATCGGAGTCCACCCGCACCATCCCGCGGGAAACCCCCGTCGCCCTCACCTATAATCGCTCCACCCATGCGGTCATGCTGGCCACACCGGACGACCTGGAAGACTTCGCCATCGGCTTCAGCCTGTCCGAGGGCATCATCACCAGCGCCGCCGACATTCTGGCGCTCGACATCATCACTGTCCCCGACGGCATCGAATGCCGCATGGACCTGCCACCCGAGCGGCTCGATGCACTGACGCGCAGGCAGCGGCGGCTGACCGGGCCGAGCGGGTGCGGGCTGTGCGGCATGGACAGCCTCGCCGCCGCGATCCGGCCGGCGCCGATGGTGCCGAGCGGCCAGACCTTCACCCCGGACATGGTGCAGGCGGCGATGCAGTCGATGCCGGCAGCACAGACGCTGAACATCGCCACCCGAGCGGTCCATGCCGCCGCGTTCTGGACCGCCGCCCGAGATCTGGTAGCCCAGCGTGAGGATGTCGGCCGCCACAACGCCCTCGACAAGCTGTCCGGCGCACTGGGGCGAGCCGGTGTCGCGGCTGCGGACGGCTTGCTGCTGCTGTCCAGCCGGGTGTCTGTCGAAATGGTGCAGAAGGCCGCGACCCTGGGCGCGCCGGTGATCGTCGCGATTTCCGCGCCGACGTCTCTTGCCGTCGAGGTGGCCGCCGCAGCCGGGATAACCCTGATCGGGATCGCACGGCCGGACGGGTTCGAAGTGTTTACCGGGTTTGACCGCATCCGCCAGCCGAGGGCCTCTCATGTCGCATGACAAGCTTGCCTATATGGCGAATCAAATCGGCCGTTTCTTCCAGTCGCAGAAGACGGAAACAGCCGTTGACTCGATAGAAGATCACCTGCGCAAATACTGGGATCCGCGCATGCGCCAGGCGATCGTGACGCAACTTGACGAAGGCGCCATCCAGCTCGACCCGCCCGTACGCGAAGCGGTCGAGCGGCTTGGCCATCAAAAAGCGGACTGATCTGGCTTCGGTTCGCTAAGCAAACTACAAAAAGACCGGATACGGGGAGAACTCCATGAGCGCCACCACAAGCCGCCTCGGCGGCGGAAAAACCGCATCCGGGCTATTGGACCGGAGCCGCATCGTTGCCGATGCCAACTTCAACCGCTGGCTCGCCCCGCCGGCGGCGCTGGCGATCCATCTGTGCATCGGCATGGCCTACGGCTTCAGCGTCTTCTGGCTGCCGCTGTCGCGCGAAATCGGCGGCAGCAAGCCGCTCGCCTGTCCGGCCGGGTCGAACATTTTCACCGCCCTGTTCACCACAAGCTGCGACTGGCTGGTGGCGGACCTGAGCTGGGTGTTCACCCTGTTCATCTTCTTCCTCGGCGTCGCCGCCGCATTGTGGGGCGGCTGGCTGGAGCGGGCGGGGCCGCGCAAGGCCGGCGTCGCCGCCGCGGTCTGCTGGTCCGGCGGCCTGCTGCTGGGCGCGCTCGGCATCGTCACCCACCAGCTTTGGATCCTCTGGCTCGGCACCGGCGTGCTCGGCGGCATCGGCCTCGGGCTGGGCTACATCTCTCCGGTTTCGACGTTGATAAAATGGTTTCCGGACCGCCGCGGCATGGCCACCGGCATGGCCATCATGGGCTTCGGCGGCGGCGCCATGATCGGCGCCCCGCTGGCGCAGATGCTGATGGAGCATTTCCGCGCCGCCGGCTCGGGCGGCGTCTGGCAGACCTTCGTCGTGCTGGCGGCGGTCTACTTCGTCTTCATGATGGGCGGCGCGTTCGGCTATCGCGTGCCGCCGCCGGGCTGGCAGCCGGCCGGCTGGACCCCGCCGGAGCCGAACGTCAAGGCGATGATCACGCACGGCCAGGTGCATCTGCGCGATGCGCACAAGACGCTGGCGTTCTGGTGCGTCTGGGTGGTGCTGTGCATGAACGTCTCCGCCGGCATCGGCGTGCTCAGCATGGCGTCGCCGATGTTGCAGGAGATTTTCGGCGGCTCGCTGATCGGGCAGCCGGGCACGGGTTTCACCGCGCTGACGGATACCCAGCGTGCGTCGGTTGCGGTGATCGCGGCCGGGTTCGCCGGGCTGCTGTCGCTGTTCAATATCGGCGGACGGTTCTTCTGGGCCTCGGTGTCGGATCATATCGGGCGCAAGATGACGTATTTCATCTTCTTCCTGCTCGGCATCGCGATGTATGCGGCGGCACCCTGGGCGGCGCATGCCGGCAGCATGCTGCTGTTCGCGGCGTTCTTCTGCGTCATCCTGTCGATGTATGGCGGCGGGTTCGCGACCGTGCCAGCGTATCTGGCGGATTTGTTCGGCACGCAGTTCGTCGGCGCGATCCACGGGCGGTTGCTGACCGCATGGTCCACCGCCGGCATCATCGGACCGGTGCTGGTCAGCTATATGCGGGAGGCGGCGATCTCCGCCGGGGTGCCGCGGTCGTCGGTCTACGACGTGACGCTGTATCTGCTGGCCGGGTTGCTGGTGATCGGGCTGATCGCCAACCTGCTGGTGCGGCCGGTGCCGCATAAATGGTTCATGTCGGCCGACGAGGTCCGCGCCGCGCAGGGTCACCATGACGGCCCGCACGTGATCCCGACCTCGCGGGGGCGGGCGCTGACTGTTTCGTCGGTTTTGGCGTGGGCGGCGGTGGGTATCCCGATTGCCTGGGGGGTGTGGATCACGCTGACGAAGGTGGCGGTGCTGTTCCGGTAGCGCGTCAGTCCGTGGTGTTGCTGTTGCGGGTGGCGTGCGGCCCCAGCCACCCCATCGCGGCGTCCGGCTCGCTGTCGGTCGTGGGAAGATACGGCTTGATGTCGAGCAATGGCGTGCCGTCGAGACAGTCCAGATAGCGCACGTTCAGCCGATCGGCGCCGTCGAAGCCGTCGAAGCGGACGACCGAGAGGCCGATGGGGTTCGGCCGCGCGGGCGCCCGGGTCGAGAATATCCCGCGCGGCTGAGGATCGAACGGCGGCTTGAACAGCGGTTGGACGTAGCATGCCTGATCCAGCCAGTACAGCAGGATCAGGTGGGAAAACCCCTCCAGATCCCGCAGCCCGTCAACGAACTCCGGGAAGACCTGCGCAGTGCACAGCGGCGCCGGGTCAGGCTGGCGGCCGTTCCGCGGGCATTCGGCGGTGGTGCGCCATGGGGTGTGGAGGGTGCCGATGGGGCGCAGGGAAATGGAGGGCGGCTGGGTCATCGTAATGCTCCGCGGATGCCACCATACGCGCCCTTTCGTGCAGGTGCCGCAAGTCCGCCGCTTATGGCCCGTGGCGAACCGCTCCCCGTTGCTGTTGTTGTGCATCTGCGGACCAATTTTCCACACTCCGGATCGGCGGCCGTGGCAGGGTCCGCATCCGCAACACCGGGTGCCGTGCACACCTGGTCCGTCGCCGCCTCGTGGCCGGGGCATCTGCCATTTGAGGTTTTGCTGCTCGTAGCGCATTCCGGCGCGGCCCGGGGGGCGGCCGGTTACGCAAGAAAGCAAGGTGTAACACAGATTTCCAGCGATTAAGTGTAAGGCCTCGGATGACACCGATTTCGGGGGTCGCGTTGCGGCTGCGGGGCTTTCGCAGCATGCGGTTGTCCGCGCAAAGATCAACAGATCAAGCGGCGGCACGATCGAAGCACCAGAGATCGGTGTAATCTGTGCACTTAATCCGTGGAAATCTGTGTAACAGCTTTTCTTGCCTTAACCACGCAGGGAATTCGCCATTCGTCCCCCCGGTTCGCAGAGGGCATCCGCGACCGTCACGCGACCACGCGTGCGCCACGCCCGCCGCGCACCTTATCGCCCACGACGGACGACAGCCGGGCGATGACATCCCGCCCCCGAACCGCTAGATTCGACCCGTCAACAACCGGCGGGAAAGACCCAGCCTCCATGCGCCATCCGGCCCGCCTTTGCACCGTCCTGGTGTTGTCCCTATTCGCACTGACCGCCTGCAAGCGGCAGCCGCAACCAATGCAGTTCGCCGCCCCCGCCGGCATGCGCAGCATGGCGATGGCCACCGCGCCCGACACCGCGAACCGCCGGATCGCGCTTTCGGAAAACTTCGCCGTCGAGCTGCCCGGCAGCGCCGTCGAGGCGACGCAGCAGAAAACGCTGGAGGCCTGCCTCGCCGCCGGCTGCTCGGTGTTGAACACCAGGCTGGACCGCCTGCGGGACGGCTCGGTGGAGGGTTCGATCTCGGTGCGCATCACTCCGGACAAATACCAAGCGTTGGCCGATGCGATCGCCGCGCCGCCCGCCCGGTTGGTCAGCCACGCCGAGATGGCGGAGGACAAGACCATCCCGCTGCTGGACATCGAAAAGCGCCTCGGCGCCCAAATCGCGCTGCGTGATCGCTTGGCGGAAATGCTGCAGCAGGCCGGAACCAGTGTCGGCGACCTGGTTGCCGTGGAAAAGCAACTGGCCGATGTGCAGGGGGCGATCGAGAGCGAGACCGCGCAGCGCGACTACCTGCGCACCATCACCGACACGGTAAAGGTGGATGTTTCCTACAACGGACTGGTGCAGCAGGCCGGACCGGTGGATCTGTCGCCGATACGGGTTGCCTTCGACCGGTTCGTGCAGACCGCGATCGAGTCCTTCGGCGACCTGGTCGGATGGGTCGCCTATGCGCTGCCATGGCTGCCGCTGGCGGCGTTGGGCGGCTGGGGAGCATTTTGGATCACCAGGCGTTTAATGGGCAAACCTGGCGATTGATTCGGGCCGTCGCTTTCAATGCGGGATATCCGCCCTTCTGCGGAAAGAGTGGATTGCCTATTTCCGAGACAGACGATGAGGATCGCGCGCTGAGGGTGGCCCTGATGAAAGCTGATCTACCGGCAACAATGCCGATACAGACCTAAAGCAGGAGCAGCTTCGGTGGGAGCCTTGGAAGGCGCTGTCCGCAGCTTTCGGTGCCGGCTTGGCCGTTGCGTCGGGCCTGATAGCCGCGATTGCCTGGGTGCTGACCCATTTTATCCAGAACAACCACTGAACAACGGCAGAGAGTGGCTGATCCGGGAGCGGCCTTCAGCTGCATGAGTATGAGGCTGGCCGCCAATGCCGCTTAGGCCGCCAGCGCCGTCACCTGACGAACCTGCGGCATCACCAGTCCGCTCATCAGCTCCATCGAATGCAGCACCTTGCGGTTCTCCAGCCCGCCGATGCGGGTCCAGCAGAGCAGTTCGTCGAAGCCGTATTCCAGCCTCAGCCGGGTCAGCTTCTCCACGCAATGATCGACATCGCCGCAAACCATCAGCGGGCTGTTCGCCAGATCCTCGAAATCCAGCGTCTCCGCCGCACTCCGGGTCTTGCTGTAGAGTTCGTAGCTCTTGATGACGGCCTGGCCCGGCGGCGGTGCCACGTATTTGGCGATCGTGCGGTAATACCAGGTGCACGGCCCGGCATAGTCGCGGCGCGCGTCATCCATCGTGTCGCCGGTGTAAACCTTCAGCAGCAGCGCGATCTTGCCGCCGGCGGGATCGAGGCCGGCCTCCCGCCGCCCGGCGCGGTAATCGGCACAGCCGATTTTGGCCCCCTCGGCGGACAGGCCGAAGGCGCCGGACATCAGGACGTTGAAGCCGTAGCGCCCGGCCAGCCGGAAGGTCTCCGGCGAGAGGCACGCCATATAGATTGGCGGATGCGGCTGCTGCAGCGGCTTCGGCCGGACATAGAGATCATCGACCTGATAGTGCTTGCCCTTGAACGTGACGCGCTCCTCGGTCCAGCACTTGCGCACCAGGTTGATCGCTTCGTCGAACATCTCGCGCGACTGCGCCTGCTTGTCCGCCAGTCCGAACCCTTTGTATTCCACCGGCTGGTAGCCCCGGCCAACACCCAGATCGACCCGTCCGTCGGACATCAGATCGAGGAATGCGAAGTCCTCGGCCACCCGGATCGGGTTGTGGAAGGGCAGCACGACGACACCCGTGCCAAGGCGGATGCGCTTGGTTTTCGCCGCCACGGCAGCGAGCGACAATTGCGGCGAAGCGCAGTAGCCGTATTCGGAGAAATGGTGTTCGGCCGGCCAGACGGAATCGAAGCCCAGGGTTTCGGCTTCATACATCAGCTCCATCTGCTCTTTGATCACCTCGTGCTCAGTCTTGCCGGCCGGGTTTTCGAACAAGTGCAGCATGCCGAGTTTCATGACGTCCTCCTTGGTCGTTTTTGTTGCCACCCTAGTACTAGGTTGTCCATCCGTTCGGCGCGCGCGCCTTGATCTAAATCAAATGTTACAATTCGCTTCAAAGCACCGGCCGGTTCGCTTGACACGATGGGCGGCCTGAACCTTCATCGGTTCAACACGGCAGGCGGGGTTGACGATGGCCGGGAGGACCAAGCTGCTGGGCAGTTTCGCCGAGGCGGTGGCCGGCATTCCGGACGGCAGCAGCATCGGCTTCGGCGGCTTCGCGATGCCGGGGACGCCATTTAACCTGATCAAAGCTCTGCTGGACCAGGGTGCGCGGCGCCTGACCCTGGTGGCCAACACCACGGGCGGTGCGCAGCAGCCCCGGATGCCGGATATCGGCATGCTGGTGGAGCAGGGCCGGGTCGCCAAAGTCATCTGCGCATTTACCGCCGCCACGCGGCCCACCGATGTTCTGCCGTTCACGCAATACTACGAATCCGGAGACGTCGAGGCCGAACTCGTGCCGCAGGGAACCCTCGCGGAACGGCTGCGCGCCGCCGGGGCCGGCATCCCGGCCTTCTACACCCCGACCGCCGTCGGCACCGAACTCGCCGAGGGCCGTGAGACGCGGGTGATCGACGGGCGCGCATACCTGCTGGAATACGCCCTGAAGCTGGACTACGCCTTCATCCGCGCCCGCTTCGCCGACGCCTTCGGCAACCTGCGGTTCCACCGCTCGCAGCGCAATTTCGGGCCGGTGATGGCCACCGCGGCCCGCGTCACCATCGCCGAGATCGATGAACCGGTGCTGCGCGCCGGCGGGATCGATCCGGACGACGTGCATACGCCCGGCATTTATGTGCACCGTTTGGTGCAGGTGCCACCGCCGCCCGAGGGACTCTGGCCCTCCAGGCGGCAGGAGAAACGCCGGTGAGCGGAACCAGGGGACTGACCCGGCAGCAGATGGCGGACCGCGTTGCACGGGAGTTTCAGGATGGCTGGATCGTCAATCTGGGGGTGGGCATTCCGACGTTGTGCTCCAACACCGATATCGGGGGCCGGGACATTACATATCATTCCGAGAACGGCATCATCGGCTATGGCGGCGTCGCGGCGGAGGGCGAGGAAGACCTGAACCTGGTCAATGCCGGGGGGCAGAACGTGACGCTGAAACCCGGCGCGGCGGTGGTGCATCACGCGGACAGTTTCGGCGTGATCCGCGGCGGACGCATCGATGCGACGGTGATGGGCGCCTATCAGGTCTCGATGACCGGGGATTTCGCCAACTGGAAACTGAACGGGCAGAGGGGTGGCGGCATCGGCGGCGCCATGGATCTGGCGGCCTGCGCGAAGCGGGTGTTTATCATCCTCGAGCATGTGACCCGGGATGGCGGTCCGCGGTTGGTGACCGCCTGCGACCTGCCGGTGACGGCACGCGGCGTCGTGACCCTGGTGGCGACCAATTACGGGCTGTTCGAGCCGATGGGCAGCGGGTTTCGGCTTCTGGAGATCGCACCCGGACTGACGGTGGACGAGGTCCGCACAGCGACGGGGGGCACGCTGGCGGTTGCCAGCGGCCTGCGAGAGACCGAAGCGGGGTAAGCCAACCGGCCCTGACGCTGAGCGTGGCGAATGCCCTCGGCCGAGATCCGTACTCTCACCGAGTTTGGCACGGGCTTGGTTGCCGCCTCCGTCATGGCGGGGGAAGGCCCCATAGGCGTTAAAATAGCGGCCGGCGGTTGCTGCTTCCCCCCGTCATGCCGACGCAGGTCGGCATCCACGACGTTGCCTAAACCCGCACCGCAAGGCGTGGATGGTG
This sequence comes from uncultured Rhodopila sp., assembly GCF_903915725.1. Lineage (GTDB taxonomy): Bacteria > Pseudomonadota > Alphaproteobacteria > Acetobacterales > Acetobacteraceae > Rhodopila. Next base: position 29,577 of record NZ_CAIWTY010000024.1, read on the forward strand.
CGCCTCCGCGCACCATGACGGGGGACAA
>NZ_CAIWTY010000025.1 GCF_903915725.1 uncultured Rhodopila sp.
GCCGCGGAGCTTGCGACCGCAAGGGCCGCATCGACCGAGGCGGAGCGCCGGGCGGCGGCGGCCGAAGCAGCCCGCGAGACGGCGCTCGCCGCCGCGCAGCAGGCGCGCGCTGAGGCGCGAGAGGCAACGGCGGCTGCGATGGCGGTACGTGAGCAAGCCGCGGCGGACGTGGCGACGGCACGCGCTGAAGCAGCGGCAACCCGCACGAAGGTTGAGGCGACACAGCGTAATGCCGCGGCGAAAAAGCGCGTGCAGGAGCCGGAGGCGACCGATCCGAAGCCGTCGGCCGGCGATAATCCTCAAGAGGCTCGAAATGGGGTGGAAACACCGGGACGCTCGGCGCGGCCCCTTGGCGCGGCCGGACCGGATGTCACGGCGCCGTCCGCGGCGTCGGACGAAACCGTGGCAAAGCCGGCCAGCGAGGCGCAGCCCGACGACTTGCCGGTCGTCCTCGACCGCCTGAAACTCCCGAAAGCTGAACGGGCGGCGTACGACGACGGGGTGACCTGCGGTGTGACCGGCCGAGGCGAAAAGCCGTCTCGGCGATTTCAACCCGGGCAACGTCTGGCGCATCTCTTGCCTTTCAACCGCGCCGGATACCGAGACGGAGTCGCCAAGGTGCGGGCGCGACGCGCAGCCGCAGCCGCTTCAGATCGCGCCGAGCCGCCGTCGGCCGTTTCAGCGGGAACAGCTACAGTCAACGATATAGAACGGGGCTGACACCGCGATCCCGCCAGTCCCCGACTCATCAGTCGGATTCAAAGCACCCATCGCTCCGAACCGGCGCCTGATCGGCTCTCAGCCGAGCAGAGAATCTGCTCAGACCAGTCGCCTTTTTGCGGAGCTCGGCCGCTTTGCCGGACAGAAGTTCAGGTAGTTCCGCGATAACCCACCCCGGCACCGCTCGCTGCCTTGACAGCCAAGCCTGGACCAAATGTTCGTCTACGCACAGGTCTCTCGCGAGCTCGGCTTCCCAACCCCTCATGCTGTTGTAAATCTCCTGGCCGGCGACATCTAGCACTTCCAAATCAATAGCCTCGATCGTCCTGTCGAGTTTCCTCCGCAAATAACCGGAAACCCGCGATAGAAGTACCTCTTCCATGCACTTGGTCTCTATTCCGATGATCTCAATGACGGTCTTGCCGGTGTCGCGGCGGGGATCCTGATAGTCAACCGCCACTTCTTCGTCCTTCCAATCGTCCCGCATCATCTCCTCGACCGTTCGGCGAATCTCTTCAAGCATCCGCCGGCCTCGCGAAGCTCCGGGCAGCGCGCTCAGGCTTTTATACGAAAGATGAACCGAAATTTTAGCCACGATAGCCCTCCCACTTGTAGTGACAGCCGCCGAGCGGCCCCTGATCAAATGGTGAGGCACTTTTGTTTGATCCGCCACAAAAAAATGCGCCCCATTGCATTTTATATTGTTGATATTGTTGTCATTGTTGGCACGAGAGCGTTGAACTACAGTCGCCGAAGTTGACCGCGCCACCAAAGCGGCCTTGGCGATTCCGATCGCCGCGCGTTGACGCTGAGGCCTATCACCGTGCGCGATCAGTCGCCGCAGGAGCGGGTCCAGCGGCAACTGCGCCGATCCCGGCCGCGCGCGCATGCTGGCATCTCGACTAATCGTTAATGAGCGTGGTCGGGCCGCCGAGCCGCACGTGCACCGCGTCGGATGCCGCTCTGCCGAGCGGAACCGCGCGCGCCTCTTCCACGCCGACTCGCGCGGAACATTTCTCACCGACAAAGGGGGGCCGTCGCGCCCCCCCTTCCGGATCGGAGCCGCCTAATAGTTGTTGGCTCGACAGCGAGCGTGCCCCCGGGTCAAACGCAACGCGGATCGATATAATGCCTTGCTGCAACGGCCTCGCGTATAGCCCCGGTCAGCCACGTATCCAGCGCTCCCAGATCCACCTGCCCGCAGACGATCGGCACGAGCGCTAGGTTGCTGTCCACCTCATATTCAGCCGACCAGCATTTTTTTTCGATATCCAGCCACTGCTGTCCGGTTAACTGTGGACCGACGGCTATGAACGCCAGGAGTTCTGCGGATTTCCGGGCCAAAGACGGTGTCCACGATTTGAAGTCGGCGCAAGCTCCCGGGGTGGTCCCTGGAGTCTCCGATGAACACCGGC
>NZ_CAIWTY010000026.1 GCF_903915725.1 uncultured Rhodopila sp.
CGAGCGTCCTTCTCTCCCCGTCATGGCCCGGCTTGTCCGGGCCACCTATACCAGCAGCCCGCCGCGATAGGTGGCCCGGACAAGCCGGGCCATGACGGACCAAAGTCAGCCACCCGATTCGCTTATTCTTGGGCGCCCCCTTACGAGGCGCGCTGAGCAGCCACGCGGCGTCCGTGTCGTTGCACAGGCTGTCCCACGCGCCGCGAATGATGGCCACCGGTGCCCGGACCATGGCCGGATCGTAGGCGAGATTGCCGGCGAACGCATCGAAAATATCCTGGAACGGTTCGCTTGGCGTCCTGACCGCCGCCGGGTCCCGCCCGGCGGTCCGGACCGCTATCCAGATAGTCCTGTCCCCGGGCCTCGAAGTGACGGCGCCACGGCACCGGCGGTTCCCCGTCCGGCACATTGGCGGTAAAGCGGTCCCACTGGTCTTGCAACGATATCGGACGCCACGCCGGCAGTTGCGGCGCCGGCGAAGTCCAGTGCCCGGACATGGAACCCGGCATCGCACAGTTCGTCGCGCCAGGAACGGCCATCGAAGCGATAGGCCACCGGCAGGGCCGACGGAAATGTTCCGCCGTGGACGTAAAGAACGACCTGTCCGGTGCCGCTTTCCGGCGGCAGGTGGCGCAGGAAGAGAGTGCGGCCCGGCTGGTTGTCCGGAATGCGCAGATGCGTTTCTCGCGGGTCCAGCCTGGTTGGTGGCATGTGGTGTTTCTCCCGGCAGACTGTGTTGCGAGCCGGAAGGTGGGTAGGCCGGTTTGATTTGCCGGCGCCGATCGGTTCGGCCGAGGCCGAACCGTGTCGTGGCCCGGTCACGCCACTAACATCGGGTTGTCATCCACGCGTCACATGCCTGGATTATGGCCGTGTCAAACACCACAGCAGGAGCCCGCAGCATGCCCGACACTTTCATGCCGACTCGCCGTGACGTTCTGGCCGGGGCGGTGGCCGCTGCGGTTGCTGTTCCGCCGCTACGTCCGGCTTTGGCGCAGACCGCCGCCCGGGGCACGGTCTTCGAAGCCGGCAGCAACCCGCGCAAGGGCGTGCCGGGCGTCATGGTGTCCAACGGGCTGGACGTGGTGAAGACGGATGAAGACGGACGCTGGTCCCTGCCGGTGCGCGACGGCGACTCGGTGTTCGTGATCAAGCCCGCCGGATGGGCGTTGCCGGTCGATGCCGCGACCAACCTGCCGCATTTCGCTTACATCCATGCACCGGACGGTTCGCCCGATCTCGGCTTTCGTTTCGAGGGCGTGGCGCCAACGGGGCCGTTGCCCGCCAGCATCGATTTTCCGTTGCGCCGGCAGGCCGAGGCGACGCGCTTCGATGCCGTGCTGTTCACCGATCCGCAGCCGGAAAGCCTGAACGAGGTGGGCTATATCCGCGACGATGTGGTCTCGGTGGTGGACGGGTCGCAGGCGGCGTTCGGCATCACGCACGGCGACATCATGTTCGACGACCTGTCGTACTATCCGCGTTACAACCGCATCGTCGGCAGCATCGGGCTGCCCTGGTTCAACTGCCGCGGCAATCACGACATGAACCTGGAGGCGCCGGACAACACCCACGCCGCCGAAACGTTCAAGCGGGTGTTCGGCGCGCGCTGGCTGGCGTTCCAGTATGGCGCGGCGACATTCATTGTGCTGGACAACGTCGATTACCTCGGCACCGACCCGGCCAAGCCCAACGGCTTCGGCAAGTATCGCGGCTATTTCGGTGATCGCCAGCTTGGTTTCGTGCGCAACGTGCTGGCCAACGTGCCGCGCGACAGCCTGGTGGTGATCAGCTTCCATATCCCGCTGAAGACGCTGGCGGCCACCGACGACGCCAACAACACTGTCGATGCGAAAGCGTTTCTGGAGGCTATCGGCACGCATCCGAACACGGTCAGCTTCTGCGGCCATACCCACACCAACGAGCACTGGTATTTCACCGCCGCCGATGGTTACGCCGCCGGCACGCATCATCACCACATCCTGGCCGCGGTCTCGGGAAGCTGGTGGTCCGGCCCGTTCGATGCGCGCGGCATTCCGATGGCGCTGCAGTGGGATGGCACGCCGAACGGCTTCCATGTGCTGTCGGTCGATGGTGCCGGCTACACAACGACCCTGGTGCCGGCGCATGATCCGGCGCGCGGGCAGATGCGTCTGATGCTGGACAGCCAGGTGCATGGCTCGGACAAGGACGTCTTCGGCGAATATCCGCCCGGCGCCCTGCTCACCGGCCCCATCTCCGCCGATCGGCTGGGGTCTTCGCGATTGGTGGTGAATGTCTTCGATGGCGGGCCGCGATCAAAGGTGGAGGTTTCCATCGCCGGCAGCCCGTGGCAGCCACTATCGAAGGCGGAACGGTTGGACCCGTTCGTGGTGGAAGTCTATGAGCGGCACCGCGCTGCGAAGAAATACTGGGTCGAGGCGGGCAGGTCCACGCATATCTGGCAGACCAGGCTGCCGGCGGCACTGGAGCCCGGGACCCACCGGGTTTCGGTGCGGGCGACCGACGAGTATGGCCGGACCCATAGCGGTTCGATTGTGCTGGAGGTGACCGGCTGAACCCGAGCGGCTTCAGCCGGCGTCGCCGCAGCCCTCGGCCAGCGCGGCGACCACCGGCCAGCCGACAAGACCGGCCGGGTCCAGTTGCTTCAGCGCATCGAGTTTCCGCTGTGCCGCGGCACGGCGATCCTGCCGGAGGTGGATGAAAGCAAGCGCCTTCAAGGTATACAGGGCGAACCGCGCCGCCCCGTGCGGCTCCGCCGCCGGTTTCGTCCAGGTCTGCCAGTCAGCCGCCCATCCGGCCTGGCGCGCGGCTTCGGCAAGGCCCGCTTCGGCGGCGTCCTGAGCCTGGTCCAGATTCCCAAGATATGTGTGGATCTTGTAGAGACAGAAATACACCGGAAGCTGTCCCGGCGCCGTCTCCAGCGCCTGGCGGAACAACTCACCGGCCCCGGCAGAGTCGGTGCGGTACGCGACGACGCCCTGTTGCAGCAGCGCGTTGATCTGTTGCGGAACGTCGCCGAAATTGATGACGTCCGAATCTGGCCAAGCATCCTTCATGACGAAGCGCGTAGCAAACGCCGCGCCAGGACGGTTCCCGGCAGAAGTCCTGCGGTTTGTCGGATTCCGTGTCGCAAAGCCGACAGTTGCCGGCCGATCGGCGTGGTCCCGGGATTGCATGGACCCGGCGACCTCATCAGGGACGGCACACTATGGACTCCGGCTACGACATTCCCCAGCTCTACAAGCGTCATGTCTTCGCCTGCTACACGCAGCGCCCGCCCGCCCATCCGCGCGGCAGTTGCGGCGCCATCGGCGCGCTGCCCTTGTGGGAACGTCTCGGCAAACGTCTCGAAGCCGAGCACATGCCGGAGATCGGGTATACCGCTTCGGGCTGCCTGGGGTTTTGCAGCGCCGGGCCGGTGATGGTGATTTATCCGGAGGGGATCTGGTACCGGCCAACAACCGCGGATGACATCGATGAAATTATCGAGCAGCACATCAAGCAGGGGAAACTGGTGGAGCGGCTGGTGATGGTGTTCGCGAAATGATCGCGCACGACAGTCGATAATCGTTTCTCAGGCACCGGGCGCTGCGGTAACGGTCCGGGGAAGCGCCTCGGTCCGTGTGGCCTCGGCATAAAGCCAGTTGTGACACGGATTAAAGGGATCAAGCCACGGATTGCAGGGACGTGGTCGCGGCGCATGAAGCGCCCGATCAGCCGAAGGTGCGGTCCTACCCCGGGCATTCGACGCTGCGGTCTCGCGCCAATATTTGTCATCGCCCGGGCAGATCGTCCGGTCTCAGGCAAAGCCCGACCCACCGCCGAGTCACCGCAACACCCGGAGTGCGCGCCAGCCCCCGATGTGCCATTCCAGGCGGCCGTAAGCGCGCCACGCCCGGAGACCCCGCATGAACGACCTCGCCCCGCAACGCGTCGCCGATCAGGACTGGATTCGTATCGAAGCCGATCTGGATGCCGATGGCTACGCGGTGATCGGGCCGCTGCTGACGCAAGCCGAGTGCGCAACCCTCAGCGCCGGCTTCGATACCGAGCCCACATTCCGCAACCGCGTCGTCATGGCCCGCCACGGATACGGCGCCGGGGAATACCGCTATTATGCCTACCCGCTGCCGGGGCTGATCGAAACCCTGCGCACCGCGCTCTATGCCCGCCTCGCACCGATCGCCAACCGCTGGCAGTCCGCGCTCGGCCGCCCGGCGGTGTTCCCGGCCAGCCACGCCGCCTACCTCGACCAATGCCACGCCGCCGGACAGACCCGCCCGACGCCGCTGCTGCTGCGCTACGGAGCAGGCGACTATAACCGCTTGCACCAGGACCTTTACGGCGAGCTGTGCTTCCCGCTCCAGGCGGCGTTCCTGCTCGACCGTCCGGGGGACGACTTCGAGGGCGGCGAATTCCTGCTGACCGAACAGCGGCCACGGATGCAGACCCGGGCGGAGGTAGTGCCGCTGCGGCAGGGGCAGGGCGTGATCTTCGCCGTCAGCCAGCGTCCTGCGCCCGGCCCGCGCGGGTTCTCGCGGGTGACGATGCGGCATGGCGTCAGCCGGGTGCGGTCGGGCCACAGGCATACGCTGGGGGTAATTTTCCACGACGCGAAATGACACCGGCAGCGGTCACGCCTGCCTCCCGGCGAGGGAAGCAGCTTCTGGCATTCAGGTTCCACCCGGCCTGGCGCTCAGTGATCCGCCGCCGCCGCCCGCGGGTCCGCGCCGCGCGCCCACTCGTTGACCAGGGTAAAGCCAATCCCCAGCAGCACCGGCCCGAGAAAGATACCCAGCAAGCCGAACGCCAGCGCACCGCCAAGCACCCCCAATATCGTCAGCAGGAACGGCAGTTGCGCGCCGCGAGAGATGAACCAGGGACGGATCAGGCTGTCCGAGCCGGAAATCGCCCCGGCGCCGTAGATCGCCAGGAAAATGCCCCAGCCCATATGGCCGCTGCTCATCAGCCAGAGCGAGGCGGGTATCCAGACCACCGGCGCGCCGATGGGCAGCACCGACAGAAATCCGGCGATGCCGGCCAGCAGCACCGGCCGCGGCACGCCCGAAATCCACAGGCCGAACGCGGTCAGCAGGCCCTGGACGATGGCCGTGCCAAGGATGCCATAAACCACGCCGCGGACCGTCGCGCCGGTGACCGTGATCAGCCGCTCGGCCTGCATCCCGGCGATGCGGTGCAGAATCAGCCGGAGCCTCGCGGCAATCGGCTCACCATAGACATAGAAGAAGAAGGCGATGAACAGCGCCAGCAGGAACATCACCACGCCGTTGGCGATGCCAAGCAGAAGGCTGAGGCCGTTTTCCAGGACAATGCCGAAATACGGATGCAGCGCGTCCAGCATCACGCTGATATCGGCGGCCCAGCGGTCCCACAGATCGCCGACGGTCGGACCGACCAGCGGGATGTCGAACACCCAGGACGGCGCATTCGGCAGGCCGGCGCGCAAACCGTCCATCACGATATGGCGCAGATTCGTCACGTCATCGGCACTGCCGGGAGCGGCGACGCCGATGGGCAGCACCAGGATGACGGCGGTCAGGGCGACCATCAGCAGCGCTGCTCCGACCGGGTGCAGCCCCAGGCGCTCGCGGAACGTCTCGAACACCGGCCAGGTCGTATAGACCAGAATGCCCGCCCATAGCAGGGCGGACATGAACGGATACAGCACCAGGATGCAGCCGACAGCCACTCCGCCCAGCAGCAGTCCCATCAGGATCCGTTCGGCGACCATGGTTCTCCTTCCGCGGGTGATCCGGTTCGGCCACTGGCCCGCACACTGGCCCATTCCACTGGCCCAGCCGACTGGCCCAGCCGACTGGCCCAGCCCACTGGCCCAACCCACTGGCCAAGCCGCGTGACCGATTGTAGCGTCCGCCCCGGTCGATACCCGCGCTTCGACGGGGGCAAAGACCAGTCGTTGCGTGTTTCGGACAAGCAGACAAGGGGCATGCCCTTGCAGCCCGGGCGACCGGTGGTTCAGTCCGGGCGGAAACACAGGAGGTCGATCATGCCAAGGTTCGCCGCCAATTTGTCGATGATGTTCAACGAGCTGCCGTTCCTGGAGCGCTTTGCCGCGGCCCGGCAGGCCGGATTCGAAGGCGTGGAGTTCCTGTTTCCGTATGATTTCCCGGCGCCGGAACTGCGGTCGCGCCTGACCGGGGAAGGGCTGTCGCAGGTCCTGTTCAACATGCCGCCGGGGGACTGGGCGAAAGGCGAGCGCGGCATAGCCAGCATCCCGGGCCGTCAGGCGGAGTTCCGCGAATCGGTGAAGAAGGCATTGGATTACGCCGCCGCGCTGGATTGCCGCCAGGTTCACTGCATGGCGGGAATCGTGCCCGAGGGCGTTTCGATGACGACGGCTACCACCGTCTATGCGGCCAACCTCGCCTGGGCGGTGGAGCAGACGCATGCCTCCGGCGTGAAGCTGGTGATTGAGCCGATCAATCACCGGGACATGCCCGGGTACTTCCTCAATACCCAGGCGCAGGGTGCGGCCATTGTCGAGGCCATCGGCCGCGATCGGCTCGGCCTCCAGTTCGACGTCTATCATGTGCAGGTGACCGAAGGCGATATCACCCGGCGCATGGAGCAGTTCATGCCGGTGATCGCGCACATGCAGATCGCTGACGTGCCGGCGCGGAATGAACCCGGAACCGGGGAAATCGGATGGCCTTTCGTATTCCGGCGGATCGACGAACTCGGCTATCAGGGCTGGGTCGGCTGCGAATACCGCCCGCGCGGCGAGACGGTTGAGGGCCTGGGATGGCGTCAAGCGTTCGGGGTTTGAGGGGTGCGGGCCACCACCAACAAGGAGCAAACGACATGAAAATCGGATTCATCGGCCTCGGGATCATGGGCCGGCCAATGGCGCTGAACCTGAAGAACGCCGGCCACGAGTTGATTGTGCCGGACCGTGCGAGCCTGCCGGATGACATTCGCGCCGTTGCCAAGGTTGCCGCGACGTCCAAGGCTGTGGCCGCCGAGTCGGATGTCCTGATCCTGATGGTCCCCGACACCCCCGATGTCGGCGCGGTGCTGTTCGGCCCGGATGGCGCCGCCGAGGGACTGCGGGAAGGCAGTCTGGTGATCGACATGTCCTCGATCAGCCCGATAGAAACGAAGGAATACGCCGCCAAAATCAGTGCCAAGGGCTGCGACTATCTCGATGCCCCGGTTTCGGGCGGCGAAGTTGGCGCCAAGCAGGCCACCCTGACCATCATGGTCGGCGGCCCGGACGCCGCCTTCGCCCGCGCCAGGCCGCTGTTCGACCTGCTCGGCAAGAACATCACCCATGTCGGGTCGGAGAACGGTGCCGGCCAGGTGTGCAAGGTCGCCAACCAGATCATCGTCGCGCTCAATATCCAGGCGGTGTCGGAAGCCCTGGTGTTCGCCTCGAAGGCCGGCGCCGATCCGGCCAAGGTGCGGGCGGCGCTAACGGGTGGATTCGCATCGTCGCGCATCCTGGAGGTGCATGCCGAGCGGATGATCAACGGAACGTTCAATCCCGGCTTCAAGATCAAGTTGCATGAGAAGGATCTGAACCTGGCGCTGTCCTCGGCCAAGGCGCTGAGCCTGTCTCTTCCCAATACAGCAATCGCGCAGCAGCTATTCGCTTCTTGCATTGCTCATGGGGGAGGAGAGCTCGATCACTCGGCATTGATCCTCGCGACCGAAGGTCTGGCCAACCATTCTATTAGAAAATCAAAACAATAACATAGATACGTTCTGAAATGAGTCGCAGGACGTGAAAGGGGTTGCATTTTAGAGTCACTTGTCCACAGACTGTAGCTCATGGACGATTATGAGACGGATGAGACGTTGCCTATCTTGACGCGACTCGGTGCCGGTCTCACGATGGTCGAAGTGGCAACCAATCAGTCAAAACTCGCATAAGTTGCGTGAGGGCATGTCTCGATGTCGATGCGATTCACCGAAATCGGCCAGCAGCTCAGGGCTTACCGCCTGGAGTCAGGATTGCGTGCCGAGGAGATCGCCGCCCGGCTGGGCGTCTCCCGCGCTGCTCTCTATCGCTATGAAAAGGGCGAGGTTATCAAGCTCGACACCATCAAGCGGCTGGCGGAGCTGTTGAAGATATCCCCCTTGTCGCTGTTGGGCATCGGGGTCGAGTACTACAACCGCCCTATCGGCTATTTCGAACGCATCCGGCAGATCGAGGAGACGGCGGATCAGATCCTGCAGTTGGCCGGGCCGCTGTGTTATCTGACCACGTCGGATGCCTACGACTCGGCGCTGGCCGAGGCTTTCGACGAAACCGCGGATCAGAGCGGATCAGAGCGGATGGCGATGCGCAGCATGGCCGAGCAGGTCATGGGCATCCTGGCCGCACGCAAGCGGATGTATGCGATGCGGCGCCCGACGATTATTGCGATGATCTCTCTGCCTGCGGTGCAGCGGCTGATCGATGTCGGCATCGTCACCGGGATGCATGTCTCCGAACGGGTCCGCCGCATTTGCCATGACGTCGCCCTGGCGGAGGTGGAGAACATTGCAACTCTGATGGAAGCCGAGCCGATGGGCCTGCAGTTCGGGCTGATGGCCGGATCGCCGCCGAGTTCGTTCTTCAAGATCCTGCGGGCGCGCGACCGGGTCAGCCTGGCGATCAACCCGTTCCGCACCGACACCCACCCCGGGGGTCAGACCGGCGTCGCGATGATTACCGGCGCCGATGAAGCCATCGCCGCGCATCAGCGGGTGGCCGAGTCGAGCTGGCGCGAAGCCATCAAGGGCCCGGCGGGCGCGGCGCGTTTGCGCCAAATGATGAACATGGCAACCGCTGTGGCTTAGGTTGGTCGAGGGGGGGCAGTTGCGGCTGAGGATGGCTTGGCCGCTACGCGCCAGGCGCGGGAGCCGATGCGTGCATCAAGCTTTGCTTCGCCGTGATGCTTGGCTATACGAACTCGTCTCAGATGCCGCGGGTTCTTGAAAATGCGTGACGGGCACTGGATCGCCGGGCTCTGGCGACCTGTCGGGGTTGCGGTCCGGCTGGTTCGGGATTCCAGGGGCGGAGCGGCCGTTCCCCTTAACGGGACGCTGATTGGCGATTCCGGTCAGCGCGATTCGTCCCGCGACCAGGCGCAGAAGATGGAGTCGCTGGGCCGGTTGACCGGCGGCGTCGCACATGATTTCAACAATCTGCTGACCGTCGTGCTGGGCAACGCCACGGCGCTGAGGATCAACGCGGAAGCTCGCGGCGATGCCGAGGGCATTCGGCGCGCCGAGATGATCGAGCGCGCGGCGGAGCGCGGCGGACGGTTGGCCGGCCAGTTGCTGGCGTTCTCCCGCAACCAGATGCTGAGGCCGGAAACTACATCGGTCTATCAGGTGATCTCGGCGATGCACGAGTTGCTGAGCCAGGCGGCGGGCGAATCGGTGCAGGTACTATTGTTGGCCGAACCCGATCTGTGGACCTGCCACGTCGACCCGCGGCAGTTGGAATCAGCGATCCTGAACCTGGTGCTGAACGCGCGGGATGCGATGCCGGGGGGTGGCAGCGTCGAGATCTCCTGCCATAACCAGCCGGCCAAGGCCCGCCGCGGGCGCGCGGCACCCCAACATGTGGGCGACACGGTTCGGATCGATGTCACCGACGTCGGCAGCGGCATCGCACCGGAATTGATCGACAAAGTCTTCGAACCGTTTTTCACCACCAAGCCGATCGGCAAGGGAAGCGGGCTGGGTTTGGCTCAGGTGCATGGCTTTGCGGGTCAGTCGGGCGGCTGGGTCGAGTTGCGCAGCATCGCCGGCACCGGCACGACGGTTTCGCTGTTCCTGCCTCGCGCGACGGGACGCCAGGCGCAACTGTTTGCGCCGGTGGCGGCGCTCGATCACGCCGGCAACAATCAGACCGTTCTGATCGTCGAGCCCAACCCGGATTTGCGAGCAACGATTTGCGACATCCTGACGCAGTCCGGCTACCGCGGGCTGCCGGCGGCGGACGCCGCCGGAGCGTTGGCGTATCTCGTGTCGGATGAACGCATCCAGGTCCTGCTGACGGAATCGCACTTGCCGGGCGGCGTGCGCGGCGCCGATCTGGCGCGCAGCGCCCGCCAGATGCTGCCGGACATTCGCGCCCTGGTCACATCGAGCGCCCCGGACGAGGCCATCCGTTCCGCCCAGACGAACGATGCAGTCTACGAATTCCTCAGAAAGCCCTTCCGGGCGGCGGACCTCGTGCGCGTCATCGGCGGGATGCTGAAAACCGGAACGTTTTCGGTGGAAACGGAACGGATACTGGCGGATGTGCGCGACACGGAGTTCGTGGCGGCGGCGGATGCGGATGCCTCCGGCGAGGACAGCCCACCTGCCAGCCGATCGGCCGGAGCGGCGCGATGTGAGGCGGGCGCCTTAAGCGGCAACGCGATTCGCATCGGGATCATGCCGTTCAAGACCACGCGATCGGCCAGCGAAAGCGCGTTCTCGCTCGGGTTGGCGGAAGAGATTACCAAGGCGTTCGCGAGGTTTCGCGGCATCACCTGTGTTACGTCGGCATCGATCGCAGCCCTGGCCGGCGAGTCCCCGGGAAAGACCGAACGCTGGCGGCAGCTCGATCTCGACTTCCTGCTCGACGGCAGCCTGCGCCGCAAAGGCGGCGAGATCGGCGTCCTGGTGCGCCTGGTCAACATGCGCGGTTCCGGCGAGATCACCTGGCGGCGGCGCTTCGGCGGGACCATCTCCGATGTGCTGAACCTGCAGGACCAGATCGCGGCGGAAACCGCCGCCCAGGTCGTGCCGCAGGCGCTGGTCTGGGAAGGGCGGGAGGCTGCGTCCCGGCCGCAGGTCGATCCGACGGCGTACGATCTGATGCTGCGGGCCATTCCGGCGGTCTATTGCCTGGAACAGGCCGGATTTCAGGAGGCTGCCCGCATGCTGGAGCGGTCGCTGGAACTGGACCCGAGCAGCGCTGCGTGCCGCTCGTGGCTGGCGCACTGGTATCATCATTCCGTCGGTCAGGGCTGGGAAGCAGATCCGGCCAGAGCCATCGAGCGCGCCGATCGGCTGGCGCAAGAGGCGGTTCTGCTCGACCCCGAGGATGCCCGGGCGTTTGCCGTGGCCGGTCACGTCCGGGCGTTTCTGCACAAGGATTCGCAGGCCGCGCTTTGGTTGCACAAGCGGGCAATCGAGCTGAACCCCAGCCTCGCGCTCGCCTGGTGCTATTGCGGACTTGCCCACACCTATCTGGGCCAGCATGCCGAGGCGATCCGTCATATCGAACACGCCCGGCATTTGTCCCCGTATGACCCGCACGGGTTCTTTTTCGAGATGGCGCTGATGTTGCCGTTTTTGCTGACCGGCCAATACGAAGTCGCCGCCCGGCTCGGACGGCATGCGCGGGAAGCGCATCCCGGCTTTTCTTCGACTTACAAGGCGTTGCTGTCCGCCCTGGGGCATCTGCATGCCGGCCGGGAGGCCGCGGTCACACTCAAGGAACTGTTGAAGCTGGAACCGAAATTTTCATTGCGGGAAGCGCGGAGCCGCTCCCCGCTGCTGCTGCCGGCGGACCTCGATCGTTACATTGAAGGACTGAGGCGCGCCGGCGTTACCTGAACTTTCAGCGCCCGGCTATGATGTCTCCATCAGCTGCGCCTCCGCGCTTGCGGTGTGGGCGGGGCAGCCGCCGAGGCGGCGCTTGCGCACGGCGACCGCATAGGCGCCGAACGGCCGATCGGGATCTTCGCTGGGGATGGCGATGGTGCGTTCGTAGGCGCGCCATTCCGTTTCCGTCATCGAGGCCATGTCGGGCGTGAATGCGGTCGCGTTGAGCGTCTGTTCGGCATAGGCGATGCGCGGTATCGGCTGCACCTGGATGATCGGGAAGTCGCTGTTGAAGTGGACCGGCCGGTTCATCTGGGTCAGGCGGAAGTTGGTGATCAGCGGGCCGAACCAGCGGTCGGTTTCGACCAGTCCGTCGAAGATCGAATATCCGCCGGGCAGCGGCAGATTTGCCGGTGCGCGCACCAGGGCGCTCCAGTTCTCCGCGGTGCGCACCATCAGTCCGGTCCACATCTGCACGAGGCCGGGTTCAGGCATGACGGTCAGGAACGGCGGTGCGCAGCCGGCCAGATAGTCCGGCGCCGCGGCATCGAAGGTTTTTGAGAAGCCGGGAAACTGGGCTGCCGGTGCGAGCAGCATCCAGTCCTCGGCGCCGTCGTAGTACCAGTAGACATCGGTGCCGTCCCAGAGCAACTGGAGGTCCATCGGCGGAAATACCCACCAGCCGAATCCGGTCGCGCTCGTTGCTGCTTCACAGTAACGATATGCCCTGGTCGGAAGCGTACCTGCAGCAGATCGATCTGCCCGCTGGGGTGGACGGGCGCGTTCGATCAGGCGATTGATTTCCAGCACGGCGCCGTTATGCGTCATGTTGCATTACTCCACGTCGACAATTCGCATTAACGCCGGGCAAGGAACCCGAATTAGAACTTTCAGTTCGAACAGTCAGCGTCTGTGCGTAGCCGGGATACGGCAACCGGACCCGAAACGAATGCGGCCGGTGTCGGCGGTGTCGGCGAGTGCCGCGGGCCGCGGCAGGCGGCAGCCGGAGCCGAAACGAATGCGGCCGGTGTCGGCGTTGTTTGAAGAAACCGGGCGCGGAAGAGAGTTAACTGTTCCTGTGGTTGAGAGCAACGAAGCGTTAGCGGCGGAAATGGAAGTGGTCATCAGGAGGCCCTTTCAAGTTCGACCTGTTTTTCTTAGCGGGGCAAAACAGCGATTGCAACAACTTTTCACACGAGTTTGTGATCACTCTATGTTTCGGCCGGTATTGCAAGGGAAGACCGTGATTATGTCGGCGGGTTTAATTTTATTGTAAACGTAATACTTCACGAGGAAACAAGGCGCAATTTCACCATTATTTAGTCGATACAACACATTTGTTACGAATTGCTGGTGCCCGGCCAATCGTGGCTGTCACACCGTATCGCCGCAGGCTGTCCGTGCCGGGGTCAGTTACTGAAAAATACTGACCTTGACTCCTCACAACTCCGTCATCCTCCCGGCTGGCAGGCCGCTGCTTGGGGAAAGCTGCTTCGCTGCGGCAAGTCCGCCGCGGCCGCCCGGGCGACCGGCGGGCGGCGGGATCGGGCTAGGTCGCCTGGCTTGCGGCCCGCAGGCGCGGGCGGCGAACCACCATCAGCGGGACCAGAACCAGGACCAGGGCCGTCGCGGCCGCGGATAAGACGATCAGCGGGGCAATCTGCCGATTGAATACGTGCTCGTAGAGCACCGACCCGGTCGTGTCCGCCAGTGGCGTCGCCAGGTTGATGATCGACATCAGGCCGGCAAAGGCAAACCCCTCGGCGCCCTGCGGGCAGGCTTCGGCCGCCAGCGACAGCGTGGCAATCATCGCGATCATCCCGGCCACGCCGCTGAGCAGCCAGATCGTTACCGCGGAGGCCGGTCCGTCCAGCAGCAGGTAGGATAGCGTCGTCATCACGCCGCCGATGATGCTCAGGCGCAGCAGCGCCGGCTGGCTCAGGCGGTGCAGTTGCCATTTGTAGAGCACACCGCCGAGGATCCAGCCGCCCGCGCTGATCGACGACAGCACGCCGATGAAGCCTTGCGAGAAGCCAAGCCGATCGGTCATTTCGAAGTAGAGCGGCGTGCCGAAGCCGGGGGAGAAGTAGTACAGGAACAGGAAACCGGCGGCCAGCCACAGGTTGCGGCTGCGGAACGCCGACAATAGCGCGGCGAGGCGGGCGCGCAACGCGGGCAGGTCGATGCGGGCGCGGTCCTCATGGATCAGCCAGACGCTGCAGACGACCGAGAGCGGGGCGGCGGCCGCGATCCAGGCGGCGGCGTGCAGGGCGGCCGCGGGGGGCAGGATCTCGATCAGGTAGCCGGCCAGCAGCACCGCCGCCATTTGCGCGATGTTGTAAAACAGCCATTGCTGATTCACCAGGCCGGGGCTGGCGTCGTGCCTCTGGCCCGTCTCCACCAGCAGCGCGCCGCACAGCGTGCTGGAGACCGCCATGGCGAACGAGGTTGCGGTGATCGCCGGGATCAACGCCGCCGGGGTGTCCAGCGTCGCCACGCGGGCGAAGGCCAGCACGGCGGCGATGTTCGCGAGCACCAGATACGGGCGGCGGCGGAAGCCGAACAGCGGCACGAAGTCGGAGATCGCGCCCCAGAGTGGCTTGATCACCCAGGGCAGATCGAAGATCGCGAGCGAGACGCTGATCTTGACGGCGTCCCAGCCCTGGGTCTCTTTCAGGAAGTAGGTCAGCGGCTGCCAGACGATGCCGGATTTGGCCTGGCCGATGCCCTCCACGGCATAGACGATGGCGAAGAACCACATCACGCGGCTGACGGTCCGGCTCTGCGGGGGCTGGGCTGGGGGCATCTGGCATCCAGTGGGGGCTGCGTCGGGTGCCCGCAAGCCATGGCGGGTCGAGCCTTCCAGAAGTTGAGCGATGCTGCAACGCGGCGATTGGCGAAGTGACCCGGCGTGCCTACCTTTAGCGGTGACAGGAGAGTCGTGATGGATGCGCTGGAATTATTGCTGAACCGCGAATCGGCCTTGAAGATGGATGCGCCGGGTCCCTCGGCGGCGGAGTTGCGGACGATGTTCGACGCCGCGGTGCGGGCGCCGGATCACGGGCGGCTGCGGCCCTGGCAGTTCGTCGTCATCGGCGCGGACCAGCGCGCGCGGTTCGGCCAGGTGATGGCGGAGTCACTGTCGCGGCGCGATCCGTCGGCCTCGGAGGTGAGCCTGGAGAAAGAGCGGGCCAAGGCGTTTCGCGCGCCGGTGATCGTCGTGGTGGCGGCCAAGTTGCGGCGCGGGCACAAGATCCCGGAGATCGAGCAGATCGCATCCGCGTCGGCCGCCGCGCAGGCGATCATGCTGGCGGCCCCGGCACTGGGGTATGGCGCGGTGTGGAAGACCGGGGCGCCGGCCTATGATCCGGAGGTCAGGCTGGCGCTGGGGCTTGCGGCTGATGACGAAATAATTGGATTTCTATATATAGGTACTAATGTGGGCGGGACGTCCGCCTTTCCGCGCCCCGACGCGGCAGATTTCGTGATCGATTGGGCCGGATGATTAGTCTCCGCCCAATGGCTTGATGTTGCGCTCCATCGCCCGCCGCAGCAAGGCGGCGGAACGATAGGTTGCGTGCACCATTTTCGAGTATGGCAGCACCAGGAAGAACGCCAGGATGCAGCCGAGATGGACCGCCATTGCCAGGCCCATCGCCCCGGTGGCGCGCACGGCCAGCAGCACGAGGCCGCTGACCGCGATCAGCGCCAGCAGCATCAGCAGCGCGACGTCGCCGCCCAGCAGGCGGCGGACATTCGGCACCGGGTCGTCCGTGAACTTCATCGCCAGCAGGCCGATGGTGCCGGCGATCATCAGGATGCCGCCCACGGTGCCGAGCAGGACCGGGGCGCTGAGCAGCGGATAGGGTGCCGGCCAGTCCAGGAACGCGTGATAGACGAACCCGGTCGCGGTCGCCGCGAAGCACAGCAGGAAGCCGTAGAACATGGCGTGGTGGAGCCAACGGCGGCGCATCGAGAACGCCTCGGAGTTGTCGTTGCAGCCGTTGCCGCCGCCGCCGAGGTTCTTCAGGCTCAGCACGTCCCACAGCGCGATGGCGACGGCGCTCGGGCCAATGCGCCCGTGCTTCGGACCGGCGTCGCGCCAGAAGTTGCGGACGCCCATCGCCATTGCCAGCAGGGAGAAGCCGAAGGTGGCGGTGCCGGTGACCTGCATCGCCCATAGCGGAATGATGTCGTAGAACGACGCCTGCGCGGTGGAAAAGCTGGCCGACCTGTTGGTCAGGATGCTGAGTGCCAGCACCAGGGCGATGCCGAGCGCGGCGGCCAGCGACAGCAGGGTGCCGTTGCGGGCGAAGGCTTTGGCCAGCGGCCTCGGCCAGGCGTATGCCGCGTAGCTTTCCGCGCGCACCTCCGCCAGCGCGGCGGGGACGTTCACGCCCCATTCGTGCGGCGGGGCGTATTGGCAGGCGTAGTAGCAGCCGCGGCAGTTGTGGCACAGATTTGCGAGATAGCTGATGTCGCCGGCGGCGAATTCGCGGCGCAGTTCGACGGCCGGGAAGACGGCGCAGAAGCCCTCGCAGTAGCGGCAGGCGTTGCAGATCTCGATGTCCCGCCGCGCCCGGGCGACCGCCTCAGTTTCCTGCACGGCGGGCTGCCTCCTGGCCGGCGATGCGGCCGAAGACCGTGCCGATGGTCATGCCGAAACCGGCGAGGTAACCTTTGCCGAGGATGTTGCCGGCCATGATCTCACCCGAGGCGAACAGGTTGCCGGCGGCCTGGCCGTTCTCCATCAGCACCTGCGCCTTGTCGTTCACGCGAACTCCCAGATAGGTGAAGGTGATGCCGGGGCGCAGCGGGTAGCCGTAGAACGGCGGCTTGTCCACGGCCCGCGCCCAGTTGGTCTTGTCGGGCGTCAGGCCCTGCGTGCGGTTGCCGTCGAGCTTGAGGTTGTCGAAGCTTTGCCCGGGTTTCACCGCGTTATTGAAGCTGTCGATGGTGGCGCGGATTTTTGCCGGGTCCAGCTTTAGTTTCGCGGCCAGTTCCTCCAGCGTGTCCGCCTTGATCGCCGGGAACACCGAGGGCATGAACAGCGGGAAGGCTTTTGCGTCGCAGATCGAGTAGGCGATCTGCCCCGGCTGCTGCGCGATCAGGCGGCCCCAGATCGCGTAGCGCTTCGGCCAGACATCCTCGCCTTCGTCGTAGAAACGATCGCCGTTGCGATTGACCACCACGCTGTAGGGCACGCTGTCCAGCCGCGTGGTGATCCCGCCGTCGAATTTCGGCGCGCGGGCGTCGAGCGCCACGGCGTGGCATTGCGTGGGATCGCCGATGGCGGCGACTCCCTGATCGAGCAGGTTCTTCAGCACGCGGCCGCGGTTGTAGGGCGTGCCGCGAATGACGAAGTTGTCCACCGCGTCGCCCCAGTATTCGCGCATCCAGTCGAGATTGGCCTGGAAGCCGCCGGACGATGCTACCACGCAGCGGGCGTATATAGTCTCCGGGAAGCCCCGGTAGGTGATGTCGATGGAGCGCACCGTTCCGTCGTCCAGGTTCAGCGAGATGACCTCGGAATCGTAGAGGATCTCCACGCCCAGTCGTTCGGCGGTGAGATAGTAGGCGTTCACCAGCGCCTTGCCGCCGCCGAGGAAGAAAGCGTTGGTCCGGCCGAGGTTCAGCGTGCCGGTCAGTGACGGCTGAAACCGCACCCCGGCCTGCTGCATCCAGCCGAACACGCCGGAGGAGGCGCGGATCGTCATGCGCGCCAGCGCTTCATCGGTGTTGCCGCCGGTGACGCGCAGCAGGTCGTCCCAGTATTCGTCCTCGGTATAGGCGTCTGTCAGCACCGCGTTCGGCTGCGCGTGCATGGCGCGCAGGTTGCGGGTGTGGCGGCTGTTGCCGCCGCGGAACGCCTTCGGGGCGCTTTCCACCAGCAGCACGGAGGCACCGGCCTGACGGGCGGTGATCGCGGCGCACAGGGCCGCATTGCCGCCGCCGGCGACCAGCACGTCGTATGTCTGTTGCCGGCCGGGCATGCGTTGGGTCTCCACACTTCCTACCTACGAAGCGTTGCCGCATGCTGCAAGCGGAGCAGGGCGGAGGGGTCGAATGGCCTGGCATGAGATCGTGCGGGACGTGCTGAAACGCCACACTGTCAACCTGGTCACCTATGTCCCGGACAATGTGCTGCGCCCGCTGATCGATGGCGTCGAAGCCGATGCGTTCTTTACCGCGTTCGCCTGCACCCGGGAGGAAGAGGCGCTGGGCATCGTCGCCGGCGCCTGGATGGGCGGGAGGCGGGGCATCCTGCTGATGCAGACCTCCGGCTTCGCGACATTGCCGAATGCGATCGCCTCGCTGGCGGTGCCGTTCCAGATCCCGGTGGTGATGATGGTTTCGGAACGCGGTACCTTGGGGGAATTCAATATCGGCCAGTCGCTGGTGGCGCGGACGATGCGCCCGGTGCTGGATGCGCTGGCGGTCGAGCATCACACCATGACTCGGCTGGATGAGGCGGAGTTCATCCTCGATCGGTCTTTGGTGCAGGCCTACGCGACGATGGCGCCGGTGTGTTTCATTCTTTCGCCGCTGCTGACCGGCGGCAAAGTTTTTGCGAAATAGGAGGGGCCGGGCATGTCGGCGTTGTCGAACCACCCGGTGAGCCGGGACCAGGCCAAAGTCATGAACCGTTTCGAGGTCACCCGCCGCCTGATCGGCTTGCTGCGGCATGACGAGGCTGTCGTTGGCGGCATCGGTTATACGAATTTCGACCTGTGGGCGGCCTCGGCGCTGCCGGGCGGGGGGCGGCGGGGGCCGAATTTCTACATGCTCGGCAGCATGGGGCTGGCGGTGCCGATTGCGCTGGGGGTGGCGCTGGCACAACCGGGACGGCGGGTCTTCGCGCTGGAGGGGGACGGGTCGATTTTGATGCAGCTTGGCTCGCTGGCGACGGTGGCGGCGCGGGGGGTGCGGAACCTGTGCATCGTGATCATGGACAACGGGGCGTACCAGATCACCGGCGGTCAGGAGACGGCTGCGGGGCAGGGGGCGGATATCGCCGGGATCGCCCGCGCCTCGGGGCTGCGGCAGAGCGCCTGGGCGGCGGATGAGGATGCGTTCGCGGAACTGGCCGGGCGGGCGTTGACCGAGGACGGGCCGTGGCTCATCGGCTGCCGGATCGATGGCGGCAAGCCGGTGGATACCACGGAGCGGGACCCGGCGCGGATACGGGACCAGTTCATGCGGGGGTTGGGGGTGCGGTAAGGGCGGGTAAAAGGCCTCCCTTCCGAAGTCAATTCGGACTGGCATTACATTGGCCGAATCCTGTATTTGACCAACGTTGTTTGGTCAGGACCGTAGCCGTGGTTGAGATGAACCTTGCCGGCGCGAAGTCTATTACGCTCGATCGGCGTCGTGCGGAGGGGCCGGTTGCGCTTGAGATGGGGCACGGGGAGCGCTGCGCTGATAGAACCGGGCTTCCAGGTGGCGCATGCAGTGGAGGCGCGCGAAGGAATTTTAACGCAGATGAACGCGGATGAACGCAGATGAACGCGGATAAGAGAAATTGCAACGACCTTTCCGAAGTGATTATCGGCCGGGCGTTCGTTGTTTCGAACACGCTTGGTGTGGGGTTTCTTGAAAAGGTGTACGAGAATGCTCTTGCGCATGAGCTTCGCAAGATGGGTTTCTCGGTCCGTCAGCAGTACAGTATTCAGGTGTGGTATGACGATGTTGTTGTCGGTGTTTACACTGCGGATCTGTTGGTTGAGGACGCGGTGGTGATCGAGCTTAAAGCAACAAAGGCGCTGGACCCGGTCCACAGCGCGCAATGCCTGAATTATCTGAAAGCGACAGGACTCTCGCTTTGTCTGCTACTGAACTTCGGCAATCCTCGCCTCGAGATCAGGCGCGTGGCCAATCGTCTCTGACAGCAAAGCAACGATCCCCTTTATCTGCGTTCATCTGCGTTCATCCGCGTTTCATTGCGGTGCCAAAAACCACATTGTCCCGCGCCAGGGAGAAACTGGCAGTAAAACCCCCCAGAAAGCAACAGGGCAGGCAGGCATCCGCATTGGCGCGAGAACTCCGGGGGCGGCTACCGCCAGACCCGCCCCCCGCACGTCCTATTCAAGCCGATCGGCGGGGCGCCGCGGCAGCGGGGGCGCCATTGCCGGCGGGCTTGACAGCACCGGCGGCCATCACCGTAGCGCCGGCCTTCTCAATCTGTTCGGTGACCGAGGCGATCAGCTCCTCCCAGCTTTTCTCAAAGGATTCGACGCCCTGCTGTTCCAGCACGTCCGCCACGTCGGCGATGTCCACCCCGGCGCCGCGCAGATCCTCGATCACCTTGCGCGCCGCCGTGTAGCTGTTGCGGATCGTGTCGCCTCTCACCACACCGTGATCTGCTACCGCCCGCAGCGTAGCCTCCGGCATCGTGTTGACGGTGTCCTTGGCCACCAGATCGACGACGTATTTGGTATCCGGGAAGGACTTGTCCTTCACCCCGGTGGAGGCCCAGAGCAGCCGCTGCGGCATCGCGCCGGCCGCGGCCAAAGCCTGCCAGCGCGGGGTTTCCAGCATGTGCTCATACACCTCATACGCCAGCCGGCTGTTCGCCACCGCCGCCTGACCGCGAAGCTGCGGCGCATTGGAGCCGAGCCGCTTATCAACCTCGGTATCGACGCGGCTGACGAAGAAGGAGGCGACGCTTTCGATGCCGTGCAGGCTGCCGCCCGCGGCCAGCCGCTGTTCCAGCCCGCTCAGGAAGGCTTCCAGCACCGCCTTGTAGCGATCCACGGAAAAAATCAGCGTGACGTTGACGCTGATCCCGGCCGCCAGGGTTTCCGTAATCGCCGGCAGGCCGGCCAGGGTGGCGGGGATCTTGATGAACAGGTTGGGCCGGTCCACCAGCCACCACAGTCCGCGCGCCTCGGCGGCGGTGCGGGCGGCGTCCTCGGCGATGCGGGGGTCCACCTCGATCGACACGCGGCCATCGCGGCCGCCGGATTTCTCGAACACCGGCCGCAATATGTCGCAGGCGGCGCGGACGTCCCAGGCGGTCAACAGCCGCAAGGTCTCGCCGATGGCGGTGCCGCGCACGGCGAGGTCGCGCAACTGCTCCTCATAGCCCGAGCCGCTGCCGATGGCCTTGGAGAAGATCGTCGGATTGGTGGTGATGCCGACGATCTCGCCGGCTTCCACCGAGTGCGCCAGGCTGCCGGAGCTGATCCGGGTCCGGCTCAAGTCGTCCAGCCATACGGCCACCCCGGCGGCGGCGAGATCTTTCAGTGCTGTGCCCATGATCAACTCCTGTGGCGCCCATCATCGAGTTGGGCACGGGCGCCGCGTCATGCACCCGCAAAAGCCAACCCGACGCGATCGTGAACGCCTTCTCGCGAAAGTTGGCAAGACTCGGATTTAGTCCGCCGTGGCGCCGAATGCTGGACGCGCGCTGTTCACCTCGGCCACGCGGTCCTCGTCCGGCCGGTGGAACAGCAGGACGACCAGCACGGAGGACAGCGCCAGCCCGGCCATCAGCAGGAAGGCGTACTGGAAGGATCCGGACGCGCTGACAACCCAGCCGGTGATGGCCGGCGCCAGGAAGCCGGAGAGCGCGAAGCCGGTGTCCATGATGCCGAGCGCGGTCGCCGCGCGTTTCGGCACGATATCGACGTTGATGGCATAGTAGGAGGCGTTGGCGCCCATGCTGAAAGCTACGGCCACGGTGATACAGGCGATTGCCAGCGGCAGGCTGGCGATGAAGCCGATGGGGATCACCGCGAGCGCCGCGATCAGCTGGCTCACGCCAATCAGCAGGGTGCGGGACTTCCTGAGGCTGCCGGTGTGCTTCAGCAGGTAATCCGACAGGTAGCCGAGTGCGACGAGCAGCACCGCTGCGGAGGCCCAGGGCAGGATGGCGAACAGGCCGACCTCGCGGACATTGAGGTGGTAGGTTTGCGAGAGGTAGTTGGGCAGCCAGGTCATGAAGAAGAACAGGAAGTAGCCGAACACGAAAAACGCCCAGTAGTTGGCCAGCAATGTGCGGTTGGTCAGCAGCAGACGCCAGTCGGTGACGCCGTGCACCACGTGGCCGGCGGTGCGGTCGCGTTGCGCTTCGACTCCGCCGCGGATGTGCTTCAACTCGGCGTCACTGACGAAGCTGGACTGTGCCGGGTCGTTGCGGAAGAAGATAAGCCACAGCGGCACCCAGATGCCGCTGATGACGGTCAGCGCGAAGAACATGCCGCGCCAGCCGAACGCATGAATCAACTGCGTCGATATCGGCGCGCCAACCGCAAGCGCGATCGGCACGGCGACCAGTGTGTTGCCGAGGGCGATGGCGCGCTCATGCGGCGCGAGCCAGCGGCTGACCGCACCGGTGAGGGCCGGGAAGTTGGGACCCTCGGCCACGCCGAGCACCGTGCGGGCGACATAGAGCGTCAGGAA
This sequence comes from uncultured Rhodopila sp., assembly GCF_903915725.1. Lineage (GTDB taxonomy): Bacteria > Pseudomonadota > Alphaproteobacteria > Acetobacterales > Acetobacteraceae > Rhodopila. Next base: position 21,982 of record NZ_CAIWTY010000026.1, read on the forward strand.
ACCGCCGGCGAACCCGGTGACGCCGATGGATGCGGTCCAGAGCAGGGCGGCGACCAGGAGGACGGCTCGGGCGCCCCAGCGGTCCACTGCGATGCCGCCGAGGAAGGTGGTGACGGCGTAGCCCAGCCCGAAGGCGCCGAGGATGAGGCCGATTTCGGACGGGCCGAGGCCAAGCTCGGTCTTGATGTCGCCTAGGGCGAAGGCGATGGCGGAGCGGTCGATGTAGTTCGCGACGGTGATGTAGAATAGGAGGACGATGACGATCCAGCGGAAACTGCCTTTGCTAGCCATGGATCCCCCTGTCGCGAGTGGTTCGCGTTTGGTTTGGTTGGCTTCGTGGAGGCGAGGCTGTGGGGCGCGGTTGGTTCGATCGCGCGATGTCGTGGGCGAGACCATAGTCCCGGGCGCGGATACCGCAAGGGTGGGGCTGCGGGAAGGTGCGGGTCGCGCGCTGTTCCCTGAAAATGGCCGGGTTCTTTTATGCGTTTTCAGAACAGAATGTGAGCGGAGTTCGACATCCGGGATGACCATCGGTCGATACCGATAGACGTTGATTTTCGCGGTTGTCGAACAGAATTGTCAAAAACTGATAAGGCGGCTATCGTGGTCCCAGGAGGTGGATGCCGTGGCTAATGCCGGAAGGAACTTCAGCCTGACGGAAGAGTTGGGCTTTTTCGTCGACGATCAGGTGAAATCCGGGCGCCACGTGAGCAGCAGCGAGGTTGTGCGCGAGGCGCTGCGGCGCTACCAGGACGACATCAGGCGTGAGCAGGGACATCTCGAGTATCTCCGCAAGCTAGCGGAGAGGGGCGAGACCGACATCGCCGTGGGGCGCTACGTTGAACTCACTACGCCGGGCGACGTCCGCGCCCACATCCTCGGCCGTGCCGCCCGCCGTTCTCGCGCAACGGAGTAATTGTGCTCCGCGTCCTGTTTACCGATTCCGCGACGCGGCAAGCGGACGAGATCGGTGTATGGGGCAAGAAACGATTTGGCGAATCGGTGCGATACCGTTATAGCCTTCTATTGACCCAAGCCATTATCGACCTGGCGGAGGCGCCCCGGCGGCGCGGTGTCGAGATCGTAGACGGTCGCATCCACTGCCATATCCGGCACAGCCTCCCGTCCGTTCGGAAAGCCGACCGTGTTGGCTCGGCGCGGCACCTTGTTATTGCCCGCGTTGTCGGCGACGCGCTGTGGGTGCTGGCCTTTGCTCACGACAGCATGGTCGATGAACGCGACGACCATATTAGCCAGGGTGAAGGCGAGGTGGAGGAGGGTCTTTAGCCGCTCCGGCTGCATCGGACGGTCGTTTCGATACGTATTCGACTGAGTTTGATATTCACCTACAGGCTGTTAGTTTGGATTTTCTTGACATCTGACAAGTCACGTTGGAACTCGCTCAACTTACTACCACGTGATGCGCGTTCCATCGTAACCTCTGCCATGTCGTTCATCCAGTATAGGAAATTTATCGAGTTTTCATCGCGGCGGACGTCAGCATCAGAAAAGGCACGAAAATTTAGGAGGAAATCCTCCACGTGGTTTACACGTCCAAATTCGCCACCTTCAGCGCATTCCCGACAATAAACTCCCGCCGCGGCTCCACCACATCGCCCATCAGCGTGCTGAACACCTGCGCCGCATCCTCCGAATCCCCCACCTTCACCTGAAGTAACGTCCGGATCGACGGATCCAGCGTCGTCTGCCACAACTGATCCGGGTTCATCTCGCCCAACCCTTTGAACCGCTGCACCGACAGCCCGCGCCGCCCATGCGCGATGATCCGGTCGTACGCCGACGCCGGACCCGCAACCAAAGGCTCCTGCGCATCCAGCTTCAGCTTCGCCGGCACGCTGAAGCGCTGAGCCAGCGCCGTCGCCCGCTCCGCCAGCCAGCGCGCCTCGGCACTGCGCAGCGCCGACGGCTCCAGGGCATACCGCTCCGCCACCCCGCGCACCGTGCGCGACAAGGTCAGTCCATGATCCGCGCTGACCACCCAGCCCTGTTCCGTCGGCAGCGACACCGCATTCAGCCGCCGGGCGAACTCCGGCGCATTCGCCGTGGCCCGCACCGCGTCCGGAGTCAGCACCCCGGCGATCGCCGCCTGTTCCAGGAACGCCACCGGGATCACCGAGGACAGCCGCTTCAGGTTCAGCGACGCCTCCCGCAGCAGGTTCACCTCCCGCCGCAGATCCTCTTTCTCGAACACGTCGCCATTCGGATAAGTCAGCCGCGCGTCGGCCAAAGCCTTGTCCAGCAGGAACGATTCCAGCGCGTTGTCGTCCTTCAGATATCGTTCGTCATTGCCGCGCTTGGCGCGGTACAGCGGCGGTTGGGCGATGTACAGATGCCCGCGCTCGATCAGTTCCCGCATCTGACGGAAGAAGAACGTCAGCAGCAAGGTGCGGATATGCGAACCGTCCACGTCGGCGTCCGTCATGATGACGATGCGGTGGTAGCGCAATTTCCCGGCGTCGAAGCCGCCCTGTTCCACCGCCCCCGGCCCGATGCCCGTCCCCAACGCGGTGATCAGCGTGCCGATTTCCTGGCTGCCGAGCATGCGGTCGAAGCGCGCCCGCTCGACGTTCAAAATCTTGCCCTTCAACGGCAGGATCGCCTGGAACTTGCGGTCGCGTCCCTGCTTGGCCGAGCCGCCCGCGCTGTCACCCTCGACGATGAAGATTTCGCATTTGGCGGGATCGCGTTCCTGGCAGTCCGCCAGCTTGCCGGGCAAAGTGGAGACATCCAGCACGCCCTTGCGCCTTGTCAGTTCCCGCGCCTTGCGCGCCGCTTCCCGAGCCGCCGCGGCGTCCATCACCTTCTGGATGATGCCCTTGGCCTCCTTCGGGTGTGTCTCGAACCAGTGCGACACCGCGTCGGCCACGGCAGCCTGCACCACCGGCATCACTTCGGACGAAACCAGCTTGTCCTTGGTTTGCGAGGAAAACTTCGGGTCCGGCACTTTCACCGACAGCACCGCGGTCATGCCCTCGCGCATGTCCTCGCCCACCAGTTCCAGCGAATCCTTCTTGCCCATGCTCTGGGCGTATTTCGTTACCACCCGGGTCATCGCCGCGCGGAATCCGGCCAGATGGGCGCCGCCGTCGCGCTGCGGGATGTTGTTGGTGAAGCACAGCATCGTCTCATGGAAGCTGTCGTTCCAGGACAGGCCGAACTCCACCCTGATGCCGGCCTGCTCCGCCGGAGTCTTCAGGCTTATCGGCGGGGTGAACACCGCGACCTTCGAGCGGTCCAGCCATTCCACGAAGGCCACCAGGCCGCCCTCGTAATGCATCACGCTTTCCACCGCCGGCGTATGGCGCTCGTCGCGCAGCACCACTGTCATGCCGGAGTTCAGGAACGCCAGCTCGCGCAGCCGCCGCTCCAACAGCGTGTAGTCGAACTCGGTCTTGGTGAACGTCCCCGGGCTGGCCTTGAACGTCACCTCGGTGCCGGTGCGTTCTTCGGACGGCCCGACGATCTCCAACGGTCCATCCGGCTCGCCATGCTGGAAGCGCATGCGATGCTCCTGGCCGAGCCGCCAGATGCGCACCTCCATCCACTCGGACAGCGCGTTCACCACCGCGGCGCCGACGCCGTGCAGGCCGCCGGACACCTTGTACGAGTTCTGGTTGAATTTTCCCCCCGCATGCAGACGCGTCAGCACGACCTCGGCGGCGGAAACGCCTTCCTCGGCGTGGATATCGGTCGGGATGCCGCGGCCGTCGTCGCGCACGGTGACGCTGCCGTCGCCGTTCAGGGTCAGTTCGACGCGCTTGGCAAACCCGGCCTGGACCTCGTCCACCGCGTTGTCGATGATCTCGAAAGCCATGTGATGCAGCCCGGACCCGTCATCGGTGTCCCCGATATACATCCCCGGTCGGCGGCGCACGGCGTCGAGTCCCTTGAGGACCGAGATCGAAGCGGCATCATAGGCTTCAGGGTCGGATTCAGGCGGCGGCGCGGCGTTATCGGACATGCCTCGGGACGACTCCAAAATGCGGGATCAGTACTCTAGATAGATAGCATCTATGGAGCGCCCGATACAGGGGCAACGATCGACTCAGACCGAAGAAATCGGCCATCCGGGTGCAATTGGCCACCGCCGGTCTCGAATGCCTCGGCCCGATCCGCCAAAGGCAGGAAGATGTCGCTGTCGGTGCCGGTGACGAATGTCTGCGCCTTCAGGCGATCCAGCGCGTCCCATAGCGCGGCGCGGCGTTGCAAGTCCAGATGAACCGCCGGTTCGTCGAGCAAAAGCAGAGGCGCGAAGCCGCGCGCAGTGGCGATCAGCCCGGCATGCGCCAGGATCACGCCAATCAGCAACGCCTTCTGCTGCCCCGTGCTGGCCAGCGCGGCGGGCGTTCCTGTTGCCACGTCGGTCAGCTTCATGTCGGTGCGATGCGCCCCCAGCGCCGCGCTGCCGGCCGAAGCGTCGCGTACCCGGTTCGTCTCCAGCCCGGCGCGCAGCCAGTCCTCCACCGCCAGCGCCGACTCGGTTTGCAGCTTCTCGGCGATCGGGCAGGCCAGGCCGATGCGGGCGGGGGGGAAGTGGCCGATGATGCCCGCTTCGGTTTGAGCGTTCAGCCGGGTCACCAGCGCCAGCCGCGCGGCCGAGGCGGCAACGGCATGGCGCGCGATGGCGTCCTCCAGGCCAGCCAGCCAGGCGCGGTCGTGGCGCCCTTCCGCCAGCAACCGGTTGCGGCTGCCGACGGCAGTGTCGTGCGCCGCCATCTCGCGCGCATGGCCCGGCTCCAGCGCCCAGACCAGGCGGTCGAGGAAGCGGCGGCGGCCGGACAGCCCCTCCATGAACAGGCGGTCCATCTGCGGCGTCAGCCAGACCGCGGTGACAATTCGGGAAATATCCGCCTGGCTGCGCGGTGCCGCCCCATCCAGCCGGAACACCCGCCCATCGGCGCGGCCGTCGGGGCGAGAGCCGGTGCCGATATCGGTTTCGCCCTCCGCGGTGCGGAAGCGGCCCGCCACCGCCCAGGCGCCGGAACCGCCCTGGCGGGGCAGATCGCCCGTGCGGGCGCCGCGCAGGCCGCGGCCGGGCATCAGCAGTGACAGCGCCTCCAGCAGGTTTGTCTTGCCGCTGCCATTGGGTCCGTACAACACGGTGACGCGCGGCGCCGGGCGCCAGACCAGCGCCGTATAGTTGCGAAAATCAGTCAAAAAGAGGCGATTGAGGCGGAGCACGATACCGAACATGGCCTCAACGCAGCACGCGGGGAAGGGAGGATTGCCATGTCGCTGCCATCCGAGACGGAGGTCCTGATCGTCGGCGCCGGCCCGGCCGGTCTGGCCGCTGCGGTCACCCTCGCGGGGCAGGGCGTTCCCTTCGTCCTGATCGACCGTCTCAAGGCGCCGGAGACCACGTCCCGCGCCGCGGCGGTGCACGCCAGGACGTTGGAAGTGCTGGAAAAGCTCGGAGTGGCTGAGGCGATGGTCGCGGCCGGCCGGAAGGTTCCGGCGGTCGTGCTGCGCGACCGCGACACGCCGCTGCTGCGCATCGATTTCAGCGGCATCGGCTCGCGCTACCGGTTCATCCTCACGTTGCCCCAGAACGAAACCGAGGCGATCCTGACCGCCCGGCTGGCGGCATTGGGAGGCCGAATCGAGCGCGGGCAGGAGGCTGTGGCGCTGACCCCGCAGGACGGCGCGGTCAGCGCGACCGTGCGTGACGCGGCGGGTGCGGAAGCCGCCGTGCGGGCGCGCTATGTCGTCGGCGCGGACGGCTATCACAGCCTGGTGCGAGAGGCGTCGGGCATCGGCTTCGCACCCGGGACCTACGCGCAGACCTTCGTCCTGGCCGATGTTCGTATGGACTGGCCGCTGTCGCCGGACGAGATGCAGGGCCTCCTGGCGCGCGAGGGCGTCGCGTTGGTGGTGCCGTTTTCCGCCGAGCGTTTCCGCATCGTCGCGACGGTAGCCGATGCGCCGGAGACACCGAGACTACAGGACGTGCAGACGCTGCTGAACCAGCGGGGACCGTCGGCACCGGCGCGGGTGCGCGATATCATCTGGTCCTCGCGCTTCCGCATCCACCATGGCGTTGCCGCGCATTATCGCGCCGGACGGGCGTTTCTCGCCGGCGACGCGGCGCATGTGCACAGCCCGGCGGGCGGGCAGGGCATGAATATCGGCATTCAGGACGCGGTCGCGCTGGGCGACCGCCTTGCCGAGGTCCTCGCCGGGCGGCAGCCGGACGCCTGGCTGGATGGCTACGAGACGGAACGCCGGCCGGTGGCGGAACAGGTCATCTCGCTGACCGACCGCATGACCCGGGTGGGAACGATGACCAGCCCGGCCGGGCAGTTCGTACGCAACCTGATGCTGCGCGCTGTCGATCATGTGCCTGCCGCACGGGTGAGGATTGCCGCGCGGATGGCGGAACTGGGGCCGGTGACGGGGTGATCGGCCGCGCCTCAGGCAGCCGGCGGTGACTTCGGGAGGTCAAAGCATTTTGGAAACACAAATGAACACGAATGAACACAAATAAAAATTACCCTGGCACGGAGTCCGAAATTCAGATCGGTTCATTCGTGTTCATTTGTGTTCATTTGCGTTTCCATACTTTCTTGCTTCCTGCGCCCTCGGCCCATTGGGGCTTTATCGCCCCGGCCGATCCGGCTGGCGTTGGTGTTGCCCGAACCAAGCGGGTCAATCAACACATCCGGGCCGGCCCTTTGCAGGGACCAGCAGATCAAGCCTTCGGCTTCGGGATTGTTATCCACCCCACGACAACCAGCGAAACGCCGAGTTCAACCACCGGCTCGGCCGACTTCGCAAAGCCGATCACCGTGATGACGGCCCCGGCGAAGACAAACCAGGCGCCCTGGCTCACAGCACCCTCCCGCAGCAGCGCACAAGCGACCCCATGGCGTCTCCTACTTCCGTATCAACGGGCATTCGCTCTCCGCGAGCGGCCGGAACGCCTGCTCGCCCGCCGTGCTCGCGAGGATCGTGTAGACGTCGTCCGGTGATCGCGACGCCGCGGGCGTCTTGACTTCCATCAGATACATTTTCGACAGCACTCGGCCATCCTCCCGCACCCGCACGTCCTGGTTGAACATGTCGTTGACCGGCAGCGCGCGCATCGCCGCCGCCGCTGTTTTGGCGTCCCGCCCGCCCGTCTGCACCGCGCGCACGTAGTGGCGCACCGCGGCATAGGCACCGGCCTGGTTCATGCTCGGCAAACGGTTCTTCTGCGCTCGGAACCGCTTCGTCCAGGCGCGCGTCGCGTCGTTCAGGTCCCAGTAGAAGGTGTTGGATACGACAAGCCCCTGCGCGCTCGGCAATCCGATGGCCAGCACATCGGTCACGAACAGCAGCAACGCGGTCAGGCGCTGGCCACCGCGCCCGAGGCCGAACTCCGCGGCCTGCTTGATGGCGTTCTGCGCATCGGCGCCGGCATTGCAGAACGCGATCACTTTCGCGCCCGATGACTGCGCCGCCAGCAGATAGCTGGAGAAATCCGCGGTTCCCAGCGGGTGGGTGGCGCTGCCCAGCACCCTGCCACCGCTTTCGGTTACGAACCGGCTGGCGTCGCGCTCCAGCGCGTGGCCGAAGGCGTAATCGACGGTGATGAAGAACCAGCTATCGCCGCCCGTCCGGGTCAGTGCCTGTCCGGCGGTATGCGCCAATGCATAAGTGTCGCAATTGAAATTGAAGCCGAAGGGAGAGCAGAACTTACCCGTGATGTCGGAACTGCCGGCTACGGTGATCATCAGGATGCGCTCCTTCTCCCGCATCAGCGCCTGAAGCGCGAGGGCGGAGCCGGACGTCGAGCACTCCACCACGGCATCGACGCCCTGCGTGTCGATCCAGCCGCGGGCTATCGAAACCGCGATGTCCGGCTTGTTCTGATGGTCCGCCGACAGGATTTCCACCGGCGTGCCGCCGCCGAATTCCTCCGCGGCGAGCCGTCCGGCGATCACCGCCCCCTGGCCGGAAAAATCCGCGTACGGACCGTTCATATCCGCCAGCACGCCGATGCGTATCGGCTTTCCGCCCTGGGCCCTGGCGAGCCTGGGTGCGAGGGCCGAGCCCGCCGCGCCGCCGAGCAGGTTTCTCCGCGAGACTGTCACCGCTGAACCTCCGATTATCAGGCGAACGATGTCAGCATTTCGCGAGTCCAGGCAAGCGATCACGCCGATCCAGCGCAAATCGCCATCGGCCTCCTTCTGCCGTGACTTGCTGTCACGTGCATTTTTATTCCTAAAGTCTACTTAATGCTACAATAGCACTATACCGGATGATCGGAACCACCACCTGACCGAGGGCGATAACCATGCAGTTGATGTCGCAAGAAAAGACCTTCCCGCGGCGACTCTCGCGGGACGTCATTGGCACGACCGTTGTCGTGCGCCGCGTCTGGCGGGGCGCGACACCGTTCAGATGGGAGATTTTCAAGGCCGAGATGGCCGAGCCCGTGCATGTCTCGGCGACCGGTTTCCGCAGCATGGAAGCGGCCTACACCGCCGGCCATGCGATGATGACACAAATGCTGCTGTCGCAACGGTCCGCGCCGCGGGCGCCGGAGCCGGATGACTGGCACGGCTGCCAGATCGACGGCGTCGCGACGGTTTTGTAACTACCGGGCCTTGCGGCCCGCTGAAACGGAAAGCGCCCGGACGGAGGGTCCGGGCGCTTTCGTCATACGATCCGCGCCACACAGAGCTGGGGAGGCATCTCCGGGCTGCTGGATCGCACGAATGGCGGATCAGGCTGCCTTGGAGAGGCTTTCGACCGCAACGGCCAAACGGGCGGTCAGCGGCGCCATCGCCTGTTCGGTCAGCTTCACCGACGCGTCGGTCAGGCTCTTGGACGCGGCAACAGCATTGGCGAAAGCGGCCTTGCTGTAGGAACCCTGGATGTCGATCGCTTCCTTGACCGACTTCACCCCGGTGAGAGCCTTGAAGGTGGCGACGGAGTGCTCAAAGGAGGACTTGGCCGAACCGGCAACCTGATGGGTCAGGTCGGTCACGCCCGCGGCCCAGATCTTGCCCGACGCGGTCGCTGCTTCGAGGTTGGCGCTACCGAACGCGGCGAAATCACTGATATACTTGTTGTTCATGGTCTTTCTCCTGTCAGAGGCGACGGCCCGCTTGCGGCACCGCGGCCTTGCTTTGGAAGTCTCAGCCAGCCCGATTGCTGCACTGCACAAGAAGGAAGATAGGCCGGAGCCCCCGAAGGTTCAAGCAAAAAATGCTGCGGTGCACAATTTTAATCCGGTGGACCGTATATTAAATAAAACAACATCCTACCGACCTGATCTACGATGCCGCGCGAACATTCGACCGCATTGTGCATCAAGGCGCGGGCGCCGGACCATGAATCCCCGGCGTGCCGCCCTGGCCCATAGGCGATCCCTGTGGCAGCGTTCCCGGCAACGGCAATCAAAACCGCAGACTCTTCGTTCAAGGAGGCGCCATGACCGGTCCCGTCGCCAGCGTCCATTTCCTGTCCGGCGTGAAGATCGTCGACCTGACTCAGTTCGAAGCCGGTCCCTCCTGCACCGAGGCGCTGGCCTGGCTCGGCGCCGACGTGGTCAAGATCGAGAACCCGAAGCTGGGCGATCCCGGGCGCCGTCTGCGGCCAGGGCAGCCGGACGACGATCCGTACTATTTCCACATGTTCAACGCCAACAAGCGCTCGGTTGCGATAGACCTGAAAGCCCCGGCCGGACTGGCGCTGGTCAAGGACCTGCTGCGTCAGGCTGATGTCTGCGTCGAAAATTTTGCCCCCGGCGCGATCGAGCGGCTCGGCCTCGGCTACAACACGGTGCGCGCCCTGAATCCCGGCATCATCTACGCCCAGATCAAAGGCTTCGGCGAGGGCAGCCCGTACGAGAAAAACCTCGCCTTCGACATGATCGCGCAGGCCTGCGGCGGCACGTTCAGCGTGACCGGCGAGCCGGACGGGCCGCCGAAGCGGCCGGGGATCTCGCTCGGCGATACCGGCACCGGGATGACGATGGCGATCACCATCCTCGGCGCGCTGTACAAGCGGCGGGAAACCGGGCAGGGCTGCCGGCTGCAGGTGGCGATGCAGGACGCGATGCTGCACTACATGCGCATCAATTTCGCGACACAGGGCCGCACCGGCCGCGCGGCGGAACGCGGCGGTAGCAAGGTGCCGGGGATCCGCAACGCGCCGATGGGACTGTATCCCTGCGCCCCCGGCGGACCCAACGACTACGTCTACATCATGACCAGCCGCGCCAACCCCGATCACTGGGTCCGCCTGCTGACGCTGATGGGGCGGGCCGATCTCACCGCCGACGACCGCTATGCGACGCCAGCCGATCGGCTGGAGCGCGAGTCGGAGGTGGACGCGATCATCACCGCCTGGACTCGGTGCCACACCAAGCACGAGGCGATGCGGGCGGTGGGCGAGGCCGGCATTCCGGCGGGCGCGGTGCTGGACACGGCGGAGCTGCAGAACGATTCGACCTTCGAGGACCGCGGGATCATGCAGGTGATGCGGCATCCGGCGCACGCGCCGTTCAAAATGCCGGGCTGGCCGGTGCGGATCGATGGCAAGCCACCCGCGTTGACGGCGTCCCCCGTGCTCGGGGAGCATACCGAGGCGGTGCTGGGTGAGTGGCTGGGGCTGAACGCCCAAGCCGTGGCAGCGCTGCGGGAGCACAGTGCGATTTAACCGGTATGGCCCGGCGAAAGCTCAATCCGCATCCGCCGGACGCGGCGCGCCCTGCGGCACCGGCAGCCAGATGCTGACCGTGGTGCCCTGGCCGACTTCACTCTCGATCAGCATCTGCCCGCGATGGCGGTTGACGATGTGCTTGACGATCGCCAACCCCAGGCCGGTGCCGCCGACAGCGCGGGAGCGGCCCTTGTCCACGCGGTAGAACCGTTCCGTCAGCCGCGGCAGGTGCTCACGCGGAATCCCCGCGCCCTGGTCGGTTACCGCGATCACCACACCCCGCCGTGCCGGCCAGCGGTCGCCCGGCGGCGCGATCCCGGTCTCTACCGTCAGCACCCCGCCGTCCCGGCCGTACTTCACCGCGTTATCCAGCAAATTCTGCAGTACCTGCGCCATCTGGTCGCTGTCCCCGGCGACCGCCGGCAGATCGGCCTCGATGCGCAACGCCAGTTGCAGGTTCCGTTCGGTCAGCCGTGGTTCGAAACCGGCCACCATCCGCGACACCAGCTTTGCCACGTCCAGCGGCTGCGCCGGGGTCTGATGCTCGGTCAGCTCGATCCGCGACAGGCTGAGCAGGTCGTCGATCAGGCGGTTCATCCGTGCGCCCTGTTCGGCCATGATCTCGAGGAATCGCTGCTGCGCCGGCGGGTCGTCCGCCGCGGGTCCGCGCAGCGTCTCGATAAAGCCGATCAGGGAGGCGAGGGGGGTGCGCAGCTCGTGGCTGACATTGGCGACGAAGTCGGCGCGCATCCGCTCGACCACGCGTTCGCGCGTCCGGTCCGACAGTACCAGCAGCGCCAGGCCGCCATCCGCCAGCGGCGGATCCATCGGCACCACGGTAGCGTAGACGTCCCGCGGCATCGGCACACGCAGGCCAATCTCGGCGGTTTGCGCGGTATTGGTGGACAAGGCGCGCTCCGTGGCGAGGCGCAGGCCGGGATGGCGCAGCACCGCGGCGATGTCGTCGCCGAAGGCGACCCTGGCGGCGGGGTTGCTGCGCTGCACGGAGCGGTCGCGACCGAGCACGATGACCGGGTCGGGCAGACGCTCCAGGATCAGCGTGTCGGCGCGGCGCTGCTGCTCCACCCGTGCGGTCCGAGCAATGAGATGGCGGGACAGCCGCTCGATCTCGCGGCCCAGCGCGTCCATCAGCACAGCGGTCCCTGCCTCGGGCACGGCTTCGTCCGAGGCCACGCGGCGGACCGAGCCGGTCAGACGATCGAGATCGCGGGTCCAGACCAGGGCGAAGGCAAACGCCGCGGCGATGCTGATAACGATGCCGGCCAGCGCCGGTCCAACGTAGGACCAGCCGGTGATTGCCAGAACAACGAACGCGACAGTGGGTGCCGCCGCCAACCACAAGGCGATAGCGAACAGCCTCATCGGGGTCTCTTCTCACTGGCTATCCCGCGGGGCCGAAAGAGTCCGGCGCGCAAGCGGTTCCGGCGGCGATGATCGGGAGTGGTGGTCGCGTTCATGGCTCCAGCGGGGTTGCGTGCCGCGGGCGATGACGTTGGACACCCACTCCTGCAAGCACTTATCCCGATCCCTCGATCCGGGCCATACGTCACGGATTGATTCGGTGTTGTGCTATTGTTACGGCGGGCCGCGCCGGATGGCCCGGCCTAGGGCTTGCGCCTTCGCGACTTCCCGGCGGCTTTGCCGCTCCCCGGTTTCTTCAGACCAGCGGTTCGCCTGCGCCTGCGCTTCGTCGCATCGCGTTGCTCAAGATCATGCAGCAACCGGGTCGCCTTCGCGCGCGGATGCGGTCCGATATCGCTGCACGACAAGGCACGATCCAGCCAGCGCATGGCGCGGTCGTTCATCTCCGGTGCGGCGCGGGAACCGGAAAGCTTCAAGGCGGCGCGGGCGAGTGCATAGTTGAGTTCCCCGGCGCAGGGCACGTCCGGCACGCGTTCGACATAGCGGGCGAGCCTGCGCAAGGCGATGTGTTCGCCGTGATCCTCCCGATGGAACAGCAGCCGGCCGATCCCGGGTTCGCTCAGAGTCGATCGGAGTTCGCGATCCAGTGCGCCGAGGCCGACCTCGGGTCGCACGTCAACGACGACGTCGTTGGAGATGAGGCGGACATCGCCGAGATCGAGTTCCGCCCGGACCACATGACGGCCGGCGCGGCGAAATGTGTAGCCGCCGGCCTGCCCGAAAATCGGGAAGTCCCGGCGGTATGGCGAATCCTGCGCGATCGTCAGCGTGCCGGAGCCGCCGCAGACCCGGTAGGGCGACCGGTAGAGCGCCCGCTCGCCGCGGTCGTTCTCGATCATCAGCCGAAACCGGTCCTGGCTTGGGTCGAGCAGGGCGGGAACGCTTATCGGCTGTCCCGCGCTGCCCCCGAGGGACAGCCCGATCTCGATCTGCACCGGCTCGAACCGCCAGAACGATGTCCGGGCGATGGAAAGCTCCAGCTTCAGAGCATCCGAAACCGGCCGCGGCGGGCCGGTGTCGAGATTATAGGCTCCGTCGGAATCGAAGATGCTGGAGCCCGGCATGACATTCGGATCCGAACTGCAAACGTCGAGTCGGTCTTGCTGGTGCGGGGTAAAGAGATAGGCGGGCGGGCCGTAGGCCTGGTGCGGATCGCTGATCTGCATGAAGTTCAGGCAGGTTTCGTCGTGCTGGAGGTTGAATACATGGCCGAGTTCATGAACCGCCGTGAAGCTCACCTCTTCTGAAAATTGAGCCGCCGTCCGCGCGACGGCGATCTGGCCAAGAAACACCGCGCAGCCCTGGCGCGGCCGGGCGAGATACATCTCCGCGCTGTTGGGATCGTCCTGCGTGACGAAGCCGCGGTCGAACATGATTCCGAACGCCCCCGGCAGCCCGGCATAGCTGTCGGCCAGGAGAAGGCAGATGCTGTGCAGCGGCCCATTCAACGGGTTCTGGTTGATGGCCAGAAGCTGGTTATGGAGTTGCAGCGCCGAAACCGGCGCGCCGGCCTCGCCCGAATCCGGCACCACGACCGGACTTCTAACGTCGAGGTTGATGTCGCCGTGGGAGAAAAACAGCAGCTTGTCGTGAATGAACCCCGGTAGACCCGATAGTTGCTTCAACCGGTCATCAAGCCCCTGGCTGACAACGCCGAGGCGGCAGGTGAGGTTAGTTGCCATCGACCGTGAACGCGACCTGATGCTTGCTCACCGCCTGCTGTCCCGCCTGCAAGACGACCGCCGGGGACAGGTTGTACGATCCCTTCGGCAAACCGTTTGGAAACGTGACGGTGAGGGTCTTCTTGTCGCCGCTGAGCGTCAGTGCCGGTCGAACGGTCACCGTGCTTCCATCCGATCGTTCCACGAATGATGTCTTCGCATCGGCCGAGACGATGGCCGGAGTGATCGCGATCGAAAGCACCAGCGGCTTCGGGGCGCTCGGCAGCGGGGGCTGAGTTTGCAGCTTCAGGGTATAGTCCGAAGCAACAGCAGCCGAGCCGGTGGCTGCGGTTACCGTGTCGAACCTGTCCTGCGTGTTGACGGCCACCAGGCTGACGCCGCCGGCGGTGTCTTGCTGCACCCGGAACAGGATTGGTCCCCATTGCTGTGGCGCGGCGGGAAGATCCGCCGCCCCGGCACCGAGAATCTGACCCAGCGTCTGCTGCGCCGCTTGAAATGCTGCTTGCGCGTCGATCAGCTTGAGCTGCGCGGCCTGCTTCTGGGCGTCGGAAAAGCCGGAGTTCGGCGCGTTGATCGCGTCACTCTCCTGCTGGGCCTGGCTTAGCGCGAGCCGGGCGCTGTTTACCGCCGTCCTTGCGGTGGCAAGCGTCGCGGCGTCGGCCTTGCTTTGTGCTCCGCTCGCTTGTTGCTTGGCCGCATAGACCGACTGCGCGGCGCCGAGGAGTTTGGCTGCAATGGCCGTGTCATCGCTTTGCGCATTGACCTTGCCGAGCAAACCGTTGACCAGCGTGACGTCCAGGGTGAATTTTGCCAGGAAGGCGTGCTGTTGAATGGCGTAGGTGGCGTCGCTGTCCGGCAGATAGATCCAGGTGTAGGACGCCGATCCATCCGCCTGCGGCTGGACGAGCAGGAAAGGGGCCGGCAGGGAATAGCGGATTCCCGGAGCATCCGAGCCGGGCGTTACTTTCGTGACATCCACCCAGGTGGTGCAGCCGGACAGACTGATCGCGAGGCCCAGCATTGTGGCGGTGGCGCGGATGGGGTTCATGCTACTTCCCACCCGGCGGCGTAATCGCCACGTTAATGGTCGCTCTGCTTGTTCCGTTCGGGCCGAACGCCGGGCCGCCTTTGAGCTCGATCGAGCCCGCATGGACAGTGATCTTGAACAGATACGGTACCGGTGCGGTTGCTTGCGGAGTTTGCGGCAGGTCCGCGGCGATCGCGGCACTTGCCCCCTTGCTCAGCGCATCCAGAAAGGCCGCCGGAACCACCGTCTCATCGACCACTGCGCTGGCTTCGGTCAGCATGCCGTTCGAGAACGACAAGGTTGCGTTGTTCGATGCGAGTACCGCGAACGGCCGCGCTGACATCTTCTGCGTGGTGTCCGGCAGGTAGATGATCTCGCTGGTCAGGCCGCCTTTTCCGTCGGATCGGACAAACAGAAACGGGGCGGGCTGGTAGAAGCGGTAACCGCTGGCCTGATTGTCATCCTTGACCGGGCCGACTGTCAGCCCGGCGCACCCTGATACGAGCAGAGCGGATAAGCTTGCGCAAAGTCCCCACGATCTCATGACGGATGCCAATCAATTTTGCCTGATAATGAAGCCTTTCTACCGTGTGTGCAACCAACGTATCCTCGCGGCGAGGCGAATGATACCGGTCCGCCGTGACCGCGACTCTCCGGCCGCGTCCCCTCGTCATGCCGACGGAGGTCGGGGTGTGGCTCGATCCGGTTCAAGGATGCGGTCTCGCTGGCGTACTATAAAGCTCTCCGGATTCCGTTATTGCATAGCGGGAGGTCCGGCAGCGGGGTATCAGGCGCGGCGGCAGCAGGCTTGCGGTCATTTTGATCGCATCTGCGCCGCCAGCCGAGGGGAGTGCGTCCAGGAAACCACCGGCCAGAGCACGGGTTCGGCGGCGCTGGCAGCCATCCCCACACTTGCCGATACCTCAGACGATCAGACTGTTGAAGGTCGATCCCGAAATGAATCTTCCGCACCAATCATCTCCCGCGACCGCGGCCGTTGCGCGCTCGCCGCGCGAGACACTGTCGCGCAGAGACGTATTGGCCGCCTCGGTGGCGGCCGGCAGCGTCGCTTTGCTGCAAGGACACCCGGCCTCGGCGGCGGAGGGCAGGCAGACCTTCACCATTCTGCACACCAACGACCTGCATTCGAACTTCATCGGGCTGGCCCCGGCGCTGGACTATACACCCTCCACGCCGAACAACGACGCCACCCGCGGCGGGTTCGAACGTCTCGCCACGCTGATCGCACAGCGCCAGGCGGCGCGGCAGGACCAAGGCCCGGTCCTGGTGCTCGACGGCGGCGACTACAGCATGGGCACCGCCTTCGCTGCCGCCACCCGGGAAACCGGCGGCGAGCTGTTGCTGATGTCCCGCCTGGGTTACGACGCTACCACCCCCGGCAACCACGATTTCGATCTCGGACCGGACGGAGCAGCCGAGTCCATTGCCATGGCCGCCGCCGCCGGCCGCGTTCCGGCGGTGCTCGCGTCGAATTCCGACTTCTCCGCGGATGACCCGGCCCTGGCCGGTCTCCAGCGCCTGTCCAGGGACGGCGTGATCCGCCGCTATACCATCATTGAGCGCGGCGGCATTCGCTTCGGCCTCTTCGGGGTGCTCGGCAAGGAAGCCCAATTCTACACCGGCGGCGCCGGCGCGGTGAAGTTCGCCGATCCGGTCGAAACCGCGCGGGAGGTGGTGAAGCTGCTGCGGGAGACGGAGAAGGCGGACGTGATCATCGCGCTCAGCCATGGCGGCCTGGAGAAGGACAAGGACGGACGTTACACGCATGGCGAGGATGTCAGCCTGCCGGCGGCCGTTCCCGGCATCGACGTGGTCGTCGGCGGCCACAGCCATACCGAACTGCGGGAGCCGATCATCGTCAACGGCCGCACGCCGGTGGTGCAGAGCGGGAAGTACGGAGAAAACCTCGGCGAACTGGTGATTTCGCTGGATGGCGGCAAACTGACCGTGGACTCCTACCGGCTGTTTCCCATCAACGACACCATCCCCGGCAATCCCCCCATCGGCGAAGCGATCGGCAAGCTCAAGACAAAGGCCACTGAGGTGGTGTTCGCGCCGCGCGGCTACGCCATCGATCAGAAGCTGGCGGTGGTGTCCCGGGACATCCCCAACACGTTCACCGACATCGCGGCAGGCACGGTGCTCGCCAACCTCTGCACGGATGCGTTCCGAAACGCCACGCAAGCGGATATTGGATTCACCGCCAACGGCATGATGCGGGCCGGCTTCACCCGCGGCAAGTCGGGGGTGCAGACCGTTTACGACGTGTTCGCGCTGGCGCCGCTCGGTGCCGGTGTCGTGGACCGGACGGCGGGCAGCGCGCTGGTGACGGGCTACTTCACCGGGCAGGAACTGAAGCACATGCTGGAGTTCTTCCTCGTCGATAGCCCGGCGCATCCCGGCGAGTATTTCCCGCGCGCATCCGGCCTGCGGTTCCGCTACGACCTGTCACGCCCGAAGTTCGATGTCATCACCGGCATCGATGTCGGGGACCTCGACCGAGGCTACCGCGAGATCGACACCAGCGGGAACGATTCGCACCTGTACAGCCTGACCTGCCCGCTGTACCTGGGCCTGATACTCGTGGCGATACCCAAATACACCAAAGGCACGCTGCCGCTTCAGGCCAAGAACAAGGACGGCCAACCACTGAAATCAAAGGTTGAGGCGTTGGATGATCCTCGCGATGACACGCCTTACCTGCTACCCCCCGACGGCACGCTGGATTCGGCGAGTCTCGACACCGAGACGAAGAAAGGCGCGGTCCGGGAAATCAAGGAATGGCAGGCGATCATGGATCACCTGCGCAGCCTCCCGGCCACCGGGCCGGGCGAACTGCCGGTGATACCGGTGGATGAGCGCGCCGCGGAAGTCCGCGCGATCAGGCTCGGCTAACGAATGCCACGGCCGGCGGCCGTGGTGCGACCTCGCGACAGCGAGCCCTGAAACGACCTCGTTTACGGAGCACGGTCAACACATGACAAACCGACGATCCCGAAATGCGACCCGCTTCCTGCTGCTCGGCCTGCTCCTGGCCGCAGGCGTACTATTCGGCCGGACTGCAATGGCCCAGGGGGCATCCGGCAGCAAGCCCAACATCGTCATCATCTGGGGCGATGACATCGGCATCGAAGACATCAGCGCCTACT
Source organism: uncultured Rhodopila sp. (assembly GCF_903915725.1). Taxonomy (GTDB): domain Bacteria; phylum Pseudomonadota; class Alphaproteobacteria; order Acetobacterales; family Acetobacteraceae; genus Rhodopila. Next base: position 39,975 of record NZ_CAIWTY010000026.1, read on the forward strand.
CGCACGGGCTGATGGGCTTCCAAACCCCGAATATCGACCGGGTCGCCAAAGAGGGCGTGCTGTTCACTGACTATTACGGCGAGCAGAGCTGCACCGCCGGACGCGCCGCCTTCCTCACCGGCCAAAGCGTCTTCCGCACCGGCAATTCCAAGGTCGGCCTGCCGGGCGCCGATATCGGGCTGCAAAAGGAAGACCCGACCATCGCCGAATTGCTGAAGCCGCTCGGCTACGCCACCGGGCAGTTCGGCAAGAACCACCTCGGCGATATGAACAAGTATCTGCCGACGGTGCACGGGTTCGACGAGTTCTACGGCAACCTGTACCACCTCAACGCGGAGGAGGAGCCGGAACTGCGCGACTATCCCAAGGATCCCAACTTCCGGGCCAAATTCGGGCCGCGCGGCGTCATGCACAGCTTCGCCAGCGACGTAGACGACCCGACCGTGGACCCGCGCTTCGGCCGCGTCGGCAAGCAGCGGATCGAGGATACCGGACCGCTGACGAAGAAGCGGATGGAGACGGTCGACGACGACATCGCCGCTCGTGGCGCCGCGTTCATCGACCAGCAGGTCAAGGCGGGCAAGCCGGTGTTTGCCTGGATTAACTTCACCCACATGCACTTCCGCACCCATGCCAAGCCCGAGAGTGTGGGCCAGTCCGGGCGCTGGCAGAGCGAGTACCACGACGTCATGATCGACCACGACAAGAACGTGGGCACGATTCTGGCAAAGTTGGATGAGCTTGGCATCGCCGGCAATACGATCGTCATGTACAGCACCGACAACGGGCCGCACATGAACTCCTGGCCGGATGCGGCGATGACGCCATTCCGGAATGAAAAGAACTCCAACTGGGAAGGCGCCTACCGCGTCCCGGCGCTGGTTCGCTGGCCCGGCAAGATCAAGCCCGGCAGCGTTTCGACGGAGATCATGTCGCATCTCGACTGGCTGCCGACTTTGCTGGCCGCGGCCGGCGCGCCGGATGTCCCGCAGAAGCTGCTGACCGGCTATACTGTTGGCGACATGACCTACAAGGTGCATCCCGACGGCTACAACTTCGTTCCTTACCTGACCGGGCAGGTGCCGAAGGGCCCTCGCGAGAGCTTCTTCTACTTCTCCGACGAGGGCGACCTGGTGGGGTTGCGCTACGACAACTGGAAGCTGGCCTTCGCGGTGCAGCCGGCGGAAGGCACCATGCGGGTGTGGCAGCAGGAGTTCGAGCACCCGCGGGTTCCGTATATCTTCAACCTGCGCACCGATCCGTTCGAGCGGGCGCCGATAACGTCGAATACATACTACGACTGGCTGCTCGACCACGCCTATCTGCTGGTGCCGGCGCAGGCCTATGTCGGCCAGTTCCTGGCGACGTTCCAGGAGTACCCGCCGCGCCAGAAGGCGGCGAGCTTCTCGATCAGGCAGGTGCTGGATAAGCTGGCCGAACCGGCGCAAGAGTAACGGCTTGCCGGTGGCGCCCGGCCCTGAGTTAATCGGTCGCTCCGTTTGTGTCATGGCCGGACCAAGTCCGGCCATGACACGGGTGGCACCAACCTTGCGCATTGTCGCTTAGGTTAGCGCGTAGGGTGACACTCCCGGCCATGACGTCGCCTTGGCCCTCATCGCCGCTCATGCTTCCTGTTGCTGTCGGGCGGTTTCCGATATCATCCCCCGGCGCTGTTCAGGATAATCCCGTGCCCCAGCCAACCGACCAGGACGACCCGATCAATCAGGCAACCGATCTTGCGCGGGACATTGCGCCTGACCTCGATGTGGTCCTCATCACCCATTACCCCGATGCCGAGACGCTCGACACGTTTCGTCCGGGTGACACCGACCTGCGGACCACTCTTGCCGTGAACCGGGCGGTCGCCCGTGAGATGCTGGACGCCGGGGTGGAGATTTTGGTTCAGCGAGCCGACCGGGCCGCCTTTCGGCGTTGGTTGGCCGACCGTGATGATACGCCGGAGCACCGCCGCGCCTGGATCGATCGTACCCGCCTGCTCCGCGGATCGGCGGCGTTGGAGGTCCTCGGCCTCAAGGGATCGAACACACCCCGCCCGGAAACTTTCGGCAAGGCCCCGGGACCGATCGCCGATCGGCTGCTGGATGCGTTCGTGGAGGAGGATAGCGGAGAATTCGATGGTCTGGTTCAGGACCTCCTGGCTGCCGGGCGGACCGACGTCCTGGATCTGGCGGGCCGCAAACTCCGCGAGCGCGAGGGTGATGAGGCCGGCGATGAGCTGAACTGGGTGTTGCTGGTCGCGGCCGAAGGGGCGCCAATCGGTCCTTCAGGGTGGGCGGAGTTGGTGGCTCTGGCCGTCGCGCTCCCCGCCGGCGACTTGCCGGATGGAGAAGCGCTCGGACAGAGCCTGATCGCGTCCGGCGCCCTGGCGGACAGCGAGGAGCTCCGTCTGCTGCCCGGCTGGCGGTCGCCCGACGCCCTGGACGAGTTATCGTTCGGGGCTGTTCGCCGCGTGCTGCTCGACCTGGTCGATGGCAAGCCGCCGCGTGACCTGCCCCCCGGTGACACGGATGAATTGGCCCGGCGCGGGTTCGGGGTGTTGCTCGGGCTGCGCATCGACTGGGCCATCCCGATCTGGGAGGAGATCGCCGCCGCCGGCGGCCTGCCGGACGATGCTGACGAAGATGCCGCGGAGACGCCGGAGGAGAAACGCCGCGCCGCTCAGTTCGACCGTTGGCGAGGCCGCGTCTTCAAGGAGAGCCAGGGCTGCGTGCCGCTCGCTGTCGTGGCGTTCTCGCAGGTCGCGAACGAAATCGCGGACTTCCTTGCAGAGGCTGGCGAACAGATGGGCGGCCTCGATGAGATCCGGGACTTTGTCGCGGCCTGTCGTCGCGAAGCGGGCGGCGATGAGGTCGTGTGCCATCTGCAAATCGAGCCTGATGCTCTGGAACTTTCCGTTTACACGGAGGGCGGGCGATGGCTGGACAGCCTGACCGTGCCAGCCGGCCGCCTTCCCCTGCCGGCCGAGGAAATGCCCGCGTTGATCAGCCCGTTCGTGCGCCTGGTGCAGGACCGTCCGGGCGGCTGATGCGCAACGGGCGCTGAGACTTTGACCCATGGGCACGGTCGCCTCCGGCGTCATGGCGGGCGCAGGCCCCATGGGCGTTAAATTAGCGGTCCGGCGGCTGTGCTTTTCCCCGTCATGGTGCGCGGAGGCGCACCATCCACGCCGTGCGGTGCCGATTGCGGCAAAGGCGTGGATGCCGACCTTCGTCGGCATGACGAGGGACAATGCGATCGCCGCGGCACTATTTTAACGCCAATGGGGCGCAGGCCCGCCATCCACGCCCTCACCTCAACCGGCACCGCAAGGCGTAGATGGTGCGCCTGCGCGCACCATGACGATCAGGCGCCAGTCGCCGCGCGCGGAAGGGTCGATGCCGACGCTGACCCGGATCAATCCCCCAGATCAACCGGCTGATACCGAGCGCGCACGCCGCGTTCGATCGCGGCGGAGATCAGCGGGTCCAGCCCCAGCTCCCCGCGCACGAAATCCAGCATCTCCAGCGTTTCCCGCCGCGCATCCCGGCCGCCCGCGACGACTTCGCAGCCCAGCGCATAGGCGGTTTCCTTCAGCTTGCTGGTCAGCGCCGAGCGGATCAGCCGCGCGGCATGCGCCAGCCCGTCATCCTCCCGCAGCAGACGAACCGCCCGGTCGGTTACATCCTCCAGGCCCTCACTGGTGAAATCCTGGAAGGCCGGCAGGGTCTGCACCAGGCCGGACATGATGCCGATCTCCCGGTCGGTCATGCCGCCGTCGGCGGCGGAGACGAGGACCATGGTCAGGACCAGGGCCTCCGGTGCGGTCAGGGCGTCGCGGTTGCGCATGTTTTCTCCAGTCCCGTTCGGGAAAGTCTTCAAGCAGGTGGGTGCGGCGAGAGGAACGCACGAGTGCGTAGGAACGCCGCCGTTTCGCTGACCGCCTCCGCCAGCCCGGTGCGGCGGACCACGACACCGGCCGGGAAGGCCGACATCAGCCGCGTCGGCGCCTGGCGGTCCAATAGCACGAACACGCCGCGGTCGGAGGCACGCCGGATCAGCCGCCCGAAGGCCTGGCGGAGTCGTAAGCGAACGATGCGGTCATCATAGGTCTTCGGGTTGCCGTCGGACAGGTGGATTCGGCGCTCCCGGTGCAGGATGTCGGGGCGCGGCCAAGGGGTGCGCTCGAACACCACCAGGCGCAGGGCGTTGCCGGGAACATCCACGCCGTCGCGCATGGCGTCGGTGCCGAGCAGGCAGCTTTCCTCCTCGGTGCGGAAGATATCGACCAGCGTGGCGTTGCCCATGGCGTCGACGTGCTGGGCATACAGCGGGATGCCGGCCGCCTCCAGCTCCGGCGCGATCCGCTCATGCACGGCGCGCAGCCGGCTGATGGCGGTGAACAGCCCGAGGCCGCCGCCGCCCGCCGCCATGAACAAGGCGCGATAGGCGGCGGCGAGCTGGTCGAGGTTGCCGGGCATCACATCGCTGACCACGAACGCCCGCGTCTGTTCGGCGTAGTCGAACGGCGACGCCACCGCGGCCCGGATGGCGGGCGAGGGCAGATGCGGCGCGCCGATGCGGGCCTCGGCGGCGGCCCAGGCGATTTCCGGATCCTCGTCGCCGCAGTCGCGCAAGGTGGCGGAGGTGACCAGCAGCCCCTGCGCCGGGGCCGCCAGGGTGGCGGCAAACGGGATCGTCGGGTCCAGCCAGTGGCGGTGCAAGCCGACTTCGACATCCCGGGTGGAAGCACGCCGGTCGAGCCGCAGAAACAGGATGGTGTCGGGGCGTTCGCCCGGGTCGGGCTGTGGCTCGCTCAGGCTTTTCAGCATGATCGTCCATGCCTTGAGCGGGTTGAGCGCACGGCGGGCCAGGGAGCGGCAGATGGCTTCGATCCGGTTGCGGGTGGTTTCGTCGATCTCCTCCGCTTCGTCTTCAAGTCGGGCGAGCAGCCGGACCCGCAGCGTCTCCAGCGGTTCGGCGATCCGGGTCATCGCCCGCGCCAGCCCCTCGGCTGCCCGGGTGACCTCGGCGCTGATCGGGAAGACGTCGCATTCCAGCGTGCCGAACACCGCGCCGCGGCCGGCGTCCGGCCCGGCGGTGCGGGCCAGCACCTGGCGGCGGATCAGGCGCAGGAACGCCTCCGACGGATTCGGCCGGGCCGGTTCGATGCCGTCTAGTTCCGCCCCTTCGTCGTGCATCCGGCTGGCCCAGTCGGACGGCGGCAACGCGCTCGCCGCCTGCAACGCCGCCTCCAGCGGCGCCGTCAACCCGGGCCGATCGGCCGTGAGCTCTTCGATGCGCTTGTGGAGGCCGCGGGAGCGGGAGCGGCTGCCCTCGGCACCGCGCAGCCAGCGGCGCAGTTCGGCGGTCTCCGCCCCGGACAAGGCGGCGGAAAACGCGCTGTCGGCGGCGTCGAAGACATGGTGGCCTTCGTCGAACACGTAGCGGGTCGGCACGGTGGTGTCGTCCAAGCCGCCCCAGGCCGCCTGCGTCATCACCAGCGCATGGTTCGCCACCACCAGTTCGGCGGTGCGCGAGCGGCGAATTGTGTGCTCGATGAAGCAGCGGCGGTAATGCGGGCAGGCGCCGTGGATGCACTCGCCGCGGCGGTCCGCCAGGGAGGCGATCAGCACGCCGCCGAACAGTTCCGGCAGCCAGCCCGGCAGGTCGCCGCCCTGCACGTCGCCGTCGTCGCTCGCCATCGCCCAGCGCGCGATCAGGCCGAGCGGGACGACCTGCTGGTTCATGAAGCCGCTGGCGGCGGTGGCGACGGCGTCTTCCAGGTTCAGCAGGCAGAGGTAGTTCTCGCGGCCCTTGCGGACCACGACGCGGCGGCGGCGCTCGGTCGGGTCGGGGATCAGGCGTTCCAGCTCGCTGTCGATCTGCCGCTGCAAATGGCGGGTGAAGGTGGAGATCCAGACCGCGCCCTTGTTCTTCTCCGCCCAGACGCTGGCGGGGGCGAGGTAGCCGAGCGTCTTGCCGGTGCCGGTGCCGGCCTCGACCATTACCAGATGCGGGTCGCCGCGGACCTCCCGGGGCGCGAAGGCGGCGGAGGCGGCGCCGGCGTAGTCGCCCTGGCCGGGGCGCTGCTCCGCCGCCGGGCCGAGCATTTTCGCCAGCCGCGCGCGGGCTTCCGTTTCCGTCACCGGGTGGGACGACGGAGCGGCGGGAGGTGCCGCGTCTTCCCATTCCGGCAGGCGCTTCCAGACCTTCAGCGGCTCGTTGGAGGCGGCGGCATCGGGGCGGCCGAGGGCGTGGGTGACGTAGCCGCCCCAGCCCCAGCCGGCTTTCTGCATCCGCGCGGCGAGCACCGCGGCGTCGCGGTTCAGCAGCGTGTCGCGGCCTTGCGAAAGCTGGTTCAGCAGCGCGGCGGCGAGATCGGGCAGGCGGGTGACCTCGGCTTCCAGGCCGATTGGCGGGTGGTCTTCGTCCAGGGCGAGGGAGAGGCCGCGCGGGGTAGGGGCGGCGGCGCGGGCGGGGCGGACGAAGGCGAACAGGTCGAGCAGGTCGAAGGCCGGGCCTTGCCGCATGTTCAAACGCCGGAACGTCGCCGGGGCATGCACCAGGATCGGCGGCGGCAGGGTCTTCAGCAGGGCGGCTGCCTCGGCGGCGGGCAGCAGCAGGAGTTCGCCGTCCGGAGTCAGGATGGCGGCTCGGCCGTGACCCGCGACCACGGACGGGGCGTCTGGCAGCAGGATGGAGGGGCTCACGGTCGGATTGTAGCCGGGATTGCGGGCGGTGTCATGGCGATCAGTCGATCAGCGCGCCCGTGATGACCTCACGCATCGCGGCGTAGTCGCCGCAACGGAAGCTGGCAATGGACGCGCTGATCCACGGCTGAGGGCTGATCCGCTCAAGCGCAATCGGGTGGCCGGCTGTTTCACCGAGGCGTTGCAGCCAGGCACGCACCGTGCGGCCGTTGCCTTCGCGGAAGGGGTGGATCGCGTTGAGTTCTGAGACATGCTCCGCGGCGCGGGCCACAAAGTCTTCTCGCGTCATTCCGATCAGTATGTTCTCCGCCCGGATGGTGGCAAACCGCTGATCCAACTGGCTGGCGATGTAAGGCACCAAGCAGAACATGTGCCACCTTTGGCAATGTTCACCGTCCGATCCTTGCCCGCCCAGGTCTCGATGCTGAACGGCGGGCCCGGCTCCAGGCAATCAGCCGGGCTTCACGCTCTTGCATGGTGAGACCCTCACGGTCGAACTGCTCAAACAGTGCTTCTTCGTCGGCGGTCAGGCGCATGTTTTCGCACGCGAGCGATGCTCGCACCCCGGGGCGGCGGCGGCGCAACTCGTCGATCGCTTTTTCGTCCAGCCGGCGCCGTGTGTTCATCAGCAACCCTTTTCCAAAGCAACTTTACCAGAAAACCGCCTTTGACTTCTATGTCCCTGCATGGACCGGGGCTTCGGTCTAAAACACCTCCTCCCACGCCGCCCGCAGCGCCACGTCGGCATCCTGCATCGTCGCGGGGATGCCCAACGCGGCGAGGCTGGTGACGCCGTATTGCGACAACCCGCACGGCACGATGCCGCCGAAATGTGCCAGGTTCGGCTCTACGTTCAATGCGATGCCGTGCCAGCTCACCCAGCGGGTGATCCGCACCCCGATGGCGCCGATCTTGGACTCGATTCCGGTCGGGGTGTCGGCGACCCAGATGCCGATCCGGCCGTCGCGGCGCTCGCCCTTGACGTTAAAGCGGTCGAGGGCGCGGATCAGCCATTCCTCCAGCCCATGGACGAAGCCGCGCACGTCCTGCGGCGGGACACGGCCGTGCGGGCGGTTCAGGTCGAGCATGACGTAGGCGGTGCGTTGCCCGGGGCCGTGATAGGTCCACTGCCCGCCGCGGCCGGCGTTGAAGGTGGGAAAGCGGTCGGGATCGGTCAGTTCGTCCGGCTTGGCCGAGGTGCCGGCGGTGTACAGCGGCGGATGCTCGACCAGCCAGACCAGTTCGGGGGCGGTTCCGGCGCGGATGGCGGCGACGCGGGCCTGCATGGCGGCCAGCGCGTCGGGATATTCGGTCAGGGCGTCATCGATACGCCACTCGGGTGCAATTGAGGTCATTGAACCCGGTTCATACATCCGCTATACCCCGCCGCCTACCTGATCACGGTGCGGTCGTGGCGGAATGGTAGACGCGCAAGCTTGAGGTGCTTGTGGGGGTAACCTCGTGGAAGTTCGAGTCTTCTCGACCGCACCAACCCAAGCCATTGCGGTCGCCGCCCCGCGATCCCGGGTCAGAGCCAGTTTTCCATCTTAAGAGCCCGAACGCGCCGAAACTCACCGGCATTGGCGGTGACGATAACGGCACCCAGCGAACGGGCGTGGGCTGCGATCAGCAAATCGTTCGGGGCGATAAGCCGATCGGCCGCTTCCAGCCCGGCAGTGCAAACTCCTCCGGGATGCGGATGGCCTGATTCCGGTCGTTGCGGAATAGCCGCACGTGGCGGGACGCGGGAGTGGGCGGGGGCAGTTTTGGCCTCGATGGCATATGCCACTACGATGGGGCGACGCAGGACCCGCCGGTTTGACCCCGCCACACGTCCCGGGAACAATGCCCCCCAACGACCCCGGGAAGGGACGTCCATCATGCCGACCGCGTCATCGCCGATGCGATCCACACACCCATTGGGCGCGGGCCGGCGGCATGGCGAACGCCACCATCATCGAACGCCTGTAGGAGGAACCGCCGTCATGGAACTCAACAACACTGTCGCCATCGTCACCGGCGGCGCCTCGGGCCTGGGCCTCGCCAGCGCGAAGCGGCTGATCGCCGGCGGCGCGCTTGTGCTGATCGTCGATCTGGAACGCTCCAACGGCACCGCCGTCGCCGCGGAACTGGGCCACGGAACGCAGTTCGCCGCCGCCGACGTAACGGACGAAGCGGCCATGAGCGCCGCCGTCGCGCAAGCCGAAACGATCGGTCCCCCGGTCCGCATCCTTGTGCACTGCGCCGGCAAGGGCGGCGCCAAGCGAGTGGTGGAGAAGGACGGCAACCCGATGCCGCTGTTGCACTTCGCCGACATCATCAACACCAACCTGATCGGCACCTTCAACGCCCTGCGCCTCGCCGCCGCCGCGATGGCGAAGACCGAGCCGGTGTTCGGCGAGCGCGGCGTCTGCATCCTGACCGCCTCCGTCGCCGGCTACGAGGGGCAGGTCGGCCAGGCGCCCTATGCCGCCAGCAAGGCCGGCGTCATCGGGCTGACGATCTGCACCGCCCGCGACCTCGCCAGCCGCAATATCCGGGTCTGCACCATCGCGCCGGGCATCATGGACACGCCGATGCTCGGCCGCCTGCCGGACAACATCCGCGCCGGCCTCGCCGCGAGCGTGCCCAACCCGGCACGGCTGGGCGAACCCGACGAGTATGCGCTGCTGGCCCGGCAGATCATCGAGAATCCCTACCTGAACGGCGAAACCATCCGCCTGGACGGTGCACTGCGGATGGGCTTCCGCTAGCAACGGCCTGGTCTATTCCCGTCCGCCGCTGCGCAACTCCGAGTAAACCCGCTCACTGAAATGATCCAGCGCTGCCACTTTCATGTCTGCCGGGATTTTTCCGTCCGCCTCAACAATCGGGCAGTAGGCGATCGTCAGGCTGTTGACGATATCTGCCTGATTCGCTTGCGGCACCGCGGCCTTCACAGTGGCAACGACTTTTTCCGCCGTCTGCAACACGGTGTCCACCGTCATCGCTTGCAGCGCATCGGTGACGCCGCTCCTCGGATCATTGATTACCGTCGCCAGGTCCGGCTGCACGACTTTGGGACATTGCCCGTTCGGTCCGATGCTCATCGCGGTGAACGATTTCGGCCGCAGAATACCGACATCCCCGGGACCGGCGTTCGGCGGCGCCTCGTTGCCCCAGGATTGGCGAAGGTAGTTCGTTACATCCGCGATCTGCTGGTCGGTCATGCCGGCGCCGACGGCGGGCATCGGCGCGTAACTGCCCTGCGCCTCGATCCCGCCGAGAATGACGCGAATGACGTCGTCCGGCCCGTCCGCCAGCACCGCGCCGTTGTCCGCCAGCGACGGCACCGAGCCCTTGATGCCCGCGCCGTTAAGCTGATGACATGACGCGCAATTGTTCAGGTACACCTGCCGCCCGAGCGGTCGGCGTCCGATGAAGGCAGTTCTCTCGGCGCTGACATAGCTCGGCTCCGCCGGCGTGGATTTTAGATAGGCAACGATCGCATGCAGGTCCGCGTCGGTCAGCTTGCGCAAGCTTTCGTGAATCGTTTCGGCCATCGGCCCTGTCGCCACACCCATCCCGGGCGAAACGCCCGTCTTAAGGAACGCAAAGACCTGGTCATCCGTATACTTCCCGATCCCGTCCCGTATATCCGACGTTATATTCGGCGCATACCAGTGCTCGATCGGCCCGCCACGCAGCGCTTCCGCCCACGGCGTATCGCCGAGCAGGTTGCGGCCGTTATGGCACTCACCGCAATGCCCGAGGCCCTCGACGATATAGGCGCCGCGGTTGATCTCCGCCGATTTCGACGGATCGGGCTGGAAGGTGCCCTGGCGCAGGAACAGATCGTCCCACACGGTCAAACCAGCGCGAATATTGAACGGGAACGCCAGCTTGCTGGGCTTTCGCGGCGCATGCACCGGCTGCAACGAGAACAAATACGCCTTGATGGCGAGAACATCGTCGCGCGTAACCTTGGTATACCACGGATACGGCATCACCGGGTAAAGGTGCTCCCCGTTCGGACCGATGCCCGCGTGCAGCACGCGATAGAACTGATCGTCTGTCAGGTTGCCGATGCCGGTTTCCTTGTCAGGGGTAATATTCGGCGTGGAGATCGGGCCAAACGGCGTCGGCATGTAGCGGCCGCCGGCGAATTTCGCTCCGTCATGCGCCGTGTGGCACGACGCGCAATCGCCCAGATCGGCCAGATACTCGCCGCGCGAGACCGAATCTTGACCGGACTGATCCGGAGCCGCATGGATCGGCGCTGCCAGGACCGGCAGCAGCAGGACCGGCAGCAACAGCACCGGCAGCAACAGCACCGGCAGCAACAGCACCGGCAGCAACAGCACCGGCAAAAAACTCGCGATCCGCAACGACGATCGGGCACGCCCCGCCTTCTCAGCCTCCCGATCAGCCATACGATCTCCCGTGTTCCGGCGACACCTGGCGGAACGGCAGCGCGCCGCTTCGGTTGCCCCGGCCGATCGGCCTTCACGAAGCTGTTGCTCAACGGCAAGGCGGCCGGCGGTGACATGATCGTAATCGTCATCACGTCTCGCCGAACCCGGCGACGCACCTCCTTCGGCGAATGTTTCCGGCGGCAGCAGGTGCGAGGCAGGAGGTTCAACATGGGCTGGACAAGGCGAAGGGTCGATCACGCGGGCCGGGATCGCGTGCGTTATTCCTGGCTCTACGGCGCAGCGGTGGCCATCGCCGGCGGGGGCCTGTTCGCGCTCATGACGATGCCGGCGCATCCGGACGGAGCCTCCCAAAGATCCGAACCGGCGATAAAGCCTATCGGCGACAGTCCGGTGGCGCTGGCGGCCGGTAACGCGGTCGGCACGGCGGAGAAGGCCGCGCTGAAGCTCGGCACCAACCGGGTCTACCGCTTCCGCCTGCGCCACCCGTTCCTCTACGGCCTGGCCGCATTCATCGCCGGCGCGGGCGTTGTCGCGGCGTTCATTCTGCTGAGCGTCCTGAAAACGACCTATGAAAGCCCGGACCTGAAAGCCGCTCTGTACGACCTCATCATCGGCGGCGCCGGCGGCGGGATCGCGGCGGTCGTGCTGGCGTTCGCCTATACAGGCGCCATTCGCCAGACCCTGAAGCCGATGCAGGCGGCCGGCCTCACCGGGTCCGCAGAACCAGCCACCGCGCGGCTTCACCCAGCAGAGTGACCAGCAGAATGCCCGCCACCAGCCGGGCGGCGCCGTCCGCGGTCGCCGTTTCGGCGCCCAGCGCAACGACCAGCGCGGTGGCTCCACCCGCCGCGCTGGTCGCCCGCAGGATGCGCTGGAGCACGGACGTTGCGATCACGGCTGCCACGGCGGCGGCAATGCGGGGGATCGTCAGCGGGTTGTTGCCCATGAATTGAGGCGTCCACGCCGCCGACAGCAGGAAGACGGCGGCGAATCCGGCGGCCGCCCCGATCAACTGGCCCATGCCGGTGTTCCAGCCGCGGGCGCTCGGTGCCTCGGGCGTCATGGTTTGCAGGAAGATGGCGGACCCGAGGCTCGGGACCAGCAAAGGCTGCTGCACATGGATGCTGAGCGCGCCGATGGCGGTGAGGACCGTGGCGATGAGCAGCGGCGGCAGGATCTCCTTGCACAGCGTTCTTGTCAGCGATCGGCGCCGGGACGGAGCGCTGGACGGAGAGTCAATGCCGCTTGCCGCCGGTGGGCCGGGTGCATCCATGCGGGCCTAATTGCGGAACCGCGGGCCGCGTTCATTGGCGTCGCTTACTCGCGAACAGTTGGCCGCGGCGATTTGGTGGAAAGACTGTGACCTGCGGCACAGCCTTCACTCCGGCGGGCTGGTCTTATGCGCCTGTCAAACCAGGGGACCAGATCCATGACCGAACTCCACAAGCCCGGCCATCTGCGTGAAATCGCCCGCGTGCTCGATCAGCCGGTCGAGCAGGATCGCCGTTTGGTTCCCGTGCTGCAATGGTCCGTGAGCCCGGAAACCGGGCGTCCCGTCGGCCGCTGGACGGTCAATGCAGAAGGCCCCGGGTAGGCGGAGAAAGAACCTTTACGCTGCCAGCGCCGCTCCGGCCCACGCCGTCAGCGTCCACAACACTAGCAAAACGACTTGCGCCCCTACCGTCAGCGCCGGAGCGGGTGCGTCCTCGGTGATCGCCCGGCCGCCGTTCAAAGTCAGCGCCGTCACCGGCAAATAAACGACGAAGCTCGCCAGCGTCGCCAGCAGCAGGCCGGTCACGCAGGCCTGGGCGCCGAATACGAAATACGTCGCCAAGGCCGCTGCGACATGCGGCAAGCCCGGCAGCCAATGCTGCCCGGCGGCGGGGCGGGAAAAGCCGGACAGGGCACGGACAGCGCGCATCACTCAGTTTCCTACATCGGGGGACAGGTTTTCATGAAAGTTCGCCCCGGCGGTGGTTTCGGCCACAACGCCGGTGCGGATGACGAAGTCGCCGAAGCGTTCGTTGCTTTTGCGCTGTTTTGCGTAAGCCTCGAACAGAGGCGACAACGCAGCAACGATCGCGTCGCCGTTGACGTCCCGCCGGTGCAGCTTGTTCAGCCGCACGCCTTCATGCGCGCCCCCGAGATACAGATTGTAAACCCCCGGGCCCCGGCCGACCAACCCGATTTCCGAGATGTAGGGGCGGGCGCAGCCGTTCGGGCAGCCGGTCATGCGGATGGTGATCTCGTCCTCACGCAGGCCGAACCGCTCCAGTTCGAACTCCAGCCGGGTCACCAGATCCGGCAAGTAACGTTCGCTCTCAGCCAGCGCCAGCCCGCATGTCGGCAGCGCCACGCAGGCCATGGCGCTGCCGCGCAGGCCGCTGAACGTCCCGTCAAGGCCATGCGCCGTCAGCAGCTTCTGCACCGCTTTCCGCTTGGCCTTCGGTATATCGGCCAGCACGAGGTTCTGGTTAGCCGTCATGATGAACCGGCCAATGCCCAACCCGGCAATCTCGTGCAGCCCCGCCAGCATGCCGCCCTTCATGCGGCCGTTCTCGACGAACAGCGTGAAGTGAGAGGTGCCATCCTCCTCCTGCGCCCAGCCCAGACGATCGCCGGTCGAGTGGAACGAGAACGGCTTGGCGGCGGTCAGCTTCACCGCCAGACGCTCCTGCACCAGCGCCACGAACCGGTCGAGGCCGATGGTGTCAATGGTGTATTTCAGCCGCGCATGCTTGCGGTTGGACCGGTCGCCGAAATCGCGCTGCACCGTCAGGACCTTCTCGGCGACGTCGATCGCATCCTGCGGCTTGCAGAAGCCGATGACATCCGCGGTGCGCGGATAGGTTTCGGGCTCGCCATGGGTCATCCCCATGCCGCCGCCGATGGTCACGTTGTAACCGACGATTCGGCCGCGCTGGACGATCGCGATGAAGCCCAGATCGTGCGCGAAGACATCGACATCGTTATGCGGCGGCAACGCCACCGCGATCTTGAATTTCCGCGGCAGATAGGTCCGCCCGTAAATGGGTTCTTCCTCGACAACGCCGCCGGAAATGCGCTCCTCGCCCAGCCAGATCTCGTGCCAGGCGCGGGTTTTCGGCAGCAGGTGCTCGGAAAACCCGCGTGCCAGCGCGCTGATGGCCGCGTAGTGATCGCGCTGCCACGGTGCGACCGTCGCGATGACGTTGCGGTTGACGTCGCCGCACGCCGCGATCGTATCCAGCGTCACCGCATTCAGTCCCTGCATCAGCGGACGCAGGTTGCCTTTCAGGATGCCGTGGAACTGCACCGTCTCCCGCGTCGTCAGACGGATCGTTCCGTTGGCCCGCTCCTTCGCCAGCTTTTCGATGGTCAGCCATTGCGCCGGAGTCACGATGCCGCCCGGAATGCGCATCCGGACCATGAAGCTGAACGCTTTCTCCATCCGCTGCTTGCCGCGCTCGGCCCGCAGATCGCGGTCGTCCTGCTGGTAGAAGCCGTGGAATTTCGTCAGTTGCCCGTCGTCTTCCGACAGCGCACCGGTTTCGGCGTGGGTCAGCCCCTCGGCAATTCCGCCGCGGAGGAAGTTGCTGGCTTGCTTGATACGCTCGTTCGCCGAGAGCGGCCGTTCGATGTCCATGTCCCGCTGTTCCTACCACGTCATGGCGGGCGCAAGCCCGCCATCCACGCCTTCGTTTGCCCGGCGACCGCAAGGCGTTGATGGTGGCCCTGCGGCCACCATGACGCTGAGGGCCCGGTGCGCCCTGGCCCTCAAACGAAGCGATCTTCCGTTCATCCGCCGCTCCCTAATACACATCGCGCAAGTAACGGCCGTCGCGGCGGATCGCATCCAGCTCCGCCTTCGCCCCGGCTTTATCCTGCTTGCCCTGATCCGCTAAAATCCGCAGCAGCGCTTCATGCACATCCTTCGCCATCGCATTGGCATCGCCGCACACGTAAAGCGCCGCACCGTCGCGCAACCAGCCGTACAGATCGCCGCGTACGTCCCACAACGTATCCTGCACGTAACGCTTCTCCGGCTGGTCGCGGGAAAAGGCCACGTCCAGCCGGGTCAGTAGCTTGCTCTTCAGCCAATCCTGCAGTTCCAACTGATACAGGAAGTCGTGGGTATAGTTACGATGCCCGAACACCAGCCAGTTGCGGCCGCCCGCGCCAATCGCCTCGCGCTCTTGCAGGAACGCACGGAACGGCGCCACGCCGGTGCCCGGCCCGATCATGATCACCGGCCGCTCGGGATCTGCCGGCAAACGGAAATGCGGATTGGAGCGCAGAAACACCTTCAGCCGATCACCCGCCCGGTGCCGCGCGGTGATGTCGATCGACGCGACACCGGCGCGCTCCCGCCCATGCGACGTGTAGCGCAGCCCGGCGATCAGCAGATGCGCCTCGTCAGGCACGGCCTTGCGGCTGGAGGCGATCGAGTAATACCGCGGGGGCAGGGGACGCAGCAGCGCCGTCAACTGCTCCGCCGACAGCTTGCCGGGCGCCGTTTCCAGCAGATCGATGATCTGCCGCCCAACCGCCCACTCGGCCGGTAGCGCCGCGGTGCCGGTCTCCCGCGCAAAATCCTCCACCTGCTT
This sequence comes from uncultured Rhodopila sp., assembly GCF_903915725.1. Classification (GTDB taxonomy): domain Bacteria; phylum Pseudomonadota; class Alphaproteobacteria; order Acetobacterales; family Acetobacteraceae; genus Rhodopila. The sequence continues at coordinate 55,686 of NZ_CAIWTY010000026.1, forward strand.
TGCCGTCAGCGTGGTGATGTCCAGCCGATCGAGCAACGCCCCGCGCAACGTGTCGTCAGCGGCCACTCCCGCCGCCTTCAGCACCGCATCGGCCAGCGCCGGATCGTTCGATGGCACCACGCCCAGCGAATCGCCGGGCTCATACGCAATCCCCGCCCCCTCCAGCGACACCGCCACATGCCATGTGTCCGACGATGATCGGCTGCCGGACAGCCGCACATGCTCGGTGATCTCGGCCTCGAACGGCCGCGCGCGCGTCGGCGAGTCGCCGCCCGGACGGGCGAAATCGACATGGATGACGGAGGCGCCGGCCTCCTTGATGCCGACCTCGGCGTTCAGACGTTCCAGCGTGGAGTCGATCCAGCCGTTGGCGGGCGTCTCGAAATCGAGGTCGCATTCGATGCGATCAGTTATCCGCGCGCCGCCCAGGGCCGCCAGACGCTCATCGATGCGGCGCCCGGTCTCGCAGAACTGCGCATAGGCGCGGTCCCCCAACGCCAGCACGGCGAAGCGGGTCTTCTCGAACCGCGGTGCGTCGTCCGCCATCAGCGCTTCGTAGAAATCGACGGCGCGTTGCGGCGGGTCGCCCTCGCCCCAGGTGGCGGCGATGACCAGCAGGTTCTCCGTTGCCGCGGCCTGCGCCGGGGTGAAATCCGCCATGTCCACGACCTTCGGCGCGAACCCCAGCTTGGCCGCGACCTTGCGCGCCTGTCCGGCCAGCGCCTCGGAGTTGCCCGACTCGGTGCCGAACAGGATGGTTAGCGGCGCCCGCTTGGCCGGCGGCGCGGCCGGGGTCGCAGCCTGTCCGCCCGAGGCCGCCTGCAGCCCCGCCAGATAGCCCGACAGCCAGGCGCGCTGCTCCGGCGTGGTGACGGAGATCACGCGGTTCAGCGCGGCGATCTGCTCCTCGGCGAACGGAGCGGTGCTGGGCAGCAAGAAAGCGGGCGGCATGGGTTTTCCTTCAGCCTCGAACCCGGGCAGGTGGTGCGACGAGCGGGCTTTCATTAGACGCACGCCCGGGGGTCGTCACCCCGATGGGATCAAGGTGGAGGCGAACAAAATCGGGAAAGTCCATCGATGAAGGGTGCCTGTCAGCGCGCTGTATGGGAAAGGCCGTAAAGAGGATATTTTTCCGACAATCGCAAGGGGAACCCAGAAGTTTGGATACAATTTTTACCTATCCCATATCTAACAGTAAGAACTCCTCCAATTTGCGCAAAAAATGGGAAAATTCATCTGCACTGTCGGCGGGACGTTCTTTCCCTTCGCGACAAACCGGCTTGGCCCGAGGCTCCCGGCCCACCGAGCCGAGGCTGTGCCGCCGGAAGCTAGCGCATCGCTCAAGCCTGACCGGTCAACGCCCAAGTTAACGAGTCTGACGGGCGCGCACTTTATCCGGCTGACACCCGATGCCAGAGGCCCTATCTTGAAGGCCGTGCATCTCCGCGGCCTGCAGAAGGCGACATCGCTATGTTAGTGTCCGACCTGAAAAGAGCTTCGCCGCATGACATCCTCCAGGCCTGGCAGGATGGTGCTATTAGCTATCGGGAGGCGATGACGCTGACCGGTTGCGAAAACCTGTTCGAGCTCTACCAGGCTTGCAGGTCGAGCCGCGTAGCCCTTCGCAGTGTTCTGACCGACCGGGAGTTGCAAGGGGTGGAAGCCACGGTGTCCGACCTCATCGGGCCGTAGGCCGGCGCATGAACACCTGGAAGAAAAAGCCGGTCACTCTGATCGTCGCCGATTCAGGGCCGCTGATCAGTCTCGCTTGTGCCGACGAACTGCGCTTACTCCAATCGTTTGGTCGCCCGGTCCTCGTCGCTGACGTTGTTCGAAAGGAGTGGACCCGGAAGCTCGGCGCGCCCGGCGAGGAGCGGTTGACGCACTGGTTTGACACCGCCGGTGGAAACCAGTTTAGGGAGCTGCGCACGCCGTTCCTAGCCGTTTTTATTGATGCCATCGCTCAGGAGGCGTCGGGCGAGAACCCGGACGCCACTATCGGTCTCGGTGACGCCGCGATCTCGTGGATCCTCAAGAACCTGCCACGACTGAAAAGTGTGGACGGAGAATCGCTGCCGGTTGGCCCCGAAGAAATCGCTCTCGTGCTGACCGAAGACGGTCCCTATGGCGATGGGTCGGTGCTCATGCAGCGGCGGGCTCATGTGCTGTCGACACGCCAATGGCTGAAAACCTTGGAGCGTTTGGGACTTATCCCGTCATCCCGGGCAATAATCGACGAAATCCAGGCGGGCGGCCGCCGAGTCGCGCGCTACATGGCCGATCGGCCGGCGGAGGTGGACGGCGGCACCCGCAGCGACTGGAAAGACGGGACCGAAGCGGTCGTCGCGGGCCGCGGCGAAGATCAGACGCCATAGCCCGGGGACGAACAGTTTGACGGCTGGTGCAGCGGCCTGATCGTCCCCGCCGCCCGCATTGCCAGCGCCCGAGTCCACGATCATTCTCCCGCGGCTCAACCACAGGACCAACGTCGATGGACGAAGATTTCCGCAAGGCCGCGCTCGACTACCACCGCCTGCCACGGCCCGGGAAACTCGCGATCGAGCCGACCAAGCGGATGGCGACGCAGCGCGACCTGGCGCTGGCGTATTCGCCGGGCGTGGCGGCGGCGTGCGAGGAGATCAAGGCGGATCCTAACACCGCCTACGACTACACCGCGCGCGGCAACCTCGTCGGCGTGATTTCCAACGGCACCGCCGTCCTCGGCCTCGGCAATATCGGCGCGCTGGCCGGCAAGCCGGTGATGGAGGGCAAGGCCGTCCTGTTCAAGAAATTCGCCGGCATCGACGTGTTCGACATCGAGGTGGACGCCTCCGACCCCGCGCTGTTCTGCGATGTCGTCGCCGCCCTGGAACCCACGTTCGGCGCGATCAACCTGGAGGACATCAAGGCCCCGGAATGCTTCGCGATCGAGGCCGAACTGCGCCGCCGCATGCGCATTCCAGTGTTCCACGACGACCAGCACGGCACCGCCATCACCGTCGCCGCCGCCGTGCGCAACGGGCTGCTGCTGCAGGGCAAGGACCTCGCCGACGTCAAGCTGGTAACCTCCGGCGCAGGGGCGGCGGCCCTGGCCTGCGTCGATCTGCTGGTCTCGATGGGGCTGCGCCCCGCCAACGTCACCCTGACCGACATCAAGGGCGTGATCCACAAAGACCGCCCCGACATGCTGCCGAACATGGCCAGGTATGCGCGGGACACAAACGCCACCACGCTGGAGGACGCGCTGCCGGGCGCCGACGTGTTCATGGGCCTGTCCGCGCCCCGTGTGCTGAAGCCGGAATGGCTGCCTCTGCTCGCCGACAAGCCGCTGATCCTGGCGCTGGCCAACCCGGACCCGGAGATCGACCCCGCCCTGGTCGCCGCTGCCCGGCCCGACGCGATCATGGCCACCGGCCGCAGCGACTACGCCAACCAGGTCAACAACGTTCTGTGCTTTCCATTCATTTTTCGCGGCGCGCTGGATGTCTGGGCCACAACGATCAATGAGGAGATGAAGATCGCCGCGGTGGAAGCCATCGCCAAGCTGGCGCGCGTCGAGGCCAGCGAGGTGGTCGCCGCGGCCTATGGCGGCTCCGCCCCGGTGTTCGGACCCGAGTACATCATTCCCAAGCCCTTCGACCCGCGCCTGATCCTGGAAATCGCCCCTGCTGTCGCAAAGGCGGCCATGGCCAGCGGCGTGGCGCGCCGCCCGATCGAGGATTTCGTCGCCTACCAGCACACCCTGGAATTGTTCGTGTTCCGCTCCGGCTACCTGATGCGGCCGGTGTTCGAGGCGGCGCAGCGCGATCCAAAGCGTCTGGTGCTGGCGGAAGGCGAGGACGAACGCATCCTGCGCGCCGCCCAGACCATCGTGGACGACGGCATCGCCCAGCCGATACTGCTCGGCCGGCGCTACGTGATCGCTGCCAAGGTGAAGGAGATGGGGCTGCGCCTCGATCTCGGCGGCGCGGTGCGCGTGCTGGACCCGGCGATGGACCGCGATGTGTTCGATCGTCTCATCCCGGAATACCAGCGTTTGTGCGGCCGCCTGGGCGTGCCGCCCGAACCGGCGGCGCGGCGGCTGACGTCGCGCACCTCCGTCGCCGCGGCGATGCTGCTGCATGACGGACAGGCCGATGCGGCGATCTGCGGCGGCACCGGCGCGTGGGGGCGGCAGGTCGAATACATCCTGCCGATAATTCCGCTGCGTCTCGGGGTTAACCGGCCGTACGCGCTGTCCTGCGTGATCCTGCAGACCGGCATCCTGTTTCTGTGCGATACCTATATGGTTGTCGACCCGACGGCCGAGCAGATCACCGAGATGACCCTGCTGGCATCGGAAGCGGTGCGCGGTTTCGGCGTGACCCCGAAGGCGGCGTTGCTGTCGCACTCCAGTTTCGGTGCCAGCGACAGCGGTTCGGCCTGCAAGATGCGGCAGGCGCTGAAGATGATCCGCGAGCGCGACCCCGGTTTGGAGGTGGACGGCGAGATGCACGCCGACGCCGCCCTGGTGCAGGCGATCCGCGACCGCGCCGTGCCGAACAGCCGGCTGACCGGGGTCGCCAACCTGCTGATCATGCCCAACCTGGACTCCGCCAACATCGCGTACAACCTGCTGAAGGCCGCCGCCGACGGCCTGCCCATCGGTCCGATCCTGCTCGGCATGGCCAAGCCGATCCACGTGGTGGTGCCGAGCGTGACGGCACGCGGGATTCTCAACCTGGCCGCTCTGGCGGTGGTGGAGGCGCAGGCGATGGCGGTCTCACCCGGCGAGTCGGACTGACTCCATGCTGTGGCTGATCCTCGGAGCGGCGGTTCTGTTCGTTCTGATGGGCGGGGCGCGCGCGTTCGAGCGCGCCTCGGTGACGACGATCAAGTCTTTCCTGACCTGGGTGGCGGCGCTGGGCGGCATTACTTTGGCGCTGCTGCTGATCCTGTCCGGCCGCGGCGGCATCGCACTGGGGCCGCTGGTCATGTTCGGGCCTCTGCTCTACCGAAAATGGCAGGAATCCCGCGCCAAAGCTATTGGCGGTGGCGGCGGTGGCGCTCGGCCGCCGCCGAACCGGCCCGGCGCGATGACTCGCAAGGAGGCGTACGAGGTCCTCGGCCTCCACCCCGGCGCGTCGGAGACGGAAATTCGCGACGCTCACCGCCGGCTGATGCGCGGCGCCCACCCGGATGCCGGCGGTTCGGATTGGCTGGCCAGCCGGGTGAATCAGGCGCGCGACATTTTACTGGGGTAACCCGTTCAGCAATCCCATGTGCCTGTCGCTATTTCGTGTCCGGGTGTCATCTGATTGTGGCAGCGTTTTTTTTCGCACTCCGCCACATTTCCGCCCGTTCAGCATGGTGCATTGAGTAAATTTCATACCGGAGTCGACTCGTGATGAAGAAACTGCGCAAAGCCGTCCTTCCCGTTGCCGGTCTTGGGACCCGATTCCTGCCGGCCACCAAGGCGACGGCCAAGGAGATGCTGCCGGTCGTTGACAAGCCGCTGATCCAATACGCGGTCGAGGAAGCCCGCGCCGCCGGCATCGAGCAGTTCTGCATGGTCACCGGCCGCGGCAAGACCGCGCTGGTGGAGCACTTCGACGTCGCGTTCGAGCTGGAAGCCACCCTGCGGGACCGCGCCAAGTCCGAGGCGCTCGCCGCGCTGCACGGCGCGCAAAGCGAACCGGGGTCGATCGTGACGGTGCGCCAGCAGGTGCCGCTCGGCCTGGGGCACGCGATCTGGTGCGCGCGCGCCTTTATCGGCGACGACCCGTTCGCCATTCTGCTGCCGGATGACCTCGTGCTGGCGGACAAGCCCTGCCTGGCCCAGCTTGCCGAAGCCTACTACGAAACCGGCGGCAACGTCGTTGCGGTGACGGAAGTCCCGCACGAGCAAACCAATCGCTACGGTATCCTCAAAGTCGGCTCCGACGACGGGCGGCTGGTCGAAGTCACCGGCCTGGTGGAAAAGCCCGACCCGAAGGATGCACCGTCCAATCTGTCGATCATCGGCCGCTATATCCTGCTACCGAAGGTGATTGACTACCTCTCGCGGATGGAGCGCGGTGCCGGCAATGAGGTGCAGCTTACCGACGCCATGGCTCGCCTGATTGGCGAACAGCCGTTCCACGGTCTGCGCTACGAGGGCCGCCGCTTCGATTGCGGGGACAAGGTTGGTTTCCTCGAAGCGCAGATCGCGTTCGCGCTGAAACGCCCGGACCTGGCCGATGCCGTGCATGCGTTCCTGAAGAACTACGTCTGAGCGAGAGCGAACCGAGCGATGGCTTTCTCCCACCACTTCGACCCGACGGTTCTGCGCGAATACGATATCCGCGGGATCGTCGGACGCACTTTGCATGCCACCGATGCTTTCGCGATCGGCCGCGCCTTCGGCACGATCGTCTCCCGCGGCGGCGGCACCCGGGTGGCCGTCGGCTATGACGGGCGGCTGACCAGCCCGGAGCTGGAGCAGGCACTGGTGGACGGGCTGCGCGCCAGCGGGATGGAGGTGCTGCGCATCGGCCGCGGTCCGACTCCCATGCTCTACTACACGGCAACGACGCTGGAGACGGACGGAGCGGTGATGGTGACGGGCAGCCACAATCCGCCGGATTACAACGGCTTCAAGATGATGCTCGGCCGCAAGCCGTTCTTCGGCGAGCAGATTCTGGACATCGGCCGCCTCGCCGAAACCGGCGACGTGGTGCCGCAGGCCGAGGGCTCCGAGCGGGCCGTGGCCGTGGCTGACGATTACGTGGCGCGCCTGCTGTCCGACTGGGACGGCGGCGACCGGATGCTGAAAGTGGTTTGGGACAACGGCAACGGCGCGGCCGGCGATGCGCTGGAAAAGCTGGTTGCCTCCCTGCCCGGGGAGCATGTGGTGCTGAACGGGCCGATCGACGGGAATTTCCCGGCGCATCATCCCGACCCGACGGTGCCGGCCAACCTCGCGGAGCTGATTGCCGTGGTGCGCGCGCAGAAGGCGGATATCGGCATCGCCTTCGACGGCGACGCGGACCGCATCGGGCTGGTGGACGATACGGGCGAAATCCTGTTCGGCGACCAGATCCTCGTGCTGCTGGCACGCGACGTGCTGAAAAGTCACCCCGGCGCGACGATCATCGCCGACGTGAAAGCCAGCCAGGTGCTGTTCGATGAGGTCGCCAAGGCGGGCGGCGTGCCGCTGATGTGGAAGACCGGGCACTCGCTGATCAAGTCGAAAATGGCGGAGACTGGCAGTCCGCTGGCGGGCGAGATGTCGGGGCACATCTTCTTCGCGGATCGCTGGTACGGGTTCGACGACGCGCTGTACGCGGCGGTGCGGACGCTGGGGATACTGGCTCGGCTCGGGACTCCGCTGTCCAACGTGCGGAAGGCGTTGCCGCACGTGATCAATACGCCGGAGGTCCGGTTCGACTGCGACGACCGCCGCAAATTCGCAGTCATCGCCGAAGTGGCGGACCGCCTGTCGGCCGAGGGTGCGAAGGTCTCGGCGACGGACGGCGTGCGGGTGCAGACGGCGGATGGCTGGTGGCTGTTGCGCGCTTCCAATACGCAGGCCGTGCTGGTGGCGCGGTGCGAGTCGTCGACCGAGGCGGGGCTGGATCGGCTGAAGTCGGCTCTGGCGAAGCAGCTGGTGGCTTCGGGGCTGGAAACGCCGGACTTTTCGGGGGCCAACGCCGGGCATTGACAGGGGCGCGGTTCGTGCCCCTGCGGAGAGGACTTTTTGAGTTCCTGTCGACGGATTTTTTGCACCGAGGAAGCCGGAGGACACAGAGATACCCAGCGATCTCTATCGGCGAAGCCGCCTCACCGACGGGTCCCGGGAGCGCTCTTTCCGTCAGGCCGCAGCGCGTGACGCACTGATTTCTTCGCCGTGCCCTCCCGCTTCCTCCTCCGGGATGGCAAGGCGGATTTCTTCAAGTATCCGTCAAGTGAAATTTCCAGTAAAAAGCCCGCTCGTCGCATGCGATTGCAGGCTGTTCTCAATCGAATTCCGTTGCCATCCCGGGATCGCGCCAGTGCGCGAACATGCGGCTGATGTGGTGCGCCGATGTCCGGCGGACGGACAGATCGTCCGGGATGGCGGCTTCGGCAAACCAGCCGACTTCGCTCGTCTCCAGGCTGGTGGCCGGGGCGCCACCCTCCAGCACGCAGATGAAAAACATCCGCGCCACCGAGAACGCCATCGGCGGCTGCGCCTGGCGGGCGCGATCCCAGACCGCGGCCAGCTTCACCGCCCGGACGCGGTAGCCGGACTCCTCGAATACTTCCCGCACCACCGATTGTGCCGGCGTCTGGTTTATGTCGGCCCAACCGCCGGGCAGGGTCCAGCGATCACCGTCCACCACCTCGCGCACCATCAGGATTCGGCCCGCTGCATCGAACACGGCGCCGCGGACGCCAAGCTTCGGGGTCGCGTAGCCGGTTTCGGCGTCGAACAGTGACTCGATGCGTGCACTGTCGGCCGAGCTGTGCTCCGCCATGATCCGCGCGGCCAGACGGCGCAACGCGGCGAAGCGGTCGAGGTCGTAGGGGTCTTTACTGAACGCCAGGCCGGTCTGGGCGATGGCCTGGATTTCCCGCGCCCAGACCAGCCAGTGGGGGTCAGGCATTGGCCACACTCATCATGGCTCTTCTCCGGCATGGCCCTGCCCCGGCTGGTCCGGGGTATTGTCCGGGCCACCTATTCCAGCACCTGCCGCGATAGGTGGCCCGGACAAGTCGCATAGGCGCTAACATAGGCCGGGAGACCGCAGCCCGTCCCATTGCGTCATGGCCGGACTTGGTCCGGCCATTCACGACTTTGCCGACATCAGCACCGCAAGTCGTGGATGGCCGGGACAAGCGCGGCCATGCCACGGAGGCTACGGCCGTGCCGCCAGCCCTTATGCGGACAAGCCCGGCCATGACGGAAGTGCCAGCCGCCCTTCACCCAACGGTTTCCGACATCAGCACGTCCTCGGCAGCGTCCCGGCCGCTGATCTCGACATCCGTCAGCACGCGCCAGGTTCCGTTGACAAGAATTTCGCTCGGCCGGAATCGCGCCTTGTAGGCCATCTTCCGGCTGTCCGACACCCAATAGCCGAGATAGACATATGGCAGCCCCATCGCCCGGGCGCGCTCGATCAGCCACAGCACGGCGTGCGTCCCCAGCGACCGCTTTTCCAGGCCGGGAACAAAGAAGCTGTACACCGCCGACAGCCCGTCGCCGAGCTTGTCGGTCAGGCAGGCGCTCAACAGGCGATCCTGCTCATCGCGGAACTCGATGATGAAGGTCTCGATCGGGGTGTCCTCGACCATGGCACGATAGTCGTAGAAGCTCATGCTGGCCATGTCGCCGTCGCCGTGCCGCACCTGCTGGTAGCGCTGGAACAACTGGAACTGCTCCGCCGTCGCCCGCGCCGGCACGCGATACCCCTCCAGCGCCGCATTCGCCCGGGCGATCTTGCGCAGCGTCCGGTCCGGCTGGAACGAGTCCACCGGAATGCGTATCGGCACGCAGGCCTGGCAGGACGGGCAGACCGGTGCGTAGGCGATGTTGTGGCTGCGGCGGAACCCGGCCCGCGACAGTCTGTCGTGCAACGGCTCCGCATCCGGCCCGATGATCTCGGTAACGACCTTGCGCTCGGTGCGGCCCGCCACATACGGGCAGGGCAGGGGCGCTGTCGTATAGAAAAACTGCGGGCGGCGCGGAGGCTTATAGGTCATGAGGCGTATGGTCCTGGCCCCGCGGTCCAACCCGGCGCGGCCAGCGCCTGCATCGCCTGCACCCGCACCACGACCAGTCCGCTCACGAGATCGTGAAGAGTGCGATGCCGCGTCGTGAACAGCGCCACCACCAGCAGCAGGCCGCTGGTCGCCAGGGTCAGGTAGAACGCCAGCACCGACACCAGAGCCTGTAGCGGGTCAGGCGGTCCCAGGTCGTAGTCGCGCCGCACCGTCAGGCCGAACATCTGCTGCCCCGGCGTGGCGCTCGGGCCGCTGAGCAGCGACAGGAAGTGATAAAAGAACGGCACGAACGGCAGGATAGCCATCGCTCCGAAACCCAGGCCGAAAGTCAGGATACCGAAAGCGGCCAGGATCCACCACAGCACGAAGACCAGGATCGCGATCAGGATGACATCGACGACCCAGGCGAGGCAGCGTCGCGTCAGGGCGCCTTCGACGAGGAACTCGTCGTCCGGATAGGGCGTTGCGTAGCTCATGGCGTCAGTCGAATCGTCCCCGTTACGGTAGCCGCGTCCGGCCCCAAGCTGATTGTAGCACCGTCGCGCCAGCGTAGGACAAAATCTCTTGCGTGCGAACTGAACGGATTACCGGATTGCCCGGGTGTGATCATGAACAGGCTGCGATCCAGATCGGCCAGGTCGTAGACCCCGCGATAGGCCGCCCCATGCACCGACTGCATCGCCGGATTCATGCCGCCGCGGTTGAGCGTGTTGTCGTCGCCGGCACTCGGAACGCTGATGGTGGTCAACGGCCCGAGCACCGGAATCGTCCGCAGCAGCGGATGCGCGAACTGCGCCTGATGCGCATCGCCCCAGCGCCATTTGGCGGGATCGCCGCCGAACCGGACGCTCAGATCGCGTACCGTGGCCGCCAGGGAGTCCCGCAGCATCGGCGCACAATCGCCGTTGCACCAATGCGCGCCGGCCGGCGACAGGACAAAGGCAAGGAAATCCGCCTCCGGGCCGCCCGCCGCCATCGGCACGCCGGCGCGGGTCAGGATGCCGCGATAGAATGTCTCCATCCAGGCGTTGAATATCAGCGGCGCCGGGCTGTCCATCACCGCCGCGCCGTCCCAGCCTTTCAGCAGACCGAGCGCCTGCGCCGCGTTGCCGGTGACGTCCGGCACCGCCAGCAGCACCGGCAGCACGTGGCGCGCGAACAGGTCGACGTTGTCAGCCTGCATCGCGACGAAGTCCGCGACCGTATGGCGATCGGAGGCATCCAACAGTTGCCGGATGCGCTGCGCCCGCCAGTCGCCGAAGGTGTCGCGCCCCATGAAGACGGAAAAATTGGCCGGCCAGACCGGTTCGTTGGCATTCACCAGCCGCCCCGTCGGCGGCGAGACGCTGTGCGGCAGCGACTCGCCCCAGGCCCAGCCGATCCAGTCATGCGACCCGTCGCCGGGGGCGGGCATGGCGCCGTCGCCGGCCTTGCGTATCGGCACCCGTCCGGTGACGAACATCCCGATCGTCTTTGCGTCGGCCACCAGCAGGTTCTGCACCGGCGAACTGATTTCCGCCGCCGCCCGCCCGGCTTCCTCCACCGTCGCGGCGCGGTTCAACGCCAGCAGTCCCGCCGCCGCCGTATCCCCCGCCTGCAAATTCCCCATCGTGACCGCCATGATCGGCCCGCTCGGGCTGTCGAGATCGCTGATCACCGGACCATGGCGGGTTTCCCGCACCAGCAGAAGCTGATCCGGCTGGCCGCGCACGCCGATGCGCTCCTCCCGCAGGGTGAATGGAAGCGGACCGCCGGGCGCCTGGTATTGCCCGCTGCCGGCGGCGGTCTCGATGAAGATGTCCTGCACGTCGGCGCCGGTGGTGGTGAAGGTCCAGGCGATCTTGCCGTTATGTCCGAGCACCAGGAACGGGACGCCCGGCGCGGTGCCGCCGGCCAGGACGCGGCCGGGCAGGTCGATGCGCGCCAAATACCAGATACCGGGGAAGCCGAACGCCAGATGCGGATCGCCGGCCAGCAGCGGCGCTCCGGTGGCGGTGTGCCGCCCGTCGACCGCCCATTCGTTCGATGCGCTGGAGGGAATTGTATAAGGTGCGGGAAACGCTGGCAGCACCGACAGCAGCCGCGATGCGGCCGAGGCGAAGCGGGTCTGCGGGTCCGCCATCGCGTCCGGCGCGGGCACCCCCGGCTGACGTGGCCAAAGCTGGTCGAGCAACCCCGCCGGCACTTTCCCGACCAGGCCCTGGCGCGCCAGTTCCTGCCGCCAGTTCATCGACAGCCACAGACCCATGGTCTTGGCCCACAGCAGGCTGTCGGCCGGCTCCCACGGTTCGGGTGACCCGAGAACCAGGAATTCCGGCGCGGCGAAGCGGCCCTTCTGGCCGATATAGGCATTCACGCCGCGCGCGTAGGCATCGAGTATCGCCCGCGTATCCGCCGGCAGCGCAGCCAGATCCGCCACCGCGTGCTGGCGCAGGCCGAGCGTGCGCATCAGCCGGTCGATCGACAGGGTGACCGTGCCGGCGATCTCCGACAGGCGGCCGGAGGCGGCACGGCGCATCAACTCCATCTGGAACATGCGGTCGCGGGCATGCGCGAAGCCGAGGGCGGCGGCGGCGTCCTGCTCGGTCGCGGCGCGGATACGTGGCACCATGTCGGCGTCGAAGCTGATGTCGACCGGCGCGGACAGGCCGGCGATGCGGGTGGTCCGGCCGGTGCCCGGGATCGTCAGCCACAGCGCCCCGGCGATCAGTGCCGCGAGAAGCAGGACGAGGACGCCCAGAGCGGCGAGCACGCGCGCGAAGCCTCGGATGAAGGATTGCATGGACCGAAAAGTGGCGATACGGCGCTGAAATGGGAAGACATGAATCGAGCGGTTTCCGATAGCGGACCGAAAAGTTGTGGATTGTCTGATGATATTGACGGAAAATACCGTTTCCGGCTTGCCCGCCGCGCCGGACGCAATAAGATTATGTCCCCTCCCGCGGCCCGGAAATGTCCTTTCAAAAATAACATGAAGCCGTCTCACTCAGATACGCCCATTGTGCTGGACGCGATCGACCGGCGCATTCTCGCATCGTTGCAGGAGGACGGGCGCATGACGAATGTCGACCTGTCGAAGCGGGCCGGCATCTCCGCACCGCCCTGTCTGCGCCGGGTGCGGGCGCTGGAGGAGGCGGGCGTGATCCGCGGCTACCATGCCGACACCGACCCGCAGATGCTGGGGTGGGAGATCACCTTCTTCGCCATCGTTGGGCTGGAGAGCCAGAAGGACGCGGTGCTGTCGGCGTTCGAGCGGCTCGTCGGCGCCTGGCCGGAGGTGCGGGAGTGCCACATGATCCGCGGCGGCGGCGATTTCCTGCTGCGCCTGGTGGCACGCGATACGGCGCACGAGAATCAGTTGACGCAGAAGCTGACGGGATTGCCGTCGGTCAGCCGGGTGCAAACATTGCAGACGATCCGGACCAGCCGCAGCATGGCGGGGGTGCCGCTGTAGTGTCCCCTCAAGGGCGCTGGCGCGCTGAGACCTGGTGCTCCTAATTCGAGTCGGAGCTCCGGCGGGCGTCGCCGTTGCCTCGGACGCAGGGGTAAGGTTTCGATGATAGTCAACCTGCACGGCGGGCTGACCCGCGTCGCTACAGACTTGGCGTGACAATAGGTTTCAGGAGTCTACCTGCGCGTGTTGCTTCTGACCCAAAAGGCTGCAATTTTTCAGGAGTCCAACCACCTGGGGTAGTGGGCCATGCGCCGATGAGTAGAATACTACAACCGCCGCTTTTGGGTCTACTTACGGATACTTACGATTTGTATCCTCGGCAGCCGGGGGCTCGCCGGGCGCCAATACCCCGAATTGCAAGTCCTTTACACAAAGAGCATCATTTGCCTGCGCCGATACTGGAGTCGAAAGCGCGCCGGCACGCATGCGGTCGGGACAACATTCCGGTCTGAACGTATCGGTCGGACGACCTGGCCGATGTTTAGGGGCTTCACGCGCGGGGCCAAATGATCACGATATTGTGACCAATCTGTGGATCGGGCTTATAACCCGCCACGCGAGGCTTTAAATTGCATTTACTTAACAAAAATGCGGCGCGGGACCATCAGGCGGCGCTTCCCCCGATTTGCCGAAACGCCAGATCGAGGGCGATTTGGGCAAAATCCGGCTTCGCCAGGCCGGCATCGACGCGTCCGTTGCGCCAACCATGCCAAAAAGCCCGCGACCGATCGGACCCGGGCGGCGGACTGCCGTGGAAGCCGTCAAAATAACCTTCCAAGATCTCACCGTCATCAAGTTGTCTAAAATCTGCAATTGTTGTGACGGGTGCAAATTCGGCCATGGAGGATTCCTATCCGGATCGTGCGGGTCCGTCCAGATCTTCGAAGGGAAGCATACTCATCCGCTAGTACAACAAGATACGATCTCCTGGTCACATTCTTAACAGGAGACACCACTAATGTTCTTTTTTGCTCACGATATGCATCAACATGTCGATATTGTACCGCAAGTCCGCCCGCTCACGCAGACGCGATATTCCGCCCGGCTCGCCGTAGATACCAAAACAAAGCTGGAAGCTTACAGATTACGCTATGACAGTTACCTCGCATCCGGCTACATCCAACCCAATGAGACCGGGTTGTTCCAGGACCTCTACGATGACCTGCCAAATTGCCAGACCGTGGTTATTTATGACGATGGCGTTCCGTCCGCGTCGGTGCGCACATGCATGCTGGCTTTCGGATCGCGCAAGAGATCCCCGGCGGCCGATGCATTCCCCGAGGAGGTCCGCAAGCTGCTCAACGAGCAAACCGCGATCGGCATCGGCGCCCGCGGCATCGAGACGACACGCCTCGTACGCAGCCCGGCGGCGGACAATAATCAGGGACTCGTCTTCCTGCTCTATCGGATGGCAGGATTTTTAGGCATGGCCGCGCATACCCAGATCCTGCTGGCCTGCGTGCGCCGCAACCACGCGCCGTTCTACAAGCGCCTCGGGTATGAGGCGGTGACCGAACCGCGCGCCTATCCCGGCCTGAGCTGCCCCATGCAGCTCATGTCCTGCACCCGCGAACGCTACGATGAAGTCCGGCGAGCCTTCCCGGTCATCGATCCGTTTGCCGGCGCGACCGACGATCTTGATGGATTCTTCGCCGGCGAACCCGTCCCGCTCGGGCTGGTGAGATCTTGACCACGATCAGCGTCGCCGCCGGCACTGCGTGGCTGCCGCTCGCCGTATCCCTGGTCGCGTTCAGCTCGTTCGGCTGGGCGCTGCGCGGCCATTTTGCGGTTGACGGGCGCATTCCCAACGGGATGCGGGTGTTGTCGCTGTGCAGCCTGCTGGCCTACCTCAACTACGGCGGCCTGCTGCTGTGGCGCGGATGCGAGCCAACCCGGTGGACAACCGCCGGGCTGGCCGGGTTCGCCGCTTCCGTCCTGCTGTTCTGGTGGTCGGTGACGACAACCCGCGGGCATCGGCTGCACATTGCCTATTCCGATGCCGATCCGGACATGATCTATATGGCGGGGCCGTACGCGCATGTCCGGCACCCGTTCTACCTGTCCTATATCGTCTTTTGGTTGGCGACCGCCGTGATCGCGGGGGAATGGCAGTGGGTACCGGCGCTGATCCTGGCGGCCTGGTATGTCCGCATCGCATGGGGGGAGGAATGGAGGTTCCGGATTTCCTCGCTGTCGGCCGGCTATGCCGCCTATCAGCGGCGAACCGGCATGTTGCTGCCGCGTCCCGGCAAGGCCGAGATCATTGAAATCGTGGCTGAGGTGACCGAGGCGGCGCGGGTGCTCCGGCGCCAGGCCGTCGCCGCGATGGAATGGATGGCGGCGCTGCGCCGGCTGTTCCTGTCGTACCAGGGCACCGAGAATGAACGCTCGGTTCGCCGCGACCAGGCGACGATCCTGTTCAGCGTCACGCTGCTGTTCGCGTTCCTCGGCGTGGGAAGCTGCACGCTGTTCACGTTTGCCTTCGAACAGCACATGAACATCGGCATCAACGTCACCTATGGCGTCGTCATCTTTCTGTATGGTTGCCTGGTTGCCGGTGGTTTCCGCTGGAGGCGGCAACGCGACGATGCCGCCTTCATCAGGCGGTCGGTCATCGTGCTGGCGGCGCTGGGGGTAACCTGGGGAATCCTGGTCAACCTGTTCGCCCTGGTGTCCCGGCCGGATCAGCAGGGCGTCCTGATCGGGCTGATCATGGCGCTGGTCTCGACACCCATGCTCGGGGTGCCACTCTCCGTCGCGCTCGCATTCTATGTGCCGATTTCCGCGTTCTGCGCCATCGCGATCCTGATGCAGCCGATCCAGGTCGTTGCCATCCTGTCTTTCCTCGGCTTTCTCATGTTCACGTTGATCGGCATGGTCAACATCAACAAGACGATCCTGGAACGATCACTCGGCCGGCTAAATCTGCAGAAGGAACACGAGACAATCCGCGTGTTCCTGCACGAATACGAGGAAATCTCGTCCGACTGGCTGTGGGAAACCGACTCCGAGGGCGTCTTCCGCAACGTCGGTCCGCGAATGGCGGCAGCGCTGCGGATGGACAGGGAGCATCTCGAGACGCTTTCGATCGTCGATCTCTTCTGCGCGGGCGAGCGGGAAGAGGACGATGCCGGACGGCTATTTCAGTTCGTGCGAGAGCGGAGCGCGTTCAAGGACGCAACCTTGACTGTGCTGACCGGCGAACGAATGCGATGGCTCAGCCTGACCGGTCATCCCGTGTATGATGAGCGCGGGATCTTCCGCGGCTTCCGCGGCATCGGCTCGGACGTCACCGAGGCTCAGACCGGGCGGCGACAGATCGAGTTTCTCGCGAGCCACGATGCATTGACCGGACTGCTCAACCGGAAGGTTTTCGTCGATGCCATCAGCGCGGCCTGCCACGATCCTGAGCCGGGCAGCTTCGCGCTGCTCCTGATCGATTTGGACAGCTTCAAGGGCATCAACGACAACCTCGGACACCTCGCCGGCGACGAAGTGCTGCGGACGGTCGCCGATCGGCTGAGGGAGTCGGTGCGGCCGGGCGATATCGGCGGGCGGTTGGGCGGCGACGAGTTCGCTATGCTGCTGCCGGGCGTCGATCAGGCGGATGCGATAGACATTGCCAATCGAATCACCAAGGCGCTTGCGGCCTACATGTTGATCGACACGCTGGCGATCCGGCCAAGCGGGAGTATCGGCATCGCTTTGTGCCCTGATCATGGGATGGATCAGGAGTCACTGATGCGGCGCGCCGATCTGGCATTGTACCGAGCGAAGGAGCGCGGCAAGAATATGGCCTGCCTGTTCGAACTGGAGTTCGAACGCGAGCATCTGGGCCGCCTGCATCTGCAGTCGGAGCTCGCGTCCGCGCTCGACGACGGTCAGATCATTTTGCATTACCAGCCGATCGTGGACGTCTGCTCGGGCGATATTGTTTCGGTTGAGGCGTTGGTGCGCTGGCGTCATCCGACGCGCGGTTTGCTGGCGGCGGACAAGTTCATGCCGACTGTCGAGCAGAGTGATCTGATGGAGCGGCTCGGAGAGCATGTCCTCAGGCTGGCCTGCCGCGCCGCGGCGGGATGGATCAACCGCGTCCCGGTGGCGGTCAACCTGTCGCCCAGGCAGCTTCGCGGCGGCCGATTTCTGTCGATCCTCAAGTCCTGCCTGGAGGAAAGCGGGTTACTTCCGGGGCGCCTGTCGCTTGAGGTCACCGAGACGATTTTCCTGGCGACATCGGAAAGCATCGTCAACCAGTTACACGCCGTCCGCGCCATGGGTGTCAGGCTGATCCTCGACGATTTCGGCACCGGCTATTCGTCGCTGACCTATCTGCGCGGGTTCGACGTCGACGGCATCAAGATCGATGCGAGCTTCACCCGGGATCTGCCGGGTTCGCAGAAGGTCGGCGCCATTGTCCGCACCATCGGCAGGCTGGCGTCCGACATGAATATCTATGTCGTCGCGGAAGGCGTGGAGACGGCGGCGCAGTTGAACTGGCTACGGAACAATGGCATCGCGTTCGCTCAGGGCTATCTGCTCGGCATGCCCGGAGAGGATTCGGTCTTCTCAGGGATTGAAACCTGCACCGCGAACCTGATGAGCGAGTGTTAAATTCCGTCGTTTGCGTTCCGCCTCGTCATGCCGGCGAAGGTCTGAGTTCAATTCTGATATTAGAGTGGAACGACATTCGCCGGCTTCTGGATGGCGGTCCTCCGCCCGCCGTGACGATCCAGCCGCCCGGGCCGATCGGTCATTCTACCATGCAAATGCCCGGCGCGGCACGTGCCGCTGGACGTCATGGCGGGCGCAGGCCCCATAGGCGTTAAATTACGCTGCTTTCGGGCCGGCTGCCGTCCCATCGTCATGGTGCGCGAAGGCGCACCACCCACGCCTTGCGGTGCATGACCCGGCCAAAGGCGTGGATGCCGACCTGCGTCGGCATGACGGGAAGCGCGACGCCGGAGCGCTATTTTAACGCCCATGGGGCGCAGCCCTCCCTCGCGTGCTCGGTCGCCCGCCATCCACGCCTTGGCTCGCGTCATTACCGTAAGGTGTGGATGGTGGCCCTTCGGCCACCATGACGTCAGCAGCAACGCCGACACCATTTGCCGTCATCGCGGTGCGGGCGGGCGCCGCTGGTTGGCTCTGCGCCGGTTGCTACAATACCAGTCCGCGTTGCGGACGGAGTCTCGGGCCGCCCTTAGCGGCGAAACGCTGACGGGCGAGTCCGGCGGCGCGCGGCGGCCAGCGCGACCAGCCCCGTCGCGATCAGCACAAGGCTGCCGGGCTCCGGAACCGTCACGTTTGAAGCGTCGCTGGAACTCTGCGCCTGGGTGCCGTTGGGCAGCGTGCCGGTATAGGGATGGCTGTGCAATTCTCCGTTGCCGGAGTAGCTCAGAGCAACCAATGTGCCATCTATCGGCGCGTTATTCGTCACCGACGCGAACGGCGCCAGCACCGAACCGCCGATCTCGTTCGGGAACGTCAGGCCGGTCGCGTTGATGAAATTCCACAGTACGTTGCTGGCGTAACCCGTCGGGTTGGCGAAGTTCAGGCTGTTCGGCAGCGAAAACACGCAGGTCGTGGACACGCAGCTATCGACGTTGACGTTGATGATCACCGAGGTTGCGCCATCCAGGTTGATCGTCACCGTGGAGTTCGGCTTGAAAATCGATGAGTTGACGTCGAACACGGCCGTGCCCGTGTTGTCCGGCCGGGCGTTGAAGGTGACGGCGTTGTTGGATGGCGTGGCGAGGCTGTTGGCCGCCAGCGCGTCCAACTGGCTCGACAGGTTGGTCAGCGGCGTTTGGAACGTCGTGGCGA
Organism: uncultured Rhodopila sp.; assembly: GCF_903915725.1. Taxonomy (GTDB): domain Bacteria; phylum Pseudomonadota; class Alphaproteobacteria; order Acetobacterales; family Acetobacteraceae; genus Rhodopila. The sequence goes on from NZ_CAIWTY010000026.1 coordinate 74,686, forward strand.
AGGACGGAAGCGTCGCGGTTGGCGCCGGGAGTGTCACACTGGCGACCTTGGTCGCCGTCGCGCCGCCGTTGAGGTTGAGGTTGCCGTTCTGGCTGCCGGTATAGGTGACCGTGCCGCCGTTCATGCTGATGGTGCCCGAATTGCTGCCGTTCAGCGCGACCGAACCACCGCCGTTCATGTTCAGGTTGGCCGTGTTGTTGCCGTTGATGGCGACAGAACTACGGCCGTTGGCGCCGATGCCGCCGGTGTTGGACGCGCCGACATAGACGCTGGCGCTGCTGCCGATTTGCAGCGTGCCGCTGTTGGCGCCGCCAATGGTTAGGCTGCCGCTGCCGTTCGACAGGCTGAGGTTGCCGCTGTTGGCGCCCCCGATGGTTGCCGCGCCGCCGCCGTTCAGGTTGAAAGAGACGTTGTTGGAGCCGGCGATTGTCACGCCACTGCCGTTGTTGACGTTGTAATTTCCGCTACCAGTCGCACTGCCATAGACAGTTAGACCGAAAAAAGACGAAGTGCTGGCATTGGCAGGATTAATGTCGAACGAGGCCCCGGTGACCAGGTTGCCACCGACCACCGTGAGGCCTTCAACGTCTGATGTGCTGGCAAAATTGCTAAAGATCACAGCGTTGAATTGGCTGAAGATATTGCTCGCCGATAACACGCCGGCATGAGCCGGGGTCGCAGCCACCGAAGCGATGGACGCTAAAAGCGCAACGAGAGGTAACGCCCTTGGGTGCATAGTGAGAGCTTTTTCCCGAACCTGTTGTGCCGTTGATACGGAAATTCGTCTCAATAAGCAATAATTATTTTATATTTCAAAATCACGGTTTCGCGCCGGGTTCGGCTCCGGCCGGCCCATCCCCCTTGACCCACGATCTCCCTCTTGTATCTGCGGACAATGCCGCGCGTATCGGTGTGATCGGAGCCCTATGCCTTCCTTGACGGTCTTGGATGAACAGCATGCGCAGGAGCAGCCGGGGACCGCGCCGGTGCTGAGCGTTATCATCCCGTGTTATAATGAACGCCCGAACGTCGCTCCAATGATTCGCAAGCTCGATGCCGCCCTGACCGGGATCGCCTGGGAGGTCATCTATGTGGACGACAACAGTCCCGACGGCACGGCGGAGGAAGTGCGGCGCATCGCCCGGGATAACGGCCGCGTCCGTTGTATCCGGCGCATCGGCCGGCGCGGCCTTGCCTCCGCGGTGATCGAAGGCGCGCTGTCATCCTCGGCCGACTACGTCGCGGTGATCGACGGCGACCTGCAGCACGATGAGACCCGGTTGCCGCTGATGCTGGAGGCGCTTCAGGCGGGCGCATACGATATGGCGGTCGGCAGCCGCCACGTGGCGGGCGGCGACAGCGCCGGCCTGGGCGGCCGTTGGCGCCATCTGCTCTCCGATGGCGGGATCAGGCTGGCCCGCGCTTTCCTGCCGGTGCCGCTGAGCGACCCCATGAGCGGGTTCTTCATGCTGCCCCGTCCGCTGTTCGAAAACCTGGCGCGCGGCCTGAACGGGCAGGGATTCAAGATCCTGGTCGACCTCGTGTTGAGCAGTCCGGTGAAGCTGCGGGTGCTGGAGGTTCCCGCCCGCTTCCGCGAGCGCACCGCCGGGGAGAGCAAAATGGATGCGCTGGTGATGATCCAGTTCATCGGGCTGCTGGCCGACAAGGCCTGTGGCGGGGTTCTGCCGCTGCGGTTCTTTTCGTTCGCGCTGGTGGGCGGGCTCGGCGTCTTCGTGCATCTCGCCGTGCTGACTCTGTTGCGCAAAACCTCTCCGCTTTCGTTCGAGGCCGGGCAGATGATCGCGACGTTCGTCGCGATGGGATTCAATTTTCAGTTGAACAACATGATTACCTATCGCGATCACCGTTTGCGCGGCGCGCGGCTGTGGCGTGGCCTGATGCTGTTCGTGCTGGTGTGCGGTCTCGGCGCGGTTGCCAATGTCGGCATCGCCCAGGTGCTGTACGAGCAGAACACCGCCTGGACCGCTGCCGGTGCCGTTGGCGCGGTGATTGGCGTTGTCTGGAATTACGCGGTTTCCGCCACCCTGGTCTGGCGCACGCGATGATACCGGTGACTGATATCGCGTTATGAACGGGTTCGTCCTGGCGGGCACCATCGCCGCGCTGACCGTGATCCGCCTTGGGCTTGCCGCCTGGATGCCGCTGGCGCCGGATGAGGCCTATTACTGGGTGTGGTCGCACGCGCTGGCGCCCGGCTATCTCGATCATCCGCCCATGGTGGCGCTTTGGATCAGGGCAGGGACCGCGCTGGCGGGGCAGACGGCTCTCGGTGTGCGCCTGCTTGGACCGCTCGCCGCAGCCATCGCCTCCGCCCTGCTGTTCGATACGGCGAGGCTGTTGTTGCCCGGCTCCCGGGCGGGCGTAGCGGCGGTGCTGCTGCTGAACGCGTCGCTGCTGCTTGGCGTCGGGTCGATCATCATGACTCCGGATTCGCCGCTGCTGTTCTTCTGGACCGCCGCGCTATGGGCGATGGCGAGGCTGGCGGCCGGCGGTTCAGGGGGGTGGTGGCTGGCGGCGGGCGTGTTCGCGGGCCTCGCAATGGACAGCAAATATACCGCCGCGTTCCTGCCGATGGGCATTGGCCTCTGGACGCTGGCGGTCCCCGCGGGACGGGCGTGGCTGCGGCGTTGGCAGCCTTGGGCCGCAGCCATGATCGCGCTGCTGCTGTTCTGCCCGGTGGTGGCCTGGAACGCGGCACATGACTGGGCGGGATTCGTCAAACAGGGCGGACGGGTGGACGACTGGCAGCCGATGCGCGCCCTCGGCTTCCTCGGCGAGCTCATCGGCGGCCAGATCGGCCTTGCCACACCGCTGGTCTTCGCGCTGTGCATGGCGGGACTCGGGGTCGCCATCCGTCGCGCCTGGCGCGAGCGCGATCCGGCATGGTCGTTGCTGGCGGCGCTGTCCTTGCCGCCGGTGCTGGTCTTCCTGCAGCACGCCACCGGCGGCCGGGTGCAGGGGAACTGGCCGGCGATCATCTACCCGGCGCTGGCGGTTGCGGCCGGCGGGCTGCGGCTGACGCGGCGGTGGTGGTCCGGTGCCTGCGTGTTGGGTTTCGCCATCACCGCGGTGGCGTATATCCAGGCCGCGACGGATATCGTTCCATTGCCGCCGAAGCTCGATCCGGTCGCCATCCGGTTCAAGGGCTGGGATGGGATGATGCGGCAGGTAGAAGCGGCCCGCGCTTCGACGGGTGCGTTCTTTGTCGCGGCGGAGGGCTATACGCTGGCCAGCGAACTGGCCTGGCAACTGCCCGCCGGCGTGCGCGTCGTCGGGTTCGATGCGCGCTGGGCGCTGACCGACCTGCCGCCTGCCTCCATCGCCGGCCAGACGGGCCTATTGCTGCGTGACGTCCGGCGCACGGACCCTGTGGATACCACGGTCTGGTCGTCGGCGGAGCGGATCGGGACGGTGGAGCGGGTGGGCGCCCCCGCCAGCATATTTGCGGTCTATCGCGTGGTCTCGGCGGCTGTATCCGGCGATGAGGTCGAGATGCCGCGTCGCTGAAGTCGCAACCCGGGCCCGATTCTCAGTGCCGCGGAGTGCTACATCTCGGTCCGCGACACCTCCAGCACGTGGCCGGCGAGTGCCAGCGACGCGGTCAACCCGGGGCTTTCGATTCCAAACAGGTTGATCAGCCCCGCCACGCCATGCGTCTGCGGCCCCTGCACGAGGAAATCCTGCCCCGGAGCGCCCTTGGGCACGATCTTCGGCCGGATCCCGGCATAGCCCGGCTGCAACGCGGCGTCCTTCAGCGCCGGCCAATATTTCCGCACCGCCGCGTAGAACCCGTCCGCCCGCGCCGGGTCCACAGTGTAGTCGATCGCATCGACCCACTCGACATCCGGCCCGAACCGCGCCTGGCCGCCGAGATCGACGGTCAGATGCACGCCTAAGCCTCCCGGCACCGGCACCGGATAGATCAGCCGCGAGAACGGCGACCGCCCGGCCAGGGTGAAGTAATTCCCTTTGGCATAATATGCCTGCGGCACGCGGTCCGGCGGCATCCCTTCAATCCGCGCCGCCAGGCCGGGCGCATGCAGCCCGGCTGCATTGACCAGCAGCCGGCAGCGTATCGTTGTCGGATCGCCGCCGCCGACATCCACTTCGATCCGCCGATGGGCCGCCCGCGCACGGATCACCGGGCTGAGGAAGACCGGCACCGCGCCGGCATTCTCCGCGTCGCCCTGCAGCGCCAGCATGTAGCCGTGACTGTCGATGATGCCGGTGGATGCCGAGAACAGCGCGCTGGTGCAGCACAGGTTCGGCTCCAGCGCGATGGCCTCGGCCGCGGTCAGCAGGCGCATCCCTTCGACGCCGTTCGCCTCCGCCCGCTGCTTGATGCCGGCCAGCAAGGCATCCTCCCGCGCATCGGTCGCGACGATCAGCTTGCCGCAGTTGATGTGCGCCACGCCTTTCTCGGCACAGTAGGCATACAGCATCCGGCGGCCCGCGACGCAGAACCGGGCCATCAGGCTGTTGGCGGGATAGTAGATGCCTGCATGGATTACCTCGCTGTTGCGCGAGGAGGTCTCGGTGCCGATGGCTTCCGCGGCTTCCAGGATGATGACCTCGCGTCCGGCCAGCGCCAGCGCGCGCGCCACCGCCAGGCCGACGACCCCGGCTCCCGCCACGATGCAATCGACGTCTTCCACGGTGGTTTCCTCCTGACCAACGGCAACGAAACGGGTTAGGCTGGGGCGAAACGGGAGTCCATCCATGCTGACCCTGAGCGCGGGCGAATCGTCAATCGTGGTGGCGCCGGGGACCGGTGCCGGCATTACCGGCTGGATGCTCGGGCGGACGGCGCTGACCCGGCGCGCGCTGCCGGAGGCGACATCGGGCGGCGATTCGCATGCGATGGCCCTGTTCCCGCTGCTGCCCTACTGTAACCGCATCGGCTCGGCCGCGTTCACCTGGCGAGGCGAGGCGTACCGGCTCGCCCGCAACTTCGGCGACAATCCGCATGCGATCCACGGCGTCGGCTGGCAGCGTGCGTGGACAGTGGCCCGGGTGAGCCCGCACGCCGTCACGATGGTGCTGAACCACTGCCCCGATACGTCCTGGCCGTTCGCGTTCGAGGCGGAGATCACTTATAGCCTGTCCGCCTCCGGACTGACCGTGGCGATGCGGCTGACCAACCGGCACGGGTCCGAGGCGCCCGCCGGGCTCGGGTTGCACCCCTATTTCCCCAAACAGCATGACCCGGGACTGCGCTTCAATGCGACCGGCGCCTGGCACAATGGTGCGGACGCCCTGCCGGAGCGGCACGGCCCGGTGCCCGGCGATTGGCGGCACGACGGGTTCCGGCCGATTGTTCAGTCCCGGCTGGACAACTGCTTCACCGGCTGGGACGGACGGGCCGATATCCGGGCCGGTTCGGCCAGCCTGCGGATCGAGGCCAGCGCGGTGTTCCGGCACTTGCAGGTGTTCACGCCGCATTGGGCCGATTTCTTCTGCGTGGAACCGGTGACGCATGTTCCGGATGCGGTGAACCGGCCCGATCTTCCGGGGGAGCAGGCGATGCACGTGCTGGCTCCGGACGAAACGCTGAGCGGGACGATCAGCCTGACACCCGGCGGTTGAACTTACTTTGGGCTTAATGACCCTGCCGCGCGGAAGCGGCGAGTTCATCCAGCCTGGCATTGGACAGCGCGGACTGTTTCTCCAGGCCGGAGAGAGCCTTCAGCACGTCCTCCCGCGTTGCCTCGACGCGGCCGTCAATCGAGCCAACCGACGTCCGGATATCCCGGATATCGGTCTGCATCCCCTGCACCTGTGCATGCGTGTCGCGCATACCGGCCTGGACGCTGCCGAAAGCGGTCCTCATGTCGCGGACATCCGCGTGCATGTCCCTGGTGTCGGCCCGGCTGTCCCTGATATCGGTGTGGATGTCCCTGATATCGGTGCGAATGTCGCTGAGATCGCTGTGCACCCACGCGAATCCCCCGCCGACGGCGGCGATCCCCAGGCTGAGCAGGGCGCTGACCACCCGTGTTGAAAGCGGTCCACGTCACTGCATCGGCTGACCGTGTTACCATGTCGTTTCTCGTTGGGCGGCCTTGCTCATGCGGAGCATCATACACCGGTTTCGCAAAGGATTGTTCACCCGATGGGGTTTCCGCCGGCGCGAACCCTGGAAAATTAGTGTTACCGGCATCCGCTTTCGGCCGCCGTTCATCAACATCGTTCACGCTCATCGATTGTCCCGCCTCTCGTCAAGCATCGCCAGTGCGGCATCTGATCCCGCCAGGATCTCGACCAGTCGGATACGGTCCGTCCGGCCCGGGCCGCCTTCCGCCGGCAAGGCTTTCACCGCATCAGCGGCCTGCCGCAGCATGAGGTCGTAGGCGGAGCCGCCACCGGCAGCGCGCGCCTCGGTCTCCAGCGCGCGCAGATCGCGGGCCGCGGTTTCCAGGACCCGGATGTCCGGACTGCCTCCGGCCTGCAAGCCCGCCAGCACCTCATCGCGCAGTCCGGTGGCGAAGCGCATCCGGCAGCCGGCATCCAGTTGCTGGCGCACCGTTTTCAGCTGCGCCCGGCGGGCGGGTTTGACCGTGCCCTCCTCCAACCGCCGCAGCAGGGTGGCGATCCGGCGAACCGCGGCGCCAGCCTCCTCCAGGCTGGTCGCGGCAACCTCGGCCGCGGCGCCCTCCTTGCGCGCGAGCTGTTCCAGCATCCTGTCGACGGTCTGATCCGCGGTCTCCTTGAGCGCCGCGCCATGCGCTCCGGTTTGCCCGGCAGCCAGCAGCGCGGCGGCTTGCGGCAGGCGGTGCAGCAGCAGAGTCACCATCATTGGCAAGGCGCTCTCGTCCGTTCCGGCGATTTCGCGCAGGATGGCATGAAGGGTGTCCGCCCGCGGCGGCAGCAGCCCTTGGACCGTCTCCGCGCACAGCCGATCGAAGGCCGCCATTTGCGCCAGCACTGCCCCGGTGCGCCTGGCCAATGAGGCGAAGATGGCATCGCCGAGGCCGGTCTCGCTCCAGCTCGCGGGCAGGGCGGCCGCGATCAGCCGCGTGCCGGCCACAGGCCAGAGCAAGCGTCCCCGGGCGGCAATCAGATCGCTGTCGGCGGTGGTCCGGCCGTCGATCGCCGCTTCGATCGCGCCGATTTCCGGTCCCATTGCGGCACGGACGCAGTCAGCCAGGGGGACCAGCGCGGTGCGCGGAATGGCGGGCTGGTTCGGCCGCCACCGCCCGGCGGGAACGATCAGCGGGTCGAGCGGATGGAACAACAGCCGGACGAAGCGCAACGGCCGCGGCGGCCGCAGCACGGCAAGGCGCGGACGCAGCGGCGCGATCAGTTCGTCGGCCGAACCGCGCGCCGACATCGCATCCACCGTGGCGACGATCCGCATGACCCGTGCGTTGTCAGCCCCGGCCACGTCGCGCGAGACGGCGCGGATCTCGCGGTTGCGCGGAGGTGTGGGTTCGGTGGCCATTCAGGTGCTCATGGCGCGCAGGATCTCGTTGCGTGCGATCAGGGCGAACGCAGCCCCGCCGCTGCGCCAGGAATCCTCCCGGCTGGTCACCCGGCAGGGCTGGCGCAGCAGCTCGGGCGGCGCCGGCCGATCGGCCCAGTTGCCGGCTTCGCCCGGCAGCACCGGAGCGAGTTGCGCCATCTCCAGCAACGCCCGCCGCCGCGCGGCATCGGTCCGGGCGGCCAGCCAGAGCAGGCAGACCCACTCCCACCCGTCCAGCACCCAGTCGGCGCGGTTCGCGGTTGCCACGACCGCCTCCGGATCCTTGAACCATTGTTTCAGCAGGCCGATGGGATCGGCCGGGACGGCGCGGGTGGAGTTCAGGATCGCCTGGCCGTAGCCGTGCGCGGTCTGCATCGCCCCGGCGAGGGCGCGGCCGACCCCGCCGATGTCGTTATCCGTATCGGCGCGCAGCCAAGCGGACAGGGATTGCCGGGCTTCCTCCAGCCGGGCGAGGACGCGCGCGATGCGGGCATCCGTGTCGTCCGCGGCGACGCCCACGGACGCGAACGTGTTTCCCAAGGCAGCCAGCGCGTCGGCGAGGTCCGCGGGCGAGCGGCCCATCAACGGCGCCAGCCTGTGCAGGATCGCGGTGCCGAGGCGTGCGGCGTCTTCCGCGTTTTCGGCCAGGTTCGAGGCTTTCAGGCCGGCCGGGTGAACCTGACCGATCAGACCGGTCATCAGCAGGAAATGCGCGTTCAGGCGATGCGCGGCATCGCGGGCGATAGCGCGTTTCGCCTCGGCCGCGGCGTCCCGTCCGGCATGGCCGTCGAGGGCCACGTCCAGCGCGGCATCGCGCATGGCTGCCGGGTCGAACCTGGCGAGGCTGCCCATGCGCCGGAACAGGACGGTGTCGTGCACGTTCGGATGGCCGAGCGTGCGGACGGCCGCCCAGTCAAGGATGTAGACGCCGCGTCCGCCGGAGGGGTTGGGGACGACCAGCTCGATCTCGCCTTTGGAGTCCCGGACGCGCGTGCCGGCCAGCATGGGCGTGGTGAACGGTGCCGCGACCCCGCGGCTGTGGAAGGTGGCGGGGTGGTGCGATTCGACGAGGAAGGGGGCATTGCCGGACACGCGGACAGAATGCGCCGGAATGATGAATCAAAGGTTACCGGGCGCGGTTGTTTTGGCCGCTGCCGCGGACGGCGACTGCGGGTACAGGCTGGTAGTCGAAGGTGCGGCGGTCTCGGTGATCAGAGGCCTACTCGGGGGCCGAATGGCGGGCGGCTCCTGCCGAAGCCATACATCGCAGCCAAGCACGACGTCACCCCTACCGCCCGCGAAACACCGGCTTTTCCTTCGCCAGGAACGACCGGCATGCGTTCCGAAAATCCTCGGTTAGCGTGAAATCGCTGGTCGCGGCTTCCTCCGCCCGCGTCACCGGCAGCGGACCCCGCAGTTTTCGCAGCGCCGCCTTATGGAAGCGGGCGGATAGCGGGCTGCCCTCGGCGATGCGCCGCGCCAGAGCCAGCGCCTCGGTCTCCACCAGGCTGTCCGGCACCAGGCGGGACAGCAGGCCCTTTTCATAGGCTTCGCGACCGTTGAAGATGCGGCCCTCGATCAGCATCTCCGAGGCGACGCCGGTGCCCGCCAAAGTAATGATCGGGTCGATCTCCGCATACGGATACCAGATCCCCAGGTTGCGTGCCGTAATCCCCAAATGGATGCCCTCGCCGCCGACGCGGAAGTCGCACATCGTGGCGATGCCGGCACCGCCGCCGAGGCAGAAGCCCATGATCATCGCCACCACCGGATGCTGGCACAGCCGGATCGACTGCATGCTGTCGTCAAGGATATGGGCGTATTCCGCCTCGCGCTCCGGCGTGCCGCGCTCCTCGGCGAAGGCGCCGATATCGGCCCCGGCGCAGAACGCTTTCTCCCCGGCGCCGCGCAGCACCACGCAGCGCAGCTCGTCGTCGGCCGACAGCTGCTGCATGATCGTGCGCAAACCGCGCCACATCGGCAGGTCGAACGCGTTGCGCTGCTCCGGACGATCGAAGGTGACGATGGCGATGCTGTCCTGGCGGGTGACGGTCAGTCTGGGATCGGGCATTGCGGCGGCGGCTCCTGTGCAGCCGTTTTGTCTCACAGCAGCTTAATGTCGTCCATCGCCGGGCGGCCGGTGACGTGCCGCCAATGGTGCCAGAGCAGCCGCGCCGCCAGCGACCGGACGGGCGCCCAGGCGGTGGCGATCTCACGCAATGCCTTCGGCCCCGGCCGCTCCGGCAGCGCCTTCAGGTCCGCCAGAGCCGCCGCCAGGGCGATGTCGCCGGAGGGAAACACATCCAGCCGCCCGAGCGCGAACAGCAGGTAGATCTCCGCCGTCCACCGGCCCATGCCCTTAATCGAGCCGATGGTGACGATGGCCGCCTCGTCATCCAGCAGCTCGATCTGGTCCGCGCTGAGCGTGCCGTCCAGGAACGCCGCCGCCAGCGCTCGGGCGTGGATCACCTTCGGCCGCGACAGCCCGGCGGCACGCAGCACGTCGTCCGGCAGGTCCATCATCGACGCGGGATCGAGCGCACCGGGAATGGCGCGCACCCGACCCCAGATCGCCGCGGCGGCCTGGTTGCTGATCATCTGCGCGACGATGGCTTGCAGCAGGCCGGGGAAGCCCGGCGTGCGGCGGCGCCAGGGCAGGGGGCCGGCGCGTTGCAGGATGGCGGCGAAGTCGGGGTCGATGTCGATGAGCGTGCCGATGGCGGCGAGCGCTTCAGCGGGAGGATGCGCGAAGGCGGCACCGGGGTCCATGCAGGCGACATTGGCCTGACGAACCCCGGCGCCGCAAGCGCTCAGCCGACGCGTTGAAGCTTCGCGGTATGCGGGTCGATCGTGAACTTCGCCACCACCGACCCCTCCGGCGTGGTCACACTAAACCCGATGGGTCCGGCGCCGGTGGCGGCGACATCAGTCACCTTCCAGGTGTGGTTGCCGTTCCACAGCAGGAACGCCTCGGCGATCTTCTGCACGTCGGCCGGCGCCAACTGCCGATCGGCCTGGCGATAGACCAGCGCGAAGGGCCGCATCATGGCGCCGTCCTGACCCGGATGCCGGTGCTGCATCCAACCTGCCCACGGACGCGGCGGAGGCGGCGGGGCGCCATCGAGTTGCGCCCCCGGCGGCGGGGCGGGCTGGGCCTGCGACAGCATCGCTCCGGTGGAAATGCCGCCGATAACGAAGGCCGCGGCGGCGGTGAGAATAAGCTTGCGCATAACATGGCTCCTTGATGGGCGACGGCGCATACATGGCGCTGCAATCGTCGCGGCCGGGCGACGAATTGCAAGGAAATGCAACGGTCGTTCCAGCGGGGCATGGTCCGGACTATGTTACAATCCATGGACCAGACCCCGCATATCCTCGTCATCGACGACGACCGCGAAATCCGCGATCTCCTCGCCCGTTTCCTGGAAAAGCAGCGCATCCGGGTCACCGCGGTGCGCGACGGCAAGGAAGCCCGGCGCGCCTGGCTGAACGGGCACTACCAGCTTGTGGTGCTGGACCTGATGCTGCCCGGCGAGTCCGGCCTCGATCTGGCGCGCTGGCTGCGCACCCAGTCGGAGATCCCGATCGTCATGCTGACCGCGATGGGCGAGGAAACCGACCGCATCATCGGCCTGGAACTCGGCGCCGACGACTATTTGGCGAAACCGTTCAACCCGCGCGAGCTGCTGGCCCGGATCCGCGCGGTGCTGCGCCGCTCCGGCGACCAGGCGGAGGTTAAGCACGATCCGTCGCTGCGCGGCTATCGCTTCAATGACTGGACCCTGGAACCCGCCCGCCGCCGGCTGCTGAACCCGGAGGGGGTGGAGGTCGCGCTGACCGGCGGGGAATACGATCTGCTGCTGGCGCTGATCGAGCGGGCGAACCGGGTGCTGACCCGCGACATGCTGCTGGACCTGCTGCGCGGGCGGCAGGCCGGCCCGTTCGACCGGGCGATCGACGTCGCCGTCTCGCGCCTGCGCCGCAAGCTGGAGGATGACGGGCGGAACGCGCAACTGATCAAGACGGTGCGCGGCGGCGGGTACGTGCTGGCGGCCACCGTGGAGCGGATCTGATCCTCTTATCGCCATGGCCTGGATTGTTTATTGTCATGGCGGTTTGTTTATCGTCATGGCCCGGCTCGTCCCCACCAATCGCCGCACTGTGCCGGAACAGAGGGCCCGGAGAGCCGGGCCATGACGGTATCCGGCCACAGGGCGCAATTCCGCCGCCGAACCCTCATTTCCCGTGAGCTTGCATGAAAATCCGCCTCTGGCCGCGCAGCCTCGCCGCCCGCACCGCCCTGGTCCTACTGATTGGCCTGGCGTTGGTCCAGGTCGCCGGGCTGACGATCCACGCACTCGACCGGCTCGACGTGCAGCGTCTGGTGCAGGCGCGCGACCTGGCGGTCCGGGTCGTCGGCGTGTATCGCACCATGGCGCTGTCCGACCCGACCCGCCGCGCCGCCGTGCTGGCGGAACTGCATCGCGGTGCGGACCTGACGGCGGAGCTAAGCGATGCGCCGCCGCAATCCGATGCGCCGCCGATGCCGCCGCCCGAGCAGTTCCTGCTCCGCCGTAACATGAACCTGGTTCCGCTTGGCGGCCCCAACCTGCGCTGGGGGGAGATGGTGATCTATGGCGGCCATTCCATCCACCAGGCGGTCATCGGCTTGCGCCTGCCGGACGGGGAATGGTTGAACGTCACCGCCGCCCTCGAGCCACTGCGGCCGTGGCACTCGCCGACATTCCTGATATCGTTTCTGCTGATGACGGCGGCGGCGGCCGTGCTGACGCTGTGGGCGGTGCGCCGGCTGACCAAGCCGGTGCGGACACTGGCGGAGGCGGCCGAGGCGCTCGGCCGCGATGTCAATGCGCCGCCGCTGCCGGAGAACGGGCCAACCGAGGTCGCGGTCGCCGCGGTGGCGTTCAACACCATGGCGTCGCGGATCAGGCGCTTCGTGCAGGACCGGACGGAGCTGCTGACCGCCATCGGGCACGACCTGCGCACGCCGATAACGCGGCTGAAACTGCGGGCCGAGTTCGTCGAGGACGACGAGCAGCGCGGCAAGATTCTCGCGGATTTGGAAGAGCTGGAGGCGATGGTGTCGGCGACGCTGGCGTTCGGGCGGGACGCGCGGACGACCGAGCCGGTGACCTCGATCGATCTGGCGGAACTGCTGCGGACGATCCTGGACGATGCCGGGGACGCCCGGCCGGAGGTGGCGGACAAGCTGGCTTATGAGGGTTCAGCCCACCTCACGGTCCGGGCGCGGTCCCTGTCGCTGAAGCGGGCGCTGGTGAATTTGGTCGCCAACGCAGTGAACTACGGCGGTTCGGCCCGGGTGCGGCTGCTGCCCGAGGATGGCCGCATGGTGGTGATCGAGATCGAGGATGACGGGCCGGGCATCGAGCCGTCGGAGTTGGGCCGGGTGTTCGAGCCGTTCCACCGCGGCGAGCCGAGCCGCAACCGGGAGACCGGCGGGGTAGGGTTGGGGCTGCCGATAGCCCGGAATATCCTGCGGGCGCATGGCGGGGACGTCGTGCTGGCCAACCGGGCGACGGGCGGGATCAAGGCGACGGTGACGCTGCCGGTTTAGAGCCGAACGCCGGGGTGCTACGGTTTGCGGGTAGGCGCCTGGGTCGATCAGGCCGGGTCTCATCGGTGCCCCCAAGTTATCATCTCGGCAACAAAGCTAATTCGGAATTGATCTGGTCGATCTGGCGCGGTGCGCAGAGCGCTGGGCGGAACAACCATGCGGGCGCCGATTTTGATCACACCGGAAACGCCCGGGACGACATGCCTCCTGACGCTATTGCGAATGTTCGCTGCCGCGGCACAGGTTCCAACCTGATAGGCTCGATTTGATTTTTCAGCAGCGGCATGAAACAGCTATGCATTGGCACCGATGGCCGCCGCTTCCGGGGCCGGTTCGGCGTAACTGATCGTTATGACCGATTGCTCCTTGAGGACTGGGTTTGCATGTCATGGTGACCGACAACGCATCGGACGTTCCGAGCGCCCGGCAGGACGACGGCAGTACACCGATCGTCAGCGTTATCATTCCCGTCTACAATAGCGAATCCACTCTAAGGGCGGCGATCGATTCCGTGCTGGGCCAGTCGCTGCGGAACCTGGAACTTCTTGTCGTGGATGACGGCTCGGCCGACGGCAGCGCGGAGCTCGCCCAACAGGTCGCCGGTTCCGACCCCCGGGCGCGCATCGTGCGCATGGAGCGGAACGGCGGGAAGCCGCGTGCGATGAATCGCGCGATGGATCTGGTCCGTGGCTGCTGGGTCGCCGTTCTGGATGCCGACGACACATTTCATCCGCAACGGCTGGAACGCCTCATCGAACTCGGTGAACGGCACGGCACGGCCATGGTATCGGACGACCAGAACCATATTGACCATATCAGCGGGGAAATCGTTAACACGGCCTTTCAGGGCTATCGCTTTGTCAATCCCGTCGGCCGAGGCGGTTTTGTTCGCATCGCCAGAGATCCTCACAAAGGTTTCGACCTGGGCATCCTCAAGCCAGTGATACGGACGGATTTCATTCGACGGACCGGCCTGCGTTACAACGAACTCGCGGGACTGGCGGAGGACTTCTACTACCTGATGGAATTCTTCATCAGCGGCGGCACCGTATGGATCTGTCACGACACCCTTTACAACTGGACGCTGCCGTTCAGCCCGTCCAGCCGCCAATGGACCGCGACCGGACATGGCGCGTGGCGCTATGATCACCGGCGGATGTTACCCGCCCACAACCAGTACGTCGCGGCGATGAAAAGCGGCGGCGTGGCCGATATGCTCGACATGCTGCTTGAGCGTGGGCGCAGGACGCTTCAGATGATGTACTACACCGACGCACAGAAGGCAGTCGCCGAAGGGCGCCGATTGGCCGCGTTGCGCATCCTGGCGCGGCATCCGGAAACCTATCCATTGCTGCTGCGGCGAATCCTGGGCCGGTATCGGCGGGAACATGCCAGGCACGCCGGCATCCAGTGATGATGGGATTGCCAGAGATCAGTCAGCGCCGCTGATACGGCGCCCGGGTGGCCAATGCCGCTCTGCGCTCAGTCTCCCGCGACCGGGGGCGGGTCCGGCCATTGCCACCAACCGGTGCCACGACAGTTAGCTCGGACACGCCGAGCCGGGACAATGATGGGTCACCCCCGGTCGCCGAACGCTTCCAGCGCCGTCTGAAGCTCCGGATGCGACACGGCATACTCGGCGAGCGGGATGCCATGCGAGGTCGCCTCCCACGCCTGATGGATGCTCGCCGCGCCGGCGGCCGGACCCATCGGATGGCCGAATACCCCCCGGCCGGGCACGAAGCCGAAATCGGCGCTGCCCACCCTGCGGTAGACCCCCTCCAGCGTCCCCGCCCAGTCGCTTCCCCCCGGCACCGGCAACACCGGCTTGATCGGCCCCATCGGCTCCAGGCAGGCGCGGACGCAGTCCAGCACTTCATTTTCCGGAGTCATCATGCGGCTGCCGAACCCCGGCATGATCACCGAGTCGAACCCCGCCAGCCGCTGCAGCCGCGTCAGCACGCGCGCGTGAATGCCATACTCCGCCAGCCGGCTGAACGCCGCAATGAACGGGAAGTGCGCGATCAGCGGCACCCGGGCGTGGCGACGGAGCATCCGGACGCCGCTCAGCCCCACCGGCATGGCGTTGACCAGCAGCGCATTGGCGCCTTTTTCGACCGCCAGATCATGCAGTTCGACCAGGCGATCGACCTCGTCGGTAATGTTGGCGAGGTAGATCTTCGGCACCCCGGTTTCCCGTTCGGCCCGCACCCGCGCCTCGCCCAGGGCCGCGGCGCGTTCGGCCAGCGGGCACCACGGGATGTCGGCGAGCATCTCGTCGTCCTTGGCGATATCCAGCCCACCCATCCAGCTCTGGTAGCCGAGTTCGGCGAACGGCCCCGCCGGCAGGCCGATATTCGGCTTGATGACGCCGAAGAAAATCGGCCGATGGTAGGCCTGCAAGCGGTCCCGCAGGCCGGCGATGCCGAATTGCGGCCCCTGGAAATGCGCCAGAAAGGAGTCCGGAAAGCGGATGTCCTGCAAGCGGATCAACGGGATGCCGGGCGAGAAGAACACGCCCTCACCGCACACCGCCGACAGCAGGTTGGGGATGCGCGGACCGAAATTGCCGTGCGGATGGGCGATGGTGACGCGGCAGGCATGGACCGGGCCGCGCAGGGTGCAATCCACCGGTATGCTGAAGCCCTCGGGACGCAGTTCGGCGTGCAGCTCCAGGACCTTGGCGGCGAAGCGCGGACGGAAATCCTCGTCGAAGCCGACCCGCCGCCACTGCGCGGTGGATTGCTCGCTGCACAGATGCGCCGCGGCCTCACGCGGGTCGCCGGCGCATTCGAGGTCGAAGTCCAGCTCCAGGTAGTCTTCGGCGTTCAGGTCCGCGCGGCGGGCGTAGAAACCGGCAATGTCGTCCGGGGTCATGGGATAATGCCGAGAATGTGAAGGTCGATCGTTCGGCGTTCGCGCGGGCCGTCCAGCTCGATGAAGAAGATCGACTGCCAGCCGCCCAGGAGCAGCGCGCCATCCGCCACCGGGATGGTCTCCGAGGAGTTCATGAACAGCCCCAGCAGGTGGGCGTGCGCGTTGTCCCGGTCGTCCACCGGGGCCAGATTATGCAGATAGTCTCCGTCGCGCGGCACCAGGCGCTTGAGGTAGGTAATCATGTCGCGCTGAAGCTGCGCCTCGCGTTCGTTGACGTTGACCCGGGCGGTGGTGTGCGGGGAGATCAGCGTGAGCAGCCCGTCCCGGATGCCGGTGGAGGCGACCCAGTCGCGGATTCGCCCGGTAATGTCGATGATCTGTATCGGTTCGGCCGTGGCCAGGTCGATCCGGTGTCTGAGACTATGCAAAGCGAATGACCTGCGCGCTGAAAGCCCGGTTCGGGCGTTAATGCGCGGTGTTATCGTGCGGGGGGCGCCCGGGCAAGGGCCGGCAGGCTGGCGCGGTGGGGCCCGTACCGGATAGAACGCCGCGCGCCGGCAGGGCTTCGCCTGGCCTATGCATGGAGAACACGATGTCCGACGATCCCGCGCCCGATGCGACCGACCGCTATGTCAGCTTTCTGGGCATCGACTGCGACGGCAAAGCCCGGCAGATGATGAATCGTATCGATCGGCATTTGGAGATTCCGGAGCGCAACAACCTGTTTTGGCAGTATTTTTCGAAGAAGCGGGCCGGCGGCTCGGGACCCAAGCCGGACGACCTGTTCCTGCTGCATTCCCACATCAATCAGGTCAGGGAACTGTTCGAGACGTGGGAGGACGAGGAGGCGCTGCGGATGCTCGACCATCTGGAGGAGAAGTGCTGCTGAGGCCAGACCAGTCGCGATCTGGCGATAGTTCGGCACCTCGGTGAGGTTTTGCTCACCCCTCACCGCCGGCCGCCGACCTCATCGAGGTGCTTGAGCAGGTCGGCCGGGTCCTCGTAGACCCGGGCGGCGCCCGCCCGCTCCAGCTCTT
The DNA here is from genome assembly GCF_903915725.1 of uncultured Rhodopila sp. Taxonomy (GTDB): domain Bacteria; phylum Pseudomonadota; class Alphaproteobacteria; order Acetobacterales; family Acetobacteraceae; genus Rhodopila. The sequence goes on from NZ_CAIWTY010000026.1 coordinate 91,679, forward strand.
CCTGCCCATACCCGCCGGACAGCAGCCCGACCCCCAGCCCGCGGCAGCGCCTTGCCGCAAGCATGTCCCAGATGGAATCCCCGATGATTACCGCCGTCTCGGTGGACACGTTCAGCCGCGCCGCCGCGGCCAGGAACAGATCCGGGTCCGGCTTGGCGTACTTCACCATGTCCCGCGTCACCACCGGCACACGCTGCGGGTCCACCCCCAGCGCGCGCAGATTCGGCGCTGCCGTCTCCATCCGGCCGCTGGTGGCGATCGCCCAGGGATGCCCGGCGGCGTCCAGCGTCGCCAGCAGTTCCTTTGCCCCGTTCAAGGGACGCACCGAGGCGCCGAGCCGGGCATACGCCGCGGCATGCAGCCGGGCCAGCCGCTCCACCCGCTCGGGGCTGATCTCCATCCCGGTCTCACGCAGCAACTGATTGACGAACAGCCCGCCGCTCATGCCGATGCGGCGATGAATGCGCCAGACCGCGAGCTCGATCCCCTCCTGGTCCAGCGCCTCCTTCCAGGCGAGCACGTGCTGATACACGCTGTCCACCAGCGTGCCGTCGAGGTCGAACAGAAAGACCGAATCGATGTGCATGCTCATCTCCTTGGGGTTCGCCTCGCCAGACTCGCCCGCGGGGCGTAAGGATGATGGGCATGCATACCCCCATCGCCAACGGAGCCGGTTTGTGACGTTTTCCCGGGACGACGTGACCCGCATCGCCGAGATCCTCGCGGAGGCGGCCCGCAGCGAGATCATGCCCCGCTTCAAGGCGCTGGCGGACGGAGATGTGCGGCACAAGAGCTCGGTCTTCGATCCGGTGACCGAGGCGGATGAGGCGGCGGAACGGGCGATCTCGGCCGCGCTGCTGGACGCCTGGCCCGGCGCCGTGATTGTGGGGGAGGAAGCCACCGCGGCGGACCCGTCGCTGCCCGGGCGGCTGGCGGAGGCAAAATTGGCGTTCACGGTCGATCCGATCGACGGGACGCGGAATTTCGTCGCCGGGCTGCCGCTGTTCGGGGTGATGGCGGCGGCGATCGTCGATGGCGCGGTGGTGGCGGGGGTGATCCACGATCCGGTGTGCCAGGATACGGTGTGGGCGCTGAAAGGGCAGGGCGCCTGGCTGTCGCGCGACAGCCGCCCGCCGAAGCGGCTGCATGTCGCCGCACCGGCCGCGTTGGAGCAGATGGAGGGGATCGCCGGGACCCATTATTTGCCGGAGCCGCTGCGCGCGACGGTGCTGCGCAACCTGCCGCGGCTCGGCTCCGTCACCTGGTTGCGCTGTGCCGCGCACGAGTACCGGATGGCGGCGTCGGGGGCCTGCCATGTGCTGTTCTACAATCGGCTGATGCCGTGGGATCACGCTCCGGGCTGGCTGCTGCACCAGGAGGCGGGGGGATATTCCGCGCATTTCGACGGGTCCGCGTATGTGCCGGCGCACACGACCGGCGGGCTAATTTGCGCGCCGGACCGGGAGAGCTGGGAGGTTGTGCGGGAGGGGTTGATCGGGGGGTAACGCAGAAGCCTCGCGCCTTGCTTAGCCAAATGCCGCGAGAGCCGGCCGATCCTCTGGACGGTCAGCTAGCAAACCAACTGGCCGCCGAAAGGGATCACACAGTTCAGGCAGCGGATGCCTTTCGAGCGACCTCACACGATTTGACCCTCCGTGATTAGACCGGCCATTTTGGCCTCCTCAATGATACCGTTTGGCAGAGCGCCCCGGTTCAGCGCAACCACAACGCGGTCTCTAGCTCGAGTCACTGCCAGATAGACCTCGCGCAAAACCTGCTGTTCAAGCGCGGCTGTTAGCGCAGGATTGTCTGAGACGCGTGGCGGCATGATACCACGTTCCAATCCAACCAGAATGGCAGCATCGAACTCCTGACCACCTATGAAGGCGGGTCGGCTAATTATGACCAAAGGTTGATCTGGATTCAGCTTTTCGCCGCGCTGAGTGATTATGTGGAGAGGGAGCTCCGAAGCCTTGAATTCCTCAGTGACTTCTGTCCAGTAGCCTTCCGCGTGACAGATGACGGCGATCTGCCTCACGTTTTTGGCGCGGAGTCGCTGTACCTGGCGCACAAGGAACTTCCCGAAGCTTGGCGAATCTTCGTGACACGGGACAATGATTGGTGGCGTCGCCGCCAATTGCTTCGACCCATAATTGTGTACCCCGATATTAGTGAAGTCGGGGAACTCATTACTAAATAGGTCCGTTGTTCTTTGGATCACAAAGAATGCCAGATCTACAATTTCTTTTGTTGACCGGTGATTCGATGGTAGTTGTTCATCCAAAGCATCAGCAATCCCGAGCGTGGCGAGTCCAGGTGCCGAGAAGCCGAAGGGCTCCTGCGCTTCGTCCAACGCCAAAGCAATGGGAACGTGAGATGTAGTGCCTTTGGTCAAGAAAGAAAACACCCGCCTTTCATTTTCATTAAACAATTGTGCTTCGTCGACAAAGACAAAGTCGAAGCCCTCCGTCTTTCTCTTGAGCTGCCACACAGGCGTGCGCAGCCTGCCTGCCAAGGAGAGCGCAACATCATCTGTATCTAGCATTTCGAAGCCTTCGAATACAACCTCGTGATATTTCCTGAAAGTATCAAATACAACTCTCCTTTCCTTGGGGCCTAAAATTTTGTGCAGCCGGCTCAGAGGAGTGTCCGCCCCGATGTACCGCATGGGGTCGTCAGTTAAACCTCGGCCTTTGATTGCAGTTGAAATTTCCGCCATTACCAGAATAGCAAATAGATCAAATAATTCATCATTGCTGTGGACTTGTGTCAATAAGCTGCTCGTTGGGATAACGCGCTCGCTCTCGTCTAATGTCGCTCTCAATGCCTCACGAACCTGTTCAAACTGAAAGATTTTTGTTTTTTGAGCATCTTTATCTATTACCATGGTCTCTGAAAGCCCGACGATACTCCGTCCATACTCCGATAGCGTCGTTACGATAAGACATTGTGAATTCCCGGTAAGATATTCGTCGGCACCAAGAACCCGCAGGCGATCGACTACAGATTGAGCCATAGCCGCATTATGTACTATATAGAGCATTCGGATCGGCTGACCGGAGGCGCGAGCTGTATCGAGATAGCTTAATGCCAATAGCTGCATCAGCAATGTCTTGCCCGATCCTGCGGGTCCTACGATTCGGATCGGGTGTCGGCGGAGTGCCCCGGAATTTAGAACCCTCTTTTGAGCGTCACTCAACCGTCCACTATTCAACCATCCTGCTGCATCCCAATGCATTGTCTCGTAGCTGCCTATTGGCATTCCCAAGCGAGAATTTGTGCTGACGTTTACATAGGACGACGATACCAAGGACGTGCTCTCTTGGGAGAGGCTATTTCGCAGATCCTGTAGTATTGGAACTTCAAGTAAGGGGCGCCTTCTTTGGGCGTCTATTATCTGGCCGGCTTCCGCCACCAGGGGCGCGAAATCTCGCAACTCTGAAGTTATAGCAACTTGAAGTTCATCAAAGTCGTGTCCAGGACCGATCACGAATATCGCCTTAGAGGTCAGATTAGCGTATCCTGGGCCTCCCTCGAAATAGGCAACCGAATACTGCCTGGCCTCGTTCCCGCGGCCAGCCAAGCAAGTGTGACACCCGTTCTGCCAGGTTCGGTGAATAAAGTCTCCTTCGATCATTAATGCCTGCAACCGCTGATTGGTGACATATAATATACGCTGTAGCACTTCCTCGCTTATCGATATCTCGCCCAGCAGGCCATGAGGGGGTTCTAGTTTGAAGATACCCCATTGTTCCGTCCCGATACCGGAAAGATAATCGCGATTCCAGACCGCCAATAGGCGGCCGTCCGCGGAACCCGCCATTCTGAGAGGGCCGCATGAGAACTCGGCGCGTTTCAGGCCGGTTAGATCGGCTTTAGTTAGCGCAGAATGAATGCCTTTCATTATGCCGGTATTACTCAAAAGCCAGGAACTTGTTGGCTGAGTGATGGCGACGAACTCCATGGCGCTAGACCTCCCTCACGATTCGAGTTATTGATGATAAAGTAAAATCGGGTGATCCGATGCGATTGTACATTGAGACATATCTGGACAGCAGGTCGGAGAGGAAGTCCGGCCGCAGCGACAAGCATTTCACGGGCAATTCGGATCTATAGTTGTGCAATGCGCGGGTTGTCTCCAAGTTTCTAGACACGACCTCGGACCAATTTGCCTGGTTGGCATCTCTGGCGAGGTCAAGCACCTCAATCGGAACCGTAATCGGATATCGAAATAGGACCACCGAATGACGGGGAACGCCTGAAAAGGCGGGGTTCTGTCCGTCGGCGGGAAGAAAATGTAGGTCTGAACTAAAGGCGTTCGTTATGATTTTGCGAAGAATTGGGTCCCATTCCGATCCGAAGAAATTTGCGAGGCGCGACGTCTCGATTTCGGTCAGATCCGGATGGCCTATTGCGGCAAGGATGTTTAGTCCTACTTGTACTCTAATGAGCGCGCCGGCTTCCGCTTCCCCTCGTTGTTTGGCCGCTAAATAGTCATCAATCTCCCCAATGGCATATTCAATATCCAATGGCATCGGGCACCGGAATTCGCCGGATCCCCAATCCAATCGCGGGGCAAAACGGAGTGATTTCAAGAGGTTCTGAGTGCGTGTGCGTACCATCGGCAACACCCCGTTTGATGAAAAGTAAGCCCTGATCGGGAGGACCGGCAGGTATGTCACCGTTTCGGTCTTATTCTTGCCCAAATCACAGGCCGGGGTAATGACAATTCCTGACAGGGCGCTGCTGCCAAGCAGGCCCATGGTCGCGAGATGCGTCCATATGTCGCCACATGCATGGGCCGACACGGGGAGGTAGTCATAATAGTGGCGAGCGCTGATTCGACGAAGATCTGGCATATCAGCGGATTACCTAGCTAAGTACCACCGTCCCGGCTCACCTCCACATCAGAGGCTCACAGGCTGCGGCTGCTGATCAAGTTATCGTGACGAGGCGGGCTACGCAATAGCCCAATCTCGATCTTTAACGGCGATTCCTGCATTTTGGCTGGTAGTGCGCTCAGCGCCTTGACGCCCGGTCATGCTGGCTCGGGAGCCATCTGAGGCCACAGAGTGAGGCTTTCGCCAGGTCAGTACCGCTCATAGACGACAACGCCCTCAAGCGCGGCGGTGCGTGAAAGTGTGTTGGCGATCTCCGACTTGCGCAGGAATGTCGCCTCGCGGATCGGAATCACATCGGCCGGTTGATGATAGGTTCCGCGAGCTTCGAAGCCGGCCTTAAGCGTGACCTTCTCAGCCGGCGTGTCGTCGTCAACAATCACCAGCAGATCGATATCGCTTTCCGGTCCAGCCGTCCCACGAGCGACGGAGCCGAACACGATAACCCGCCGCGGGTTGAAATACGTCACGACGGCGTCGAGCAATTCGGCCGGAACAAGTTTCGGGTTCATTTGCGACTGTTACCGGGCGGGTGCGAAGACGAAACTCACTGTATCGCGCCTCGCAATGCAAGTCGCGCATAAGCGTAGGGATTGAATAGTGCCTTGACTCTGGGGGCGCCCCACGTCACATGTGACGCATGACAGGTTCGGCATCATCTTCAACTCGCACCCAGCGGTACCGTGACGGCCTGCGCCGCCGCGGTTTGCGGCCCATGCAGATATGGGTCCCCGACATCCGTGCTCCCGGCTTCGCGGCCGAGATCAAGCGCCAATGCGAGCTTATCAACGCAGCCGATCGGCAGGAGAACCTGATGGCCTGGGTCGAGGACGTCAGCGTGTTCGATGAAGACGACCGCGCGTGAAGCGTGGCGATGTCGTCGCCGTCGCCGATCGTGGTGGCGACTTTACCGGGAAGCCGCGGCCCGGTGTGATCGTCCAGTCCGATCTGTTCGCAGCCATGGAGAGCGTCACGATTTGTCCGCTGACATCCGTGCCTCTGGACGTGCCCGCAACACGGCTGAGGATCGAACCTTCCGCCGAGTTGACCTTGCGCACGGCGTCCTGGATCGCGGTTGACAAAATCACCTCCGTCCGCCGGGACCGTATCGGCCCGCCGATAGGTCGTTTGTCGCCCGAGGACTTGCAACGGCTGAACGGCGCAATCGCGGTGTTTCTCGGCCTCGGCGGCTAAGCCCGCCGCCTACCCCACTTCCGCCGCCAGCCTCGCCAGATAGTAAGCCGGGTCGCCAAACAGTCGCTCGATCACCATGCAGCGCCGGAAGTAATGCCCGACCGCATATTCCTCGGTCATGCCGATGCCGCCATGCACCTGCACTGCACTCTGCGACACATACCGCCCGGCCTGGCCGACGCCGACCTTCGCCAGCGCGATGTCATGCGCGCGGGCGCCATCGTCCGGGTTGTCGATCGACATTGTCGCCAGCATCGCCATGCTGCGGCCCTGCTCCTGAGCCATAAACATGTCCGCCAGCCGGTGCTGCACCACTTGGTACGACCCGATGGGCTGGCCGAACTGCACCCGGGTTTTCGCGTATTCCAGAGTCATTTCGTTCATCGCTTCCATCGCGCCGACGGTCTCCCCCGCGGTGGCCGCAATCCCCGCCTCGATGACCCGGCGGATTATCGGCAGGCCACCGCCGACCTCGCCCAGCACATCGGCGTCCGACACGGAAACGTTCGATAAAGAGATATCCGCGGCCCGCGTATCGTCGCGGCTGACATAACCGCGCCGCGCCACCCCGGACGCGCCGGCATCAACCAGAAACAGCGTGATCCCGTCTTCATCGTAGCGCTCCCCGCCGGTACGCGCGCTGACGACGATCTTGTCTGCGGCCTCGCCATGCGACACCACGGTCTTCGACCCGTCCAGCACCCAGCCGCCGCCGCGTTTCGCCGTCGTCACCACATCGGTCAGATCGTACCGAGCCTGCCGCTCGCTGTGCGCGAACGCCAGCTTCAACCCGCCCTCGGCGATCGCCGGCAGGATCGCCTGCTTCTGTGCCGCGGACCCGGCCAGGTTCACCGCCGCACCGCCCAGCACCACGGTCGGAAAGTAAGGCTCCAGCACCAGCACGCGGCCGAACGCCTGCATCACCAGCATCACCTCCTGCGCGCTGCCGCCGAACCCCCCATACTCCTCGGCGAACGGCAGCCCGAGCAGGCCGAGTTCGGCGAACTGCGACCACACCGCGGGGGAGTATCCCTCCGGCAGCGCCATATACGACTTGCGCCGGGTGAAATCGTAAGTGTCGCGCAGCATACGCGTCACGCTTTCGACCAGCAGCCGCTGGTCGTCGGACGGTTCGAAATCCATTACAACCCCAACACGGCTTTGGTCAGAATGTTCTTCTGGATCTCATTCGTGCCGCCATAGATCGAGGCGGCGCGCAGCATCAGGTAGCTGGCGGTGCCGGCGCTGCCCGCCTCCATCAGCTCATCCGGCTCGTTCATCGCCTCCAGTTCCTGCGCCCAAATCGGCGTTGCCAGCGGCCCGGCGACATCAACCGCAAGCTCCGTCGCCGCCTGCAGCAACTCCGTCCCCTTCACCTTCAGCACCGACGACAGCGGATCTGCTCGCCCCGCACCCTTCGCCTTGTCGTAAGCCGAAACGACACGATACTGCGTGATCTCCAGCGCCTTCGTGTCCACCTGCAACTGAGCCACCCGACGGCGGAACGTCTCGTCGGCAATCAGCGGCGCACCGTTGAAATTCACCTCCCGCGCCATCGCCACGGCGGCGTGCACCCGCTCGCGCGACTTGCCCAGCCGCGCGATGCCGGTGCGTTCGTTGCCCAGCAAGTATTTAGCGACATCCCAGCCCTTGTTCTCGGCATGCACGCGCATCGACATCGGCACCCGCACATCGTCGAAGAACACCTCGTTCAGATGATGACTCCCATCTATCGAAACGATCGGCCGCACCGTGATTCCGGGAGTCTTCATATCCACCAGCAGAAATGAAATCCCCTCCTGCCGCTTGCGCGCATTCGGATCGGTGCGCACCAGGACAAAACACCAGTCGGCATTATGCGCGGTGGAGGTCCAGATCTTCTGTCCATTGACGACGTAATGATCACCCTCCGGCCGAGCCGACGTCTTCAGCGACGCCAGATCCGATCCGGCCCCCGGCTCGGAAAATCCCTGGCACCACCAGTCGTCCAGGTTCGCCGCCCGCGGCAGGAAGCGCCGCTTCTGTTCGTCCGTGCCGAACTGGATCAGCACCGGTCCGATCATCGTGATGTTGAACGACAGCAGTTCCGGTGCAGGGGCCATCAGGTTCTCTTCCAGGAAGATCATCCGCTGGATCGCACTCCACCCCGGCCCGCCCCATTCCTTCGGCCAGGACAGAGCCGCCCAGCCCTTCGCATTCAGGATGCGCTGCCAGCGGATGGTGTCCTCCTTGCGCGGCGGATGCCCGAGCTTCATGCGGTCGCGCGTGTCGGCGGGCAGGTTGTCGCGGATGAAAGCGCGCACCTCCTCGCGGAAGGCGCGCTCTTCCGGGGTGAAGCGAAGATCCATCTGATGTCTCCTCCTACTCGCCGGTAAGTCTAGGCGGGGCGGCAAGCCCGCGCAATCCGGAGGATGGGTATCGCCTTTCCTCCCGCCTCCGGTGCTGTTAAAGAAGCGGACCGTTCGCTTTGTCGCCGCAGTCTACAGCAAGAGGCCAGCATGGACCCCGTGAGCGCGGAGGAATTCATCCGCGATTTGTACACCGGGATCCTGAACCGGGTTCCCGAGGAGCAGGAGCTGTCTCACTGGATCTCCGTTGTTACGGGTGGCGAACCTCTCGCCGCGGTGGTCAGCAAGTTCGTCAACTGCGATGAAAACCGCGAGAAACACCGCATTCCCGTGGCCTTCCCGCCCGGGCACTACTACTCCCCGGTGGTGGATCCCGAGATCGCGCGCCCTTATGTTGCGCGGAACCGCAACCTGCCTCCCGGGGCGCTGACCGGCATCGATGTCGACCCCGCTCCTATGCTCGAGTTTTGGCAGCGCAACCGGGCGGCCATGGTTGCCGCGCCGTTCGCGGCGGGAACCGGCCGCTATAGTTATATCAGCGATTATCCGCCAATGGACGCTACCGTCCTGTATGCGATGATCACCGAGATCAAGCCCCGGCGCATCATTGAGATCGGCTGCGGCTACAGCACACTATGCATGCTGGACGCCGCGGATCGCGCCGGCCTGGCGGATCTGGAGCTGACCTGTATCGACCCGTATCCGGAACGCCTGCTCAAGCTGCTGCGCCCTGGCGACCTGGCTCGGATCAATCTCGTGCACAGGCCGGTCCAGGATGTATCGCCGGAGGTGTTTTCGTCGCTGACCGCGGGAGACATCCTGTTTATCGATTCGGCCCATGTGCTGAAAACGGGATCGGATGTTCATTACGAACTTTTTGAAATCCTGCCTGCCCTGGCTGACGGGGTGTTTATCCACTTCCATGACGTCGTATATCCGTTCGAGTACCCCGACGGCTTCATTTTTGAGCGTGGCTATTCCTGGAACGAAGCCTACGCGCTGCGGGCGTTCCTGATGTACAACGAGCAATTCAGGATCGTCTTCTGGGGCAGCCTGTTCGCCCGCGCTTTCCCGCACGAGGTCGGCAGCCTGTCTTCGGAGTTCCTGCTGAACACGGGCGGTAGCATCTGGCTTCGCAAGGGACCGCCCTAGGCGGTCATAATTGCCCGTCCTTGGAAAGGGCGGGCAATCTTGATGAAGTGGCTCGGGCGGTAGGATTCGAACCTACGACCAATCGGTTCGGTCTGTTTCCGCAATTACTTGCGGTGCCGGACTATGTCATCACCCTCGGCAGAGCCGATAGGGTGTCGGGCGCTCGTGGGCAGGTTATCGGATGGGATCCTCACCGCCTAGTCTCTACACCTTCCAGGCTACCTCAATTCCCTTCGCCTGGCTTGGCTCGGCGTTGCCCACGTCGCGAGACGCTAGGGTTTCACCGAATTCACCCGATTTTCGACCGAGGTTACCCCCGGAAGTGTCAACATATTCAACAGCCGATTGCTCTACCGCTGAGCTACGCCCGAACATGAGGGGCCTTCTAGTCAGAACCACCGGGCAGGTCAACAGGACATTATGCGGGATGTCGGTTCCCGTTTCGCCCCATGCCGAGCACGGTGGCCGCAGATGCCAACCGCCCCTTGGTTGGCATCAAGTCCGGCCGCTAGGCGGCAAATCGGCAGGCCATGGCGCCCTCCCGTGACACGTGGGGTTCAGCCGCCAGGGCGGCATACCGGTCCGCCAGCCGATCCAGCGCGGCGCGTACCTCCGGCACTGTCTCGGTGCGGGCCATGGCCCGCAGATCCGGCACGATTTCGATGAGTTCAACGTCTGATATGTATGTCATGCCCCTCATATAGGTTGCCCGGCGTGTTGGAAGCTGTGACCGGGGTAACTCGGGCGCGATTTTTGCCCGGCCGCATACAAATACGGACCAGTATCAAACTACGTTGGTTACGGTGCAAACAGGTTTCTCGCCGTCTGGTGCGCGGCAAATCTTTACCCGCATGAAGGTGCGTTGTATGGGTCATCCCACGTCTTGCCAACCGATGATGAAAGCCGGCCAACGCATGGGACTGCCTCAGCCAAAACCGGCTTCCACCCGCGCCACGAGCAAACTGATCTCTCTGCCCGAGGCGGTCCGCCGCTACACCCGGGATGGCATGCAATACGCCAGCGGCGCCGGCCTGCCCGTCGGGTCCGATGCCGTCGCCTTCGGGCGTGAGCTGCTGCGCCAGAATCGCCGCGACCTGCATGCCATCTTCCACTGCAACACCCAGCAATTGAACCTGCTGGCGGCAGCCGGCGCGGTGACCAGGGCGGAGTGCGGCTTCTCCGGGCTGGAGGTGTTCGGCTTTGCCAACGGCCTGCGGCGGGCGGTGGAAAGCGGGCGGCTGGCGCTGGAGGACTACTCCAACCTGGCGATGCCGCTGCGCCTGCTGGGCGGCGCGTTGAACTGGCCGTTCGTGCCCGCAACCGTCAATATCGGCTCCGACATCCAGTTCCGCAGCGCCTTCGTGCCCGGCGAATACCCAAGCCACAGCAAGATCCGCAGCGTAACCGACCCGTTCAGTGGCCGGGAAATCGGCGCCTTCAGCCCGTTGCGCCCCGATCTCGCCGCCATCCACGTCACCCTGGCCGATCGGCTGGGGAATTGCATCATGCTGGGGACGGAATGGAGCCGCTATGAGCTGTCGCGCGCCGCCAGGCAGGTGGTGGTGATCGCCGACGCCATCGTCGATACCGCCTGCATGCGGCAGTTCCCGAACCTGGTGCGCATCCCGGATATCGTCGTCGAAGCCGTCGTGCATTGGCCGTTCGCCGCGTGGCCGCAGGCCTCGCCCGGCATGTACGATGCCGACGAAGAGCATATGGTGGCGATGAACAAGGCACTGGCCACGGAAGAAGGGACCGCCGCCTATATCCGCGACTACGTCGAAAGCTACCAGGACAGCGCGTCCTACCTCGACTTGATCGGCTCCGAGCGGCGCGAGCGCCTGAGCCGCAGCACCACCAGCTTCCTGCTCGATCCCTACCGGCAGTGGATTCTGCCCCCGCAGGACCTGGCGGCATGAGCGCGCCGCAGTATTCCCGGCAGGAGATGATGGCGATCGCCACCGGACGTGAAATCCACGACGGCGAACTGGCGATCCTGGGTGTCGGCCTGTCGATGCTGGCCGGCTTCTTCGCCCAGGCCCACCACGCCCCCAATCTGCGCGCCATCACCGAGGGCGGCGTCTACGGCGCCACGCCCGTCGGCGGCCTGCCCTGGGGGATCGAATGCAATCGCATCTCCAGCAATGCCACCAGCTTCACCAACGCCATCGATGCGCTGGGCTGCATGGTCGCTTCCGGCCGCTGCGATGTCGGGATCATCGGGGCGGCGGAGGTGGACCGGTTCGGCAACGTCAACACCACCGGCATCTGGGACGGCGACATCGGCGAACACTATCGCGCGCCAAAGATCAGGCTGAGCGGAGCAGGGGGCGCCAACGACATCGCCTGCGGCGCCAAGCGCACCGTGATCATGGTCGGCCATGAGCGCAAACGCTTCTCCGAGCGCGTCAGCTATATCAGTTCGCCGGGGTTCATCGACGGCCCGGCCGGACGGTCGCGCTATGGCTTCCCGGGCGGCGGGCCATCCGCGATCATCACCAGCCTGGGCGTCCTGCGGCCCGATCCGGAGACCCGGGAATTCTGCCTGACCGCCTGGTACGGCTTTTCCAGCGTCGAGGAAATCAAGGCGAATACCGGCTGGGAACTGCGGGTTTCCAGCGATGCCCGGATCGTCCCGCCGCCTACCGCCGACGAACTCGATGCGTTACGCAGCGTTGATATCACTGGTGTTCTGCGTAGTAAAGGCTGAGGCCGCCCGGGGGACGACCGGGACGGCCGCCCCAGCCCCATAGGCGTTAAAATAGTCCGCAGCAGCTGCGTTTGTCCCCCGTCATGGTGCGCGGAGGCGCACCATCCACGCCTTGCGGTGCGGGTTTAGGCAACGGCGTGGATGCCGACCTGCGTCGGCATGACGGGGGGAAGCA